>NZ_JBFTNI010000010.1:0-289588 GCF_056397405.1 Variovorax sp. 05N34
CTGACCACGCTGCCGCCCTTGACCGCGACTGCCGAGGCCGACACTGCGAGTTGGTTCGCCTGCCGCGCGTTGTCCGCGTTCTGCTTCACCGTGGAGGTCAGCTCTTCCATCGAAGCCGCCGTCTCTTCCAGCGAACTCGCCTGCTCTTCAGTGCGCGATGAGAGATCGTGATTGCCCGCCGCGATCTCCTGCGAAGCCACGAGGATCGAATCCGTCGATGCGCGAATGCGGCCCACCACGTCGGTGAGCTTGTCTTCCATTTCACCCATTCCGCGCAACAGACGTCCGAAGTCGCCGCCGCGATCGGAATCGAAGTCCTTGCTGAGATCGCCCGCGGCAACGGTCTCTGCAATCAGCAGCGCCTCGCCGATCGGCTCGACGATGCTGCGCGTCAACAGCCACGCCAACACGGCACCCACGGCCAGCGCGATCAGTGCAAGCACGACCAACTGGGTCCGGCCCGAACGGTCAAGCCCGTCGATCGCATCTGCGGATTTGTCGATCTGCTCCTTCTGATAGGTGAGCATCGCGCGGATGCTTCCGTCATAGCTGTCGAGTGCAGCCAGCAGCTTGTCGCCGCTGAGCCGGTCGGCTTCCTCGCGCTTGCCTTCGGACTTGAGCTTGAGAATCGTGTTGCGAAGCTCGACGTATTCGCCCCGGTTCTTCTTGATGTCTGCGCTCAGCGCAAGCTCTTCAGGCGATGCAAGAACACTCTCGAGCCGCTTCTGCGCCTCCGAGATCGCCGCACTGGTCTTGGTGATGTTCTTCTGCAGGTAATCCTGCACTTCGGCATCGTTGCTCTTGAGCAGCGAGAAGGTGCGCACGCTGTTCGTGCTCGTGAGCAGGAGCCAATTGGCCGCCAGACGTTCTTTCTCGAGCGACTTCCGCGCCATCTCGTGCGTCGCGTCGCCAAGGCTCTGCAATCGCATCACACCGACGACGGCGATCGCGGCAGCCAATGCCAGCACCAGCGCGAATCCGCTTCCGAGGCGCGTCCCGATCTTCCAATCCTTCATTCCGGTCTCCCATGGTTTCGTTATGGATTTCAGGGTTTCAGGGCCTCAGGCGGCCATCTTCTCGATCAGTCCCATGTCTTCGCTGGACATCAGGCGGTCGATGTCCACCAGGATCAGCATCCGCTCGTCCAGCGTGCCCAGGCCGATCAGGTAGTCCGTGTCCAGCACCGAGCCCATCGCGGGTGCCGGCTTGATCTGCTCGGCCGCCAGCGTGATCACGTCGGAGACGCTGTCCACCACCATCCCCACCACGCGGCCTCCGATGTTCAGCACGATCACCACCGTGAACTGGTCATAGCTCGGCGTGCCCAGCGCAAACTTGATGCGCATGTCGATGATCGGAACGATGATCCCGCGCAGGTTCACCACGCCCTTGATGTACTCCGGAGCGTTGGCAATGCGCGTGACCGCGTCGTAGCCTCGCAGCTCCTGCACCTTCTGGATGTCGATGCCGTATTCCTCGTCGCCCAGCGTGAAGGTGACCACCTCCAGGCGACCCGCGCTCGCGAGTGCCGCCGCCGCAGCGGCGCTGCTCGCGTGTTGTTGAATGCTCGTGATCTCTGCCATTTGGATTCCTTTCAACCGAACTTCTGCATGATGCGAACCAGCTTCTGGCCGTATTGCGGATCCGTCGCGTAGCCCGCGCGCTGCAAGCCGTGTGCGGCTTCGGCCGGGTCGTCGGTGGCCAGCACGTTGGCGTAGCGCGGATTGCGCGTCATGAAGCGCGCGTAATCGGTAAATGCCTCGTCATAGGAGCCATAGGCCCTGAACTTCGCGCGCACGCGTTGCGGCTCGCCATCCACGTATTCGGTCGTGGTCGTCTCGACCACGGGGCCCTTCCAGCTGCGGTCGGCCTTGATGCCGAAGAGATTGAAGCTCTGAGTGCCATCGTCGGCACGGATCTCACGCTTGCCCCAGCCGGATTCGAGCGCGGCCTGCGCCAGGATCAGCGGAGCCGGCACGCCGCTCGCGTTGCTCGCCGCCTGTGCAGAGGCGCCCATGCGGTTGACGAATCCGTCGATGTGGCTCTGCAGCGATGCCGTAGCGGCCGAGCTGCTTGCCGAGCGATCGTTGTTGACCTGGTAGGCACTGAGATCCGCACGCGCCGCGGGCGACGGCGAAGATCCCACCGGCACGCCGGCGTCCGGCTTCAGCGGCATCGCGCCGCGAGGTGCCAGGGACATCGGCGCGACGTCGGCGTCCATGTTGGTCGAACCTGACGCGACGCTGCGCTGGAGCTGCGCCAGCATGGCCTCAGCCAGGCCCACGCCGCGTCCCGACAGGTTCTGTGAAAGCTGCTGGTCGAGCATCGACGTGTAGATCTTCTCGTTCTGGCCACCGTCGAGCAGGCCGCTGGATGGCGTCGCCTCGCGCATGCTCTTGAGCACCATGTTCATGAACATGGCCTCGAACTGGCGAGAGACCTGCTTGAGACCCTCTTCCGGCGAGTTGCGGACGGTGCGGCGCAGGGCATCGACGCCCTGCACATCGAGCGCGAAACGCTGGTCGAGTGCGCCGGCACGGCTGCCGGCGTCGCTGCCGGTCCACGAAGTGGCTGCGGGGATCGCCATGTCCGCCCTCAGATGATTTCAAGCTCGGCGCGCAAGGCACCGGCCGATTTCATCGCTTGCAGGATCGAGACCAGGTCCTGCGGATTTGCGCCCAGGGCATTGAGACCCTTGATCACATCCGAGAGGGAAGCACCGCTGCGCACCATCTGCAGCGCACCGCCGGATTGGTTCACCGAGATTTGCGAAACCTGCGCGGCAACCGTGTTGCCGTTGGAGAAAGGTCCGGGCTGGCTCACCACCGGCTCGGTGTTGATGACCACCGACAGATTGCCGTGCGCGACTGCACAGTCGTTGACGCGGACGGCCTGGTTCATGACCACCGAGCCCGTGCGCGCATTGACGACGACGCGTGCCACCGCCTGCGCGGGCGTGAGTTCGACGCCTTCGAGGCGCGCGAGGAAGCTGACCCGCTCCTGGGGCGCCTCCGGGGCACGGACGCGAATCACGCGCGCGTCGACAGCGTCCGCAACGCCTGAACCGAACTGCCGGTTGATCGCCTCGACAGCCTTCTGTGCCGTGCTGAAATCCGAACGCGTGAGTTCGATGGTCAGCATGCCATCGCCGCCGATGGAAGACTCCACCGTGCGCTCGACGGTCGCTCCCGACGGAATGCGTCCGGAGCTCAACTGGTTGATCTGCACCTTGCTGCCGTTGGCCGACGCACCCGCGCCACCGACGACCATGTTCCCTTGCGCGATGGCATACACCGAACCGTCCACACCCTTGAGTGGTGTCATCAGCAAGGTGCCGCCGCGCAGGCTCTTGGCATTGCCCATGGACGATACGGTCACGTCGATGCTCTGCCCTGGCCGCGCGAACGAAGGCAGCGTAGCAGTCACCATCACCGCCGCCACGTTCTTGAGCTGCATGTTCACGCCTTGCGGGATGGTGATGCCGAGCTGCTGAAGCATGTTGTTCAGGCTCTGCGTCGTGAACGGCGTCTGCATCGTCTGGTCGCCCGTACCGTCGAGGCCCACCATCAGGCCGTAGCCGATCAGCGGGTTGTCGCGGACGCCCTGGATGGTCGCGAGCTCCTTCAGTCGCTCGGCATGCACGTAGGGGTTGAGGCACAGGGCGCAAAGGGCGCCCAGCGCGGCGGAGAGGATGAAGCGTTTGGTGATCATGATCAGAATGGCGACACATTCAGGAAGATGCGCTGCATCCAGCCCATGTGCTGGGCCTCGTCGATGTAGCCCTTGGCCGTGTATTCGATGCGCGCGTCGGCCACCTGGGTCGACAGCACGGTGTTTTGGCCGGTCACCGTGCGCGGATTCACCACACCCGAGAACCGGATGAATTCGGTCCCCTGGTTGATGCCCATCTGCTTTTCCCCACTCACCAGCAGGTTGCCGTTGGGCAGCACGTCGGTCACCGTCACGGTGATCACGCCGTTGAAAGTGTTCGCGGCATTGGCGCCGCCCTTCGCGGTCAGCGCGTTCGAGCCGGACATCTTCGCGTCCTGCCCGTCAAGCAATCCGATCATGAACTTCGGAATCGTCGCAAAGGCCGCACCCACGCTGCCATCGCGGCTCGCGTTGGCCCCCGAGTTCTTGCTCGCATTCACCTTCTCGCTGATCACAATCGTCAGGATGTCCCCGACATACCGTGGCCTGCGGTCCTCGAACAGCGCCACCCCCACGCTCTCATTGAAGATCGCCCCCGTAGACGGCCGCCGCTGCATCGACCCCATCGTGTCCGCCCGCGCCGTCATAGGCTGATGCACCAACGGCTCCCGAGGCAACTGCGCACACCCGGCCGACAACACAACGACGCCCCAAAGAACCCCCGCGCCCATACCAGAGACACCGCGGAACCGGCTCCGCCGGGCCGCCGGTGTCGCCCCCTTCCAGGGGGTAGGCGAAGCGACACGAAGTGCGCGAAGCCTGGGGGTAGTCATAGCTGCGCCAGCCGTTGCAGCATCTGATCCGACGTCTGGATCGCCTTGCTGTTGATCTCGTACCCGCGCTGCGTCGCGATCATGTTCACCAGTTCTTCCACCACGTTGACGTTCGACGCTTCGGTGTAGCCCTGGCTCAGGATGCCCGCGCCATCGACGCCGGGGTTCACCAGGTTGGGCGCGCCGGACGAATCGGATTCGGTATAGAGGTTCTCGCCCGTGCTCTGCAGCCCGGCCGGATTCAGGAAGGTGGCGAGCTGGAGCTGGCCGACCTGCACGGTCGCCGTGCTGCCTGCCTGCGTGACCGAGACGATGCCGTCGCGCCCGATCGTCATGCTCGTGGCGTTCTGCGGAATCGTGATGACCGGCTGGATGGTGAAGCCGCTCGCCGTCACGAGCTGGCCGTCCTTGTCCGTCTGGAAAGAGCCATCGCGCGTGTACGAGGTCGTGCCGTCCGGCATCAGCACCTGGAAGAAGCCGGCGCCATTGATGCCGACGTCCTTCGGGTTGTCCGTCTTCGTCAGGTTGCCTTGCGAGTGCATGCGCTCTGTCGCGACCACGCGCACGCCGGTGCCGACTTGCAGGCCCGAAGGCAGGCGCGTCTGATCGGAGGTCTGGCCGCCCACCTGACGCAGGTTCTGGTAGAGCAGGTCCTCGAACACCGCGCGGCTCTTCTTGAAGCCGGTGGTCGCCACGTTGGCAAGGTTGTTCGACACCACGTCGAGTTGCGTCTGCTGGGCTTCAAGGCCGGTCTTGGCGACGTAAAGGGAACGGATCATTGGATTTCTCAGTTGTAGGCAAGCAGCTTGTTGGCTGACTGCGCGTTGGTGTCGGCGGACTGGATCGACTTCATCTGCATCTCGAAGCTGCGTCCGTTGGCGATCATTGCGACCATGGCTTCGACCGGGTTGACGTTGCTGCCTTCCACCGCACCCGCGGTGACCGTGACGGCGGGATCGGCATCGGCGGGCGGCAGCCCGGGGCGCATCCGAAAGAGGCCGTCGTCACCGCGCACCAGATCGGCCGTCTGCGGGTTGACGAGCTTCAGGCGGCCGACTTCGGACACGCCGGTGATCGGATCGCCAGGGCCGCGCGCGGCGATGGCGCCGTCCGCGGCAATCGTGACAGTGGAACCGGGCGGAATCACGAGCGCACCGCCGTCGCCGACGACCGGACGCGAACCCATCGTCATCACTTGGCCGTCCGGACCCACCTGCAGGTTGCCGACGCGCGTATAGGCCTCGCCGCCATCCGGCGTCTGGACCACGAGCCAGCCGTCGCCCTTGACCGCGACATCGAGCTCGCGCCCGGTCTCGGTGATCGGGCCGTGCGAGAAGTCGGCGCCCGCCGTGGTCGCCGCCACGAATGCACGCGTCTGCGCTTCCTCCCCAACGACCGGCACCGCACGGAAGGCATTCACCTGCGCGCGAAACCCGGGTGTCGAGACGTTCGCCATGTTGTTGGCGACCGAGGCCTGCTGTTCCATGGCCTGCTTGGCGCCGCTCATGGCGACGTACAACATTCGATCCACGGCTGCTCCTGCTTCAGCGCATGTTGATCAAGGTCTGCATGACCTGATCCTGCGTCTTCACGGTCTGGGCGTTGGCCTGGTAGTTGCGCTGCGCCACGATGAGGTTGACCAGCTCCGAAGTCAGGTCGACGTTGGATGACTCCAGTGCGCCGGATTCGAGCGAACCGAGCTTGGTGCCCTCGCCCGGCGTGCCGGTCAGCGCCTGGCCCGAAGCCTGCGTCTCGGCATACATGTTCTGGCCCTTGGGCTCCAGGCCGTTGGGATTGGCAAAAGACGAGAGCACCACCTGGCCCAGCAACTTGCTCTGCTCGTTGGAGAACTTGCCGGTGATCGTGCCGTCGGAATTGATCGAGAACGACGTCAGCTCGCCGGAGGTGTAGCCGTCCTGGTTGAGCTTGCTCATCGCGTTGGTGGAGCCGAACTGCGTCGTGCCGGTGAGGTCGACCGTCATGTTCAGCGCCGCCGAGCCGTTCGGGAAGTTCGCGGTCGGCAGCGTGATCTTGCCGCCCGCGGGTGCCGTGAGATTGCCGTTGGTGTCGAAGGTCAGCGAACCGCCGGCGAGCTTGGTGCCGCCGTTGAGCGCAGCGCCGTCGAGGGTCCCGTAGGTGTCCCACGTGCCGGCGCCCGTCTTCACGAAGTAGACCGCGAGGTCGTGCGGATTGCCCAGCGAGTCGTACACCGGACCGATCGCATTGGAATAGTTGAAGGTCGCCGAATCATTGGCGTCGAAAGGCGTCTTCGTCGGGGCAGTGCTGCGCGAATCGAGATTGAACTCGGCGTCCACGCCCGTGGTGGCGTTCGGCGTCATGGCGGCGGTCGGGATCTGGATGGCCGACGGCGTGCCGCCGTTGATGCCGCCGCTGGCGTTGACGCCGAAGCCCGTCAGGCGCAGGCCGGATGCGTTGACGATGAAGCCGTCCTTGTCCTTGGTGAACTGGCCGTTGCGCGAATACATGACCTCGCCGCTGGCGCTGGACATGCGAAAGAAGCCATCGCCGTTGAGGATCGCGACATCCAGCGGACGGCTGCTGGTCTGCGTCACGCCTTGCGTGAAGTTCTGCACCACACCAGCCACCGACGCGCCGAGGCCGACGCGCGAACCGGCATAGACGTCCTGGAAAGTGGCGGCAGCGGACTTGAAGCCCACCGTGCCCGAGTTCGCGATGTTGTTGCCGATGACGTCGAGGTTGGCGGCGGAAACGCTCAGGCCGCTGATGCCTTGGGAGAAACTCATGATGAATCCTTGTTTGATGCAGAAGGAAAACGGAAGACGG
Organism: Variovorax sp. 05N34; assembly: GCF_056397405.1. Taxonomy (NCBI): domain Bacteria; kingdom Pseudomonadati; phylum Pseudomonadota; class Betaproteobacteria; order Burkholderiales; family Comamonadaceae; genus Variovorax; species Variovorax sp. 05N34. The sequence goes on from NZ_JBFTNI010000010.1 coordinate 7,290, forward strand.
GAGACGGAAGGCGTGCCTGCCTTGCGTCAGAGGAACATGCGCACGTCGGAGAGATTGATGGTCTGGCCCGATGCGAGCTCGAGCGTCGGGCCGCTCGCGCTCTGCTTGACGGCGGCCACCTGCGCGAAGGTGAGCGCAGTGGCGTCCACAGCCGTGCCGCCATTGGTTGCGGCCACCGTGAACTTGTAGCTGCCGGCCGCCACGGCGTTGCCCTGGTCGTCCTTGCCGTCCCATGTCACGGCATTGACGCCCTCGGTCATGGAGCCGGCTTCGATGGTGCGCACGGTCTTTCCGCTCGCATCGACGATCTTGATCTGCACGTCGGCAGCAGTGCCTGGTAACTGCACTGCAAAGGCCTGCACAGCCGGGTCCTTGCCGTCTTCCGGCGCGGTGGTGGTCAGCGAGTCGCCCGGCGACAGCACGTGATAGCCGATGAGAGACGCAGCCTGCAGCACCTGGTTAGAGCCCGTCTGGTTCACCAGCCCCGAGAGCGTGCTGTTGAGCTTCTCGATGCCGCTCACGGTGCTCATCTGTGCGAGCTGCGAGGTGAGCTCCGCGTTCTCCATCGGATTGAGCGGGTCCTGGTTGTTGAGCTGCGTGACCAGCAGCTTGAGAAAGCGCTGCTCGGTGTCGTTGTTCGAGACACTGGCGGTGCTCGCTGCGGCACTGGCTGCGTTCAGCCCGCTGATGGAAGACGTGTCTGCGATAGCCATGGATGCTTTCCTTGCTTTCCGTGAGTGGTTTTATTGGCCGATGGTCAGCGTCTTGACCATCAGCGTCTTGGCTGTGTTGAGCACTTCGACGTTCGCCTGGTAGCTGCGCGACGCTGAAATCATGTTGGTCATTTCTTCGACGACGTTCACGTTCGGCATCGCCACATAGCCTTCGCCGTTGGCATGCGGGTTCTTCGGATCGAAGACCATCTTTGCGGGCGACTGGTCCTCGACGACGCCCGAGACCTGCACGCCACCGATGTCCTGCTGACCCGAGGGCGCGACTTCGAAGAAGACCTGCTTGGCACGGTAGGGTTCGCCGTCGGGGCCCGCCACGCTTTCCGCATTGGCAAGATTGCTCGCAGTGACGTTCATGCGCTGCGACTGCGCAGTCATGGCGGAACCCGCCACGCTGAAGATGTTCATGGAACCGCTGGAGATTGGCATCGCGTGTTCCCTCGCTTACTGCTGCACCGCGGAGAGCAGCGTCTTGATCTTGGCGCCGATCACGGTGAGGTTCGATTCGTAGCGCAGCGCGTTGTCCGCGAAGTTGATGCGCTCGAGGTCCATGTCGACCGTGTTGCCGTCGATGCTCGATTGCATGGGCACGCGATAGAGCAAGTCCTGGTCGGGCATCGACTTCGCTTCGCCCGCGAAATGGCGCGACGATGTCGTGGCCAGCGCGAACGATTGCGACTGACGCCCTTGCTCCACGGCCTGCGACAGACGGCTGCTGAAATCGAAATCGCGGGCCTTGTAGTTAGGCGTGTCCGAGTGGGCGATGTTGGCCGCCAGCACTTCCTGGCGCTCCGCCCGGAGATTGAGTGCCTCGCGGTTGAAGCGAAGCGCCGCATCCAGCTTGTCGATCATTCTTTCCATCCTTGGTGGCGTCGCGTCCGCACTGGGCATGGCGACAGATGGAAAGCGAGTCTATGGACGCGCCGTTTTTGCAATGGGTCGAACAAAGGGGGTTTTCAGCGGCACTTCGCCACTTCGGCATCGGGGGTGTCTTCCTAGAATTGCCCGGCAACTCCTCGATCACCATGCAACAACGCAAGACCCGGAACCGCCTGCTGCGCCTCATGCTGCCGGCATGGATGGCCTGCATCGGCGGGGCCTCCTTCGCGGCCGCGCCCATACCCGAAGCGGCACGCGCGGCCATCGACAAGCTTCTGCAGGCGCAGACGGCCGGCCTGCCCGGCAAGGCGACGGTCACCATCAACTCGACGGGGTCTGCACCGCTTCCGCCATGCGATGACTTCGAGGCCTTCATGCCGACCGGCACGACGCCTTGGGGGCGTCTGTCGGTAGGCCTTCGCTGCCGGGGCGACAAGCCCTGGAGCCGCTTCATCTCGGTCAACGTCGCCGTGACAGGCACTTACTTCGTCGCCGCACGCGCCATATCGCCTGGCGAGAGCCTCGGCGCCGGAGACGTGATCGAACGCACCGGCGACCTGAGCAGATTGCCGCGCTCGGTCGTCACCGACGTTTCGGCGCTGCGGGGCGTCACCAGCACGCAGCGCATTGCCGCAGGCGCGCCGCTGCGAAAGGAATTGATGCGAGGCGTCGTCGTGATCCAGCAGGGCCAGACCGTGCAACTGGTCGCACAGGGCCAGGGTTATGCCGTCAGCACCGAAGGCAAGGCGATGACACGCGCCGAAGCCGGCGCCACGGTGCAGGCCAAAACGCGCGATGGCCGTCTGGTGAGTGGGATCGCCGACGAGGAAGGCCAGATCCGGCTTGCTCAGTAAGCCGCGCTCGCCATTCGATGCGATCGGGCCTAAAGTTCCCGGTCAAGCCGCCGATATATGGGCCAGCCCTTTGAGGAATCATCTTGAAAATCGATCAACCCGCGCCTTCGGCCACGCCTCTTTCCCGCCCCTCCAAGCCGGGCTCTGCCCCAGCGTCCGCCGCCGACGCCGCGAGCCGCTCCAAGGAGGTGGTGCAGGTGTCCGGACAAATCCACGCGCTGCCCAACTCCGCCGGCAGCGATTTCGACGCGGCCCGCGTCGCGGCAATCCGCGAGGACATCCGCGCCGGCCGCTATCAAGTCAACCCCGAGCGGATCGCCAGCGGCCTGCTCGACAGCGTCCGCGACCTGCTCGGCGCCGAGAAGAAGCAATGAACACCATGCTGCTCTACCTGCACGCGGAAAAATCCTGCGTGGAGGAATTCCTGGCCATCCTGTCGCAGGAAGAGGAGGCCATGACGAACCGCCGCTTTGCGGAAGCCGAGCAGATCACCGAACAGAAGGTCCAGTTGCTGGAACGCCTGGCCGAACTCGACCGCCAGCGCGAAGCCGCACAGGCCGCACTCGGGTTCGAACCCGGCCGCGCCGGCGCTGATGCGGCGGCGGCGGCCGGCGGGGAAGCAACCCGGCAGGCTTGGGCGGCATTGCTCGAACTGGCCGAGCAGGCCCGAGTGCACAACCTGCGCAACGGTTCGGTTGTCTACGCGCAGCTCGATTTCACGCAGAAGGCACTGCACTTCCTGCAGTCGAGCGTGCAGATGTTCTATGGACCGGACGGCGCCCGCAAGACGGCGGCCGGCGGCCGCGCGCGCCTGGCGCTGGGCTGAACTCTCCCCTCGGGCGCGAAAGCCGCGCCCGGCTACTTGTTCGGATTGAGCAGGTACTTCTCGCCGGTTGCGTGCTTCGAATAGACCGCAATCTCGTCCAGGCGCAGCGCCTCGACCAGCGAGACTTCTTTGGTGTAGCGGCTCGCAAAAGTCGTCTTGAGCTCCTTCGCCACCCGCGCCTTCAGCTTCTGCTGCCCTTCGGGGCCGATTTTCTGAAGGAAGGGGAACAGCAGCCAGCCGCCCATCCCCCAGGTCATGCCGAAATTGCGCACGAACTCCGTCGGCCCGCGATCGAGGCCGCCGTAGATGTAGACCTGCTTGTAGGTGGTCGAGCCATAGCGGCTGTATTCGGTGGCGGTCCTGTTTGCGGCAGCTTCCATGCAGGTCAGGATCTGGCCCGCCAGCTTGCCGCCGCCGATTGCGTCGAAAGCCAGCGTGGCGCCGGTGGCGACCAGCGCCTCGGTCAGATCGTGCATGAAGGTCGGCGATGTCGCGTCGCAGACATACTTGGCGCCCATGCCGCGCAGGAGATCTTCCTGCCCCTTCTTGCGCACGATGTTCACCAGCCCGATGCCATCCTGGATGCAGATCCGGTTGAGCATCTGCCCAAGGTTGGACGCCGCCGCCGTGTGCACCAGCGCCTTGTGTCCTTCGCGCCGCATCGTCTCGACCATGCCCAGCGCCGTCAGCGGATTGACGAACGAGGACGCCCCTTCGGCAGGCGTCGCGCCGTCGGGAAGCACCATGCACTGCTCAACGGGAATGCAGCGGAATTGCGTGTACATCGCGCCGCCGAGCACCGCGACCGTCTTGCCCATCAGCGCCTGCGCTTCGGGCGAGGCGCCCGCCGCGACCACCACCCCTGCGCCTTCGTTGCCGACCGGCATCGATTGATCCAGGCGAGCGGTCATGCTCTTCATGGCGGCTTCGGGCACCGGGGCGGTGATCACCGGCCGGTCCGGCGTGCCGCCGGCCTGGGCGGTGCGCATGTCCGCCGCGCCGAATAGCAGCCCCAGGTCCGAAGGATTCATGGGTGCTGCTTCGACTCGGACGACCACTTCGTTGGCCGATGGCTCTGGCAGTGCTTCCTCGGCGAGCGCGAGTTCGAGCACGCCGTCGCGGCGGATCAGCGAACGCAATTGGAGGGTGGTTTTGGGCAGGTGCATGGCGGTGTCCGGTCTGCGAAATGAGGGCGGTCAGTATAGGAGTCAGGGTTCAGACGTGCTCGGCCCGATCCTTCAGGTGCCGCGCATTGGCTGCGGCGATTGCCCTGAAGGGATCGCTGATGCGTGCATCCGTAGACGCGCGATGCCAGAAGTCCAGGGCAGCCAGGCACGCGCCCGTCCAGACAGCCCGTTGAGCCGGCAACGGAAGAGGTGCCTCGAAGTTCCGCGGCGGGACCTCCCCGCCCGCGAGTGGCGCATAGAGCATCGGCAGCATGTCGTAGACCGGCGCGAGCGACAGGCAGCCTTGCGGCCGGAAACTGAGGTTGCCAAGATGCATGTCGGCGTTGGCAATCAACCGACCGAACCACCACAGATGCTGGATGCGGATTTCATCCTGGGCAGATAGCAGCCCCGCGCCGGCAAGACGGCCCGCGATCCTGGTCCAGTCCATCGCAGCTTCGCCAACCAGCGCAGCGTTGATTGCTTCAAGGCTGCACAGGCGGCTTCTTCCAAACATGCCGATTCGATCGAAGCGCTCCACCTCCAGGAATGTGCGGCCATCGTGCACGAGGATGCGACTTCGCGAGCGCTCGATGCCGGGCAGCGTCCCGGCAGCTTCCAGCGCCAGATGTTCGGCCACCAGCAGATCCGCCCAACGCCGGACCGCCGGCGATCCGTCAGACCCCGAGAACTTGACCAACACATGGGGCGTCGCCTGTCCTTCGAGCGTTCGCAATGCTGGGAACTTCGGGAATTCACCCGCGGCGCTCGAGCCTGGCACCCCTGCCGCAATCGCCTGTTCCGCCAACGCGGCGTAGGCGCGGCCTACGCGCGAGCTGTTCAAGGGCTCGGCCGGCTTGACCTTGTGCTGAAGCCAATTCTCGTAGGCGAGGTCGCCGAGGATGAGGCTGCCACTGGCATCTGAACCTGTACGGCTCAACACGAAGAGGATGTCGTCGTCGGACCACTCGGTCGGATCCGGGGACACCGCAAGCTGGCGATGCTCAGCCCGTGCGAACTGGCGGCCCATGTACCCTTGCGGACGCATGTCGTAGAGGGGATAGGGAAGGCCCTCCCACCACCCGTCGCGCGACGCTTCGTCCAGCGGCCAACCGGCCTTGGCGAGATCCAGCAGGGCGCCAGAAGGAGATACCGGGGTCAGCGACGCGATGGATTCGGCCCTGCCCTCGGCATTGACCTCGTACAAGGATAAGTCGGAGGCGTCCCCGCGCAAGGGACGGCGCAATGCATAGCGCGCGCGCCGCGCTTTACCGATGGTTAGGACTCGGTCTCCAAGCTCGCCCAACAGCCGATGCAAGGTCGCGACACTGACACCCACAGCATCAGCCAACTCGGCGGCGCTAGCCATCGGGCGTCTGGCGAGTAGCGCGGTCAGCTGGTCGCGCGCAGCCTGGTTACGATTTCGCATGCTCTTTATGAGAAGATTCCTGAGAAGATTATTCCCATCATCTCATAGAGCGATCGACCGATTTTTACTATCTTTTTTGAGAAGATCAGGAGACCAAATCAAGGCGCAAGATCATCCGCGCCCGCATCCGGATAGGCCAGCACCCGGTCGATCCGCTTGCCATCCAGAGCCGCGACTTCGAAGCACCAGCCTGCGCATTCGATGCGCTCGCCGACTTCGGGCAGCTGGCCGGAGACAGACATCAGCAACCCGGCCACGGTGTTGTAGCGGCCGCGATCTTCATCGGGCAGTTCGCGAATACCAAGCCGCGCGCGGAGTTCGGACACCGGCATCAGGCCATCGAGCTCCCACACGCCGTCGGGACGCTCCCGCGCCCAGGCTTCCTCGTGCGTCTGCACCTGCAATTCGCCGGTGATCGCCTCCAACAGGTCGCGCGGCGCCATCAGGCCCTGGACGACGCCGTATTCATCGACCACGAACACCAGCCGCCCGGCGCGCAGACGAAACTGCTCGAGCAGCTCCATGCCCGTCAGTGTTTCAGGCACGAACACGGCCGGCTGCGCCGCCTGTTCGACAGTCCCTTGGTGATCGGGGCCGAGCCGGAGCAGATGGGCCACGCTGATCACGCCGACGACGTCGTCCAGCGAATTTCGGCAGACCGGATACCAGGAGTGGACCAGGTCGAGAGCGCCGGCGTCGGAAACCTTCCGAAGGCACTGCGCGATCGTGAAAGAGGCTTCGAGCCATTCGATGTCGGCGCGCGGAACCATCAGCGACGTGAGCCGCCGATCGTCGAGGTGAAACACATTGCGCACCATCTGGTGCTCGTGCATTTCGATCACGCCGGCATCGACGCCTTCTTCGAGACTGGCGGAGATTTCCTCTTCGGTCACTACGCGTGCGGCGTTCGAATCGATGCGCAGCAGCTTGAGGGTTGCGGCCGTGGCGCCCGACAGCAGCAGGACGAAAGGCTTGGCTGCCGTGGCAAGGCCGCGCATGGGGCGCGCCACAAAGCGCGCGACCGGCTCCGGATAGAGCTGCCCGATGCGCTTGGGCACCAGTTCGCCGAAGATGATCGTGAAAAAGGTGATGCAGCTCACGACGACCGCCGTCGACGCGATGCTGGCGCTGCCCCGGCCCATGCCTGCTTTTTCCATCCACTCGGCGAGCGGCGCCGCGAAAGCCGCCTCGCCGACGATGCCGCTCAGCATGCCAATGGACGTGATGCCGATCTGGACACTGGACAGGAACTGCGTCGGATCGGCCATCAGCTTCAGCGCCGCGGCGGCACCTGCGTCGCCCGTCTCTGCCAAGGCCGCGAGGCGTGCGCGGCGACTGGTGGAAAGGGCCATTTCGGACATTGCGAACAGCGCATTGAGCGTGGTCAGCAAAGCCAGTAGGAAAACATCCATGGACGCGGGAGAGAATGGGGACCATGGCACTTTACTTGATCGGCGATGTGCAAGGCTGCGACGAACCGCTGCAGCGCCTGCTCGACCTCATCGCCTTCTCGCCGAGCCGCGACGCTCTGGTGGTGCTCGGCGACCTTGTCAATCGTGGGCCGGACTCCGCCCGCGTGCTTCGGCGAATGCAGCGTTATGGCGCCTCGGCGCGCAGCCTTCTCGGCAACCATGACCTGCACCTGCTCGGCGTTGCCTATGGCGCCCAGAAGGCCGGGCGCAAGGACACCACCGCCGACGTGCTCACGGCGCCTGACCGCGACCTCATGCTCGATTGGCTGCGCCACCAACACATGGCGCTCCATCAGAAGATCGGCGGTGACGACCTGCTGATGGTGCATGCGGGCGTCTTGCCGCAATGGACGGTCGAAGACACCGTTTCGCTGGCGTCCGAACTGGAATCGGTGCTGCGCGGCCCGGCGATCGCCGATTTCCTGCCTGTGATGTACGGCAATGAACCCGACCAGTGGAATGACGCCCTCACCGGCGCCGAACGGCTGCGCGTCATCGTCAATGCGCTGACGCGGATGCGTTTCTGCACTGCCGAGGGTGCAATGGAATTCGAGAGCAAGGATGCGGTCGGCACTGCGCCATGGGGCTACATGCCGTGGTTCGACGTCCCAGCGCGCAAGACGGCGACCGCCACAGTCGCTTTCGGCCACTGGTCGACCTTGGGCTGGTTGTCACGGCCGGACCTGATCTCGACCGACACGGGCTGCGTGTGGGGCGGTTGCCTCAGCGCCGTGCGCTTTGGCGCATCTACGCAAGAACGCGAGCTGATCCAGGTGAAATGCCCCCAAGCCCAAAAACCAGGCTGAGCATAGATCAGCCCCCTTCGAGAAACACCGCGGAACCGGCTTAGCCGGGCCGCTGGTGTTGCCCCCGGCAGGGGGTGGGCGCCCGACACGAAGTAGTGCGGGCAACCTGGGGGCGAGCCCTATTCCGCCGACTTGAAGAGGGCGGGCACCTTGCGCTTGCTCTTGATGTTGCTGGAGAGCCCTCGGGCAGGCGCAGCTTTGGCCGCGGCTTCCCATGCGGGGGCGGCTTCGCGCTCGGCGGGCGCCTCATAGGGCTGCTCGAAGAACGGGTCTCGGGGGGCCGCGGGTGCACGGTGGGGGCGACCGCCTCGAGCCGAACGGGCATCGCCACGGTCGCGGGGGCGGTCCAGCGTGTCAAGCACGTCGCGTGCATCGCCCGCTTCGCCCTCTTCGCGCCAATGGCGGCGGCCATCGTTGATGCGGCCGCGCGGACGGTCTTCCTCGAACTCGATCGGCTCGAGCTCGATCTTCTTCTTGATCAATTTCTCGATGTCGGCGACGAGTCGAACGTCGTTGCCGCCGCTGGCGAAGCTCACCGCCAGGCCTGAGGCTCCGGCGCGACCCGTGCGTCCGATGCGGTGCACATAATCTTCGGCGTTGAACGGAATGTCGAAATTGAACACCGCCGGCACGTCCTTGATGTCGAGTCCGCGCGCAGCGACGTCGGTCGCAACCAGCAGGTCGACCTCGCCGGCCTTGAATGCAGCAAGCGCCTTGAGTCGCTCGTCCTGACTCTTGTCGCCGTGCAGCGCGGTGGTCTTGAGCCCCTCGCGCTCGAGCGAACGCGCGAGCCGCGCGCAGCCCAGCTTGCTGTTGACGAAGACGAAGGCCTGCGTGATGCCGCGCTGGCGCACGATCTGCTTCAGCGCGCGGCGCTTGTCGTCGTCACCCACGCTGTAAAAGCGCTGCTCGACCGTGGAGGCCGTTTCGTTCGGCCGCGCGACCTCGATCGTGACCGGGTTCTGCAGGTAGCTGCCAGCCAACCGCTTGATTTCAGGGGAAAAGGTTGCCGAGAACAGCAGCGTGATGCGCTGCTTGGGCAGATAGGACAGGATGCGCTGCAGGTCGGGCAGGAAACCGATATCGAGCATGCGGTCGGCCTCGTCGAGCACCACGTACTCCACCTGGTTGAGGACCGCGTTCTTGGCCTCGATGTGGTCGAGCAGGCGGCCGGGCGTTGCTACCAGCACTTCGACGCCTTTTTTGAGTTCGAGCGTCTGCGGCTTCATGTCGATGCCGCCGAACACCACTGCACTGCGGAGGTTCGTGTACTTGGCGTACAGCTTGACCTGCTGCGCGACTTGGTCGGCGAGCTCGCGCGTCGGCAGCAGCACCAGGGCGCGCACCGGATGGCGCGCGGGCGAGGTGGAGCTGTTCTCGTGCTTGAGCATCCGCTGCAGCAACGGCAGCGAGAACGCCGCCGTCTTGCCGGTGCCGGTCTGGGCGGCACCCATCACGTCCTGGCCCGACAGGACCACGGGAATGGCCTGCTCCTGGATCGGCGTCATGGTTTCGTAGCCCATTTCGGCTACGGCGCGCGCCAGCGGTTCGGCCAGGGAAAGATTGGAGAAGGAGCTTGTCATGAAGCCGAGCATTCTCTCACCCCCAGGCTCCGCGCACTTTGTGTCGCTTCGCCTACCCCCTGACCGGGGGCAACACCGGCGGCCTGTCGAAGCCAGTTCCGCAGTGTTTCTAGGATTTCGCCGTCCCGCTGCGGGGGGGGCGAATGAAGGCACACTGGCTGTCGGGTTTTTAGAGGCTTTTTGAGGCGAAGGTGTCGCAGTCTTCCATGTTGCCGCTCTTGAAGCCGGTCATGAACCAGCGTTGGCGCTGGGCGCTGCTGCCGTGGGTGAAGCTGTCGGGGACGACGGCGCGGCCGGCTGAGCGTTGGAGGGCGTCGTCGCCGATTTTCTGGGCGGCGTTCATGGCGGATTCGATGTCGCCCGGATCCAGCCACTGCTTGGACTCCTGGGAATGATGAGCCCAGACGCCGGCGAAACAATCGGCCTGCAGTTCCACACGGACGCTCAGCGCGTTGTTCTGGCCCTGGCTCAAACGGCCGCGCATCTGGTCGACCTTGCCGGTGACGCCGAGTTCGTCCTGCACGTGATGGCCGACTTCGTGCGCAATGACGTAGGCCTGCGCGAAGACGCCGGGCGCGCCGAGTTGGTTTCTCAGCGTGTCGTAGAAGCCGAGGTCGATGTAGACCTTCTGGTCGCCGGGGCAATAAAAAGGACCCATGGCCGACTGGCCGGTGCCGCAGGCGGTCGGCGTGGCGCCGCGGAAGAGCACCAGCTTGGGCGCCGTGTACCTCGCGCCGCGCTGCTGGAAGATGTCACCCCAGACCACTTCGGTGTTTCTGAGCACGGTGGAGACGAAGGCCGCGTCCTTGTCGTTGGCCGGCGGCTTGTGCGCCGGGCCTTGTTGCTGCACCTGGGGCGCCGGCTCGCCGCCGCTCAGGAGCCCGAGCACCGTCAGCGGGTTGATGCCGAAGATCCAGCCGGCGATCAACGCGACCGCCACCGTTCCGATGCCAATCCCGCGCCCGCCGATCGGCAGGCCAAAGCCCCCGCCGCCGCCGTCATCGCGGCGGTCTTCGACGTTGTCGGATTGTTCGTTGCCTTCCCATCTCATGACGCACTCCTTGCCGCTGCCGCAGCGGTCGCAAGATGGTACGCGTTCACCGCGGCACCACGTCTCCGACATTCATGGCGAGATGCTGCCGGTCGCGGGCAGCCGGCCAAGGCCGCTCCGGCCCCGAGATGCTGTAGGACCGGGCCCGAGGTGGCCCACAGGTTTCGGGAAGCCACTCAGGCCTTGGGCAAGGTCACGCCGCGCTGGCCCTGGTACTTGCCGCCCCGGTCCTTGTAGCTCGTCTCGCAGACTTCGTCGCTTTCGAAGAACAGGACCTGCGCGCACCCTTCGCCAGCGTAGATCTTGGCCGGCAGCGGCGTGGTGTTGCTGAATTCGAGGGTGACGTAGCCTTCCCATTCGGGCTCGAAGGGCGTCACGTTGACGATGATGCCGCAGCGGGCGTAGGTGCTCTTGCCCAGGCAGATGGTCAGCACGTTGCGCGGGATGCGGAAATACTCGACCGTGCGCGCGAGTGCGAAGCTGTTGGGCGGAATGATGCAGCTGTCGCCGTGAAAGTCGACGAAGCTCTTCTCGTCGAAGTTCTTCGGGTCGACGACCGTGCTGTGGATGTTGGTGAAGACCTTGAACTCGGGGGCGCAGCGGATGTCGTAGCCGTAGCTCGAGGTGCCGTAGCTGATGATCTTGTGACCATCGCGCTCGCGGATCTGGCCGGGCTCGAAGGGCTCGATCATCCCGTTCTTCTCGGCCATGCGCCGGATCCACTTGTCGCTCTTGATGCTCATGTCGGGGGTCCTTCCTAGGGGCCGCTATTCTAGGCAGCGGCGGCCCTCCGTCCCCCTGCCCTCCGCTGCCTCAGTCGGCGAGAGCTTGCGAGACCACGGTCCGCTCGATCAGCCGGTCGTCGCCCAGCACGATGAGGGCAAACAGCATCTCTTCTAGCGTGTTCGCCAGTGCCGTCTTGCGCGCCAGCAGCGGCGTCGCCGTCGGGTTGATCACCACGAAGTCGGCCTCGCAGCCAGGCTGCAGATTGCCCACCACGCCTTCCAGCCCGAGCGCTCGCGCTGCCCCTGCCGTGTGTCGCCACCAGAGCTGCGAGGGCGGAATGCTGACGCCGGGCTTGGTCTGGCCCTCGCGGCCCGCGTAGTAGGCAGCCAACATGGTGGCGAAAGGGCTGAAGCTGGTGCCGCCGCCGACATCGCTGGCCAGGCCATACGGATAGCCAATGCGATCTGCGCCTTCGAAGTCGAAAAAACCGCTGCCCAGGAAGAGATTGCTCGTCGGGCTGACGGCAGTCGCGGTGCCGGTTTCACGCATCAGCCGGCGATCGTCGTCGTCGAAGTGGATGCAATGCGCGTACACGGCGCGCTCGCGCATCAGACCGAAGCCGGCATACACATCGAGGTACGAACGGGCATGCGGAAAGAGCTCCCGAGCCCATTTCACCTCGTCCTTGTTTTCCGCGACGTGCGAGTGAATCCAGGTGTCGGGGTATTTGGCCGCCAACTCGCCGGCGCCGCGCAACTGGGCGTCGGTGCTGGTGGGCGCAAAGCGCGGCGTGATGGCATAGCCGAGCCGGTCGACGTTGTGCCACCGGCGAATGAGCGCCTCGGAATCGATCAGGCTCTGCTCGGTCTGGTCACGTACACCGTCAGGCGAATGGCGGTCCTGCAGCACCTTCCCCGTGATCATGCGGAGTTTGCGTCGCCGGGAGGCCTCGAAGAAGGCGTCCACGGATGCGGGGTGGGAGGTGGCGAAGGTCAGCGAGGTCGTCACCCCATTGCGCATCAGTTCGTCCAGGAATACCTCGGCGACTTCGCCGGCATGAACCGGGTCGGAAAAGCGGCCTTCGGCCGGAAAGGTGTAGTTCTCGAGCCAGGGCAGCAGCCCGTCGGCAGGCGCGCCGATGATGTCGGTCTGCGGAAAATGGACATGCATATCGATAAACCCCGGCGCAAGGATGCGCCCGGGCCAATGCGTGACAGGCACTTGCGGATACCGCTGCGCGAGTGCGGCGTAGGCACCGGCGTCCTGCACGCGCTGCCGTCCATTGGCATCGGGGCCGACGACCAGGAGGCCGTCTTCGTCGAAGACCGGCTGGCCGGCGGGATCGAATCGCAAAAGGGAGGCACGGTACGCTTGCATGGGCACGGAGGGTAAGTCAGCAATGCGGGTACGCGATGTGCATGCGCGTATGGGCGCTATACGGCGGCAATACTGCAGCTTTCCGGCCGATGGTAAGCGCGGCACCGGCGCGAGGCTCGACCATAATTCCGGCAACTCTTTCCAGGAAGATCATGAAATCACGTGACGCCGCCAAGAGCGCCCGCAGCCGATGAAGGTGCTGCTGATCGCAAACTACGAGCCGGACGGACAGGCCAGCATGCTGGCTTTCAAGCGCGTCCTCGAACGTGAACTGCCCCGGCTCGGGTGCGAAGTCCGCGTGATCGCGCCCACCATGCGACTGCTGCGCTACTTCAAGACGTCGCGCTGGTGGAAGTGGCCCGCCTACGTGGACAAGTTCATCCTGTTCATACCGTCGATTGCGCGCCCGGTGCGCTGGGCCGACGTGGTTCATGTGGTCGATCATTCCAACAGCATCTACGTTCCCTGGGTGGACAGCAAGCCCAACGTCGTCACGTGCCACGACGTGATCGCGGTGCAAGCGGCCAAAGGCATGATCGAGGGCTGGCAGGTCGGCCGGTTCGGGCGGCTGCTGCAGCGGCTCATCGCACGGGGGCTGGCAAAGGCCGACCTCATCACCTGCGTGTCGGATCTGACCCGCCGTGACCTGCTCGCGCTGGGCTTCGCGGACGAACGCAGGGTCACGACCGTGCTCAACGGCCTGAACGACAACTTCGCCCCGGTGCCGACGGACGATGCGAGGCGGCTGATTTCGCGGTTCGGCCTTTCTCCCGAAGACAAATACCTGCTCCACGTCGGCTCGGAACTGGACCGCAAGAACCGGCGCGGAGTGCTCGAAGCCTTCATCGCCCTGCAAGAGCGCGCCCGGGCCGGCGGAACGCCTGCCATCGTCCAGCGCCTGGCGCTGGTCGGGCCCGACCTGAACGACGAATTGATGAACGTGGCACGCCAGCACGGCGTGGCGGATCTGATCCTGACCGTCAGGAACATCTCGCATGAGGAACTGCGGGCGCTCTATTCGAGCGCCGTGGCGCTGCTTTTTCCGTCGTTCCAGGAAGGTTTCGGCTGGCCGGTCATCGAGGCGCAGGCTTGCGGCTGCCCCGTGTTGACGTCCAATCGTGCGCCAATGAACGAAATTGGCGGCCCCGGCGCGGTCTACGTCGATCCGAACGATCCGACAGCCATGGCCGCGGCGATCGAGTCGGCGGCACCGCACCTGGACGAGATGCGCCGCCTCGGCCTCGAGAACGCCGCGAACTACACCGCTGAACGGATGGCATCCAACTACGTCTCCGCTTACCGGCGAGTGATTGCCGAGCGAAGCGCGACGAACCAACCGCACCCGCGAAAGGCCCCATGAGAAAGCTGCTGGCGCTCGGCGTCGTGTTTCTCCCCTGGGCCATCAAGCGCTGGGTCTTGCGCCGCTTCTGGGGCTACCAGATCGCGGACGGGGCGCGCATCGGGCTGTCCTATATCTTTCCGGGCCAGCTGGTGATGGGCGAAGGCGCCTACATCGGGCACCTGAACGTCGCCATTCACCTGGGCCGGATGGAGTGCGGTGCGCACTCGATCATCAATCGCTCCAACTGGATCACCGGCCACCCGCCGGGCGGCGCCCACTTCACGCAACGGACGCAGCGCGATCCGGCGTTTCTGCTCGGCGACCATGCGGCGGTCACCAAGTCGCACATCATCGATTGCACCGACAGGATCGAGATCGGCGCCTTCACGACCGTCGCCGGCTACCAATCGCAGCTCATCACGCATGGGATCAACGTGTTCGAAAGCCGGCAGGACTGCAAGCCGATCCGCATCGGCGCCTACTGCCTGGTGGGCACGCGGGTCACCGTGCTCGGCGGCTCGGCCTTGCCCGACAGGTCAGTGCTGGGCGCCGGATCGGTGCTGAACAAGGTCCACACCGAGGAATACGCCGTCTATGCAGGGCAACCCGCTGCCAAGGTGAAGACCCTCGACCCCGAAGGCGCCTACTTCCATCGCGCAAGCGGCTTCGTTGACTGAATCCAGGGCGGGCTGTGGCGGGAGGTCAGTTGACCTTGCCTTGAACACCTTCGACCAGCCAGTTCATCTTGAGGATCTGCTCATCGGTCAGGCTCTGGCCCTTGGGGATGACGACATGGCCCTGGTTGTCGCGCACGTCGGCAACGGCATGAAAAGGTTGCAGCTTGCCTGAAGCGATGTCCTGCTGGCGCAGCATCACTTCGTCCTGCACGGCCTTGGGCACCTTCGTGCCGAAATCGCCCACGCGGATCATTCCTTCCTTGACGCCACCCCACACGCTGCCGCTCTTCCAGGTGCCGTCGAGCACGGCGCGCGCGCGCTGCGTGTAGTACTCGCCCCACTGGTGGGTCACCGCGATGATCTGCGCATCGGGTGCGACCTTGCGCATGTCGGAGTGATAGGCCACGGCCATCTTGCCGCGCTCCTGCGCCGCGGCCATGACGGCGGTCGATCCGGTGTGAAAGGCGATCACGTCGACGTTCTGGTTGAACAAGGTCATCGCTGCTTCGCGCTCCTTGGGCGGGTCGAACCAGACGTCGAGCCACACCACCTTGACCTGCGCCTTGGGGTTGACCGAGCGCATGCCCAACGTGAAGGCGTTGATGCCCTGGAGCACTTCGGGGATCGGAAAGCCGGCGACGTAGCCGGCGACATTGGTCTTCGTCATGCGGCCGGCCGCGACACCTGCGAGATACCGGCCTTCGTAGTAGCGCGCGTTGGCGATCGCGACGTTGGGTGCGGTCTTGTAGCCGGTGATCGACTCGAACTTCACATCCGGAAAATCGCGCGCCACCTTCAGCGTCGGCTCCATGTAGCCGAAGCTCGACGTGAAGATCAGCTTGTTGCCCTGCTGCGCGAGATCGCGGATGACGCGCTCGGCATCGGCGCCTTCGGGAACGTTTTCGACATAGGTGGTCTTCACCTTGCCTGCGAGGGCGGCCTCGACGGTCTTGCGACCGTTTTCATGCTGGCGCACCCAGCCGGCGTCGGTGACGGGCGCGACATAGACGAATCCGATCTTGAGCGGATCGGGCTTCGGCGTGGTGTTCGCGGGGGTTGCGGTGTTCGCGGGTTGCGAAAAAGCGGGAAGAAAAAAGCAGGCGGCCGCGAACGCGGCAGCGAGGTTTTTGTACATGGTAGTCCTCTACATGGCCCCAAAAAGAAAAATGGCGCTGCGGGGCAGCAGCGCCGGGCGGGCATTTTACGCGCGCTGTGCCTGAATGAGGCGGGCCCGTGTCACACACTCTTCACGGCGATGTCACGGCTTCTCCCTAGTCTCGTGTGCGTTCACAGCCCACGAACCAACTCCCGGAGGAGAACCCCATGAACTCGCGCCGCAAATTCATCCAAGGCACCGCCACGACCGGCATTGCCGCCGCCACGCTCGCCGCATTTCCACCCAGCATTCGACGCGCTCTTGCGATTCCGGCGCACAACAAGACCGGCAGCATCAAGGATGTCGAACACATCGTGATCCTGATGCAGGAGAACCGCTCCTTCGACCATTACTTCGGCACGCTGCGCGGCGTGCGCGGCTTCGGCGACCGGTTCACGATCCCACTGCCGCAGGGCCTGAACGTCTGGCAGCAGACCGATGCCAACGGCCGGCAGGTGCTGCCCTTCCATCTCGACGGCAGCACGGGCAATGCCCAGCGCTTCAGCGGCACGCCGCACTCATGGGCGGACGGCCAGAACGCGTGGGACGGCGGCCGCATCAATCAATGGCCGCGCTACAAGACGGCCGCGTCGATGGGCTACTTCAAGGAAGCCGAGTTGCCCTATCAGTTTGCGCTGGCCAATGCCTTCACGATCTGCGATGCCTATCACTGCTCCATGCATACGGGCACCAATTCGAACCGCATGTTCCTTTGGACCGGCACCAATGGCCCGACCGGCGCGGGTGTCGCGTCGGTCAACAACGAGTGGGACTCCATCGATGCATCGACCTTCGGATACGAATGGAAGACCTACCCCGAGCGCCTCCAGGCCGCCAAGGTGAGCTGGATGGTCTACCAGAACATGCCGGACAACTTCGGCGACAACCCGCTCGCGGGATTCAAGCAGTACCGCATCGCCAACGAAGTCTCGGGCAAGCCGGTGAGCAACGACGCGCTTTCGCCCGCCTACGATCCTGCGAGCGACGATGCCGGCAACCCGCTCTACAAGGGCATTGCCAACACGATGCCGGGCGATCTCAACGATCCGTCGACCTACTTCGATCGCTTCCGCCAGGACATCAAGTCCGGCAAGTTGCCGCAGGTGTCATGGCTCATTGCCGGGGCGACCTATTCGGAGCACCCGGGCCCGTCCAGCCCGGTTCAGGGCGCCTGGTACATCCAGGAGACGCTCGATGCGCTGACTGCCGTGCCCGAGGTCTGGAGCAAGACCGTGCTGATCGTCGATTTCGACGAGAACGACGGCTACTTCGACCACTGCCCTTCCCCCTCCGCGCCTTCGCTGAATCCGGACGGCACGCCGGCCGGCAAGACGACGCTGCCCGAGCGCGAAGTCGCCTTCGAGCGCTTCACGCACCCCAATCCGCCCGGCACGAAAAGCCAACCGCAGCCCGACGGGCGCGTGTACGGACCCGGCATGCGCGTGCCGATGTATGTGATCTCGCCATGGAGCCGCGGCGGCTGGGTCAATTCGCAGGAGTTCGATCACACCTCGGTCGTCCGCTTCATCGAAAAGCGCTTCGGCGTCAAGGAGCCGAACATCAGCCGGTTCCGCCGCGCGGTGTGTGGCGACCTGACGAGCGCCTTCAATTTCGAGAATCCCAATGACGAAGTGCTGCCCACGCTAGCAGGCCGCAAGTCGCGCGCGCAGGCGGACGCGCTGCGCGCCGAACAGGAAAAGCTCACGCCTATCACGCCGCCCGCCAACCCGCTGCTGCCGCAGCAGGCCACCGGAACGCGGCCGTCGCGCGCGCTGCCCTATGAACTGCACGTGAGCGCGCGCGCTGATGCACTGCATGGGCGCGTCCGGCTCGTGTTCGCCAATACTGGCGAGGCAGGGGCCGTGTTCCACGTCTACGACAAGCTCAATCTCGATCGCCTTCCGAGGCGCTACATGGTCGAACAAGGCGAGCGCCTGGAAGACGACTGGAGCGCCATGACCAGCAACGCCGGTCTCTACGATCTCTGGGTGCTCGGGCCCAACGGCTTCCATCGGCACTTTAAGGGGGACCTGAATCGCCTGCGCGCCCGCGGTGCACCCGAGCCGGAGTTGCGCGTCGGATACGAGAAGCGCCGCGGCGACCTCTACGTGAAACTGCGCAACGACGGCGACCGGCCGTGCCAGTTCACCGTCAAGGCCAAGGCTTACCGCAATGACGCGCGGCAGGTTCGCGTCAAGGGCGGTGAAGACACCGAGTTGCACTGGGACCTGGACGACAGCGGCTGCTGGTATGACTTCGCCGTGACCTGTGATTCGGACCCGGCCTATTACCGCCGGTTTGCCGGTCGCGTAGAGACCGGGAAGCATTCCGTGAGTGATCCGGCCTTCGGCAAGCCGGATCTTTGAACCAGCAAGCAAAAAGGGGCGCTGCCCAGGCCGCGCCCCTTTTTCTTTCAATGGAATCTTTTCTACTTGGAAGCGGTCGCCGGGTTCTGCATCGTTGAAATGACTCGGCTGTTGACGCGCGAGCCGCCTACGACGTTCTGATCCGGCGCCGAAGCGGCGGCGATCGCCTGCGCGTTGATGACAGCCGGGTCGACCATCGGCGTGAAGGGCTCGGCGCCGCGCGAACCGCGCGTCACGTTCTGGTCCGGTGCATGCGCCGTTGCGATCGCTTGCTGCGCCACCTTTTCAGGGTCGGCCATCGGCGTGAAGGCTTCGGCACCGCGCGAGCCGCGCGTCACGTTCTGGTTGGGCGCATGGGCTGCGGCGATGGCCTCGGCCTGGACATCGGCACGGCTGCGGCCTTGAACGGTCTGAGCCTGGACGCTGGCAACGGCGCACGCCGCGAGCAGTGCGCCCCAAGTGATCTGCGAGAGTTTCATGTCGAATCCTTTGGATGAGGGATAAGGGAAAACCCTTTGGACGTTAACCCTCGTCCGTGGCGAAACGATGACGAAACCCAAACCCACGTCCCCGACGTGACGAACTCAAACACGCCGCTCAGGCGAAGCCGTCGAACACAGCGTTGAGCCGGTCGACATAGGCACGCTTGGCCGCCGCCTCGACAAAGCTCCCTTCGAAACTGTTGGCGGCCAGTTGCCAAGCATGCTGCGCAGTGAGGCCGGTGGCGGCAAAGGTCTCGATGAAGTTCTGGTTCATGTAGCCGCCGAAATAAGCCGGGTCGTCCGAGTTCACCGTCGCCACCAGACCGCCATCGAGCAACTCCCGTAGGTTGTGCTGGCCGAGATCGGGAAAAACGCAGAGCTTGAGATTCGACAGCGGACACACGGTCAGCGGGATGCGGTCGTGTGCGAGCCGCTTCATGAGCGCTGCGTCCTTGGTGCTTTGTACGCCATGGTCGACGCGCTCGACCTTGAGCACGTCGAGCGCGCTCCAGATATAGGCTGGTGGTCCCTCTTCGCCCGCGTGCGCGACGAGATGAAAACCCAGCTCACGGCAACGAGCGAACACCCGCGCGAACTTCTCGGGCGGATGGCCGAGTTCGCTCGAATCGAGGCCGACGCCGATGAAGCGATCGCGGAACGGCAGCGCCTGCTCGAGCGTCGCGAAAGCGTCTTCCTCGCTCAGGTGCCGCAGAAAGCACAGGATCAGTTCGGCATCGACTCCGAGCTTGGCCTTGGCCTCGACGCAGGCGCGGTGCAGCCCGTCAATCACCGTCTGCATCGACACGCCGCGCTCGGTGTGGGTCTGCGGGTCGAAGAACATCTCGGTGCGGATGACGTTGTCCGCAGCGGCGCGCTCCAGATAGGCCCAGGCCATGTCGTAGAAGTCCTGCTCCTTGAGCAGCACGCTGGCGCCCGCGTAGTAGATGTCCAGAAAGCTCTGCAGGTTCGTGAATGCGTAGGCGCGGCGCAGGTCTTCCACGCTCGCATACGGAATGGCGACGCCGTTGCGCTTCGCCAGCGCAAAGATGAGTTCGGGCTCCAGCGAGCCCTCGATGTGTATGTGCAGTTCGGCCTTGGGCATGGCGGCGAGCAGCGCGGGCAGGCGGTCGGCAGGCACGTCGCGGACTGCGTGCCGGGTGGGCCGGAACTTGGAGATATTCATCAGCAGACTCCGAAGGTAATGCCGCGCGTCTTGAGATGGCGGCGGTAAATGGACGAGGCCTTGTCGGCCACGGTGTGAAGCTCGGCCCGGAGATCGAGCGGCAGGCGCTTGGGGCTTTGCGACTCGAGCACCGGCTTGTCCTGCAGGAAGATGGTGTCCTGGAACGCGCGCAATGAAGCCTCGTCGCGCTCGAAGTCGGCCGTCGCAAAGCGGAACCAGACACGGCAACGCTCGGCGTCGATCGGGCAGATGTACATCGCGATCGATTCGCGGTAGTCGCCGATGCCGACGCTCACCGCGTCGGGCACCTTGGTGAGCACCGCCGCATACGGCGCAGTGACCTCGTAGGTGTATTCGACCTGCGCGGGCGCGGTCGAATTGACGGTCGACTGCGGCTGCCATGCCTTGCACCCGGTGGCAAGAAGGCCGTTGGGCGTGGCTTCGACGCGGTAGTCGTCGATCGCCGCCATGTCGCGCGCACCCAGCCAGCCTTCATGCACGAAGCCGAAATGCGCCATGTCGAGAAAGTTCTCGATCAAGCGGGGAGCGCTGGTTTCGACGTCGTAGGGTCCGCAGTCGATCTTGCGAAGGCTCGCATCGGCTTCTGCGGCGAACGTGGGCAGCAATTCATCGCCGCTCCCTTCCGGCGCCGCAAGTTGAACCCAGATCAGCCCATTCGCCTCATGCGCTGCGTGCGGTGTAACGCGGTGTGTCGCCGGAGGGACGAACGCGGGCAGAGCGGGCACTTGCGTGCAATGGCCTCCCGCCTCGAAGCGCCAGCCGTGATAGGGGCATTCAAGGTGCGCAGTGCCCTCGCAGTCGACCACGCGCCCCAGCGAAAGCTGAGCGCCTCGGTGCGGGCAGCGGTCGGGCCAGGCGTGCACGGCAGCCTTGTCGTCGCGCCACAGAACGATGTTTTCGCACAGCAGCCGAACCGCGACGGGCGCGTTCGCCACGTCATCGACAAGCGCCACGGGATGCCAGAGTTGTCTTTCAATCATTGCCGGATCTGAAATGAGAAAGCTGAAATGAAAAAGGGTTGCCCAAGGACAACCCTTTGCGCCGGAGAACCGGGTCGCCGATTACTTCTTGTCGCCGCCCGGAACCTTGCCTTCCACGCCCTTGACGTAGAAGTTGATGCCCGTGAGGAACTTGTCGTCGGCCACGGCGCCGTTGGCGACCAGCTCCTTGCCTTCCTGATCCACGATCGGGCCCTTCCAGATCGAGAAGGTGCCGTCCTTCAGGCCCTTCTTGACTTCGTCGACCTTGGCCTTGGCTTCGGCAGGCACGTCCTCGGCGATCGAGACGAGATCGATCGCGCCTTCCTTCACGCCCCACCAGCTCTGGCCGGTCGTCCACTTGCCGTCGAGCACGTCCTGGGTGGCCTTGATGTAATACGGAGACCAGTTGATGACGGCCGAGGCGAGGTGAGCCTTCGGTCCGTAGGCAGTCATGTCCGAATCCCAGCCGAATGCGCGCTTGCCCTTTTCCTGCGCGGTCTTGAGCACGGCGGGCGAGTCGGTGTTCTGGAAGAGCACGTCGGCGCCGCCATTGATCAGCGCGGTGGCGGCTTCGGTTTCCTTCGGCGGGCTGAACCATTCGTTCACCCACACGACCTTGGTCGTGATCTTCGGGTTCACCGATTGCGCGCCCAGCGTGAAGCTGTTGATGTTGCGCAGCACTTCGGGGATCGGCACCGAGCCGACCACGCCCAGCGTGTTGCTCTTGGTCATCGAGCCGGCGACGATGCCGGCCATGTAGGCGCCTTCATAGGTGCGGCTGTCGTAGGTGCGCATGTTCTCGGCCGTCTTGTAGCCGGTGGCGTGCTCGAACTTCACGTCCTTGTTGTCGGCTGCGACCTTGAGCATCGGCTCCATGTAGCCGAAGGTCGTGCCGAAGATCAGCTTGTTGCCCTGGCTCACCATGTCGCGGAACACGCGCTCGGCGTCGGCGCCTTCGGGCACGCTTTCGACGAAGGTGGTCTTGATCTTGTCGCCGAATTCCTTTTCGAGCGCCTTGCGGCCGTTGTCGTGCGCGAAGGACCAACCACCGTCGCCCACCGGGCCGACGTAGGCGAAAGCAATGTTCAGGGGACCGGTCGGAGCCGGTGCCGGCGCAGCGGCAGTGGGTGCCGGCGCCGCGGGTGCTGCTGCCGGTGCGGCGGCTTCTTCCTTCTTGCCGCAGCCGATGAGGGCGGCCGAAGCCACTGCCGTGAGGGCAGCCAGCTTGAGCAGGGAACGCTTGTTCAGATCATTCATTTCTTGAAATCCTCAAAGGACAGGTTGGCAGAGAAACAGAGCGAAACGGAAAACGGAAACGCGAGATTATGAGCCGGGGTAGAACGGTTTTCCTATCGAAGCGGGCATGTTCACGCGAATGAACGCGGGGTTGCGCGAGATCAATGCCAGCACCACGATCGGCGCGACGTACGTCAGCATGCTCAGGAATTGACTTGGCACGTTGACGCCAGTGCTTTGCAGGTGAAAACCGAGCATGGAGACACCGCCGAACAGGTATGCGCCGAGCAGCACGCGCACCGGCCGCCAGGTCGCGAAAGTCGTCAGTGCCAATGCAATCCAACCCCGTCCGGCCACCATGCCTTCGACCCACAGGGGTGTGTACACCGTCGAGAGATAAGCGCCCGCCAATCCGCACAGCGCGCCGCCGGCGATCACCGCCGTCAAGCGAATGCGCCGTACCGGATAGCCCAGCGCGTGCGACGACTCCGGCGATTCGCCGACCGAGCGCAGCACCAGTCCCGCCCGCGTGCGATAGAGTAACCAGATGAGCCCGAAGGTCAGCACCACCGCGAAATACACCATCGGGTGATGCCGGAACAGCGCCGGTCCGACCAGAGGGATGTCGCCAAGCACCGGGATCGCATACGACACGCTCTCCGGCAGCTTGGCCTGCACGAAGTTGATGCCTGCGAATGCCGAGAAGCCGACGCCGAAGAGACTGAGCGCAAGCCCCGTCGCGTACTGGTTGGTGTTGAGCCAGATCACCAGCACGCCGAAGAAGGTAGCCAGCAATGCACCGGCAGCCATGCCCGCCAGGAAGCCGAGCCAGGTGTTGTGCGTCGTGACCACCGTGGCAAAGCCCGCGATGGCGGCGCAGAGCATCATGCCCTCGGCGCCGAGGTTCACGATGCCGGCCTTCTCGTTGATCAGCAGGCCCAGCGCCGCAATGGCGAGCACCGTGCCGGCGCTCAGGGTTGACCCCAGGAGGAGTGCGTAGCTTTCCATCATGCAGTTCCTTCGGAAGGACGGGCGACGGGCGCAGTGAGCGGCGTGCTGGCCTGCAGCGAAGACGTTCCGGGTTCAGCCACGGCCTTGGGCGCGAGCTTGCGCCGGATGCGATAGGCAATGAGCGTGTCGCAAGCCAGCAGCGTGAACAGCAGCAGGCCCTGGAACACCCCCGTGAGCGATTTCGGCAGCCCGAGCCGCGACTGGGCCAGCTCGCCGCCGATATAGAACATGCTCATCAGCACCGCCGAGAAGATCATTCCCACCGGGTGCAGCCGTCCGACGAAGGCCACGATGATCGCGGCAAAGCCGTAGCCGGCCGGCACATAGGGGTTGAGCTGTCCGATCGGGCCCGCCACTTCGAGTGCACCCGCAAGACCGGCCGCACCGCCCGAGGTGAGCAGCGCGATCCACACCGCGCGCCGCGCCGAGAAGCCTGCGTAGCGCGCCGCAGCAGGTGCCAGTCCGCCGACCTGCTGGGCGAACCCGGCCCGCGTGCGGAACAGAAAGACCCACAGCCCCGCTGCGCCAATCAGCGCGATGACGAGGCCGATGCTCACGCGCGAGCCCTTCATGAGCCGCGGAATCTGCGTCACCGCTTCGAAGGTCTTGGTCTGCGGAAAGTTGTAGCCGTGCGGATCCTTCCACGGCCCGTAGACCATGTAGCCCAGCAGCAGCGTCGCCACGTAAACCAGCATCAGGCTCACGAGGATTTCGTTCGCGTTGAACTTGTCCCGCAGAAAGGCCACGATGCCCGCCCATACCATCCCGCCCGCGATGCCCGCGAGCAGGATGCCGGCCACGATCCACTGGCTGGTCTCCTTGTCGGCCAGCAACGCCACGCCGCCGGCTGCCATGGCGCCGAAGACGAACTGCCCTTCGGCGCCGATGTTCCACACGTTGGCGCGAAAACACACCGCCAGGCCGAGCGCGATGATCAACAGCGGCGTGGCCTTGACCATCAGCTCGCCCAGCGCATAGCTGCTCTTGATCGGCTCCCAGAAGAAGACCAGCAAGCCCTTGACCGGGTCCTTGCCCAGCAGCGCGAAAAGGACCATGCCGATCACCACCGTGATCAGCAGTGCCAGGATCGGCGAGCCGTAGCTCCAGAAGCGCGACAGCTGTGGGCGGGGTTCGAGCTTAAGCATGGGCCACCTCCGGCGACGCCACGGCGGCGTTGTGCGGCCTGTCCCAGAGCCCGCTCATCCACTCACCGATCTGCGGCACCGTCGCAGCGGCGCGGTCGATGGACGGCGACAGCCTGCCCTTGGCGATCACGTACAAGCGGTCGCTGATCTCGAAGAGCTCATCGAGTTCTTCGCTCACCACCAGCACTGCGCAGCCCGCGTCGCGCAACGCGAGGATCTCGCCGCGAATCAACGCCGCGGCGCCCACGTCGACGCCCCAGGTCGGTTGCGAGACGATGAAGATCTTCGGATTGGCGTCGATCTCCCGGCCGACGATGAATTTCTGCAGATTGCCGCCCGACAGCGAGCGTGCCGCAGCGCCCGGCCCTCCGGCCTTGACGTTGAAGCGCTTGATGATGTCGCTGGCATGCTGGTTCAGCGCGCGTGTGCGAATCCATCCGCCCTTGCCGATCGCATTGCTGCGCGTGAGCAAGAGGTTGTGCGCCAGACCCAGCGTCGGGACGGCGCCGCGGCCCAGCCGCTCCTCGGGCACGAAATGCAGCCCCAGCGCGCGGCGGCGGCGTGGCCTGAAGTGCGCGGCAGGCTGCCCGAACACCTCGATCATCCGGGACTCCGCACGGGTGTCTTCGCCCGACAAGGCATAGAGCAGTTCCTTCTGCCCGTTGCCCGACACGCCCGCGATGCCGACCACCTCGCCGGCGCGCACGTCCAGCGAGATCCCGTCCAGATCGACGCCGAACTGATCCTCGCGCGCCAGCGAAAGGCGCTTGACCTCGAGCGCCACAGCACCTGCATGGATCGGCCGGTGCGTGAGCGGCGGCGGCTCCGCGCCAATCATCAGGCGCGAGAGCGATTCGTTGGATTCGTTCTGCGGGTTGCAGACCCCCGTCACCTTGCCGCCGCGCAAAACCGTGCAGGCCGTGCACAGCTCGCGGATTTCATGCAGCTTATGGCTGATGTAGAGGATGCTGCAGCCCTCGGACGCCAGCTTCTTCAGCACGACGAAGAGCTTTTGCACCGCCTGCGGCGTCAGCACCGAGGTCGGCTCGTCGAGGATCAGCAGCTTGGGGTCCGTCAGCAGCGCGCGGATGATCTCGACCCGCTGCATCTCGCCGACCGACAGCGTGTGCACCGGGCGCGAGGGGTCGATGTCCAGCCCGTATTCGCCGGCCTTGGCCTCGACCCRCCGCGCGACTTCCGCCAGCGCAAGGCTCTTGTCCAGGCCCAGCCACACGTTTTCGGCGACGGTGAGCGTGTCGAAAAGGCTGAAGTGCTGGAAAACCATGCTGATGCCCAGCGCCCGCGCCTCCTGCGGGTTGCGCACGTTCACCGGCTGGCCGTTGAACATCACCGTGCCCTCATCCGGCTTGACCGAGCCATAGATGATCTTCATCAGCGTGGACTTGCCGGCGCCGTTTTCGCCGAGCACCGCGTGCGTTTCGCCGGCCGCCACCGTGAGCGAAACATCGCTGTTGGCGACGACCGCCGGATAGCGCTTGGTGATGTGCGCAAGTTGGAGTCTGTGGATTTTCATGGCTGTGCCTGCCTTTTCATGCGCGTATTACACCCCCGAAATCGGGTAATTCCAGTCCAGAGACACCGTGGAACCGGCTTCGCCGGGCCACCGGTGTCGCCCCCGGTGAGGGGGTTGGCGTAGCGACACGAAGTGCGCAAAGCCTGGGGGTCGCTTCATGACCCGCCTATGTAGATGAACTTGAAGAGGAAGACTCCGCCGATGAGCCACACCATCCAGTGCACCTCCTTGACCTTGCCCGTGAACAGCTTCAGCGCCGCATAGGTGATGAAGCCGAACGCCAGGCCGTTGGCGATGGAATAGGTGAAGGGCATGGTGAGCGCCGTGACGACCGCGGGGATCGTCTCGGTGGTTTCGTCCCAATTCAGCTCGGTCAATTCCCTAAGCATCAAACAGGCCACGAAGAACAAGGCCGGGGCTGTCGCATACGCCGGCACTGCACCTGCCAGGGGCGAAATGACCAGCGCCGCCAGGAACAGCACGGCCACGGTGAGCGCCGTCAGCCCCGTGCGGCCACCTGCCTGCACGCCCGCGGCGCTTTCCACATAGGCGGTCGTGCTCGACGTGCCCAGCAGCGAACCCGCAAAGATCGCGCCGCTGTCGGCGAGAAGCGATTTGTTCAGCCGGTCCATCTTGCCCGGCACCAGCAGGCCCGCGCGCCGCGCCACGCCCATCAGCGTGCCGGTGGCGTCGAACAGTTCGACAAGGAAGAAGACCAGCACCACGTTCAGGATGCCGCCCGACAGCGCCGCCTTGATGTCCAGTTGCAGGAAGGTCGGGGCGATCGACGGCGGCGCCGCGAACACACCATGAAAGGTGTTGCCGCCGAAGAAGAAGGACAGCACCGTCACCGCGATGATGCCGATCAGGATCGCGCCGGGCACCTTGAGCCGGTCAAGCACCACGATCAGGAAAAAGCCCAGCGTCGACAGCACGACTTCGGGCGTGTGCAGATCACCGAGCGTGACGTAGGTCGCCTTGGAAGGCGCGACGATGCCCGCGCTCTTGAGCGCAATGATCGCGAGGAAGAGCCCGATGCCGACCGTGATCGCGATCCGGATCGAATGCGGTATCCCCTTGATGATCAGCTCGCGGATCTTGAACACCGTCACCAGCAGGAAGAGGCAACCCGAGATGAACACCGCTCCCAACGCAGCCTGCCAGGTGAAGCCCATCTGCAGCACCACCACATAGGCAAAGTACGCGTTGAGCCCCATGCCCGGCGCCAGCGCGATCGGGTAGTTGGCATACAGCGCCATGATGCCGGTGCCGAGTGCGGCGATCAGGCAGGTGGCAACGAACACCGCGTCCTTCGGCATGCCCGCGTCGCCGAGGATCGACGGGTTCACGAAGATGATGTAGGCCATCGTCAGGAAGGTCGTGAGGCCCGCCACGATTTCCGTGCGCACGGTGGTGCCGTGTTCTTCAAGCTTGAACATCCGTTCCGCCCAGCCCTTGGCAGAGGCTTGCTGCGGGGCCGCGTGGCGTGGGGGGGCCTGCCCGCTGAGGTCGAGCATCTGATCTGTCCGGTTCATCGTCTTGTCTCCGAGTGCTTGTGTGTGTCGATGGCGTGGGTTGTCTTGATCGCGACGCCGGCGCGAAAAACTGTTCTATTCGGGGCCGGAGCCGGGGGCCGCCATGGGCCGCAACGACGCCGCTACCGACTTGGCCCGCTCGCGCAGCCAGCGCGCCGAACTCGATGAATGGGTGCGCTCATGCCAGAGCTGGTAGTACATGAGGCGCGGCAGCGGCACGGGGCATTCGAGGATCGCGACCGGCAGTCGGTCGAGGAAGCGCTCGCAATACTGGCGGCCGGTGGTCAGCACCAGCAGGCTCGACGCGACGATGTCCGGAATGAGCCCGAAGTGCGCGCAGCGCGCTGTGATGTTGCGCTGCCGGCCCATGTCGTCGAGCATCTGGTCGATGATCCCGCGCGCGCCCGGATGGGTGGGCGTCGGCGCGATGTGCTCGGCCGAGAGCCAGCTTTCCAGGTCCCATCCGCGGCGCACAGCCGGATGGTCCTTGTTGACCAGCGAGACGATGTCGTCGCCGAAGAGCCGCGCCATGTGCAGGTCTTCCGGCGGCTTGAGCCAGTTGCCGATCACCACGTCGACCTGCCCGAGCGAGAGATGCGCGTGATAGTCCGAATCCGAGGACAGCGGATGGATCTCGATCTGGCAGAGCGGCGCCTGGCTCTTGATCTGCGCCACCAGTTGCGGCAGGAAGAGCGGGTCCATGTAGTCGCTCGCCGCGATGCGAAAAGTGGTGGCGGCCGTCTGCGGATCGAAGCCGCGCGCGTCGCTGAACAGTACCTCGGCGGACCGCAGGATGGCGGCAGCCGGCTCGATCATCCGCAGACCCGCATCGGTCGGGACCATGCCCGAGCCCGAGCGCACCAGCAACGGGTCGCCCGAGAGCTCGCGCAGCCGCTTCAGGGCTGCGGAGACGGCGGGCTGGTACATCCCCAATCGGATGGCGGCACGCGAAACGCTGCGGTCGGTCAACACGGTGTGAAGAACCCTGATGAGATGAAGATCAATCTTGTCTAGAAGCGCCTGGTCTCTCATAGCTGCCCGCGTAGGTCTGGTAGGTGCGGGCAGTTATACAGCGCGGCTTTCACATGAAAGCGCCCTCAGGCAGCCGCGTTCTGCACCGCGGTGATCGCACGCAGGATCGACTCGCTGGTGGCAGGCGCGCGCAGCGGTGGATCGGTGCGATGCTCGCCCGCTGCCGACACGGCGTCGCGGATCGCGAAGAACACCGAGAACGGCAGCAGCAGCGGCGGCTCGCCGACGGCCTTGCTGCGGTGGATCGAATCCTCGAAGTTCTCGCCTTCGTAAAGCCGCACGTTGAGCACCGGCGGGCAATCGTTCGCGGTCGGGATCTTGTAGGTGCTGGGCGCATGCGTGGTCAGCAGTCCGGTCTTCGGGTGCCACACCAGTTCTTCGGTGGTCAGCCAGCCCATGCCCTGGATGAAGGCGCCTTCGACCTGGCCGATATCGACTGCAGGGTTCAGCGACTTGCCGGCGTCATGCAGGATGTCCGCGCGCAGCAACTTCCATTCACCCGTCAGCGTGTCGACGATGACTTCGCTCACCGCCGCGCCATAGGCATAGTAGAAAAAGGGACGGCCCTGCATCTTGTCCTTGTCCCAGCTCAAGCCGGGCGTGGCGTAGAAACCGTCGGACCACAGTTGCACGCTGTCGAGGTAGGCCTCGCCGACCAGCGTACTGAAGGGCAGCGTGCGACCGTTGACTTCGACCTTGTCGTTGGCAAAGCGCACCGCCGAAGCGTCGCCGCCGTGGCGTGCGGCCGCGCATGCGGCCAGGCGTTCGCGAATTTGCCGGGCGGCATCCTGGGCGGCCTTGCCGTTCAGGTCGGCACCGGTCGATGCCGCGGTGGCCGAGGTGTTGGCGACCTTCTGCGTATCGGTGGCCGTGACCTTCACGCTCTCGAAGCTCACGCCCAGTTCATGCGCAACGACCTGCGCCACCTTGGTGTTCAACCCCTGCCCCATTTCGGTGCCGCCGTGGTTCACGAGGATCGAGCCGTCGGTGTAGACGTGCACCAGCGCGCCGGCCTGGTTGAAGTGCTTGACGTTGAACGAGATGCCGAACTTCAGCGGCGCGAGTGCGATGCCGCGCTTGAGAACCGGACTCGCGGCGTTGAAAGCCGCAATCGCTTCGCGGCGCGCGCGGTAGTCGCTGCTGGTCTCCAGTTCGTCGACCAGTTCATGAATGATGTTGTCGGTCACGACCTGGCCGTAGGGCGTGACGTTGTTCTCGCCCTTGCCGTAGAAATTGACCCGGCGCACATCCAGCGGATCGCGCCCCAGTTCACGCGCCACGGTGTCCAGGATGTTCTCCATCGCAATGGCACCCTGTGGACCCCCAAAGCCGCGGAAGGCCGTGTTGCTTTGCGTGTTGGTCTTGCCCGAAAAACCGTGCATGGCCACGTTGGGCAGCCAGTAGGCGTTGTCGAAGTGGCACAGGGCGCGCGTCATTACCGGACCCGAGAGATCGGCCGAGTGCCCTGCTCGCGAGACCATCGTGATCTCGGCGCCGAGGATGCGGCCTTCGTCGTCGTAGCCGACTTCATATTCGTACCAGAAGCAATGGCGCCGGCCAGTGATCATGAAGTCGTCGTCCCGGTCCAGCCGCAGCTTGACCGGTCGCTTCAGCTTGTTGGCGGCGACGGATGCCACGCAGGCGAAGAGCGCCGATTGCGATTCCTTGCCGCCGAAGCCCCCGCCCATGCGACGGCACTCCACGTGCACTTCGTTGGCATGCAGATGAAGCGCATGCGCCACCAGATGCTGCATCTCGCTCGGATGCTGGGTCGAGCAATACACATGCATCGAACCGCCTTCCTTCGGGATGGCGTAGCTGATCTGGCCTTCGAGATAGAACTGCTCCTGGCCGCCGACGTCGAGCTCGGCCTTCAGCCGGTGCGGCGCCCTGGCAATGGCCGCCTTCGCACCGCCTTCGTTCGTGCTGCGCACGACGTGCATCGGCGGCACGACGTACTGCTCTTTCGCATGCGCTTCTTGCGGCGTCAGGACGGGCGGCGCGGCCTCGATGTCGAGCGCGTCCTTAGCGCGGGCGGCGGCGCGTCGTGCGACATCGCGTGTTTCGGCGATGACGGCGAAGACGGGCTGGCCCATGTAGCGGATGTCACCGCTGCAGAGGATGGGGTCGTCGTGCACGATCGATCCGCAATCGTTGCTGCCCGGGATGTCCGCGGCGGTGATGACCGCCACCACGCCGGGCATGCTGCGAATCTCATCGAGCTTCATGTCCTTGAGCCGGCCGTTGGCCACGGGCGAGAGACCCAGCGCGCAATGCAGCGTGCCCGCAAGTTCGGGGATGTCGTCGATGTAGGTCGCCTCGCCGGCCACGTGCAGCCGCGCCGATTCGTGCGGCCGGCTGATGCCCACGCGCGCGCCATCGTCATGCGCCTTGGCTTCCGCGCCCACGTCGATGCGTGCGGCGGTGTTGGTGAGGTAGTCGGCAAAAGCCTCAGCCGGTTTGAGGAGGTTCGGGTCCAATGGCTTGTTCATCTCAGGCTCCTTCCGCCACGATGTGCGGCATCACGCTCCAGACGCTGGTCGCTTCGAGCGGCAACGGATCGGTCGTGCGCGTTTCCAGCCAAAGCCGTTGCAGCAGGTTTTGCGCCACCTGGAGTCGATAGTCTGCGCTTGCCCGCATGTCGGTCAAGGGCTTGAAATCCTGCGCCAGCGCGAGCTTGGCGGCGTTCACGCTGGACTGTGTCCAGGGCTTGCCGACAAGGGCGGCTTCGGCCTGCGCGGCGCGCTTGACGATCGCGGCCATGCCGCCGAAAGCCAGGCGAACTTCCTTCACGACATCGCCGTCCAGGGTGACCGCGAATCCGCCGCACAGGGCGGAGATGTCGCAATCGAATCGCTTGCTGATCTTGTAGGCCCGGATCTGGCGCTGGAGCGCGGCGAGAGGAATCGCGAGCCCCTGGACAAATTCGCCTGGCAGCAGGCGGTTCTTCATGTAGTCGACATAGAAATCGGGCAGCGGCATGCGGCGCACGTGCTCGCCCCGGCGCAATTCGATTTCGGCGTCGAGGGACATCAGCACGGGCGGCGAATCGCCGATGGGCGAGCCGTTGGCGACGTTGCCGCCGATGGTGCCGGCATTGCGGATCGGCGGCGAGGCAAAGCGCAGCCACACGTCGGTCAGGCTGGGGACACGCCGCGTCAAGGCCGCAAAGGCGGATTCGAGCGATGCGCCGGCACCGAGATAAAGCTCGTCGGCCCGCTCCTCGATGGTCTTCATTTCGGCCACATCGCCGACGAAGATGATGTCGCCCAGGTCGCGGAACTGCTTGTTCACCCACAGGCCCACATCGGTCGACCCGGCCAGAAGCTGCGCCGCGGGCTTTTCCATGCGCAGCGCCGCCAACTCGGCCAACGTGGTGGGCGCATGAAAGTGGTCCATGCGCTGGCCCAAGGGCGCGGTGTATTCGAAGGTGCTCTCGTGCTGCAGGCTCTTGAGCGCCTTCACCACAGGCTGGGTGTCCAGGCGCGCATCAGGCAGGTCGAACATGCGCTGACCGGCGTCGAGGATGGGGCGATAGCCGGTGCAGCGGCAGAGGTTGCCCGAAAGATCGTCGGCCAGTTGCTGCCGCGTCGGCCGCGTGCCATCGGCCTGATGGTGCTCATAGGTGGACCAGAGCGACATCACGAAGCCCGGCGTGCAGAAGCCGCATTGCGAACCGTGGCAGTCGACCATCGCCTGCTGCACCGGATGCAGGCGCTGCACGGGGTGCTTGTCGTGCACGTGCGCCTCACGGCCCTGGCTGCATTGCGCCTTGAGATCCTCGACGGTGAACAGCGCCTTGCCGTGCAAGGTCGGCAGAAACTGGATGCAGGCATTGACGGTCTGCAACCGCAATCCGCCGATCGCGCCCTTTTCGCCGGGTTCGGCCAGTTCGCCGATCACAACGGTGCATGCACCGCAATCGCCCTCATTGCACCCTTCCTTGGTGCCGGTGCAGCGAGCATCCTCGCGCAGCCAGTCCAGCACGGAGCGCGTCGGGTGGACGCCGCTGATGTCGACGATCCGGCCGTGGTGGAAAAAGCGGATGGGTTGTGTGCTCGGTGTCATGCTCATGCTCGTTCAAAAATCGGGCCAACCGGAAGTTAGTCCCTTGGAGCCGCATATGCATATATGCGTGCCCATATCGGCTATGTGGGGGTTGGTATGGAAGGGGTGGGTAAACACCTAAGCACCTACGCCTCCGTGAACAGACCCCGGACCACCTGACGCAGCCACCGGTTCGCAGGGTCGGCCTCGAAGCGCTTGCTCCAGTGCAGCGACACCGTGAAGTCGCGCAACGGAAACGCCGGCTCGACGATGGCGTAGCCGCCCTCTTCGGCAAAGCCGCGCGCGATGTTGCGCGGCATCACCACGGCCAGGTCCGTCGCGCGGACGATGGCCGGCAGCACCATGAAGTGCTCGGTCGTCAGGCGCACACGATCTTCAAGATTGAGCAGTTGCAGGATGCGCAGCGTCTCGGCGTGCGTGCGCACCGCCACGTATTCGAGCTTGCGCAAGGCCTCCAGCATGGCCTGCCCATTGCGCCGCGATCGCGCGAAGGGATGGCCCTTGCGCAGGAGCACGATGTAGCGGTCCTTCAGCAGCGCCGCGCGTTGGGTGTCGCGCACCTTCGAAAGGAACCCAAACGCGAAATCGACACGCCCGCTGTCGAGCGCGGGCGCGATGTCGCCGGGCTGCAGCGGAAAGGTCTCCAGGCGCACGCCCGGCGCCAACTCGCCCAGCCGGGACATCAGCAGCGGAAGAAAACGGCCTTCGCCGATATCGCTCATGTGGATGCGGAAAGTCTTGCGCGATTCGGCGGGCTCGAAGCGATCGGGCTCGCTGAGCGCATCTTCGAGCATGCCCAGCGCCGATTGCACCGCCACCGCGAGCCGCTCGGCGCGCGGGGTCGGCGCGACGCCTCCCGGAGCCCGGATGAAGAGCGCGTCCTTCAGCAGCAGACGCAAGCGCCCCAGCCCGTGGCTCGCGGCGGGCTGCGTGAGCCCTAGCGATTCGGCCGCACGGCTGACGCTGCGGGCTCGATAGACGGCGTCGAACAGCCGCAGAAGGTTGAGGTCGATGGCGTCGATATGCATGGCGTTCATATTGCTTAGCTCGATTATTTTATTGAACGCGCACAGCTGCAAACGCACACTGGCGGGTGGCGCAAGCCAACCCACAACGAGAAGGAGACACCACATGGCCACGATCCGTCAGTTCGCGGTGATAGCCGCTTTGCTCTGCGCGGCAACCGCCGCATCGGCCCAGCAAGCTCCGGCAGACGAGCCCGGTTGGGCCAAGGGGCGTCCGAAGACGGACGCGGCCAATCGTCTGGCGCCGGTGCCGGCCTTCCCGATACCGACCGCACCCGACCAGTTGCCTACAGCCAAGTTCAAGCTGCCGCCGGGCTTCAAGGTGGAGACCTGGGCCTCTGGCGTGCTCGACGCGCGCGAACTGCGCGAAGGCGCCAAGGGCAACGTGTTCGTGAGCACGCTGTTCGTCGGCAACAAGGTCTACGTGATCCCCGGAAAAGGCAAGCACGAGCCCAAGACGCTCATCGACAAGATGCCCTTTGCCACTGGCATCGCGTACCACAAGGGCGCGCTCTATCTCGCCACCAACACGCACATCTACCGCTACGACAACATCGAGGACAAGCTCGACAACCCCGGCACGCCCGTGGTGCTCACGGACAAGCTGCCGGGCGGCCAGGACCACAGCTGGCGCTTTCTGCGCGTACACAACGACAAGCTCTACTACGCCGTCGGCGCACCCTGCAACCTCTGCGAGCCGGACGACCAGCACGGACGCATCTTTCGCATGAACCTCGACGGCAGCAACGTGGAGACCATTGCGCAGGGTGTACGCAACACGGTCGGCTTCGACTTCGATCCGAAGACGGGCGACCTCTGGTTCACCGATAACGGGCGCGACTGGTTCAGCGAAGACCTGCCGAACGATGAGCTCAATCACCTGACGAAGGTCGGCCAGCATTTCGGCTATCCATATTGCCATCAGGGCAACATCCTCGACGCTGAGTTCGGCTGGGGCAAGAGCTGTGACGACTACGTGAAGCCCGCGGCGCTGCTCGGCCCGCACGTGGCCGGACTGGGACTGGTCTTCTACGACGGCAAGATGTTCCCGAAGAAGTACCAGGGCGCGATGTTCATCGCACGCCATGGCCCGTGGAACCGCTCGAAGAAGTACGCCGACATCGCCGTGGCATGGCCTGACGGCAAGGGCGGCGCCAAGGTCGAGCCCTTCATGACGGGCTTCGTCGAGAACAACCAATACCTCGGGCGACCGGTCGATTTCCTCGTACTCAAGGACGGCTCGATGCTCGTGAGCGATGACCACGCGGGTGCGATCTATCGCATCAGCTACGGCGGCCGATGAGGAGGCTGGCGCAACCGGCGATCAGGGCGGGGGCCATGGCGCTCCTGGGGCTTGCGGCTCTGGCAGCAAGCGCCCAGGGGACGCAAGGCGCGGCATCCACGCAAGGCAGCTATGCGCAGCGCTTCGCAAGCGTGTGCGCGGCCTGCCATGGCGCCAATGGCCGCAGCGAGATGGCGGGGACGCCATCGCTAGCGGGCCAGCATTCGTTCTATGCGATCACGCAGCTCTTTCTGTTTCGCGAAGGCCGGCGCAGCAATGAGGCGATGTCGGCCATTGCCAAGGGCATGACGGACCAGGACATGCGGGGCTTCTCGGATTTCATCGCGACGCTGCCGCCGGTGCCTCCACCTGCACCGGCCACGCCGCCCGATGCCGCGCGCATGGCGCGCGGCCAGGCGCTCTCGCAGGAGTTTCGCTGCGTGATGTGCCATGGCGCGGATCTGAGCGGCGGCCAGCAGGTGGCGCGCATCGCGCAACAGAGCGAGGACTACCTGAAGCTCACGCTGCACGAATTTCAATCGGGCAAGCGCCCGGGCTACACGCAGGCGATGGCCGAGGCCGTGAGGCCGATTCCGTCGGACGACCTCGACACGCTCGCCTACTACATCGCGCGCTTTCCCGGCGCGCCGAAACCATCGGCCGGCAAGTAGCGGTGCAAACAGCGGCGCAGACAGCGGCAGCAATTTCAACGCGATCGGAGTCAAGTCTCTTGGAAGTTTCATTCAGCAAGGAAATCGAGGCCTTGCGCCTCGGTGCAGGCGATACGTTTCATGGCGAGGGCATCCTCGCCATCACCAAGGGCCTTCTGCAATCGGGCGTGGCCTATGTCGGCGGCTACCAGGGAGCGCCCGTGTCGCACCTGCTCGACGTGATGGTGCAGGCCAAGCCGTATATGGACGAGCTCGGGGTCCACGTGGAAGCTTGTTCGAACGAGGCATCAGCGGCTGCGATGCTCGGTGCGTCGATCCACTACCCGCTGCGCGGCGCGGTGACGTGGAAGTCGATCGTCGGCACCAATGTGGCGGCCGATGCGCTGTCCAACCTGTCGTCGCCGGGCGTGAAAGGCGGCGTGCTGATCGTCGTCGGCGAAGACTACGGCGAGGGTGCTTCCGTCATCCAGGAGCGGACGCACGCCTACGCGCTCAAGTCGAGCATGTGCCTGCTCGACCCACGGCCCGACCTTGGCGTGATGGTGAACATGGTCGAGCACGGTTTCCGCCTCTCCGAACACTCGAACATGCCCTGCATGATGGAACTGCGCATTCGCACCTGCCATGTGCGCGGCAGCTTCGAATGCAAGGACAACCTGCCGCCTGCCGTCTCGAAGCGCGCGTTGATCGATGAACCGGCCGGCTTCGACTACATGCGGCTCGCGCATCCGCCGGTGACATTTCGCCACGAAAAGCTCAAGGGCGAAGAACGGTTGCCGGCCGCACGCCGCTATATCGCCGAACACAAGCTCAATGAGCTGATCCCCGGCACGCACGCCGACCTCGGCATCGTCGTGCAAGGCGGGCTCTACAACGCGCTCATTCGCAGTCTTCAGCAACTCGGCTTGGCGGATGCCTTCGGCGCCACCGCCATTCCCCTGCTGGTGCTCAACGTCGCCTATCCGCTGGTGCCGGAAGAAGTGGCGGACTTTTGCGCGGGCAAACGCGCGGTGCTGGTGGTCGAGGAAGGCCAGCCCGAATACATCGAGCAGGAGATCGCCACCCTGCTCCGCCGGCGCGACATCCAGACGCCGCTGCATGGCTGCGACATGCTGCCGGCCGCCGGCGAATACGGCGTCGAAGTGCTGGCGACCGGACTTGGCCAATTCGCGGCGCGCTATCTGCCGGAACATGCGCAAGACTCCGCCGCGGAATGGCTGACCGGGAATCGCGACCGCCGCGCAGCCGTGGCGAAGTCGCTGGAGTCACCGCTGCCCATCCGCCCGCCCAGCTTCTGCATTGGCTGCCCCGAGCGACCTGTGTTTGCCGCGCTCAAGCTGGCGCAGCAGGACAGCGGCCCGGTGCACATCGCCGCCGACATCGGCTGCCACGCGTTCGGCACCTTCGAGCCCTTCTCGATGGGCCACTCGATCCTCGGCTACGGCATGAGCCTCGCAAGCCGAGCCGGTGTGTCGCCGATGATGCAGCGCCGGGCGCTTTCGATCATGGGCGACGGTGGCTTCTGGCACAACGGGCTGCTGACCGGGGTGCAGAGCGCGCTCTTCAACGGCGATGACGCGGTGCTGCTTATTTTCAAGAATGGCTACACCTCGGCGACGGGCACGCAGGACATCATCTCGACGCCGGACGACGAGGTGAAAGAGCGGGCCATCGACAAGCAGCAGAGCCTGGTCGACAAGAACCAGACCATCGAGTCGACGCTCAAGGGCCTGGGCGTGCAATGGCTGCGCACCGTTCACACCTATGACGTCGACAAGATGCGCAAGACGCTCAACGAAGCCTTCACGAGCGACTTCAACGGGCTGAAGGTCATCATCGCCGAGGGCGAATGCCAACTGGAGCGCCAGCGCCGCATCAAGCCGTGGATCGCAAGCCTGCTCAAGAAGGGCGAGCGCGTGGTGCGCGTGAAATACGGCGTCGACGAGGACGTGTGCAACGGCGATCACGCATGCATCCGCCTGTCGGGCTGCCCGACGCTCACGATCAAGGACAACCCCGACCCGCTGAAGGTCGATCCCGTCGCCGTGGTCATCGACGGCTGCGTGGGCTGTGGTTTGTGCGGCGCCAACGCGCACGCCGCCGCGCTGTGCCCGAGCTTCTATCGCGCCGAAGTGGTGCAGAACCCCAAGTGGCACGAAAGGCTGCTGCATTCGCTGCGCGGCACGCTGGTACGCGCACTCCAACCGGCATGAAGACGATGAATCGCACACAACCCGTCAGCCTCCTGATCTGCGCCCTAGGTGGCGAAGGCGGCGGCGTGCTGACCGAATGGCTCGTCGATACGGCGCGACATGCTGGCTATGCGGCGCAGAGCACGTCGATTCCCGGGGTGGCGCAGCGTACGGGCGCGACCACCTATTACGTCGAAGTCTTTCCGGTGCCGCTGGCCGAGCTCGCGGGGCGCCGGCCTGTCTTCAGCCTGAGCCCGGTGCCAGGCGCGCTGGACGCCATCATCTCTTCGGAGCTGCTGGAGACCACGCGACAGATCGGCAATGGCATGAGCGCGCCCGAGCGAACCATCGTCATCACCTCGTCGAATCGCACGCTGACCACCGCCGAACGCATGCAGCCCGGCGACGGCCGCGCCGATGGGCAAAGACTGCTGGATGTCGTGAAAGCTTTCAGCCGCGAGCACCACGTTTTCGACATGGGCGCGGCGGCACGCGAAGCGGGCACCGTCGTCAGCGCAGTCATGCTGGGCGCGATCGCAGGGAGCGGGCTCTTTCCCTTTCCGCGCGAAGCCTATGAGCGCGTCGTGCGCGGTGGGGACACCAGCGCGCCCGAGAAGGTGAGCAAGATGGCGGCGGCCAGTCTGCGTGGGTTCTCGAAGGCGTTCGACGCGGTCAACGCACCGCGCCAGCACGCCGCGATGATCACGAGCCTGCTGGCCTCCAGCGGAGACGAGGCGCCGGGCGCCAAGGCGCTGTCCTCATCGGTGGCGAGTTTGTTCCCTCCGTCAGTGCACGAGATGCTGGCGCTGGGCCATGCACGCGTTCTCGACTATCAGGATGCGCGCTACGCCGATCTCTACGTCGAGCGCCTTCAGCGGGTGCTCGCCGCCGAGCGCGCTGCCGATCCGGCGGGTGCACAGGGCTTCGCCGTCACGCGCGAGATGGCACGCTGGCTCGCGTTGTGGATGGCCTTCGACGACATCGTTCGGGTGGCCGAACTCAAGAGCCGCGCAAGCCGCTCGCGGCGCGTGCGCGATGAAGTGAAGGCCGGCGAGGACGACATCGTCAAGGTCTACGACCACTTCAAGCCGGGCGCTCCGGAGTTCGCGGCCCTGCTGCCGACTTCGCTGGCTGACCGCGTGACCGCGTGGGATCGGCGCCGTTCGGCGCCTTGGGCGTTGCCTCTCAAGGTGGGCAGCCATTCAGTCTTCGGCATGGCCTCGCTGCGCTTGCTGGCGTCCCTGCGTTGGCTGCGCAGACGCGGACAGCGATTCGCGCAGGAACAGGCACTGATCGAACGCTGGCTCGGGGCGGTGGTCGAGGGCACGCGCACGCATTGGCGCCTGGGGCATGAGATCGCACTCTGTGGCCGGCTCATCAAAGGCTATGGCAGCGCCAACGAGCGCGGCAAGAACAATCTGCTGCACGTCATCGATCATCTGGCCATCGCGCCGCTGCCCGAGGGCTTGCCGGCCTCGCGCGCCACGGCCATCGCGGCAGCGCGCGAAGCCGCGCTCGCGGACGATGCCGGCATCGCGCTCGATGCCACGCTGGTGCGCCACGGCGCAGCGCCGCGTCCCGTCAAGCCGCAACCGATCCGATGGATGAAGCGCACGCCAAACGCCGCGCCTCGCGCGCACTGAGACAAGTCTCTCAAGGTAAACGCCGATTTACGCAATCACCGACTCTTATAAAAAATAACCGATTCCGCACCGCACAAAGTCGGCAACCGCAGAGTGCCGACCGCCACCCAACCAACAACAACCGTAAGGAGACACCCATGTCGACAACCCGCTTCGTGACTTCGGCCGCCGCGCGCRCCGTGCTGGCGCTTTCGGCCGCGCTGGCGCTCGCCGCCGCACCGGTCCATGCACAGGACAAGCCGGTCAACCTCAAGCTGTCCAGCTGGGTGCCGGCGCAGCATCCGCTGAATCCATCGCTGCAGGCATGGGCCGATGACATCAAGAAGGCGTCGAACGGCACGATCACCGCGACGCTGTTCCCATCGGAGCAGCTCGGCAAGGCTTTCGACCACTACGACATGGCGCGCGACGGCATCGCGGACTTCGCCTACATCAACCCCGGCTACCAGCCGGGCCGCTTCCCGATCATGGCGGGCGCATCGCTCCCCTTCCTCTTTGCCAACGCCAAGGGCGGCACGGTCGCCATCGACACGTGGTACCGGCAGTACGCCGCCAAGGAGATGAAGGATGTCAAGTTCTGCTTCGCCTTCGTGCATGACCCCGGCACCTTCCATGCGCGCAAGAAGATCGTGCTTCCGACCGACATCAAGAGCATGAAGATTCGCCCTGCGACAAGCACCATCGGCCAGATGGTCACTTCGCTCGGCGGCACCAACGTGCAAGCCTCGGCGCCCGAATCGCGCGACATGCTGGAGCGCGGCGTCGCCGACGCCATCACCTTCCCGTGGGGCTCCATCGGGCTGTTCGGCATCGACAAGGTGGTGAGCTATCACATGGATGTTCCGCTCTATGTCACGCCTTTCGTGTGGGCCATGAACCAGAGCAAATACGACAGCATGTCGCCCGCGCAGAAGAAGGTGATCGACGACCATTGCACCAGCGAGTGGGCCGAGAAGGTGGCCGCGCCATGGGCCGACTTCGAATATGGCGGCCGCGCGAAGATCGGCTCGCAGGCCGGCCACGAGATCTACAAGCTCACGCCCGAACAGCTCGACGCGTGGCGCAAGGCGACCGCGCCCGTCGAAGCGCAGTGGGCTGAAGGCGTGAAGAAGGTCGGACAGGATCCGAAGGCCGTGCTCGATTCGCTCAAAGCCGACCTCGTCAAGAACAAAGCTGCCTTGTGATGGCGGGCCGGGACGACATGCCGTCGCCGGCGCCTATGAAAGGGATGCTGAGCGACAAGCTGATCAACGGGATCGAATGGCTCGCGGCCATGTTTGTCGGCATCGTCGCGCTCAATATCTTCGTGGCGGTGGTGTTGCGCAAGTTCTTCGACACGTCGATCCCCGACGCCTACGACTTCGGACGCATGCTGCTGGGCATCCTCATCTTCTGGGGCATTGCCGCGACGAGCTACCGGGGCGGCCACATCACGGTCGACCTCGTGTGGACAGCGGCCAGCCCGCGCATGAAGCGCTGGATCGATGTCTTCGCCACGCTGGTGCTGCTGTTCGTGGTCGCGGTGCAGACCGCCACGCTGTTCGACAAGGTCCGCGGCACCTATGTCGACCATGTGCTGACCTACGACATGAACATCCCCACCTGGCCGTTCTATGCGGTGGCCTGGCTCGGCGATGTCTCGGCGGTCGTGCTGATCGCGATCCGCACCTATCGATTGATCTTCCATCCTGAGTTGCTCCACGACGAGAAGCCGGAAATGAAAGCTGATGAATGAGCACTGACGCGATTGCCGTTCTCGGCTTCTTTGTTCTTTTCGCGTTGATGTTGTTGCGGGTGCCGGTCGGCATGGCCATGGGACTGGTGGGAGTCACCGGCTACGCGTGGATCGTCGGCCCCGGCCCTGCGCTCAAGCTGGTCGGCCAGACTTCGATGCGCACGGTGACCGACTACACCTTCGGCGTCATTCCCATGTTCATGCTGATGGGGTCGCTGGTCTCGGTGTCGGGTGTGAGCCGCGAGCTTTTCAAGGCCGCCAACTCAATGATCGGCCACCTGCGCGGCGGCCTCGGCGTGGCGACCGTGCTGGCCTGCGGCGGCTTTGCGGCCATCTGCGGCTCGTCGGTGGCAACGGCTGCCACGTTCTCGGCCGTGGCGTATCCGGAGATGCGTCGCTTCAACTACCCGCAGTCGTTTTCCACAGGCGTCATCGCCGCGGGCGGCACGCTGGGCGCCATCCTTCCGCCATCGACAGTGCTGGCGGTCTACGCGATCCTCACGCAGCAGGACATCGGCAAGCTCTTCATGGCGGGGATCATTCCCGGCATTCTGGCGATGGCGATGTATGTGATGACCATCGCGCTCATCGTGCGCTTCAGGCCGACGTGGCTCCCCGGCGGCGAGATCAAGCCATGGGCAGAGCGCGTGGCCGATCTCAAGAACGTGTGGGCGCCGCTGGTGCTTTTCATCTTCGTGATCGGCGGGCTGTATGGCGGTTTCTTCACGCCAACCGAGGCTGGCGGCGTGGGTGCGAGCGGCGCTTTCATCCTGGGCGTGCTGCGGCGCAAGCTCGACGGACCGAAGATCCGCGAAGCCCTTCTGTCAGCCACGCGCACTGCGGCAGCGGTGTTCACGGTGCTGATCGGCGCGCTGCTGTTCGGCTACTTTTTGACGATCACGCAAAGCCCGCAGAAGCTCACCGAATTCCTGACCAGTCTGGGCATCGGCCGCTACGGCGTGCTGGCGCTCATCATGCTGATGTACCTGGTGCTGGGCTGCCTGATGGACGCCATGGCGATGATCATCCTGACGGTGCCGATCATCTTTCCGGTGATCGTGCATTTGGGCTTCGACCCGATCTGGTTCGGCGTCATCATCGTGATGACCGTGGAGCTCGGGCTGATCCATCCGCCGGTGGGGATGAACGTGTTTGTCATCAAGAGCGTGGTCAAGGATGTGAGCTTCACGACGATCTTCAAGGGCGTTCTGCCGTTCATCCTGACCGACATCCTGCGCCTCATCATCCTCATCGCATTCCCGATCATTGCGCTGTGGCTCCCGACGAGAATGAACTGATGAGCATCGAAGTCACCTACACCGTGCGGGTCGAATTCGGCGATTGCGATCCGGCCGGCATCGTCTGGTTTCCCAATTTCTTTCGCTGGATCGATGCGGCGTCGCGCCACTTTTTTGCGGAACGCGGCGTGCCGCGCTGGGAAGAGACGGCCCAGACGCTCGGCGTTATCGGCACGCCGCTGGTCGACACGCACACGCGCTTCGTCAAGAGCGCCAGCTATGGCGACACGTTGAGCATTGCGGTCACGATTCCCGAGTGGCGCGAGAAGAGCTTCGTGCAACGCTATCGCGTGACGCGGGGCGAAGACCTGATCCTCGAATGCGACGAGGTGCGCATTTTCGCCGCCAGGCGCGAAGGCGGCGGCATCCGCGCAGTGCCGATTCCGCCCGAGGTCCGCCGGCTCTGTGACGAGGCCTGAGCGCAGGCACTACTACCCCCCTGTCGATCCTCGTCGTTGCAAAGACGCTCGCGGCGGGCCGCCTCCGCAGGGCTCCCGCCGCGTCTTTCAGTTCAATGCGCGGCGCGGTTCAGCCAGCCGCTGTAGTCCTTGTCGGTCGTCAGCGTCCAGAGCGCCAGCACCGCGACGACGATGCCGCTGATCACCGTGGAGAGCATCGGATCTCGCATCGTGCTGAAGCCCAGCACCCACGGCGATATCACCAGCCAGGCGCCGAGCGCGCACTCGATCCATTCTTCCCAGGCGCGCGGCACGATCATGGCTCCGAGCGCAGCCGCGATCAGCGCCACGCCCACCACGACGGCGTTCGCGGTGGGGGTCCTTTCGCTCTGGAAGCCCACGATCCAGGGGGACAAGACCAGCCAAACGCCAAGCAGCGCATTCACCACGTCCTG
Organism: Variovorax sp. 05N34; assembly: GCF_056397405.1. Lineage (NCBI taxonomy): Bacteria > Pseudomonadati > Pseudomonadota > Betaproteobacteria > Burkholderiales > Comamonadaceae > Variovorax > Variovorax sp. 05N34. The sequence goes on from NZ_JBFTNI010000010.1 coordinate 50,657, forward strand.
CCAATGCTTGAGTCGCTTCATCACACACCTCCTGCCGGCCTCCAGACACGAGAAATTCCGGCCGGCAAAAGCTTCGATAAAGCGAATTCGGCCGTGTTCCCGAGCCCCGATGATGTGGTCGGTCGATATCTATCCTTAGCCAAATCACGTCCTTTGTGAAAAAATAGTTTCATGCCGCGGAACTCCGATGCCATCGAAACACTTCCTTCAGCCGTCGCTGTCGCATTGACTCAGCTCGGCTCCGATCTTGCGCTTGCACGCAAGCGGCGCAAGCAGTCGCTCCGAAGTTGGGCAACGCGTCTGAACGTCTCTGTCCCTACGCTCGCCAAGATGGAAAAAGGCGATCCGACAGTGTCTGTCGGGGTCTACGGCACGGCGCTGTGGCTGATCCAGCGTCACGACGCTCTCGCCACCTTGGCCGCACCACAGCACGACCTTGCGGCGCTGGAAAGCGAAATCCAGACAGCGTCTCGTCGGGGAGCGAAGAGCAATGCCTGAACCCATTCCCTACGTCCCCCGGGATCAGCTTTCGCCTTGGACAGACCCTCGCGCAATATCTCGACAACGACAGGCTAGGCGCGCAGCGAGGGCGCCATGCTGCCGGCGGATAGCTCCGGCAGGGATACGGCCCTGCGTCACTCCTTCACCGACCCCGTAAGCCCCGAGACGTAGTACTCGACAAAGAACGAATAGATGAAGGCCACCGGCAACGAGCCCAGCAGCGCCCCGGCCATCAACGGCCCCCATTGGTAGACATCACCCTGCACGAGCTCGGTCACGACACCGACCGGCAGCGTCTTGATTTCCGACGAGGAAACGAAGGTCAGCGCATAGATGAACTCGTTCCACGACAGCGTGAAAGCGAAGATGCCCGCCGAGATCAAGCCCGGCACTGCGAGCGGCAGCACGATCTTCACGAGGATCTGCCAGCGCGTGGCGCCGTCGATCAGCGCGCACTCCTCCAGTTCCGCTGGGATCGATCGGAAATAGCCCATCAGCAGCCACGTGCTGAACGGAATCAGGAAGGTCGGGTAGGTCAGGATCAGCGCCCAGCGTGTGTCGAAGAGCCCCAGATTGAAGACGACGCTCGCCAGCGGAATGAAAAGTATCGACGGCGGCACCAGGTAAGCCAGGAAGATCGCCAACCCCGTATGCCGCGCGCCACGAAAGCGCAGGCGTTCGATGGCGTAGGCGGCAAACACCGATGCCGCGAGCGAGAAGAAGGTCGACACCACCGAGACGATCAGCGTGTTCCACAGCCATTGCGGATACGAAGTCTCGAAGAGCAGCTTGTAAAAGTGCCCGATGGTCGGCGCGATCACCCAGAAAGGATTGCCTTCGCGCGACAGCAGCTCGGCGTCGGGCTTCACCGAGGTGATCGCCATCCAGTAGAACGGGAACAGCAGCACGATGAGGAAAACCAGCAGCGGCAGGTAGACCGTCACCATCTTGCGCGGAATGGACTCCAGGTAGCCCATGCCGACCACATCAATCTGACCACCTTTCATGGCCCCACTCCCTGACCCTTCACAGGTCCCTTCAAGAAATACCGCGGAACCGGCTTAGTCGGGCCGCCGGTATTGCCCCCGGCAGGGGGTTGGCGAAGCGACACGAAGTGCGCGCAGACTGGGGGCGAGTTCACTTGTCGGACCCCCCTTGCTGCCAGGCCCGGCGCTGCAAGCCGAAGAAGCTGAACATGATGCAAGCCAGGAGGAAGGGCACCATCGCAATCGCGATCGCCGCACCCTCGCCCAGCGCGCCGCCTGAAATCGCACGCTGGAACGACAGCGTCGCCATCAGGTGCGTTGCATTGAGCGGACCGCCGCGTGTGATGACGTAGATCAGCTGGAAGTCGGTGAAGGTGAACAGCACCGAGAAGGTCATGACCACCGCGATGATCGGCGTCAGCAGCGGCATCGTGACATGCCGGAATTGCTGCCAGGGCGTTGCGCCATCGATGGCCGATGCCTCGTAGTACGAAGGCGAAATGGTCTGCAGGCCAGCCAGCAGCGTGATCGCCACGAATGGCACTCCCCGCCAGACATTGGCGGCGATCACCGCCATGCGTGCATTCCAGGGGTCGCCGAGAAAGTCGATGTAATGATCGATCAGCCCCATCTTGACCAGCGCCCAGCTGACGATCGAGAACTGCGAGTCGTAGATCCACCAGAAGGCAATCGCCGACAGTGCGGTCGGCACGATGTAGGGCAGCAGGATGACGGCCCGGAAGAAGGTCTTGAAGCGGATGTTCTTGTTCAGCAGCACCGCCAGCCACAGGCCGAGGAAGAACTTGAACACGCTCGCCACCGTTGTGTAGAAGAGCGTGTTGAAGAGCGCCAGCCGCGTGACCGCATCGTTCCAGAGAAAGATGTAGTTCTCCAGACCGATCCACTCGCCTCCGCGGCCCACCTTGGTATCGGTGAACCCCAGCCAGGTGCCCAGGCCGAGCGGATAGGTCAGGAACATCAGCAGCAGCACCGCCGCCGGCAACATGAACAGGAAGCCGAGAGCGTTGCGGCTGTTCTGCAGCCGGGCCAGTGGTGTCGTCATCGAGGCGGGCGTGCGCGTCAGACTTTGCGTCACACCTTGCGTCAGACCTTGTAGTAGCGCTCGGCGCGCTTCTGGGCGCGCTCCATCGCCTCTTTGGGCGTCTTGGAGCCGCTGGCCGCTTCAGCCACCATGTTCGGAATGATGAAGTCAGCCGCGACGCCCGCGGACGCATAGCCCAGCTTGCCTTCGTAGCCGGCTGGACGAAGGTTCTTGACCGAATCGCGGTAAGGCGTGTTCTTCGGATCCGAGGTCCAGATCGGATTGGCCTCGTACGCGCGAAGCGGTTGCGCGACATAGCCGCCCGCGCCTTTCAGCCAGTCGTCGAACTGCGGCCGCTCCATCATGAAGCGCAGGAATTCTTTGGACGCCTGCGGGTACTTCGTGTACTTCATGATCATCTGATTGAAGAACAGATGCGATTCCGTCGGCACACCCACGGGGCCGATCGGGAACACGGCATGGTTGATGTCCGCAGCCATTTCCTTGAGCTTCGGATCGGGCGAGTTCTTGGCCGCGTAGTAGATTGAAATGCCGTTGTTCGTGAGGCTGATCTGTCCGTCGAGGAAAGCCTTGTTGTTGTTCGGGTCCAGCCACGACAGCGTGCCCGGAATGAAGTTGGCGTACAGCTCCTTCGAATACTCAAGCGCCTTGAGCGTCTCAGGGCTGTCGAGCATGACCTTGTTGTTCTTGTCGACCAGCTTGCCGCCGAACGACCAGATCAGCCAGTTGGTCCATGTAGCGTCGCCCGTCGCGTTGCCGAGCGCCATGCCGCCGGGGATGCCCTTGTCCTTCAGCGCCTTGTAGAGCTTCAGGAAATCGTCGGTGTTCGTCGGGAACTTGTCGAAGCCGGCCGCCTTGACCATGCTTTCGCGATAGACCATCAGCGAACCTGCCGCGCCGAGCGGAAGGCCGATCCACTTCTTGCCATCCGGCCGCATGAAGAGTTCGCCGGCCGGATACCAGCCGCCGTATTTCTTGCCGAGATATTCCGCCAGATCGGTGACGTCGAGCAGCTTGTCCGGATAGAGGTTCGCGTCATCGTTGGTCGACAGGATGATGTCGGGGCCCGCACCGGTATTGGCGGCCACCGCGGCCTTGGGGCGGACGTCTTCCCAGCCTTCGTTGTCCACGCGCACTTCGACGCCGGTTGCATCGCTGAACTTCTTCACGTTCGCCATGTAGGCGTCGATGTCTCCCTGCACGAAGCGGCTCCAGCGCAGCACCCGCAGCTTGGCGCCCTTCTCGGGCTTGAAGGTCACGGTCTGGGCATTCGCGAGCGGCGAAAAGATCGCGGTGCCGACGCCGAGCGAAGCGGCAGCGGCAATGCCTGCCGAGCTCTTGAGAATCTCGCGGCGATTGAAGTCACTCATTCATGTCTCCTGTGTTGAACGGGCCAGAAAAGAACCTCAAGCCACCAGCCGCTGGCCGGTGCCTGCATCGAAAAGGTGTGCGCGCTGCAGATCGGGCTGCAGGTGGATGGTCGTCCCTGGCGCGAAGTCGTAGCGCTCGCGGAAGACCGCGGAAATCTCGGCGCCTTCGTGGCGGCAGGCGACGAAGGTGTCCATGCCGGTCGGCTCCATCACGACCACGCGCGAAGGAATGCCGCCGTTGTCCGAAAGGCTCAGGTGCTCGGGCCGGGTGCCGTAGATCACAGCCTGTCCGTCGGCGCCGCCGGATCGCAGCGGTGCATCGAGCTGCGTGCCGTCCGCGAGCTCGACCCGCGCCGCGCCGCCGCTGCGGCGCAAGGTGCCCGGCAGGAAGTTCATCGCCGGAGAGCCGATGAAACCTGCGACGAACTGGTTGGCCGGATGGTCGTAGAGATCGAGCGGACTGCCCGTCTGCTCGATGCGCCCGTCGCGCATCACGACGATCTTGTCGCCCATCGTCATCGCCTCGATCTGGTCGTGCGTGACATAGATGGAAGTCGTCTTCAGCCGCTGGTGAAGCTCCTTGATCTCGCTGCGCATGGCCACGCGCAACTTGGCGTCGAGGTTGGACAAGGGCTCGTCGAACAAGAAAACCTGCGGATCGCGCACGATCGCCCGGCCCATCGCCACGCGCTGGCGCTGCCCGCCCGACAACTGGCGCGGGTAACGTCCGAGCAACGGCGTCAGCGCGAGGATCTCGGCTGCGCGCCCGACTTTCTGCTCGATGGCGGCCTTGTCCATCTTGGCCAGCGCAAGCGCAAAGGCCATGTTGTCGCGCACGGTCATGTGCGGATAGAGCGCGTAGTTCTGGAAAACCATCGCGATGTCGCGCTCCTTCGGCGGCAGGTCGTTGACTCGCCGGTCGCCGATGCGGATTTCACCGCCGTTGATTTCCTCCAGCCCGGCGATCATGCGCAGCAACGTCGACTTGCCGCAGCCCGAGGGACCCACCAGCACTGTGAAGGAGCCGTCGCGTATGTCGATGTCCACGCCATGCAGGATGGGCACTTCGCCGAAATTCTTCTTGACCGCCTGGATCGTGACACTTGCCATGCACTGGAGTCCTCGGAGTTCGCAGAAAACGCGGATCACGCAAGGCATGAAGGCCTTGCGTCGCAACCGCGCAGTATTGGCATTGAGACAAGCTCGCGCATCAGGGCAAACCGTTAGGCATTAACCCCTGCAAATTTGTATGATCACCGTATCACCGTGCAAACATCTCCCATCGCCGGGCGGCCTCCGGCGCCCTCACCCACCCAGCCCCTTCCGCTGATCGTCGATCGGCTGTCGGACCGGTTGGCCGTGCTGTTGAGCGAGCAGATCGAATCCGGCACGCTCCAGGCAGGCGACCGGCTTCCGACCGAGCAGCAGATCGCCGCCGCGCACCGCGTCTCGCGCACCGTGGTGCGAGAGGCGGTGCATCAACTCAAGTCCAAGGGCATGGTTCAGTCGCGGCAAGGTTCGGGCGTCTATGTGGCGCCGCGCCCGGTCAACCAGCCGCTTGCCTTCGATCCCGCAGTGTTGACTTCGGTCCAGTCGGTCGTCCATGTGGTGGAAGTGCGGCGCGTGCTCGAAGGCGAGATCGCGGCACTCGCGGCCGAGCGCGCCACCCGAGGTCAGATTGCCGCCTTGCGCCGGGCACTTGCGGCGATCGACGCCGCAGTGGCCGAAGGGCGGGACGGCGTCGCCGAGGACCTTGCCTTTCACCAGGTGATCGGCGAATCGACGGGCAACCCGCAGTTCCGGCTTCTGCTCGGCTTCCTCGAGCAATACCTGCGCGAAGGCATGCGCATCACACGTGGCAACGAGGCCCGGCGCGCCGACTTCATGACGGCCGTGCAGCGCGAACATCGCGCCATCTTCGAGGCCATCGCGGCGCACGACCCTGTCGCAGCGCGGCTTCACGCAAACGAACACCTGATCCGCGGCGAACAGCGGTTGATCGAGGGCGGCGTCATCGACGGCCGCCGTCGGCAAGCCGCGGTCAAGGCCGTGCGCGCCGCGGACCCCACGACCTCCCGAAAGGGAAAGCAATGAAGGAGACTGCATGAAACTGATGATCACCGGAGGCGGCGGCTTCGTCGGCGCGCGCCTCGCAAGGGCGCTGCTTGCCCGCGGCACGCTGGCGGGCCAGCGCATCGAGCGCCTGGTGTTGACCGACATCGCACCGCCACCCGCCGACCTGCTCGCCGACGCACGCGTCGAGGCACGCACCGGCCCATTGCTCACGCAGACCGACGCGCTACGCGACGAACCCTTTGACGGCGTTTTCCACCTGGCTTCGGCGGTCTCGGGCGAATGCGAGCTCGACTTCGACCTGGGCCTGCGCTCCAACCTGGACAGCACCCGGGCATTGCTCGACGCGATCAGGGCGCGTGTCAATGCGGGCGGCAAGGTGCCGCGCCTGATGTTCTCGAGTTCGGTCGCCGTGTTCGGCCCCGACCCTGCAGTACCGCTGCCGAAAATCGTTGCCGACGACACGTTGCCGGCGCCACAGACTTCGTACGGCACGCAGAAGCTGATTTGCGAGCATCTCATTGCCGACTACACGCGCAAGGGCTATGTCGATGGCCGCGCTGCACGGCTCATGACAGTGACGGTGCGTCCTGGCCGGCCGAACGGCGCGGCATCTTCGTTCTTCAGCGGCATCATCCGCGAGCCGCTGGCGGGGGTCGAAGCGATCTGCCCGGTTTCTCCCGATGTGTCGCATCCGATGTCGTCGCCGTCGCGCACGGTCGACGGGCTGATCGCCGTCTATGAAGCCAGCCGGGAAGAGTTCTGCGGCCGCACCGCACTCAATCTTCCGGCAATCAATGTGCGCGTCAGCGACATGCTCGACGCGCTCGAAGAGGTGGCCGGACCCGCCGTGCGCGCCCGTGTTCGCTTCGAGCGCGACGAGCGCATCGCCGGCATCGTTGCCAATTGGCCAAGCGGCGCGTCTGCCGCACGCGCAGCCCGGCTGGGCTTGCATCCACACGACAACTTCGCCGACATCATTCGGCAATACATCGAAGACTGCGCGGCACTGCCGAACGCGGACCTGACCCTGAAGGGAATGCGCTGATGACATCGAAGAAGACGAGCAACTCAAAGAATGCGAACACTGTGAAGTCGACGAAGAGCGCCAAGGTCGCGAAGAAGAATTCCGCCAGTTCAGCCACTGCCGCGCCGGTGCGCGCCGGCAGCCTGCGGTCGCAGGCATGGTTCGACAATCCGGCCAATGCCGACATGACGGCGCTCTATCTGGAGCGCACGATGAACTTCGGCCTGGGGATCGACGAGCTCCAGTCGGGCCGCCCCATCATCGGCATCGCGCAGACCGGCTCGGACATCGCGCCCTGCAACCGTCATCACCTGGTGCTCGCCGAGCGCGTGCGCGAAGGCATTCGCGATGCGGGGGGCATCGCTTTCGAGTTCCCGATCCATCCGATCCAGGAAACTTGCAAGCGCCCGACGGCGGCACTCGATCGCAACCTGCAATATCTCTCGCTGGTGGAAGTGCTGTACGGCTATCCGATCGATGGCGTGGTGTTGACGACCGGCTGTGACAAGACGACGCCGGCGCAATTGATGGCTGCCGCGACGGTGGACATTCCCGCCATCGCGCTCAATTCGGGGCCGATGCTCAACGGCTGGTACAAGGGCGAACGCACGGGCTCGGGCACGATCGTGTGGCGTGCGCGCGAGATGATGGCAGCAGGAGAGATCGGCTATCAGGAATTCCTGAAGCTCGTCGCTTCGTCAGCGCCGTCGACAGGGCATTGCAACACCATGGGAACGGCGTCGACCATGAATTCGCTGGCCGAGGTGCTCGGCATGACGCTGCCCGGCAGTGCTGCGATTCCGGCGCCCTACCGTGATCGCCAGGAGATGGCGTATCACACGGGCAGGCGCATCGTCGAGATGGTGCGCGAAGACTTGAAGCCTTCGGACATCCTGACGCGCGAAGCTTTCGAAAATGCGATCGTGGTCAACTCCGCGCTCGGCGGATCGACCAACGCGCCGGTGCACCTGATTGCCATCGCGCGGCACATCGGCGTGGAGCTCACGACCGATGATTGGGAAAAGCTCGGCTACAAAATCCCGCTGATCGTGAATCTGCAGCCGGCCGGCGAGTATCTGGGCGAAGACTATTACCGCGCGGGCGGCGTTCCGGCAGTAGTCGCCGAATTGATCGCGCAGGGCAAAATCAAGCCAGCGCTCACGGCCAACGGCAAGACGCTCATCGACAACTGCGAAGGCAAGTTCACGAGCGACCGCACGGTCATCTTCCCGTACAACAAGCCGATGAAGAAGAACGCGGGGTTCCTGAATCTGAAGGGCAATCTCTTCGAATCGGCCATCATGAAGACGAGCGTGATCACGCCCGAATTCCACTCGCGCTATCTCGAAGACCCGAACGATCCGATGGCATTCGAAGGTACGGCGATCGTGTTCGACGGGCCGGAGGACTATCACCGTCGCATTGACGATCCGAAGATGAAAATCGATCCCAAGAGTGTGTTGTTCATGCGCGGCGTGGGGCCGGTGGGCTATCCGGGCGCTGCCGAGGTGGTGAACATGCGTGCGCCTTCGTACCTGATCAAGAAGGGCGTTACGGCGCTGCCTTGCATTGGCGATGGCCGGCAGTCCGGAACGTCCGGGTCGCCATCGATCCTCAATGCTTCACCCGAGGCTGCGACGGGTGGCGGGCTTGCGCTGGTTCAAACGGGCGATCGAGTGCGCATTGACCTGAAGAAGCGCACGGCCAATATGCTGGTGCCGGATGAGGAGCTTGCTCGTCGGCGCGCCAAGCTGGACGCTCAGGGCGGGTATCCGTATCCGGCCAGTCAAACTCCATGGCAGGAGATTCAGCGGGGCATCGTGGATGAGCTGTCTGGAGGGATGGTGCTCAAGCCTGCTGTGAAGTATCAGAAGGTGCACGCTACGTTTGGGATTCCTCGGGACAATCACTGAGTTGTTGTTTGCTGTGTTGCTTGCTGTTTGGGGGGCCGCCCGGTATGGGGTGTGGGCTGTGGCGACCCCGCTGCGCCGGCCCTTCGGGCTTCCCTGCAGTGCTCACGCCAGGCGGGGTCCGCGTGAAACTCGCCTACGGCTCAAACACACGCAGCCCTGATCCGCCTGACGCTCCGCGCTTCGGCGGCGCAGAAGGGTCGCCACAGCCCACACCCCATACCGGGCTCAGTGTTGCGCTGGGGTTGCGCGCGCCTCGAACGCCCACGGCCTGCGCGTTGGCCACAGCGATGGCGGCGGACAAATCACCCCCGCCCTTACCGGCGGAGGCGGGCGGTGTGCCCTGGGCTGGCCGTTGAGGCACCGCCGAGCAGCGCAGCGGTACGCGGATCAGGGCTGCGCGTGTCTGAGCGCAGCGAGTTTCGCGCGGACCCCGCGTACCGCGAGCAGCGCAGGGCAGCCGCGCAGCGGCCGGTGACGTCGGCCGGCCCAGGGCACACCGCCCGCCTCCGCCAACCCACCCCCTTCAACTCACCCCCTCAACAGCCTCCCGCATAAACACCGTAATGCTCCGCACAGCCACAGAATCCGGCTTCCCCGCAAACCGCAGCGCCCGAATAGGCACCGGGATATGCGGCTCCAGCGTCAGCACATCCACCTTCTCCCGATCCGCCGAACCAGCGGTACATCCATCGACCAGCGCGACCCCAAGTCCATGGTGCGCCATCGCAAGCGCCGCATGGTAGGTCTGCACAGTGACCACCGCCTGCTTGAATCCGACGCCAGCCTGCCGACACGCCTGACTCAGACTCGTCCCGACTGGATCCCGACTGTCGAGCCCCACCACCGGAAGGTCGACCAGATCGTGCAGCGCCACCGATCCGTTGCGCAGTAGTGCGCGGGGCAACATTCCCTTAGGCGCAATGCACACCATGCGGCTGTCAGCCAACGCCTCTTGGGTCAACGAAGGATGCACGGCCGGACTGAATGCAAAGCCGACATCCGCCTCCTGCAGCAGCAGTGCCGACATGATCTGCGGTGAATGCAGCGACTCGACGGTCACCGCCACACCAGGATGCTTTTTCCGAAAGCGCTTGAGCGCGCGCGGCAGCACTTCGTAGCTCAAAGCCAGCACCGTCAGGATGCGCAGTTCTCCCGCGTCGCTCGCCGAACGCAGGTTCGTCGCGAGGCGCTGCACCTCGTCGAGCTGTGCAAAGAGCCGTTCGATGTGCGGATACAGCGTCAACGCCTCGGTGGTCGGCGTCAGGCGACCCTTGGCCCGCTGGAAGAGCGCGAACCCGAGTTGGATCTCCGCATGCTGCAACGTCCGGCTCACCGCCGGCTGTGTGATGTTGATGAGCCGCGCCGCCGCACTCACGCTCCCGGTGAGCATGATCGCGTTGAAGACTTCGATGTGACGTAGACGCATTGCGAGAGAAGGCGCCTCAGTTCGATCCGGACCCGAGCTTCCCGCGAGACACGTCCATGATCATTTGCGTCGCGAGATAAAGCCGCGGTTCGATCGAATCGATGAGCACATATTCCGCGTCCATCGAATGCGCACCGAAACCCTGGAGTCCGAACCGCTCCACAACGGCGGCCTTGGTGTTCAAGCCCGCAAAAGCCGCGTCGGTGCCGCCGCCTGCCACCTTGTCGTCCGCGCCCAACGTGCGGCCGAGGCTCTTGTAGATCTGCTGAGCGTGCGTCGCGAGCGCGCGGGATGCATCCGTCGCCTCCAGCGGCGGGCGGCGGCGCTCGAACTTGATTTCGACTTTGGCTTGAGGAATCAGCTGGTTCTTCGATCGCTCCCGGACCTCGCGCTCGATGCGGTCGTAGTCGCTCACCTTCAGCACCCGCACATCCGCACCGGCGGTCGCCGTGGCCGGAATCACGTTGCGATTGGTGCCCGAGCGTGAAATCGTCCAGTTCATCTTCAGGCCTGTGGCCGGATCGGACAGGTCGCGCATTTGCAGGATCTGGTGCGACAACTCGTACAACGCATTCACGCCCGCCTCCGGTGCCGAACCCGCGTGGGACGCCTTGCCAGTGACATTGAGCGTGACCGACGCAATGCCCGCGGTCGCGAGCGACAGCTTGTCGTCCCGAATCGGTGCGCCCTCGAAAGACATGCCCACGTCGTGCTCACCGCCCAGCCGCGTGAGAAGCGCCCGGGCACCCGGCGAACTAATCTCCTCGTCGCCATTGATCAACACCGTCAGCGTGCCGTAGTCCTTAAAGTCCAGGGCCTTCAGCAGCGCCACCGTATGCGCGATGACCGCCACGCCCTGCTTGTCGTCCGCGATGCCCAGCCCGTATGCCTTGTCGCCATCGATGCGAAACGGCTGCTGTCTCGACATGCCCACCTGATAGACCGTGTCCATGTGCGCGATCAGCATGATCTTCTTCGTGCCCGTGCCCTTGAACGTCGCACGCACCACCTTGCCGATCTTCTCCGGCGTGTCTTCCATGCGATAGGCATCGCCCGAAGGATCGATCAGCTCGACCTCCCCGCCCAGCGCCTTGAACCGTGCCGCGATCAATTCCGCAATCTTGTCCAGCCCTTCCGTATCGCGACTCCCCGACTCCACCGAAACCAGCTGCTTCAAAGTCTCCAGCAACGCCGGCTTCTCCTTCGCAGCAAGCCCCGCAAGCCGCTCATCAGGTGCAGCCAACGCGCAAGCACAAGCCGCACCCATCGCCGCAAACACGACCGCCCGACGCGTAGAAGCACCCACAAATTTCATCGTCATCAAAACTCCAAAAAACGACCATCCCAAAAACACCGCGGAACCGGCTCTGCCGGGCCGCCGGTGTTGCCCCCGGTAGGGGGTAGGCGGCCACACGAAGTGGGCAAGCCTGGGGGCGAGCCAGGCTAATGCGCTTTGTCCCAATTCGGGCCAAAGCCGATCTCCGCGAGCAGCGGCACCTTGAGTTCGGCGACGCTCGCCATGATCCGCGGGATCTCGATGCGAACCCACTCGACTTCTTCTTCGGGCACTTCGAACACCAGTTCGTCGTGCACCTGCATGATCATCTTGGTCCCGCGCTTCTCGGCATCCAGCACGTCCTGCACCTTCACCATGCTGAGCTTGATCAGATCGGCGGCGGTGCCCTGCATCGGCGCGTTGATGGCTGCGCGCTCGGCACCGCCTCGGCGGGGTCCATTCGGCGAATTGATCTCCGGCAGGTAGAGGCGGCGTCCGAAGACGGTCTCGACATAGCCTTTCTGCTTGGCCAGCGCCTTGGTCTCATCCATGTACGCCTTCACGCCCGGATACCGCGCGAAGTAGCGCTCGATGTACGACGAGGCCGCCTTGGTTTCGATGCCCAGATTGCGCGCGAGCCCAAAGCTGCTCATGCCGTAGATGAGCCCGAAGTTGATCACCTTCGCATAACGGCGTTGCTCACTCGACACTTGCTCCACCGCGACGCCAAAGACCTCGCCAGCAGTCGCCCGGTGAACGTCGATGCCTTCGGTGAACGCGCGCAGCAGGGATTCATCGCCGCTGATGTGCGCCATGATCCGCAGTTCGATCTGCGAATAGTCGGAGCTTGCGATCACGCTGCCAGCGGGCGCGACAAAAGCCTCTCGCACGCGGCGGCCTTCGACGGTGCGGATCGGAATGTTCTGCAAATTGGGATCGTTGCTGGACAAGCGCCCCGTCACCGCGACGGCCTGCGCATAGTGCGTGTGCACCCGGCCGCTGCGTGGATTTGCTAGCAACCCGAGCTTGTCGGTGTAAGTGCCCTTGAGCTTCGAGAGTCCGCGGTGCTCCAGGATCTTGGCCGGCAGCGGAAAATCCTCCGCGAGCTTTTCCAGGACTTCTTCATCGGTACTCGGCGCGCCGCTCGGCGTCTTCTTGACGACCGGCAGCCCCAGCTTGGTAAAGAACACTTCGCCGATCTGCTTGGGCGAACCGAGGTTGAAAGGCTGGCCCGCGAGCTCGTAGGCTTCTTGCTCCAAAGCCATGATGCGCTTGCCCAATTCATTGCTTTGCGCGGCCAGCGTGGGCGCGTCGATCAGCACACCATTGCGCTCGATGCGATAGAGCGTCTCGCTCGATGCCATTTCCAGCTCGTAGACGAAGCGCAGCTTTTCATTCGCCTCGAGCTGCGGCCAAAGCACGCGATGCACATCCAGCGTCTGGTCGGAGTCCTCGCACGAATATTCGGCGGCCTTGTCAATCGACACCTGGCTGAACGAAATCTGATGCGCACCTTTGCCGCAGAGGTCTTCGTAGTCGATGCCCGTTCGTCCCAGATGCCGCTCCGCAAGACTGGCGAGGCCGTGCGGCTTGTGTACTTCCAATACATAGCTTTGCAGCATCGTGTCGTGCGCATAGCCTTGAACTTCGATGCCGTGATTGGCAAACACGTGGCGGTCGTACTTGATATGTTGGCCGAGCTTTTTCTTCGAGCCGTCTTCGAGCCATGGCTTGAGTTTTGCCAGGACTTCATCGCGCGGCAGTTGAACAGGTGCGTCCGGATAGTTGTGGCCCACCGGGATATAGGCCGCTTCGCCGGGCGTCACGCTGAAGCTGAGCCCGACGATCTCGGCGCGCATTTCATCGAGTGAGTTGGTCTCGGTGTCGATCGCCACGAGCTCCGCCCCCCGGATCTTCGCCAGCAACGCGTCGAAGGCCTCCCACGTCATGATCGTCTCGTAAGCCAGGTTGGAGACCTTGGCAGCGGCTGCGAAACTCGGGTCGTCGAAGAGGCCGGTCCCGCCTTCAGGGCCTTTTTTCTTCTTGTTCTCCTCGATCAACTCGGGCGACACCTCGTGCGCTTCGAGCGTCCGCACCAGCGACTTGAAGCCGTACTTTTCGTAGAAGATCTTCAATTCGTCGATCTGCTGCGGGCCGATGGCAATCGCATCGAGCGACGGCAGGCCCTTGACGTGCTCGCCGAGCTCGCAATCGGTCCTGATGGTCACCAGCCGGCGTCCCTGCGGCAGCCAGTCGAGCGCCTTGCGCAGGTTCTCGCCGGCCTGGCCCTTGACCTCGCCGGCGCGCGCAATGAGGGCATCGAGCGAGCCGAATTCGAGCAGCCACTTGGCGGCCGTCTTGGGACCGACCTTTTCGACGCCCGGGACGTTGTCGACCGTATCGCCGACCAGCGTCTGATAGTCGATCATCAGGTTGGGCGGGACGCCGAACTCCGCCGTCACGCCGGCCACGTCGCGCTTCTTGCCGTTCATCGTGTCGATGATGGTGATGTGCTCGTCAACGAGCTGGCTCAGGTCCTTGTCGCCGCTGGAAACGGTGACTTCGATGCCTTGCGCGGCAGCCGTTCGAGCCAACGTGCCGATCACGTCGTCCGCCTCGATGTCCGGCACGCACAGCACCGGCCAGCCAAGAAGCCGCACCACCTGGTGGATCGGCTCGACCTGGCTGCGCAGATCGTCCGGCATCGGCGAGCGATTTGCCTTGTAGGCGGGATACCAGTCGTCGCGGAAAGTCTTGCCCGGCGCGTCGAAGACACAGGCGGCGTAGTCGGCCCGCACCTCGCGGCGCAGGGCCTGCATCATGTTGATCATTCCCCGGATGGCACCCGTGGCGGGACTGCTGTTGTCGCCGGGAACGGCGCGCAAGTCGGGCATCGCATGAAAAGCGCGATAAAGATAGCTCGATCCGTCGACGAGCAGCAGTGTTTTCTTGTCGGTCATCAGGGCATTTTGCCGTGCCGCGACCGGCCGTCCGGAAGGTGTGCCGGAACGCCACGGACTTGTATCCCTGGCGCGAGCGCGGACCTACAATCCTGATCATGTCCTCCATGCCGCTCCATCTTTCCCGCATTCGCCTGGCCATGTTGTTGTTCGCCAGCGCCGCGGCGATTGCCGCCGTCCAGGCGCAGACGCCCCAGCCGGCGCAGCCCCCGGCCACGGCGGACAACCCGACAGACGCGGACAAGGAAAACGGCCGCCGCAACCAGAAGATCGAGCACATCCACACCGAAGACAGCGGCGCCACTGTCGACGAAGTTCGCGTCGGCGGCCAGACGATGAGCATCACGGTCAAGCCCAAGAACAACGCACCGGCCTACAACGTCATGCCCAACCGCGAACAGGGCACCAACATGCAGGGACAGCCCGACCAGAGCAACTCCGACCCCGGCTCACGGGTCTGGTGGAACGTCTTCAAGTTCTGAGCACACGGTGGCAGTTTTTACGGAAGTCGGATTCGAAGAAGCCGACGCACTGGTGCAACGCCTGGGACTCGGCCCGCTGAGCGAGCTCAGAGGCATCGAAGGCGGAATCGAAAACACCAACTACTTCGTGACGACGGCAAACGGTGAGTTCGTGCTGACGCTTTTCGAGCGGCTCGGCCCCGAACAGCTCCCCTACTACCTTTGTCTTATGAAGCACCTCGCGGCGCGCGGCATCCCCGTGCCGGAGCCGGTGATCGATCCGAAGATCGAGCCGCCGAAGGGGCACGCACTGTCGATTCCCGCCAACGCGTCCTGCGAATTGCTGCTCACGGTGGCGGGCAAGCCTGCAGCGGTCGTGCAGCGGCTCCAGGGCAAGAGCGAACTGGCACCGACCGCCCGCCACTGCGCCGAGCTCGGCCGGCTGCTGGCGCAGATGCACATCGCGGCGCGCGACTACCCCCGCATTCAACCCAACCTCCGCGGCCTGCCCTGGTGGAACGACACCGCGCCCGTCGTCTTGCCTTACCTCGAGGCGCCCCAGGCCGCGCTGTTGCGCAGCGAACTCGCCTATCAGAACCACATCGCCGAATCGTCGACCTACGCCGCATTGCCCCGCGGGCCCATTCATGCCGACTTGTTTCGCGACAACGCCATGTTCGACACCCATGCGAGCGCCGACGCGCCACGGCTCACGGGCGTTTTCGACTTCTACTTCGCGGGCACGGACACCTGGCTTTTCGATCTTGCCGTGTGCCTGAACGACTGGGCCATCGACCTCCAGACCGGTCGCCACGATGCCGAGCGCGCCAGCGCATTGCTCGCTGCCTATGGCTCGGTGCGCCCCCTGACCGGCCCGGAACGCGCCTTGCTGCCGGCCATGCTCCGGGCCGCCGCGCTGCGCTTCTGGATTTCGCGCCTATGGGACTACCACTTGCCTCGCGAAGCGAGCATGCTCAAGGCGCACGATCCGACGCACTTCGAACGCGTGTTGCGCGAACGCGCCCATGCGACCTTCGAGTTCTCACATGACGCGGATCTGCAGGCCGCCTGACCCGATCCGATGAAACTCAATCTTGTTCCGGCACGCACCGGCGTGCTGTGGGTCCGAAGCGGGCTCAAGGCCTTCGCACGACAGCCGCTCGCCTTCGTTTCGCTTTTCTTTTTCTTCATGGCGCTGGTGTCCATCGCCTCGCAACTGCCATTGATCGGTGCGGCCATTGCCCTGATGCTGCTGCCGACCATGACGCTCGGGCTGATGGCAGCCGCTGCGCAAGCCACCGGCCCCGAAAAGCCGCCTGCCGGAACCGTGTTCATGGCCGCCGTGAATGCCGTTCGCTCCGACGTTCGTCCCATGGCGGTGCTGGGCGCGATGTACGCGGCACTGTTTCTCGTGGTGATGGCGATCTCCGCGCTGGCCGATGGCGGGCAGTTCGCGCGCGTCTACCTGCTCGGCGGACCGCTCACGCGCGAACTTGCGGAAACGACCGAGTTCCAGGTCGCGCTCTGGATTGCCATGGGTCTCTACCTGCCGCTGTCGCTGGCCTTCTGGCATGCACCAGCGCTCGTGCACTGGCATCGCGTGCCACCGGCGAAGAGCCTGTTTTTCAGCTTTGTGGCGTGCTTCAAGAACTTCGGCGCACTCACCGTCTTCGGCCTTGTCTGGACAGGCGTGTTCATCGGCGCGGGCATCGTGTTGAGCCTTGCCGCAACCTTGCTCGTCGCCATCGGCGCGATGGGCATCGGCGCAAGCGCGTCTGCGGCCGGAGCTGCGGTGATGATCGGCGGCGCACTGGTGATGGCGGCCATGTTTTTCACCAGCACCTGGTTCACCTTCCGCGATTCATTCCAGGAATAGGCCCAGCACCGCGAGCGCGGCGCCGACCGCGCTAAACCGGCGTCAGCTTGGCAACCGACAGCGCCAGCCACTTGACGCCATGGCGCGGGAAGTTCACTTGGGCCCGGGCGTCGTCGCCGGTGCCTTCCAGCGACACCACGGTACCTTCACCGAACTTGTTGTGGAAGACCTGCATGCCTGAACGAAGCCCGTGCGACGGCGCGGCTTTTTGTGGCGGAACAGGTGGACTCGCGAAGGTCTCCTTGCCGTAGCCGCCTCCACCGCCGCGCGTGCTTGCGTAGCCGCCGCCGTAGCCGAAAGCGGATGGTGTGAATCCCTGGTTCTTTGGAGTGAGCCACTTCAGGGCGCTCTCGGGCAGTTCGTCGAAGAAGCGGCTCTTGACGTTGTAACGGGTCTGCCCGTGCAGCATGCGGGTCTGCGAATGGCTCAGGTACAAGCGCTTGCGGGCGCGAGTGATGGCCACATACATCAGCCGACGCTCTTCCTCGAGGCTCTCGTAGTCGCTCATCGAGTTCTCGTGCGGAAAAAGGCCCTCTTCCAGGCCGGTGATGAACACGCAATCGAATTCGAGCCCCTTTGCAGCGTGCACGGTCATCAGCTGCACGGCATCCTGGCCGGCCTGCGCCTGGTTGTCGCCGGATTCGAGCGCTGCATGTGTCAGGAAAGCCGCCAACGGACTGAGTGTCTCGCCCGTTTCCGCATCGGGCGCGAGCGGCTCGTCCGTAATGGGGCGGTTCGGATCGATGCCCTGGCTGACCGGCGACTGCCGCAGTTCGTCCACTGGCAGCGCCACCGCGTCGCGGCCAAAGCCTTCCTGCGTGACGAAGCTTTCTGCGGCGTTGACGAGTTCTTCCAGATTCTCGATGCGGTCGGCGCCTTCGCGATCGGCCTTGTAGTGCTCGATGAGCCCGCTGTGGTCGAGCACCAGTTCGATGATCTCGCGCAGGGACATGCCCTGCGTCTGCTCGCGAAGCACGTCGATCTTCGCGACAAAGGCGGAGAGATTGCCGCCAGCCTTGCCACCGACGGCGCTCACGGCGTCGTGCAACGAGCGGCCGGCCGCGCGGGCCGCGTCCTGCAGTTGCTCGATGCTGCGCGCGCCAATGCCGCGCGGCGGAAAGTTGACGATGCGCAGAAAACTCGTGTCGTCGTCCTTGTTCTCCAGCAGGCGCAGGTAGGCCAGCGCATGCTTGATTTCGGCCCGCTCGAAGAACCGCAGCCCGCCATACACGCGGTACGGCACGGCGGCATTGAACAGCGCTGTTTCAATCACCCGGCTCTGCGCATTGCTGCGGTAGAGCACGGCCATCTCCTTGCGATCGATGCCCTCACGCACCAGTTGGCGCATCTCCTCGACCATCCATTGCGCCTCGGCGAAGTCGCTGGTCGATTCGTAGACGCGCACCGGCTCGCCGGGGCCCTGGTCCGTGCGCAGGCTCTTGCCCAGCCGCTTCTTGTTGTGGCTGATGAGTTCGTTGGCCGAATCGAGGATATTGCTGTAGCTGCGGTAGTTCTGCTCCAGCTTGATCTGGTGCGTCACGTTGAACTCGTTCACGAAATCCGCCATGTTGCCCACGCGCGCGCCACGAAAGGCATAGATGCTCTGGTCGTCGTCGCCCACCGCGATCACGCTGTTGTCGCCCGGCGTGAATCGGCCGTCGGCCGTGGTGCCCGAAAGCATCTTGATCCATGCGTATTGCAGCCGATTGGTGTCCTGGAACTCGTCGATCAGGATGTGCCGAAAGCGCCGCTGGTAGTGCTCGCGCACGGGATCGTTGTCGCGCAACAGCTCGTAGCTGCGAAGCATCAGTTCGCCGAAGTCGACCACGCCTTCGCGCTGGCATTGCTCTTCATACAGCTGATAGAGCTCGACCTTCTTGCGATCGTCATCGCTGCGGATCTCGACGTCGCGCGGACGCAGGCCATCTTCCTTGGCGCCGGCGATGAACCACTGGGTCTGCTTGGCCGGAAAGCGCTCGTCATCGACGTTGAACTGCTTCATCAGCCGCTTGATGGCGGAAAGCTGATCCTGCGTGTCGAGGATCTGGAAGGTGGACGGAAGCCCGGCGAGCTTCCAGTGCGCCCGCAAGAAGCGGTTGCACAGGCCGTGAAAGGTGCCGATCCACATCCCGCGCACGTTGACCGGCAGCATGGCCGTCAGCCGTGTCATCATTTCCTTGGCGGCTTTGTTGGTAAAGGTCACGGCGAGGATGCCGCCGGGCGACACCTGGCCGGTTTGCAGCAACCATGCGATGCGTGTGGTCAGCACGCGGGTCTTGCCCGAACCGGCTCCGGCGAGGATCAGCGCGTTGCCCGCGGGCAGCGTCACGGCCGCAAGTTGCTCCGGATTCAGATTGGCGAGCAGAGGGGACGCGGCGGGCGCTTCCCCCATGGCGTCGGGCGCGCCGGAAAACAAGTCATATGGGAGCATGTGCCCATTGTAGAAACGCCCACCCGCCATGGAGCGGGCGGGTAGAATCAGTCACCGGGCCCAAGTTTCTTGACGTCCGGTTTTTTTTGTGCCTGCGCACAGCAGGGTTCGCAGAGTTCGGTATCGCCGCCACGGCGAACCCGCAAAGCCGGGCTCCAAGCCAAGCGCCCCATCGCCGCCGAAATCCTTTGGCGACGACCTTTCAGGAGCTTGGAATCACATGCAAATCTTCGACTACGACAACATCCTTCTGCTGCCCCGCAAATGCGTGGTGGAAAGCCGCTCCGAGTGCGACGCCAGCGTCACCCTCGGCGGCCGCAGTTTCCGCATTCCGACAGTGCCCGCCAACATGAAGACGGTGGTCGACGAGACCATCTGCACGTGGCTTGCCAAGAACGGCTACTTCTACGTGATGCACCGCTTTGACCTGGACAACGTCAAGTTCGTCAAGGACATGCACGCAAAGGGCGTGTTCGCGTCGATTTCGCTGGGCGTGAAAAAGCCCGATTACGACACGGTCGACCAACTCGCCGCCGCGGACATGGCACCCGAATACATCACGATCGACATCGCCCATGGCCACGCCGACACCGTGAAGAACATGATCGGCTATCTCAAGAAGAAGCTGCCGAAATCGTTCGTGATTGCGGGCAACGTGGGCACGCCGGAAGCGGTCATCGACCTGGAAAACTGGGGCGCCGATGCCACCAAGGTGGGCATCGGCCCCGGCAAGGTCTGCATCACCAAGCTCAAGACGGGCTTCGGCACGGGCGGCTGGCAGTTGTCGGCGCTCAAATGGTGCGCGCGCGTCGCGACCAAGCCGATCATTGCCGACGGGGGCATTCGCGACCACGGCGACATCGCCAAGAGCATCCGCTTCGGCGCGTCGATGGTGATGATCGGCTCGCTCTTCGCGGGACACGAGGAATCGCCCGGCAAGACCGTTGAAGTCGACGGCGTTCTCTTCAAGGAATACTACGGATCGGCCAGCGACTTCAACAAGGGCGAATACAAGCACGTCGAAGGCAAGCGCATCCTCGAGCCGATCAAGGGCAAGCTGGCCGAAACGCTGATCGAAATGGAGCAGGACATCCAGAGCTCCATCAGCTACGCGGGCGGCCGCAAGCTCATGGACATCCGCAAGGTCAACTACGTCACCCTGGGTGGCGACAACGCGGGCGAACACCTGCTGATGTAGGCCCGCTGCGTGCCGCTACCTGAGGCGGAGCTTCAGGTGTCGAGCAGTTGCATCGCCAGCGCATGCAGGCGGTGCGCGGGATCGGCCAATGCGTCCACCACACCGAAGTGGTCGAGCCCCGGAAGGATCTCGCTGACCGGCACTGCAGCAGGGCCCCAGGCCTTGCGCATCAGCGCGTTCTGGCGGATGAATTCCTCGCTTTCCTCGCTGCCGGCCACCGTGTAGAGCTGCCCGCGCTTTGGCGCCGGCCAGAACGCCGGACTGAGGCGCAGCGCTTCGGCATCGGTCAATCGCAGCGCATCGGCGAGGAAAGGGGCGTGCTGGAGCGGACGAAGGTCATGGACGCCTGAAATCGAAAATGCGTTGCGCACGAGTTGGGCAGGCAGGTCCGGTGAGACAGCCTTCCAGTCGCACGCCAGAAGCATTGCTGCAAGGTGCCCGCCCGCGGAATGACCGGAAACAGTGATTCGCGAAGGGTCGCCGCCGTGCGCCGCGATGTTGCGCCAGGTCCATTCGAGCGCGCGAACCATTTGCAGGGCTATGTCGGCAACGCGGACCGGCTGCTCGGCCGTTCCGGGGCACAGCGCGTAATTGGGCACGACCACGCAAACACCCTTGTCGACGAACGCAGGGGCGACCATGGAAGAGTCGTTCTTGTCGAGCGAGCGCCAGTACCCGCCGTGGATGTAAACCAGCACCGGCGCGTTGGGGTCGGACGCGGCAAACACATCGAGCGTCTCGCCGGGCTCGTCGCCGTAGGGCAAGTCCAGGCTGCCCCTCAGGGAAGCGCGCGCGGCGGCAGAACTCGAAGCCCATCGCGCCAGATGCACCGGATGTTCCGGCACGCGCGCGCGATTGTTGTACATGGTGTCCAGCCAGGCTGGGTCGTGCAGCGACATTCCTCGGTCCTTTTTTTGCGGCAGGGAGCGCATCTTGGCATGCCGGAGACGTGCATCGGAGCGCTCGTTCTGGTTAGAATTTGTGGGCGTTGGGGGGGTAGCTCAGCTGGGAGAGCGCCGCGTTCGCAATGCGGAGGTCGTGAGTTCGATCCTCATCCTCTCCACCAACGAAACGAGTGTCCTACGGAAACACGTTCCGCCATCGGCGGGACAACCGTGAGACACAACGATGGCATCCATCATCAAGCGGACCGCCACCACCGGCCGTACATCCTTCCAAGTCAAGATTCGCCGGGCGATCTTGAGGCCGCGACTGCACGTCTGCTTCTGGAGTTGAGGCACGAAGCGGCTACGCGGCGGATCTGGCCTGAGGCGTCCGCGTCGTCGCTCCTGCAAGCGTTCGGCCGCGCACTTTTTTGACCGGGAAAGTAGAGTCGCACGCGCTACTGCTTGGCTTCGAATTGAAGCCAGTCACGGAAGGCCCTCAACCGTGGCAGGCCGCAGCACTCTGGTCGGTAGACGACGTAGTACGCCAGCGCTGACGCAAGGGAAATTTCCGGGAACAGCCTCACCAGCCTTCCGGCGGCCACGTCATCGCGGGCCATGACGCTCCGTGCGAGTGCGATGCCCTGACCGTCGATCGCTGCCTGCAACACAGCAGCGGAGTTGTTGATCTTCAGGCCACGCGCCGCGTCGATCCCGCCGACTCCTGCCTCCCTGAGCCAAGCCTCCCATGTAGGGAAGCCCTCCCGTGCGTCCATCGACAAGTCATGGATCAATAGTTGACCCTGCAGGTTCGTGGGCGTGGCCTCGATCCGTGCGAAGAGTTGCGGCGAGCAAACCGGGTACACCTCCTCGTCCATCAGCTTCTCAGATGCCAATCCCGGCCAGGTTCCCCTGCCGAACCGCACCCCTATGTCAATGCGCTGGGCGACAAAGTCCACCGGCTTGAGATTGGTGTCCAGCCGCACGTCGGTATCTGGCCAAGTGCTTTGAAAGCGGTCGATGCGCGGCAGCAGCCACTTGGCCGCGAAAGCCGGACTGACTGCGACCGTCAGCACGCCGCTTGTCGATCCTTCCTTGAGGCGTTCCAGGCCCAACGCGAGGCGGTCCAGTCCGGCTCGGATGTCCGGCAAGGCCCGGTCAACGGTATCGGTCGGAATTAGCCGCTGGCGCCCGCCGGTGCTGCGCAAGAACAGCGGGCTGCCAAGCCAACCTTCCAGCGTTCGCACGAGTTGTCCCACGGCAGCCGGGGTCACATGGAGTTCGCCGGCCGCCGCCGCGAAGCTCTGATGCCGGGCGCTCGCTTCAAGGGCACGGAGGGCGTTCAAGTGGACCGGAGATTTCATGGGAAGACAAACAATTTCTTTGTAGCGCAGACAGATTATCTGGTTTGCCCCTAACCGATCAACGGCGAACAATCATGACTTCGGTGGTCTGTGGCTTGGTCTCAGCCGCAGTTCAACAAGGATAGTTTTTCTACTCAATCGGAGATTTCATATGAGCAATCAGTTCAGGGGCAAGAAGCTGCTGGTTATCGGCGGCACAAGCGGCATCGGCTATGAGAGCGCCCGTGCTGTTCTGGCCGAGGGCGGCGCTGCCGTGATTGTCGGCAACAGGCCAGAGAAGGCGGACGCAGCACGCAAGGATCTGTCCGCACTGGGCAGCGTTGCCGCAATCGCAGCCGACCTGACCAGCGCTCAGGGCTTGCAGACATTGCTGCGCACCATCGACTCGGATCATGCCGACGTCGACCTGCTCGTCAATGCGGCCGGGGTCTTCTTCCCCAAGCCGTTCCTGGACCATCAGGAGGCGGACTACGACCAGTACATGAACCTGAACAAAGCGTTCTTCTTCATCACGCAGAAGGTCGCTGCGAACATGGTCGCCGCCAACCGCACTGGCGCCATCGTCAACATCGGCTCGATGTGGGCAAAGCAGGCAATCGCCGCCACGCCTTCGTCCGCCTACTCGATGGCAAAGGCTGGCCTTCACTCGCTGACGCAGCACTTGGCAATGGAACTGGCAGGCAAGAACATCCGGGTCAATGCTGTGTCCCCCGCAGTGGTACAGACCCCGATCTACGAGGGCTTCATTCCCAAGGCTGAGGTGCACGCCGCGCTGCAAGGTTTCAACTCCTTCCATCCCATTGGCCGCGTGGGCACCCCGCAGGATGTGGCTGAGGCGGTGGCCTTTCTCCTGTCCGACAAAGCCGGCTGGGTCACAGGCGCGATCTGGGATGTGGACGGCGGCGTAATGGCCGGCCGCAACTGAGCATCGACCGACTGCATCGAGCTGCACCATGCGCATCAACGCCGACTTTACAAAGGCTGCTGTCGTCATGCCCGATGCGCATCGCTGGGTGCCGTCGCCTCAAGGCGGTGTCGCCCGCGTAATGCTTGACCGCGTTGGGGGCGAGCGTGCTCGTGCGACCAGCTTGGTCCGGTACGACCAGGGTTCTCGATTCCCGGCGCATGAGCATCCGGGGGGCGAGGAGATCCTTGTGCTCGATGGCGTGTTCTCGGATGCAGAGCAGGACTTCCCGGCGGGGTGGTACTTGCGCAATCCGCCAGGATCTGTGCATCAGCCCTTCAGCGACGACGGCGCGGTCATCTTCGCGAAGCTGTGGCAGATGGAGGGCGCCGAAGCTGGACCGGTGCGCACAGACACCCGCGACCCCGCGAACTGGCGCCGCAACGGAGGAAGAGAGCAGTGCGCCCTGTTCGACAACGGTCAAGAATGCGTCCGTATGGAACGACTGCTCCCGGGCCAGCGGCTCACGTTGGATGCGACGTCTGGAGCGGAGCTTCTTGTGGTGGATGGCGAGCTGGCGAACGATGTGGGGCGTTTTCCCGCTCGCAGCTGGATTCGCACCCCTGCTTCATCATGGGTCGATCTCGAGGCAGGCAAGGCGACAACCGTGTTCATCAAGACAGGCCATCTGCCAACGCCTGAGCAGGTCTCACGGTTCGAGCAGGGTCTGCAGACTCCATGACGCAAGCACGCATCATCGTCGTCGGTGGCGGACTCGCTGGTCTTTATGCGGCCTTCTTGTTGGAGTCTTCCAACGTGGACGACTACTTGCTGCTGGAAGCCCGGCCTTGCCTCGGCGGGCGCGTGGTATCCGCCTCTTCGTCGAACCCGGACATGGCTCGTGTCGATCTGGGGGCAACATGGTTCTGGCCCGAGTTGCAGCCGGAGTTCGCTGCACTGGTCCAATACCTGGGCTTGCGCACTTTTGCGCAGCCAACCACGGGCGAGGCACTGTTTGAGCGGGCTGCGCAGCGAGGGCCAGAGCGCCTTTCTGGTTACCCGGCGTCTCCCGAATCGATGCGACTGGCCGGGGGCATGGGTGCGCTACTGGACGCGCTGAAAGCCCGCGTCGATTCCAGGCGCGTCTTCACGGGCCATGCCGTTGAAGCTATCCACGCGTCGTCCGGCGGCCTGCGCATCGACGCACGGCGCACAGGGGGAGCGGCCGTCGCGTTTGCAGGTCAACACCTGCTGCTAGCGATGCCACCACGGCTCGCCGCCTCGATGGTGCGCTTCGAGCCAGAGTTGCCGGCGCAGCTGGCGGCCCAGTGGACGAACACGGCAACGTGGATGGCCCCGCATGCCAAGTACGTCGCCATGTATGACACGCCGTTCTGGCGCAGCTCGGGTCTATCCGGTGATGCTTTCAGCCATGTGGGTCCCATGGTCGAGATTCACGATGCAGGCCCGGAGGCAGGGGCAGGTGCCCTATTCGGATTCGTGGGGACGCCAGCACGAGTGAGGCGGGGCATTCCCGTCGAGCAGTTGCGCGCCCTATGCCGCGCCCAGATGGTCCGATTGTTCGGGCCGCAGGCGGCTACCCCGGTGCAGGAGTGGCTACAAGACTGGTCGAGCGAACAGTGGACCGCAGTGCCGGCCGATTCCAGTGCTGCCGCTGGAGGCCATGCTGCTGCGCCTGCTTCGACCGCTGCGACTGGTCCGTGGGCAGGATGCATGTCAGGCATCGGCAGCGAGTGGTCCCCGGAGTTCCCGGGCTACTTGGCTGGCGCGATCGATGCTGCGCGTCGAGCTGTAGAACGACTGATGGAGACGATGTGAACCGCAATCTTTGGCTACTGACGTAAGCGGCAGTTCTGGGCTATGCGCTGCCACGATGCTCGCAGGCGACTACTCCGCCAATGGGCACACCGTGCAGTCATCGACAGGATCGCGTTGATCCGCCTCAGCCCCTCGGACGATCGGCTCGCGCTCCGCGTCGCGCGCCAATTCGTAGGTCGCCTCGATCTGGTCGAAGCGAAGCACGAGCCCCTGTTCGGATGTGAACTCGATCTGCAGCGAGTCTTCTTCCGCGAAATTGACGAACAGGACAGTTGGCAACGCGAGCGCGTTGAAGTGGTCGACGCGGTTGACTCGTGCAACGCAAGGTCGTTTCGACGAGCCTCTGGGCGCGACTGCCAGCACTTGCGAATAACGCGCCGACTCACCGAGCAGCGGCTTGGCGTCGGCCAGCACGGCCGGAAGCAATTCGCGAAAGGCCAGAGGCCGAACCCAGCGGGTTTCCGCGCCGTCGCCACCATTGCCGCTTTCGCCGCCTTTCGACGGATTGCTCACAACCGGTACTTTGCGCCAGTCCGTGACTTTGGACCTGCCGTCGAACTCGGCAACCGGATAGAGCCCGATCTCGTTGATCACCGGCTGCACCGCCGCTAGGTCCTGCGGCGTGTCTTCCCTGAAAACGCGCGGCACCACCACCCCCGTGCCAGTCTGCGACGCGAACACCTTGCTGATGCCGTGCGGTACCGTGCCGACCCAGTTGGGTCCGACCAGCAGATAGAAGCCCGGCCGCGTGCCATACATCTTGCGCAGTTCGGCGAAGCTGTCGGTGCGCGAATCCACCACCTGGTACACCCAGAAGCGATCGCCGAAATCCGGCACTTGCAGCACCACCGGCGACTCGTCGAGCGCGATGATGGCGTTGCCATACACCACGTCCTGATTGGGACACGCGACAGCGCGCTCGGCTGGATCGATGTAGTCGGTGAGCATCGTCAGCGTATTGACCGGTCCCACCGCAGCACGCCGCCCAGGAGCATCGGGTGCGGCAACTTGCCGAAGGTGCTGCGGCGGTTGTAGACGTTGACGATCGGCCACGCCCAGAAAAAGACGTCGCGCGCGACCAGTCGGATGTATTCGTCAGTGAGTCTTGCCTGCCTGTCGGGTCCGGGGATCACGTGCGCCATCGTTGTCTCCTCGAACGAAACCGCGCGGCAAGCATATGCGGTGCGCCTCCGCCCTCCCCTAGCATGCGCAGGTCGCGGGCAAAGCGCACTTGTGTCCGAAGGTGAAGCGACGCCTGCCCCTTGGTGCATGCGCCGGCCACCGCCGGCCCGGACAGGATCAGGTGTCGAGCGTGAGGTGCTGGCCGTGCACTGCGGCCGCGCCTGGAGAAACGAGGAAGGCGATCGCCTGGGCCGCCACGCTGGTCGACACCCATCCTGCCGGGTTGGCATTCGGCATCGCCTGCCGATTGGCGGGGGTGTCGAGCACGCTGGGCGCAATGCTGTTGACGTTGATGCCGTGCGGCGCCAGTTCGGCCGCGGAGGCTTCGACCAGTCGCTGCAGGGCGCTCTTCGACGCGATGTAGGCCGACATGGCCGACAAACCCCGGGCGGCCGTCTTTGCGGTGACCGCGACCACGCTGCCGGACTTGCGCTCGATCATCGACGGCACCAGCGCCTGCGAAACCGCCACGAAAGACCAGGCATTGAGATTCATCATGCGGTCCCAGGCGTCGCGGCTGAGCGCATGCACCGTCTCCCCCATCTCGAAGCCGCCCGCGATGTGGACCAGCGCATCGACCTGCTTGAAAGCGCCGAGGATGCGTGTTGCCACATCGGCCATTGCCGGCGCGGATGTGACATCCGCCTCCAGCAGCAGATGCTGGGAGTTGTCCAGGCCGGGAAAGGCGCTGGTCAGATGCTCCAGCCGCTGATCGATCAGCGCGAGGCGGGCGCCCTGGTCGAGAAAGTACTGCACCACGGCGCGACCGAGCGCGCCTGCGGCGCCAGTCACGACCACGTGCCGCGAGGGGTTCGCTTCGTTCATTTCAAGGCTCCTGGTTGGGCAAGGATGGTAACGCCGGCGTCACGACACCAGCGCTCGTGCTGGCATGATTGCAGCTGTCGTTTTGCGTTTTGGATTGGAGACTCGTCATGAAAGAAGTAGTTGTCGTCAGCGCGGTTCGCACCGCCATCGGAACATTTGGAGGAAGCCTGAAGGATGTTCCACCCACCAAGCTGGCCGGCTTGGTCACCAAGGAAGCCTTGGCGCGCGCCAAGGTCGATGGCAAGGACGTCGAAAACGTGGTCTTCGGCCATGTCATCAACACCGAACCGCGCGACATGTACATGGGCCGCGTCGCCGCCATCGAAGGCGGCTGCGCGCAGGAGACGCCCGCGCTGACGGTCAACCGGCTGTGCGGCTCGGGCCTGCAAGCGATCGTGACTGCGGCGCAGAGCATTCAGCTGGGCGATGCCAAGGTGGCCGTCGGTGGCGGCGCAGAGAGCATGAGTCGAGCGCCTTTTGCTTCATTGACGGCTCGCTGGGGCGTTCGCATGGGCGACACCAAGCTCGTCGACATGATGATCGGCGCGCTCCATGACCCGTTCCAGAACATCCACATGGGCATCACCGCAGAGAACGTCGCCAAGAAGTGGGACATCAGCCGCGAAGCACAGGACCAGACCGCGCTCGCGAGCCATCAGCGCGCGCAGAACGCCATCGAGTCTGGCCGGTTCAAGTCGCAGATCGTTCCGGTGACGCTCGAAAGCCGCAAGGGACCCACGCAGTTCGACACGGACGAGCACGTGCGCTTCAACGCCAAGATCGAAGACATGGCAAAGCTCAAGCCCGCCTTCCTCAAAGAGAACGGTACCGTCACGGCCGGCAACGCTTCGGGCCTGAACGACGCGGCCGCCGCCGTCGTGCTGATGGAAAAGGAAGAAGCGGCCCGGCGCGGCCTGAAGCCCATGGCGCGTGTGGTGGCCTACGCCTTTGCCGGCGTGGATCCGAACTACATGGGCATCGGCCCGGTGCCGGCATCGCGCAAGGCGCTCGAGAAGGCTGGCCTCAAGGCGTCGGACATGGACGTGGTCGAAGCCAACGAAGCTTTCGCGGCGCAGGCCTGCGCGGTGACGAAGGACCTCGGGCTCGACCCCGCGAAGGTCAATCCGAATGGTTCGGGCATTTCGCTGGGGCATCCGATCGGCGCGACCGGTGCGTTGATCACCGTCAAGGCGCTGTATGAACTCGAGCGCATTCAGGGCCGCTACGCACTGGTCACGATGTGCATCGGCGGGGGCCAAGGCATCGCCTGCATTTTTGAAAGAGCCTGAAGAAGCGTGCAAAAGTTGTGGCTATAATCGTCGGATTGCCTGAAACGACAGAGATGTTTTTCAGGGGCTCTTAGCTCAGTTGGTAGAGCAGCGGACTCTTAATCCGTAGGTCGAGTGTTCGAGTCACTCAGGGCCCACCAAAAATTGAGAGCACACAGTGCTCGACTTCAAAGGCCTCCCTTGCGGAGGCCTTTGTTTTTTTCCGCTCCCATACTTTCTCTCCCAAGCACTGCATCGCGATCTGTCGGCGGCTTTTAATGAACACCTGTTCATTCAAGAGCCGAAAAAACCTAAGATCGACACCGTGAAACTCAAAGACGACGAAAAGCTCCGAGCCATCGCCGAAGCGACCTTCACGCTCGTCGAGCAAACCGGCCTGAGCGGCTTGACCATGGCCTCCATCGCACGCGAAGCGGGCTTGGCCACGGGCACGCTCTATGTGTATTTCAAATCCAAGGAAGAGTTGATGGTCGCGCTCTACGAGCAGGCCAAGACAGCGACGGCGGCCAGCCTCATGCATGGCGACAATCCCAAAGCGCCCTTTCGCAGCCGCTTTCGGCACATGTGGATGAACTGGCTGGAGCACCGCCTCACGCACTATGCGCAAGTGATCTTTCTGGAGCAGTACTACAACTCGCCATGGTTCAGCGAAGAGAGCCGAAACCTCTCGGCTCGCCTCATCAAGGGCTGGATTGATCTGATTGAAGAGGCCAAGGCCCAGCAGATCCTGAAAGACGTCCCGACCGTGCTGCTCATCAACAGCTTCGGCGGCTCGGTTCGCGAAACGGCCAACCTTTTGCGCTCAGGCGCATTGGCTCACACCAATGCCAATCTGACGATGGCTTTCGGCCTCTGCTGGGACGGCATCAAGGCTTGATTCGCTTGACCGTGGCGGCATACAGGTCTATCGTTTGGCCGAATTATTGTTCGCTCAAAGGACCTCGCGATGACAACACTCAATATCAACGGCAAGGATCGACAGGTCGACCTCGACCCCTCCACGCCGATCCTCTGGACACTGCGTGACACGCTGGGCATGACGGGCACCAAGTTCGGCTGCGGCGCAGCGCTGTGCGGCGCCTGCACGGTCCACCTGAACGGGCAGGCGATCCGTTCATGCATCACACCCATCTCCGCTGCCGAGGGACAGAAGATCTCGACGATCGAAGCCGTCACCGATGGCAGCGACAAGGTCGGCAAGGCCGTTCACGAGGCGTGGGTCAAGCACGACGTGGCGCAATGCGGCTACTGCCAGAGCGGCCAGATCATGTCCGCGACCGCTTTCCTCAAGACGCTCGCGCCGGGCAAGCTGCCGAGCGAAGCCGACATCGATTCGGCCATGGCCGGCAACATCTGCCGCTGCGGGACCTATGCGCGCATTCGTGCCGCAGTTGCCGACGCCGCCAAAACACTGGCTTGAAGGAGACCACGACATGAATTTCGATCAGACCACCTTCGAGCTTCCGGCCAACCTGCAGGCGCTGATGCAAGGCCAGGACGACACGACACAAGCACAAGCACCAGCCACAGGCCTTCCCCGGCGCAGCTTCATGAAGCTCACGGTCGTGACAGGCTTCGCGCTGGGCGTCTTCCCGATGAGCGCACTGGCGCAGGACTCGAACGCCACCGGCGTGAAGCCCGCAGGATTGAAGCCATTGCAGCAGCCCGCTGCCTTCGTGCGAATCGACCGTGACGGAACCACCACCATCACCATCAACCGGCTCGATCTAGGACAAGGCGTGCAGACGGCGCTGCCGATGATCCTGGCGGAGGAGCTCGATGCTGATTGGTCGAAGGTCAAGAGCGTTCATGGGAACAACGATCCGGCCTACGTCGATCCAGCATTCGGCATGCACATCACCGGCGGATCGGGTTCGGTCAAGAATTCGTACACGCAATACCGTGAACTCGGTGCGCGCACACGGGCGATGCTCATCAGTGCAGCAGCGGCGCAGTGGAAGGCCGATCCGGCCACGCTGAAGACGCGCGACGGCGTCGTCATCGGCCCGGGAGGCAAGAAGCTTGGCTATGGCGAACTTGCAGAGGCGGCAATGAAGCAGCCGGTGCCGGAGGCCGTCAAGCTGAAGGACCCGAAGGACTTTCGGCTCATTGGCAAGCCCACGGGCAGGCTCGACGCGCAAGCCAAGTCGAGCGGCCAGCAAAGCTACGGCATCGACATGCGCCTGCCTGGCATGCTGACCGCCGTGGTGGCTCATCCGCCGGTGTTCGCGGCCAAGCTCAAGTCCGTGGATGACAGCGCAGCGAAGCGCATCAAGGGCGTCAAGGCCGTGCTCCGCGTTCCGCTCGACCGCGGCGGCGAAGGTGTGGCCGTGGTCGCAGACGGCTACTGGCCTGCCAAGCAAGGCCGCGACGCGCTCAAGCTCGAATGGGACACCAGCAATGTCGAGAAGGTCGACAGCGACAAGCAGCTCGCGCAGTACCGTGACCTCGCGACGAAGCCGGGCCCGCGCAAGTACGACGCCGACGTGTCGAAGCTCGCCAGCGCACCGCACAAGATAGATGCCGAGTTCGTGTTTCCCTATCTCGCGCACGCGCCGATGGAACCGCTCAACTGCACGGTCAGCCTCACCGGCGACAAGGCCGAAGTGTGGACGGGCACGCAGATGCCGGGCATTGACGGAATGGCGGCCGCAAAGATTCTCGGCGTGCCGCCACAGAACGTCAGGGTCAATGTGCAGATGGCGGGGGGCGGCTTCGGTCGCCGCGGTCTCTTGACCAGCGACTTCGTCTCGGAGGCTTGCAGCGTGGTCAAGGCCGCACAGGCAGCGGGCATCGCGGCACCGATCCGCACGCTGTGGAGCCGCGAAGACGACATAAAGGGCGGCTATTACCGTCCGATGCATCTTCACACGGCGAAGATCGGCTTCGACGCACAGGGCAAGATCATTGGATGGGACCATGCGATCGTCGGCCAGTCACTGCTGATGGGCAGCATGTTCGAGCCGATGATGGTCAAGGACGGGATCGACGCCACGGCGGTCGAAGGCATGAAGGAGCCGTACGAGATTCCGATGCGTCTCACCGTGCATCACCCGAAGCTCAACGTGCCGGTGCTCYGGTGGCGCAGCGTGGGCTCGACCCACACGGCGTTCGTCATGGAAACGCTGCTCGACGAAATCGCCCGCACCACCAGGCAAGACCCCGTCGCCTATCGCATGAAGCTCATCGGCGATCAGCATCCGCGGCACAAGGCGGCTTTGCAACTGGCAGTGGACAAGTCCGGCTACGGCAAGAAGAAGCTCGACGCAGGACGCGCCTGGGGCGTGGCCGTGCACGAGTCCTTCGATTCGGTGGTGGCGTACGTCGTGGAGGCCTCGGTCAAGGACGGCACTCCGACACTGCACAACGTCACCGCAGGCGTGCATTGCAACCTGGTGGTCAATCCGGAGACTGTGGAAGCACAGGTGCAAGGCGCCGCCGTCATGGGTCTTTCGATGTGCCTTCCGGGCGCAGCAATCACGCTCAAGGACGGTGTGGTGCAGCAAAGCAATTTCGGTGACTTCGTGGTCCCTCGAATCACCGACATGCCGAAGATCGCCGTGTACACCGTGCCGAGTGCCGACGCACCCACAGGCATGGGCGAGCCAGGACTGCCGCCGCTTGCGCCTGCGTTTGCGAATGCGGTAGCGGCGATCACGGGCAAATCGGTGCGCGAGCTGCCCTTCAAGCTGGCCTGAGCAATTGCGAAACTGCGCGGCGCTGCATGCCTACCGTCGCGGAAGACCCTCTTCGATCCGATCGGCCATGTACGGGTAGAACGGGTTCGACAATAGTCGCGTGAGAAAGTCGGAGCTGACCGCGAGCGCGCGGTTTTCTCCGCGCACGGCGAGCGCGCCGAGGCTGATGCCAAAGTCCTCTCGCCCATCCGGCTGCAATCCGTACAAGCCGTCCGTCACCGGAAACGGCAGCGCCACATGCGACAGCGAATACACCTCGCGCGGAAACGCAAGCCCCAAAGGGCGGACCTTCTCTGCCACCGCACCCGCTTCGGTGGCGCGCTCCACCACTTGCAGGGAGCCCGTGTCGTCATTGGTGATCCACGTCGCCCTGAATGATCTCGGTGCCGGCGCGAGCAATCGGGCCGGTTGCGGATCGCTCGCGTCGTTCAACAGCGGACCAAACTTGGCGCTGCGGTTCATGTCGAAGAGCACCAGCTCGCTGCCGTTCGCAGGAAGGCGCTCATAGAGACTGGTCACGATGGCGCGCGTGCTGACGGTGGCATCGACCACCGACTGGAACGTGAGGATCGGCGCCAGCCTGGCCAAGCGCCCGGCGCTCGCCTCGCGCTCGATGTGGGCCTGCAGGTCCCGCGTCAGCAGCGACGATTGCCGCGCGCCATTCACGGGAAAGGAGTTGTATTTGAAAGGATTGAACTCAGGCGTGATGCCGAGCCACGCCGCCTTCTCGAAAGCCGGGAAGACCGCCGGCCACCCGAGCACGCCGGCGAATCGCGAAAGCGCGGTCACACCGATCATCGGCGTGATGAGCACGAGCCGGTCCGGCCGCGCGAGGCTTTCGTCGTCCAGCGCATCGAGCGCGTAATTCATCGCTAGCGCCCCACCGTTGGAATAGCCGACCACGTGCAGCGGCAGCGGTGCAGGCACGCGGCGGCGGGCCTCGCGCACCGCCAGACGCGTCGCTTCCGACCAGTCTTTCCAATCGATGTTCGTCAATCCCGCGGGTACGGTCCCGTGACCGGGCATGCGCATCGCGACAGCGACAAAGCCGTGATCCCGATACAGCTCGGCGATATGGCGGAGGCTGTAGGGTGAATCCGTCAGTCCGTGCAGCAAGACGACGGCGCCGGCGGGCTGCCCCTTCGGCTCGAGCACGAACGAACGATTCCAGTCCTGCGCGAAGTGCGCCGCGTTGAGCGGGCTGGCCTCGTAGTAGCGGTTGCCGGGCACCTGGTCTTCTCGAGGCAGCTTGTCCATCACCTCGGCGCGCACTTCCGCGAAGGCGGCATTCTCGGCAGCCATGTAGGCGTTCCAGTCGGCCCTGCGGAGTTCATCGCGGGAAAGCTCATGCGGCACGTGCGTGTGCCATTGCTTGAGAGGCGGCCCGTTCTGAACGCCGTAGATGCGGCCGCCGACCAGAACGACCATGGCCGTGACGGCAATGAGTCCGATGTATTTCAGGATCCTTAACGACCGTGGCCTCATTGCTTTCCTTGAAAGTTCCGGTGACATCGGAAAACAAACGCATTGGGTTTTTGCGAGCCGCGCATTTGCCCTATAGTCATCGGAGCCGCTCCGCAGTGAGGAAGGATGACTTTGGCACCACGTAATTTCGATACATTTTCAGCGGTTCTGTTGAGCGATGGTCCCGCTGCCGCGCTTGCTTATCTGAACAAAGGCGTCCCTCACCGATACACCGCGATCTACCGCTTCGACGACAACCTTCTGCGCAACGTTCTGTTGCACGACAAACGCAATCAGCTTCCCCCTCAGTTCCTGCTTGCCGTGCCCTTCGAGCACAGCTTCTGCCAGTTCGTGCGAAAGGATCAATCGTTTCGAACGGACGACTCGGGCCACGACCAGAGGCTGACAACTCATCCATACCGGGGCGTGGTCGTGTCTTATCACAGCGTTCCTATCGCAAACAATTTTGGCGAGCTATGGGGAACGCTGAGTCACTTCGACCTGATGACCAACTCGGTATCGGACGAAGAGTTCCACCTGCTCGAACGAGCGGCGCAAGCTTTGAGCAGGCACGTGAACAAGCTGGTCACCTGACGGAGCGCCGCTGCCTTCAGGCCGCGGCGCATTTCCTGACGGTGTCCCAGGTGCGCGTGGTGACGCCATCGCCGAATGTCTTCTCGATCAACGTCATGAACACTGGGCCGCGCGGCCCGGGAACATAGGCCGAGAAGACTTCGCTGCCCTTCATCGAGAGGATCTGAGCCGCATCGAACTCGATCGGCAGCGCAAGCTTCGTTTCGCTGGGCCTGCGCAGGAAGGTGACGACGCGTTTGGCATTGGCAGGCAGTTCAAAGTCAGCGTAGGGGTCTGCCTCAATCAGGGAGCGCAGGGCATCTGCCGGTCTCACGATCGTGAGGAACGTGCGGTCGAGGCGTTGGGCCATTGCCGCCTCGGCCCTGCGTTCGAGCGCGGCGTTCGAGGCAGCGCGGGCATTGAAGACCACATTGCCACTCGACAGCAGCGTCTTCACATCGGCGAAGCCGGCGCTTTCGAAGCAGCGCTTCAGCTCCGCCATCTTGGCATTCATCGGGCTCACACCGCGAAGAAGTGCGACATAGCGAGGCATGGCGTGCGATATCGATATGTTGGACTTTGCCCTCAGTCGCAGCGATAGGTGACTTCGCCCTGTGGCGTGCCCGGTCCCTTGGTGTCGAGAAAGCGCATCGGCGCCCCGAAGTTGCGGCAGTACGCCTCGGCTTCCGCGGCAGTCGGCGACTTGAGCACGCCGTCGCCGAGAAAGGTGACGCGGGGAGCGGAGCGCGAAGCACATCCGGCGACCAGAGCCACAAACACGAAGACTGAGAAGGTAATGAAACGACGCATCAGGAAACGCATTGCTGCGAGTTGGAGAGGAATGGGTGGTGGCGTCACTGTAATCGCACCCGGCCCGGACAACTCCGCTGCCGACGTCAATCCACCGAGGCGGCCGTCGGCAGCGTGAAGCTGAACACCGCGCCACCGCCATCGCGGTGAGAAGCCCACAGCTTGCCGCCGTGCGCTTCGATCAGCTTGCGGCATATCGCCAGCCCCACGCCGAGGCCACTGGATTTGGTCGAGTAGAACGACTCGAAAATCCGCTCGAGGTCTTCGCCGGCAATGCCGACGCCGCGATCCGCGACTTCCACCAGCATGTCCGCACTCTCGTTCAAGCAGATGCCGACCGAAATCTCCCGCTCGAGGTTGGAACGGGCCAGTTCGGTGGCTTCCATTGCGTTTCGCAGCAGGTTCAGGATGACTTGCTGCAAGTGGATCTCGTCGACCACAATGCCCGGCAGTGACGTTTGCGCCTTCAGCACGATGCGGATGTCGCGCAGTTCGCAGTCCATCTTCACCATGCCGACGCATTCGGTCACGGCCCGGTCGATATCGATGAGCTTCGGCTCCAGATCGTGCCGCTGAACCATGCTGCGCATGCGCGTCACCACATCGCCCGCGCGGGTCGCCTGTCCGATGATCTTGTCGAGCAGATCGGTCAGCCGGACCATGTCGGGCGCAGGCTCCGCGGCGCGACGCCGCGCGGCGAGCGCATAGTTCTCGATCGCCCCAAGTGGCTGGGTGATCTCATGGGCGAGGCCGACCGACATCTCGCCCGCGGTGTGTACGCGCACCAGATGCGCCAGCCGTTCTCGCCAATGGGCCGCCTCGACCTCGGCTGCCAGCTTGCGGCGCTCCGCGGCCTCGCGCACGCGCAAGTTGGCGAATACTTCGGCAAGCAGGGTCACGCCGGGCGTCAATGCATCCGGCCATTCGTGTTCGAGCTCGATGCTCGCCAGAGTCAGCGCCCCGGCGATGCTGCCCCCCACCCTGATCGGCACGGCCAGCAGTGAACGTATGCCGAGCTGACGCAGCGTCTCCGCGTCCGCCTGCGCCTTTGGCGGGAGGTCTGGAACGTGAACGATTCGAATGACACTGCCGCTTCGGACCTGCGCGTAGATCCACGGCAACTGGGGCACTTTGCCCTCCGCCGCAGGGCCTGCGAATCCGTCGGCGTTCCACTGCTGTGTCACCCCGAACGGGATATTGGCGCCGACGTGCCAGAGCGCCGCTCTTTCGGCGCCCACGAATTCGCCAATCTGCCGAAGGCCCAGCGCCATCGCCTGGTTCTGCTCGCCGGGCTTCGACATCAAGAGGGACGCGAGGATGCCACTTGCAAGCCGCTCGAAGCCCAGCGCCATCTGGAGTTCCTCCTGCGCGCGTTTGCGAGCGAGTGCGCTCCCGAAAATCTCCGCCAGGAGCCGCATGCGCGCCAGCAGGTCGTCCGGCCAGCTCCGCTCTTTGTGAACGCAGCCGAATCCGAGACTTCCATGCAATTGCCCTCCCACGGTGATCGGCATCATCACGTGAGACTTCAAGCCGATCCTGCGCCAGGTCTCCTTGTCGACGCTTGCTTCAGGCGGTAGTTCGTCCAGCCGCGCAAACGCAATCGGCTCGTTGGCTCTCGCCTTCAGCAGCCCCCATGGATTCGTTTCACGCGCCGACTTGAATTTAGGCACGAGGTCCACGCCCTCGATGGCGTAGGAGTGGGTTGCCTCCGCGCGGCCGGTGATCGGGCAAAGGCGATTCAGCGTGGATCGATCGATGCCCAGGGTCGAGACCATCCGCGCCAACCCTTGATTGATCGCGCCATCGATGTCTTGCGCAGGCAGCGAGATGAACGCGGCCGACAAGTCCGTGAGCAGGCGCTCGAATCGGAGCAGCTCCTCCAGCGGTGCTTGGGACGGGGCCGAAGCGACAACGTCATTCATGGTCGTGCGGAAAGGGCAGTTCGGCTGGCTTCGGATTTGGATTCGATCCTAGTGCAGAACACCCGCCATCGAAGCTCATGAAATGCACCTAATGCCACGTCTTCGAGACCTTCTGCCACGTACGTGGTCTTAGGTGACCACCGGGATGGATGCACGCCAATCAGCGCGCCAGAATGAAAGTTCCGATCGGAGATCGAACCATGCACTTTGCCTGCCGCCCCGTCGATGCGTCGTTCTTCGACACAGCACCCTTGCAGTTCAAGAACATCGTCGACCTCGAGGCGCCGCCCTCGAAAGTCTTTGCCGTCTTCGAAGATGAGGCATCCTGGCCGCAATGGTTCCATGCCATTCACAAGGTCGTCTGGACCAGTGAAAAACCGTATGGTGTCGGCACGACCCGAACCGCGTCGCTTGCTGCAGCCAATATCGACGAGCACTTTTTCATCTGGGAACCCGACCACCGGATGGCGTTCTACGCGACTGGCACCTCCGTGCCGCTGGCCCATGCCATGGCGGAGGACTACCAGTTGGAAGAAACCGAGCCCGGAAAAACCCGGTTTACCTATCGCGTTGCCATGGACCCGCACCTCGCGATCAGCATGGGCGGCCCGCTGTCGAAGATGTACTTCGAATCAATGTTCGCGAGTGCCTGCAAGCATCTGCAGAGCTACGTGAAGTAGTCGAGAAGCTACCCGGCGGCAGGGGCCAGGAGCCGCTCCATCGCCGCCACTTGGACGGCGCCTTCGCGCGCTGCGGCGGCAAAGGCGTTGTAATCGCGATGGGTCTGCCGCGCATACCTTTCCGCAAAGCGAACCATGGCGTTGTCGAACACGTCCGACTTGCCGAGATAGCCGCCGATCGTTGCCGCATCTCCTGACTTGGCATGCGCCAGCGCCAGTGCCCAGCCGCAGATGCTGCAATATTGGGAAAAGGCCGACGGGCTGGTCGCGTGTGGTTCAAGTTCGATGCTGCCCTTCATGTCGCGCAACTGGCGTACGTAGTAGTCCACGCCATCGAGCCGGCCCCAGCCGAGGAAGATGTCGGGCGAACCCTGAATGAGCCGCTGTCCGACCACCACGCGCCGCCCCTGGTTTGCGGGCATCGCGAATTCGGCATCCGGCGGCAGGTAAGGCGACAGCACCGAAGGCTGCGCCTCCTTGATCTGAAGGAACAACGGATCATCCTTGTCCCGGCCTTGCAACAGGATCACCCAGCAGCGCGTGCCGACGCTGCCGACGCCGACGACCTTCTGCGCGAAATCCATCACCCGATAGCGCGACAGCAGTTGGCGCCGCTCGGGCGCCAGCGAGTCGAGGTAGGCGAAGAGGAACCGGCCCAACGCCTCCTCCACCGGCCGCCCTGCCGAGGTATGCGTCGCCCGCACGATGAAAGGATGCTGCTCGACGATGTGATGCCGGTTGTCGATGAGGTCGGTCATCTTGTCCAGCACCTGCAGATGGTTGCGCTTGCGAGCCTTTTCCAGCACGGCCACCGCGCCGGGCTGAAGCCATGGCGGCAGCGCATCGAGCAGCCTGGCGCTGTCGATCGTGTCGTACCACACGTCGAGTTGGCCCATGCCGGCATAACGCCGAATGTGCCGGCGGTAGCTCTCGACGGCGGTGCGGGATGCTGTTTCGCAGGCCACGGCATCGCCGCCCAGATACTGCGTCGCAACAAATGCGCTGGCGGCAAGTCGCTTGATGTCCCATTCCCAGGGGCCGGGTTGCGTCTCGTCGAAGTCGTTGATCGCGAAAACAAGCTGCCGCTCGGCCGAAGCGAAGACGCCGAAGTTCGCCACATGCATGTCACCACAGGTCTGCACCTGGAGCCCCGTTGTCGCGCTCGGCGCCAGATCCGCCGCCATCACTGCCGCCGATCCGCGAAGGAATGCGAAAGGCGACTGCATCATGCGCATATGGCGCACCGGCACCAGTTCGGGAATGCGCGTCAACGCCTGCGTGCGAATGATTCCAACCGGATCGACTTTCGGCGGCCGCTGAAACTCACCATGGCTCGCACGGGGAACGCGTTCTCGCAGCGCCTTGCCGGCGGCCATCCGCTCGTCGACGCTGGGCCTCTCACTGGTGAACGCATCGGAGAGCTCCTGCGCCCTTGCTGCGTGTTCGCTGCTTTCGGGTTCGTTCCGCTGGATTCGCGCCATGCCTCCTCGCTCCGTTTTTTGTTACTTTGGGCGTCATTCTGAATCCTCAGTGCGGGATCTGCTGGCGCCACTCGCGCGGCGAGCAGCCGAAGCGCTCGCGGAAGGCACGGCTGAAGTGCGCTGCGTCGCTGAAGCCCCGGCCATAGGCGATCTCGCCCACTGTGCGACCCGCAAGACGCGGATCGAGCAAGTCGCGGCTGCAGGCCTCGAGGCGGCGTTCCCAGATGTATTGCGACGGCGTCAAAGGCTCGCTTTTGAACACCCGGTGGATCTGGCTGACCGACATGCCAAGCTCCCCCGCCAGCGCGCCCACCGACAGCGCAGGATCTTCCAGCCGGGCGTCGATGCGCCGCTTGATGCGCGCGAGATGGAATGCCGTCAGGTTGCTCAGGGCCGGTGAGCGCGCGGCCGGCAGCGTCTGCAGGCCCGCGACCAGGATGTTGAGCACCCCGCTCGCCACCGCAAGCGCCGATGCAGGCTGCAGCGCATCGATGTCTTCGCGCAGCGTCCGGATCATGCCGAGCAGCAGATGACCGGCACCCGCGCGGCCCGACACGGTGGTGGCGGTCAGCGCTTCCGTCTCACGCAGTTCACTGCGGAGCCGCTCGCCCGGCAGCTTGAGGACGATCTGCTCGAAGGCGCCGTCGAACAGCAACTGATAGGGGCGCGTGCTGTCGTACAGGGCGAAATCCCCCACCGATAGCACAGCGTCTCGCCCGTCCTGCCGCACCACGCCCCGGCCGCGCGCCTGGATGCTGACCAGGAAGTAGTCGTCTGAAGACCGCGCAATGTGGGCGGGCGTGCGCATGACCTTCTGCGGCCCGGAGGTCACCACCGACACGTCGAGACTTGGCAAGGTGTGCTGCCGGATGCTGCCTTCGAAATCGCCCCTCCCACCCGGGGCAGGCACCGGATCGCAGCCGAGCTGGACGTAGACATTGCAGATCATGTCCGTCCAGTACGCGAGACGCTGGTCGCGGGGAACGAGGTCGGTGCTGAGCAGCCGGGCCATCAGAGGCTCCTTCCGAAATTCGGCGTTGCAACGCTGAATCAAGAACGCCGCGCGTTCCGGACAAGGCGCATTCTGGCGGCGAACTTACGCTTCAAGCAACGCGCATGCCACCGCGCTAACCCGAAGAGATTCCTTCCCAACCACCCGGAGCCCCTGATGTCCAGCAAAGCCCATCCCCGTCTTCGCGTCGCCGCCGTGCAGGCCGCCCCCGTGTTCCTCGACCTCGACGGCACGATCGACAAGACCATCGACCTCATCGCGCAGGCGGCAAGCCAGGGCGTGAATCTGATCGCATTCCCGGAAACATGGGTGCCGGGCTATCCGTGGTGGATCTGGCTCGATTCGCCGGCCTGGGGCATGCAGTTCGTGCAGCGCTATCACGACAACTCGCTCGTCGTCGGCTCGGCCGAATTCGATCGCGTCAGGGATGCCGCGCGCAAGCACAAGATGTGGGTTTCGCTCGGCTACAGCGAGAAAGCAGCCGGCAGTCTGTACATCGCGCAGGCGCTGATCGACGAGCAGGGCAATACGCTGCAGACGCGCCGCAAGCTCAAGCCCACGCACGTCGAACGCACCGTTTTCGGCGAGGGCGACGGCTCGGACCTCAGCGTGATCGAGACGCCGGTCGGCAACATCGGCTCGCTCTCCTGCTGGGAGCATCTCCAGCCGCTCAGCAAGTACGCGATGTATTCGCAGAACGAGCAGATCCATTGCGGCGCGTGGCCCAGTTTCTCGCTCTATCGGGGCGCCGCCTATGCGCTGGGCGCGCAAGTCAACAACGCCGCAAGCCAGGTGTATGCGGCGGAAGGTCAATGCTTCGTGGTCGCGCCCTGCGCCACGGTGTCCAAGGGCATGCACGAGATGCTGTGCACCGATCCGGGGAAGCAACAGATGCTGCTTGCGGGCGGAGGCTTCGCGCGCATCTACGGGCCGGACGGCTCGCCGCTGGGAACCAACTTGCCGGAAGACCAGGAAGGACTGGTGGTGGCCGATATCGATCTTGGAATGATCTCGCTGGCCAAGGCGGCCGGGGATCCCGCGGGCCACTATTCGCGGCCGGATGTCACGCGGCTGCTGTTCAACAAGACGCGGCGTGAGCCGGTGGTGATGCAGCGGCCGGGAGAACTCGAGGCGGGAGGCTTCGAGGCGGTTGCGCCGCAGGGCGAAGCGGCCGCCGGGCCCCGACAGGCACTTGCGGCCTGAACCGGGGGAGCGTCAGGATTCGGCCTGTGCTCCACGCGAGATGGCCTCGCGCATCGCCGCCGGAATCTCGATCGCGCGATGACTTTCAAGCGAGGTGGTCACCAGCACCTGCCGCATGCGCATGCGCGTCTCACCTTGGTGATCGAAGCAGTGCAGTCCCAGCGTGATCGAGCGCGTGCCCAGGCGCTCCACGGTCAGCCCGAGGATCACGCGGTCGCCCATCCGGCTCACCGCGCGAAAGTCCGCCTCCAGGCGCACCGTGGGCAAGCCGATCCGCTGGTCGACGATGAGCTTGCGATAGCCGATGCCGAGTCCTTCGTCGACCCAGTCTTCCACCAGGCCGTTGAACATCACGAAGTACTGCGGATAGAAGACGATGCCCGCGGGGTCGCAGTCGGAAAACCGGATGAGCCGCTCGCGGCGGAATTTCGCTGCCGCGGCGGGTTCGCTCATGGGTTGTCCTCCGGAGTGGGTTCGTTGCGCATCATTTGCACGCGCAGTTGCCCGAGTTGGCTGTGCAGTTGGCGCACGGTCTTCATGTCGAGCCCGGAGAACATCTCGAGGATCCACTGCTCGTGCTCCTTGGCCATGGTCTCGAAAGTGCGGCGCCCCTTGGCCGTGAGGCTGACGATCCATGCGCGGCGGTCATCGGGGCTCGGCGTGCGCGAGACGACGCCTTCGCGCTCCAGCTCGTCCGTGAGGCCGGTCACGTTGCCGCCGGTCACCATCAGATAGCGCGAGAGCACGCGCATCTTCAGCCCTTCGCGGTAGCGATAGAGCTGCGCCATGTAGTCGAAGCGCGCGAGCGTGATGCCGAAGCGCTCGCGCAGCCGCTTACGGATTTCGGATTCGATCTGGGTAGTGCTCGCAAGCATGCGCAGCCACAGCCTGAGCACCGCATGGTCCTCATGGCCGGCCCGTGCTTCGTGCCCCAGTTCTTCCGCATCGCTGAGCACGGCATGCGAAGGGTCGTTGGTGCTGTCGATCAAGTCACTTCTCCTCCGGACACGGAAATGGACTGCCCGGTGACCGAGGCGCTGCTCTCTCCGCAAAGCCAGCGCACGGCATCGGCCACTTCGCCAGGCTGCACGATGCGGCGTTGCGGGTTCACTCCGGCGAACTCGGCCAGCGCATCGGCTTCGCTGCGGCCGGTCTTGCCGACCACATTCGCGACGCTGGCGCGCAGGATGTCGGTGTCGGTGTAGCCGGGACAGACGGCATTGACGGTGATGCCCTTGCGCGCCACTTCGAGCGCGAGCGATCGCGTCAGCCCGACGACGCCGTGCTTGGCAGCCGTGTAGGCGGCAACGTAGGCATAGCCCTTCTGCCCCGCCGTGCTCGCGATGTTGACGATGCGGCCCCAGCCTGCGTCGAGCATGTCCGGCAATGCGGCTTGCGCACAAAGAAAGCTGCCGGTGAGATTGACGGCCAGCATCCGCTGCCACAGGTCGACGGATGTCTTCAGGAAAGGTGCGCTCTCCGCCTGACCGGCGTTGTTGACGAGGATCGACACAGCGCCTGAAGCGGCACGCAACGCATCGAAAGCGGCGCGCACCGACTCTGGATCGCTCACATCGACGGTGGCGACACTGTGGCCCGCGCCAGGGAGTGCGCCGCATGCGCGTTCCAAGGCCGCCCGATCACGGCCCAGCAGGCTGATCCGAGCGCCTTCGGAGGCAAGGGTTCTTGCGATCTCGGCACCGATTCCGCGTGCGGCGCCGGTCACCACGGCGTGGCGACCCTTCAAGGCATTGTTCATGGCGGACTCAATTGATTGACAACTAAATAATTTTATCCGCGCGCATTCAGCGGACGCGCGAGACTCGCGCCGCCCGGTCCCACGTGCCCGCAGTCACGCCGCGCTCTCGCAGCTTGTATTTCTGTACCTTGCCGTTCTCGGTGCGCGGCAGATCATCGAGCAGGTCGACGTAGCGCGGCACTGCGAAGTAAGGCAGGCGCGCTTCGCAGAACGCGATGAGTTCCTGCACCTCGATCGGCCGCTCAGGGCGCCCGACCAGCGCGACCATCACTTCATCTTCGGCAAGCTCGGAGCGCACCGGGTAGACCGCGCAAGACGCCACGCATGGATGACTCAGCAACACCTGCTCGACTTCGAAAGACGAGATGTTCTCTCCGCGACGGCGGATCGCGTCCTTGATGCGGTCGACAAAACGAAACGCTCCATCGGCATCGCGTATCACTCGGTCGCCGGTATGGAACCACAAA
Source organism: Variovorax sp. 05N34 (assembly GCF_056397405.1). Classification (NCBI taxonomy): domain Bacteria; kingdom Pseudomonadati; phylum Pseudomonadota; class Betaproteobacteria; order Burkholderiales; family Comamonadaceae; genus Variovorax; species Variovorax sp. 05N34. The sequence continues at coordinate 94,574 of NZ_JBFTNI010000010.1, forward strand.
TTGCGCCACGCCTCGACCGTCTTCGCGGGCATGTTGAAGTAGCCGTTCGCGAATGCATAGGGCTCATCGGCACGCAGCAGAAGCTCACCAGCCTCGCCCGGCGGGAGTTCGACATCGTCATCGTCGGCAACGCGCGCCTGGAAGCCGGGACGCAGCCAGCCCATGACGCCGCCCCGTGGCGAATCCGGTGCGGTCGCGATCGCGAAGTTGGTCTCGGTCGATCCGTAGCCCTCGAGCAGTCGCACGCCAGTGCGCTCGAAAAAGGCCTTGCCCGCCGCCGCGGGCACGCCGGGGCCCAGGCCGGTGCGTACGCGGTGGTCGCGCTCGCCGCGGCCCTCCGGCTGCGCGAGGAGGATCGGCACCATCGCACCGAGCAGATACACGACCGTGGCACCGCTGGCGCGCATGGCAGGCCAAAAGCCGGAGGCCGAGAAGCGCTGCTCGAACACCACTTCACAGCCAACGACCGCAGCCTGCGCAAAGGTGTTGAGCGCATTGATGTGAAAGAGCGGCAGCGTCGTGCACAGCACGTCATCGGGGCCGACGCCCAGCACCTCCGCACTGTTGACGCCCCACCAGAAGTACTGTGCGTGCGGACAGACCACGCCTTTGGCAGGTCCGGTCGTGCCGGAGGTGTAGAGGATCGCGAGCGGATCGCCAGGCTGCATGGCGGCCGGCGCGATGGCCTCTGCAGAGGCCGGGAAGCTTGTGACGCGCACGGTCGCGGGAGCTTGCCACGCTTGGGCGCCATCACCTGGCATGTCGTCGACGACCCAGACCTCGCGCAGCTTCGTGCTGGCCAGGTCGGCAGTGACCAGGCGCTCCACGAACTGGGCTTCGATGACCAGCAGATTCGCTTCGCTGTTGGCAAGGAAGTATTCGATCTGCGGCCCCATAGAGGCAGTGTTGATCGGCACCGTCACCGCACCCAGCCATCCCGCGCCAAGAAAGACTTCGAGGAACTCGATCCGATTGGCGCACATCAGCGCGACCCTGTCGCCGCGAGAGACGCCGGCCTGCACCATCGCCGACGCGCGCGATGCAGCCGCAGCGCCAGCATCCTCATGCGTCCACGTACGCCCCGCGATTCGAAGCAGCGGCCGACTGCCGAAAAGCACGGCTTGCCGCTGAAGCAGCGCCGGCAGCGTGCGCTGCGCAGGCGGAATGGCCCGCGCCTCAGTCGTCATCGTGCGTGCCTCCGCCGAGGTAGGTCGCCTGCACGCGCGGGTCGCTGGCGAGATCGGCCGAGACGCCGGACAGCGCAATCTCCCCGGTTTCGAGCACGTAGCCGTGGTCGGAGCTTTCAAGTGCGGCGCGCGCGTTCTGCTCCACCAGCAGGATCGACACGCCGTCTTCGCGCAGCTTGCGCACGATGGTGAGGATGTCCCGCACGATGAGCGGCGCGAGGCCCAGGCTGGGCTCGTCGAGCATCAGCAGTCGCGGCGCGGACATCAGCGCGCGTCCTACCGCCAGCATCTGGCGCTCGCCACCGGAAAGCGTGTCGGCGCGTTGCGCGCGCCGCTCCGCCAGGCGCGGAAAGCGGTCGTACACCGATTGCAAGCGGCGCTTGAGTGCATCGCTGCGCAGGCGCTTCGAGAAAGCGCCGAGCTGCAGGTTGTCGAGCACGCTCAGCTCGCCGAAGAGTTCGCGCTTCTCGGGCACGAGGCACAGGCCTCGTTCGACACGCGCCTCGACATCCAGCCCGTGCAGGTCCTCGCCTTCAAAACGCAGGGTGCCCTTGCTCGGAAGCAAGCCCATGGCGGCAGCAAGCAAGGTGGTCTTGCCTGCGCCGTTCGGGCCGATGACGGAGATGATCTCGCCAGGCTCGAGGTTCAGCGAAACACCTCGCACGGCATCGACTTGCCCATACGAAACATGCAGATCGGCGATCTCCAGCATCGCCGTCATACGACGCTCCCGAGGTAGGCGGCCTGCACGCGCTCGTCGGCGCGCACTGCAGAAGGCACACCTTCCACCAGCTTGGAGCCGAAATTCATCACCACCAGCCGGTCCACCAGTTTCATCACGAAGTCCATGTCATGTTCGACGATGAGGATGGTCACGCCCTCCTCCCGCAGCTTGCGCAGCAGATCGCCAAGGGCTATCTTTTCCTTGCGACGCAAACCCGCAGCGGGCTCGTCAAGCACGAGCAACACAGGGTCTGCGGCGAGTGCGCGCGCGATTTCGAGGATGCGCTGCGTGCCGAGCGGCAGGCTGCCGGCCATTTCATGCGCGCGGTCGCCAAGACCGATGCGATCGAGCTGGCGCTGTGCTTCCTGGAGGATCTGCCGCTCCTCCGTTCGGTCGAGCCGCAACCCAGCCTTGAGCAGCCCGGTCGTCGTCCGTGAATGCGCGCCAAGCGCCACGTTGTCCAGCAGGCTCATGTGCGGCCGAAGCTTCACGTGCTGGAACGTGCGCGCAAGCCCCAGCCGAGCGACCTTGCGCTGCGGCATGCCTGCAATGTCCTTGCCGAGGAAGCGCACCTGGCCCGAACTCATCGGCAGCGTACAAGTCAGCAGATTGAACATGGTCGACTTGCCGGCGCCGTTCGGGCCGATGAGGCCGATGATTTCGCCGGCGTTCACTTCAAAGCTCACGTCGTTCACGGCCACCAGTCCGCCGAAGCGCTTGACCGCGCCTGTGACTGACAGGATCGGCGACCCCCTTTGCGGCAAAGTGCGATTCGGCAGCGGCGCTACGGGTGCCGTCGCCTCACGCGATGGCGGGGCGAACCGACCACGAGTCCAGCGGCGCACGAAACCCATCAAACCGCCGCGCGCGAAGTGCAGCAGCAGGATGAAGAGCGTCGCGAAGGCGACCGCCTCCAGCTGCCCGGCGCTCTGCGTCAGCATCGGAAGCACATCCTGCAGGGCGTTCTTCATCAGAAGCACCAGCGCAGAGCCGACGAGTGCGCCTGCGAGCTGACCCAGACCACCCGCCACGGCCATCAGCAGGTATTCGATGCTCGCGCGCACATCGAAGGGCGATGGGCTCACGAAGCGGTTCATGTGCGCATAGAGCCAGCCCGCAAGTCCTGCGAACAACGCGGCTGTGACGAAGAGCGAGAGCCGCACGCGGTAGGCATCCTCACCCACGCTGGCGAGCAGCGTCGCACCGCCGCGCAAACTGCGAATGGCACGGCCCGGCCGCGATTGCAGCAGGTTGACGCTGAACAGGAACGCCAGTCCGACCAGCGCCCAGATAAGGTAATAGATGGCCCGCGGATCGGCCAGTGACCAGCCTGCAATGCTCAACGCCGGAATGTTCGACAAGCCCGTGTGACGGCCCAGCCCGTCGACATTGCCGAACAGCATCGCGATCGACAAACCCCAGGCGATGGTGCTCAGCGGCAGAAAGTGGCCGCCCAACCGAAGCGTGAGCATGCCGATCGCCAATGCCGAAAGGCCGGTCAGCAACAGCGCGAAGAGCAGTCCGATCCATGGCGACATTCCCTGCGCCGTGGTGAGCCATGCCGTCGCATAAGCCGCGATTCCGACGAACGCCGCCTGCCCGAATGATGTCGCTCCGCCGATGCCGGTGAGCAGCACAAGACCCAATGCCACGAGAGCGCCGATGCCGATGTCGTTCAGCAGGGAGACCGTGAAGTTGCTCGCCAGCATGGGCGCAATCGCCAGCACGGCGACGAGAAGGGCGATCCACAGGCGTCGCTGACTGAACCAGCCGCCGTGCGCCGCCGCCTTGGGGCTCTCTGTGGCGAGCGCCAGGGAAGCGTCGCCCGGGGTTCCGATCGATTGGCTCATTGGTCCACCTCGTCTTCTTCCTCTTCGGAGTGAACGGTCATGTACGACCTCAGCATCAGCACCGGGATCAAGAGACTGAACACGATGAGGTCCTTGAGCGCGCCGCTCCAGAACGATGCGAAGCTTTCGACCACGCCGACAGCCAGTGCGCCGATGGCCGTCATCGGATAGCTCACGAGGCCGCCGATGATGGCGGCGACGAAGGCCTTCAGGCCGATGATGAAGCCAGAGTCGTAGTACATGGTCGTCACGGGTGCGATCAGCACACCGATCAGTCCGGCCAGCAACGACGCGCTGCCATACGCCAGCAGTGCCGTCCGCGCCGGGCGGATGCCGACGAGTCGCGCGCCGACGCGGTTGACCGCCGTCGCGCGCAGCGCCTTGCCGGCAACCGTGCGTTCGAACACGAGGAAGAACAAGCCGCTCAAGACAATGGCCGAGATCACCATCAACAGCACCTGGCCGCTCACGGTGAAGCTGTCACCGATGGAGAGCACGCCGCTGGCAAGCGGATTGGTGCGCGAACCTTCCGGACCGAAGAACAGCAGGCCAAGCCCCGACAGCAGGAAGTGCAACGCCAGGGAAACGATCAGCAGCACCAGCACCGATGCATCGGCGATCGGCTGGAAGACCACCCGCGCCAGCAGCGGCGCAATGGGGACCACAAGAAGCACAGTCACTGCGATCTGCACAGCGGCTGGAGCGCCTGCGCGCGACGCGGCCCATGCCAAGGCGCAAGGCACGAGCGGCAGCACGCCCCAGGCCAGGATGGCTTTGGGAATCCTCGATGCCTCGCCCTTTCGGATCAGGCTCCCCATCTCGGTGAGCACCGCGAGCGCGGCCAGCACCATGACCAGCCCGATGGTCGGCGGCAGCCGGCCGGTCTCGAAAGCCGCCAGGGTCAGCGCAGCAAAGGCTGCGATGTCGCCGAAGGGCACGAACACCACCCGGGTCACGGAAAAAATCAGCACCAGACCCAGCCCGGCGAGCAGATAGACCGCGCCGTTGGCGAGCCCGTCAGTGCCCAGGATGAGCGCCACGTCCCATGTCATTGCAAAGTCCTTCGGGTGATCAGGGCGCCAGCTTCCACTGGCCGTTGTCCAGCTTCACGATGACGCGGGCGCGCTCGTCGACGCCGTAGAGATTTCCCGGCTTGAAGTTGTAGACGCCGTGCGTTCCCACCACTTCCTTGGTGCTGGCGATGGCGTCGCGCAGCGACAGCCGGAATTCCGGCGTGCCCGGCTCGCCCTTCGCGCGCGCGGCCGCGTCGGTGAAGACCAGCCAACCGTCGAAGGAATAGGCCGAGTAGGCGTCGCTCGTCGGCGCGTTGTTGGTCTTCTGGAAGACCTTGCGGAAGTCGAGTGCGATCTTCTTGGTCGGGTATTCGTCGGGCAGTTGCTCGGCGACGATCACGGGGCCCGTCGGCATCAGCGCCCCCTGACCTGCCGCGCCGACGACGCGCACGAAGTCGGGGTTGATCAGGCCGTGCTGTCCGTACACATGCCCCTTGAATCCACGTTCGTTCAGCGCCAGGAAAGGCAGAGCGCCCGGCGTGCCGGCGCCACCGGTCATCACTGCATCGGGCTTCATTGCCAGCAGCTTGAGGACCTGGCCGGTCACGGAAGCGTCGGCGCGCGCGTAGCGCTCGTTGCCCAGCACCTTGATGCCGGCAGCCGGCGCGGACTTCATCAGCGCCTCATAGACCAAATCGCCCCAGGCGTCGGAGAAGCCGATGTAGCCCACCGTCTTGACGCCGTCCTTCTTCATGCGCTGCACCACGGCGTCGATCATCAGTTGCGTCGGTTGCGCGACAGTGAACACCCAGGCGTTCTCCGCCGGATCGAGCTGGATGGGTGTGAGGCCGATCATCGGCACCTTGGCATCGCGGCCCACCTGTGCCATCGCGATGGCAGCAGGCACGCCCGAAGTGCCCATCAAGATGTCGACCTTGTCCTCCTCGACCAGCTTGCGCGCGTTGCGCCCCGCCGTCGTGGGATCGGAGCCGTCATCGAGCACGATGAGCTGGATCTTGTGGCCGTTGACCTCCGGCTTGTAGGCGAGCGCGGCCTGCATGCCCTTGGCGTAGGGCACGCCCAGCGACGAGTTGGGCCCGGAAAGCGAAACGCTCAGGCCGACCTTGATATCGGCTGCGAGCGCGGTCATCGCCAGACTGGCGCCCAGCGCGGCAGCGAGCGCTGTGCGCGCGAAGGTCTGCATCAAGCTCTTCATGTCGTGACTCCTGGTGGGGTGAAATGGATGAGCACTCGCTCAGATGAACAACTGGATCGCCGGCAAAGCACGCCAGGCGTTGAGAAGATCGACCCGCTTCAGCCGGATCGACCAGCCGGCGGCATCGCGAACGAGAAGATGGCGGCAGGTGCCAGCCAGCGTCACCTGGTCCTCGCCGCGCGCTTCGACGTAAATGAAGGGAGTCCGGAGTGCCACTTCGCCGCTCGCCGCGTCTTCGCGCTCGACGATGGAGCGTTGCAGCACATGCTGGCAGTGGCTGGCGGGATGCTGCGAATGAGCACGCGGATTCTTGAGCCTGTCGATGCGCAACTGCAGCAGCAGCCGGTCTTCATAGGCAATCGAGTTGTGCGATTGAGGATCGGCCTGCGCTGCGCCGAGAAGCGGCACCCAGTAGCGTCCTTCTTGCGCGAAGAGCGCCAGCCAGTCGTCGAAACGCCGTGCGTCGAGCAGCGCGGCTTCTTCGGCGATGAAATCGCGGGGGTCGGTCATCGTGGCTGTCATGGCCTCGCCTCCATGCCCGCCGTCATGAACTTCGCCCAGGCGCGAAACTGATTGCGCATCAGCAACTCGTTGGTGCCGTTGGTGGTGATCGAAGCTTGCGAGAGCTCGGCGGCGTCGAAATTGCGGTGCAGGCTCACCCACTCGTTGCCTTCCGCGCGAAGGCCCTGCTGCATGCTCTCGAAGAGATGCACGTCGTCGTGCGCCACGACAGACATGGGCGAGAAGACGAGCCGGTTGTAGCTCATGGCTCGCTCGAAGAGCAGGTCGGGCGCTCCCGCGGCGCGGAAGCTCCAGGCCTCGATCAGCGTGCGGTTTGGGGCCAGCGGGCGAATCACGCGAATCGCCTGCGGCGAGCCCTTGACGGACAAGCTGGGAAAGAACACCGAATTCTGCGGGGAACGCTGCAGGATCTCGGCCGCACGTTCCACGCCGTGAGCGGCCTGCATGGCTGCTTCGTATTCGGGCAACTGCGCATAGTTGGAATGGATGCTGAAGTTGACGCCGAGCACGCTGTGCCCGTTGGCGTAGACGCGGCCGCCCATCTTGTCGAAGAAGTCGTAGCCGGAGCCGAACGGGAGGATCTGCTCCATGGCCATCGGCTTGGGTTCATCGGCCGCGCGCCCCTGCCAGAGCGCATCGGCGGCCTGCGTTGCCGACTCATGCGTCGACATCGGATGCACCGTGTCGTTGATGTTCTCCAGGTACATCTTCCAGTTGCAGTGGATGATGTTGCGCATCACGCCGCCGCCGACCGTCAGTCTACCTTCGGGCGATCGATCGACCATGTTGTCGATGGCATGCAGCACGTCGCCGAAGTAATCGCCGAACTCAGGGCCTTCATCCGACAACCGCGCGAAAACAAAGTCGCGATAGACGGYGACGTTCTTGAGCGCCGTCAGCCCCCGCCCCGACTCGCATTCCTTCAGGCGTGTGCCTTCGTAGCCACTCTTGAGCGGAATGGCGAGCGGCGCACCGTCGAGCTTGTAGGTCCACGCATGGTAGGGACAGCGAAAGAACTTGCCCGTGTTGCCGCACTCGTCCGACACCAGCCGGGTCCCCTTGTGCGCGCATCGGTTGTAGAACACGCGTACGGTGCCATCGGCCTGGCGAACCATCATCACCGGCCGGCCCGCGAGGTCGAGTGACCAGAAGTCGCCGGTGTTCGGCACCTGGCTGGCGTGCCCGACATAGAGCCAAGTGTTGGCAAAGAACTGCTCCTGCTCCAGGGCGAAGAGTTCTTCGCTCAGGTAGACGTCCCGATGCACACGATCGTCCTGCACGAGCGCGCGAATGGCTTCTGGCTGGTTGCGGTAGGTGTTCATCGCCAATCTGCCTGCGCTTGGATGCGGATCAGGGAACCAGCTTCCACTGGCCTTTTTCGCTGCGGACGATCACCACTGCGCGCTTGTCCGAGCCGTAGCGGTCATCCGCCTTGAAGTTGTAGATGCCGTGGGTGCCCGTCAGCTCCTTGGTGCTCACGATGGCGTCGCGCAATGCGGAGCGGTACTGCGGCGTACCGGGCTCGCCCTTGGTTCGAGACACTGCGTCGGCAAGCAGCAGGTAGGCGTCGTAGGTGTAGGAAGAGAAAGCATCGTTCGGCGCCGAGCCGTTGGCCTTCTTGTAGGCCTCCCGGAAAGCCATCGACACCTTCTTGATCGGATTGCTGTCCGGCAACTGGTCGGCGACCAGCACGGGTCCGCTCGGCACTTGCAGCCCTTCGATGGATGTGCCACCCACCCGAACGAAGTCGGCGTTGATCAAGCCATGCGTTCCGTAGATCTGCCCTTTGTAGCCACGTTCCGCGAGCGCGAGGTACGGCAGCGCACCCGGTGTGCCGGAATTGCCGGCGAACACTGCATCGGGTCGGGTCGCAATGATCTTCAGCACCTGGCCGGCGACAGATGAATCGCTGCGCGCATAGCGCTCGTTGGCCACGACCTTGATGCCGGCCGCATCGGCACTCTTGACGAGAGAGTCATAGGCAAGATCGCCCAATGCGTCCGAGAAGCCGATGTAGGCCACAGTCTTGACGCCCGATCTCTTCATGCGGTCGACGACCGCCGACACCATCAGTGGAAAGGGCTGCGACACGGTGACTGTCCATGCGCCTTCAGGCCCTGGAATGGTCACCGGCGTCGGCGAAATCAACGGCGTGTTGAGTTCGCGCGCAACCGCGGCGATGGCCATTGCGCCCGGCACACCCGAAGTGCCGATGAGGACGTCGACCTTGTCTTCGACCACGAGCTTGCGCGCATTGCGCCCGGCAGTCGTGGGGTCGGAAGCATCGTCGAGCACGATCAATTGGACCTTGTGACCCGACAGAACCGGATGCTCGGCAATTGCGGCGCGAATGCCCTTCTCATAAGGAATGCCGAGTGCCGACACCGGCCCCGAGAGCGAGCTGATGAAGCCGACCTTCAGATCGGCCGCGACGGCCTGAGTGGCCGCGAGCGCGATGGCCGATACGCAGAAGAAAGCGAAGAGTCTTTTCATGGTTCAGATGTTCTACATGGGTTTGTCAGGGATACCGCGGAACCGGCTCCGCCGGGCCGCCGGTATCGCCCCGTGAGAGGGGTGGCGAGCGACACGAAGTGCGCGAGCCTGGGGGTCAAGGAACAAGCTTCCATTGGCCCTTTTCGAGCTTGACGATGACCCGCGAGCGTTCGTCGGAGCCGTAGCGATCGGTGGGCTTGAAGTTGTAGACGCCGTGCGTTCCGACCAGCTCCTTGGTGCTGACGATCGAATCGCGCAATGCAGCCCGATAGGCAGGCGTCCCGGGTTCGCCCTTGGTGCGTGCCGCAGCGTCGAGGAACAGCAGCCATGCATCGAACGAATAGGCGGAGAAGGCATCCGTGGGCGCCGCTCCGTTGGCCTTCTGGTAGGCACCGCGGAACTCCATCGACACCTTCCGGATCGGGTTGGAATCCGGCAATTGCTCAGCAACGATGACCGGCCCGGTCGGCGCCAGCAGGCCCTCGACTGCGGAGCCGCCCACGCGGACGAAGTCGGGATTGATCAAGGCATGCATGCCGTAGATCTGGCCCTTGTAGCCACGCTCGGCCAGCGCCAGATACGGCAACGCGCCGGGCGTGCCGGAAGTGCCTGTGATCACGGCATCAGGGCGCAGCGCGACGATCTTCAGGACCTGGCCCGTCACCGACGCATCAGCGCGCGCATAGCGCTCGTTCGAAACCACCTTGATGCCCGCGGGCTCGGCGCTCTTCTGCAGCGCGTCGTACACGAGATCGCCCCAGGCGTCGGAGAAGCCGATGTAGCCGACCGTCTTCACGCCCGACTTCTTCATGCGCTCCACCACGGCGCTCACCATCAAAGGGGCAGGCTGCGGCAGTGTGACCATCCACGCACCCTCTTCGCCCGGCAGGTTCGCGTTGGCAATGGATATCAGCGGCGTCTTCGTTTCGCGTGCGACGGCCGCGATCGCCAATGCGCCGGGAGAGCCCGCCGTGCCGATGATGACGTCGACCTTGTCCTCATCGATCAGCTTGCGCGCATTGCGCGCAGCAGTGGATGGATCCGACGCATCGTCGAGTTGCACCAACTGGATCTTGTGGCCGTTGAGTTCGGACTTGTACGCGACCGCAGCCTTGATGCCCTTTTCGTAGGGAATGCCGAGCGAGGAAACAGGCCCCGACAACGAAGTGATGAACCCGACCTTGAGGTCGGCGGCCCATGCGTTCGCCGCGGTGAGCGCACCGACGGCGGCGGCGATGCCGGCCATGGTGCGGATGCTTGTCAGGACTTTCATGCAAGGCTCCTTGGGATGCAGGTAGACAAAGAACGCAAAGATCGACTCACCACGACGTACTCCGAACAAACCACATGATTTGTGAATTATTTAGAGCTAAACGATATTAGCGAGCGTGTGGCGTGACGACAAGTGAGAGAAAACGCTAGGTGGACGAATTCGCAGGCAATGCACTGCTAGAGGGCCAGACTGCCCACGCTGGTGCCGCCGCAAACATAGAGGACCTGTCCGGTGACAAAGCTGTTCGCCGGGTCGGCAAAGAAACGCACGGCGCGTGCCACATCGGTTGACTCGCCGAGTCGACGCACTGGCACTGACGCAGCAAGTGCGCGCTCTTTGTCGCTGCCTGCTTCGACGACGTCGTAGAACATGTCGGTACGAATTGGGCCGGGCGCGACCACGTTGACGGTGATCCCTTCAGGCGCGAGTTCGAGTGCCCAAGTGCGGGCCATGCCGAGCATGCCGGCTTTGGTGGCTGAATAGTTCGTGCGCGTCGCCAGGCCGAGCGCCGCGCGGGACGACAACAACACCACGCGACCAAAACGCTGTGATCGCATTGCAGGCAGAGCAGCCTGCACGATCTGAATTGCGCAGCCCAGGTGCAGATCCACCAATGCGTCGAGATCATCGAGCTTCACGTCGGCGAGCAACGCAGGGCGGATGACACCGGCGTTGTGCACCACGGTCGTCACCTCGAAGCGACGGACCAGTTCCGCCACCGCCTGTGCCGTGGCAGCACGGTCAGCGAGGTCGACCTCGATGCTGTGCAGTTTCGAGTGATCGATGTCCGCTCGCCGTCTCGCCAACGACACCACTTCGTAGCCCTGCTCGAGCAAGTCTTCGCAGATGGCTTTGCCGATGCCGGCGCTCCCGCCCGTGACGACTGCCACTTTGTCGGCGGCGCTCATGCATTGGCTCCGACGAGCGCGAGCACGCGCAAGGGGCTTCCGCTGCCCTTCTCGATCTTGAGCGGCGGGCAGATCAACACTGCGCCAGCCGCTGGCAACAAATCAAGGTTGCTCAGGCACTGCAAGCCATAGCGACCCGCGCCGTGCATGTAGTAGTGGCACGGATAGGGTGGCCGCAGGTGGTAGCCCTGGCCCGCATCGGTGCCGATGCTTTCGGAACCGAAGCCAAGCACATCGCGTTGCTCGACCAGGAAGCGCACGGCCTCGGTGCTCGGGCCCGGCGTGTGCTGACCGGTCTCATCGAAATTTTGGTAGGCCTCGGGGTCATGGCGCTTCGACCAGTCAGTGCGCATCAGGACCCACGCGCCCTTCGGAATGCGGCCGTGGCTTGTCTCGTATTGCTCGATGTCTTCGATGGTCAGCAGGTAGTCCGGATCGTCCTTCACCTGTGGCGAGCAGTCGATGACGCACGCAGGTGCAACGAAGTGCTGCACCGGGATCGTGTCGACCGAGTTGTTCGGCAGATCGCGCCCGGAGATCCAGTGGATCGGCGCATCGAAGTGCGTGCCGGTGTGTTCGCCGCAGGAAAAGTTGTTCCAGTACCAGGCGGGGCCACGCTCGTCGTACTTCGACACTTCCTCGATGCGGAAGGGCCAGCACTGGCCCATCTCGGGAGGCAGCGCGATCTGCGGAAACTCGGGCGTCAAGGTCTGTGTGAGATCGACCACCCGGATGCGGCCCGTCGACATGGCGCCCACCAATCCACCGAGGATTTCGGCCGTGGACATCAGTTCAGTAGTTGTCGTCATTGCATTGCTCCAAGTCTTTCAAGGGCGGCCACACCAAGTGGGCAGGCCTGGGGTGTTGATCAGCCCCCGCCGGCAGCGAGTTCGCGTTCGAGGATCTTCGGGTTGTCGCGCCAGCGTTCGAGCCACTCCTGGGCCACATCGCCGGGATACACGTCTTCGACACCATCGCGCAGCGCCTTCACGATGGCACTGGCAATTCCGCTCGGCGCCAGCTTGGGCGGCGGGGTGTGCTGATTCCATTCGTCGTCGATCGGGCCGGGAAAGAGGTTGATCACCCGGATGCCCGCTGGTCGCATTTCAGCGCGAAGGCACTGCGCGAGGGAATGCGCTGCGGCCTTCGAAGCGCTGAAGGTGCCGTGCGGCGGGAAGTTGCTGAGTGCGTAGATCGACAGCAGATTGACCCACGCCGTTGCGCCGATCGTGCCATCGGCAGAGCGCCCCTTGAGCGCCGGCCCGAACTCCTGCGCGAGTCTCAGCAGGCCGAAGTAGTTGATGTCCATCTCGGCCTTGGCGACGTCCGTGCCGCGCCGCGATCCGATGCCGTAGGTGCGATGCACCTCGGCGTTGTTGATGACGATGTCGACCCTGCCGCCGATCTCTCCGGCCAGTTCGCTCACCGAGCGCCCATTGGTGAGATCGAGCGGCACCAGCGTCACCTGCGGCAAGCTCGTGATGTCCTCGAGGCCGCCCATCTTCTTCCAGGGCTCCGCATGGCCGACCCAGACGATGTCGGCGCCGGCCTTGACCAGCGCCCGCACGATGGCTTGCCCGACCTCGGTCTTGCCATCGGTCACGAGCACCTTGCGGAACTTGGGGTCGCTGGTCATTTCTCTCAGCATCTTGTCGTCGGCCATGTGGGCGCTCCCTTCTTTCGGAAATCCAATGAGTACGGCCTGTCCCGCACGATCGAGCCGCGCGCCGACATGCACGCGAGATGGCGCATCGCCGACTTCGCCGTGCAGGTGGACCATGAGCGTCGGGCCGGCATCGAGGTGCACGAGCCCCAAGCGCCAGGGCAGCCGTTCGCGAAAGAACAGGTCGTTGCTGTGATGCAGCGTGGTGCTGCTGATCAGTTCGCCTTCGCCGTTCTGCTCACGCCAGTGCAGCCGCGGCGAGAGGCACTTGTGGCAGGCCTCGCGAGGCGGGTATTGCACCGTGCCGCAGACTTCGCAGGTCTGCAGTTCGAAGCGGCCTTCAGCGGCTGCGGCGGTGATGCCCAGCGCCACACGGCCGCGCGCCGATGGCGGCAGATTGATCTGCCGTGTGCGCAGCACCGGGTTCTTGCGCTTGGGGCGCATCAGGGGCATCGTCATGACGGCCTTCCAAAAATGACCGCGCCGGTGCACAGGCAGCGGTCGTAAGTGACCATGCCAAAGCCGGCAACCAAGCCCAGTTCAGCGTTGGGCACGGTCCGCGGCCCTGCCGCATCGGTCAGCTGGCGGAGGGCTTCCGTCATCCCGAGAAAGCCGCCGGCCGCACCCGCCTGCCCGGCCGATAACTGGCCGCCACTGGTGTTGTTGGGAAAGCTGCCGTCATTCGTCATGCTGTGGGAGCGCACGAAGGCCGAACCCTCGCCCTTCTCGCAGAAGCCGAGGTCCTCGAACTGCATCATCACGATGACCGGGTAGTCGTCGTAGGTCTGCACGAAGTCGATCTCCGAAGGCTTTGCACCGGCCTGGGCGTAGAGATCGTCGCGGTCCATGCGCCATCCGCCCTGGACCATCACCGGGTCTTCCGAGTACGCGTTGTGCCGTTCGATCGAACCGCGAATCACCACATGGGCCAGCCCAAGATCGCGCGCCCGCTCTTCGCTCATCACGAGAAAGGCTTCCGCGCCGGCGCATGGCATCACGCAGTCGAACAAATGGATCGGGTCGGAGATCGGCCGCGCGGCGATGTACTCATCGAGCGTCAGCGGCTTCTTGAACATCGCGTTGGGGTTCTTCAGGGCGTTGCTGCGCTGATCGACGCAGATGCGGCCGAAGTCTTCGCGCGTGGCACCGAACGTGCGCATGTAGTTCGCGGTGATCATCGCGAAGATCGAGTTCGGGCCGCCTGAGCCGTAGGGATACGTCGCATCGCGTGCAAAGTTGCTGAAGCTGCCCAAGGTCTGCCTGAACGAATCGACGTGGTTGGTATCCGCAGCCACGCAAGCCACGACGTCGGCATCACCGGACTGAACCGCTCGCGCTGCGCGACGAAGGCACATCACGCCCGATGCGCCGCCAGTCGGCACATGATCGAGCCATCGCGGCGACAGGCCCAGATGCTGCGTCACTCCCACGGCGGTGTCCGGCGCGAGCGAAAAGCTGCTCACGCACAAACCGTCGATCTCATCCTTCTCGAGGCCGCTGGCTTTCACCAGCGACTCGATCGCCTGCCCGAGGAACCAATGCGCGGTCCGCGTCGAATAGCGGACGTAGGGCACCGTCACAGGCACTGCCACAGCCACACCCTCATAGGAAAGCCGGCGCTTCATGATTGCCTCTTCTTCATGGATCGCGTGTCGAAGCAGTGCGGCTGCCCCGGCAGCGCGTGCGCCAGCTCGCGCAATTGGCCGCGCTGTATCTTCTGCGAAGCGGTGAGCGGCAGCGCATCAACAAAGGCGACATAGCCCGGCGCCTTGTAGTAGGCCAATTGCGCCAACGCGTGCTCGACGATGCTGGCGGCCATCTGCTCGCGGGAACTTGCATCGACCTCGTCGCGCACGACGATGCATGCAAGCACCTCATCGCCGCGCACCACATCGGGGGTGGCCGCGACTGCGGAGGTCTTCACGGCCGGGTGTTGGTTCAGCACGCTTTCGACTTCGACCGCCGAGATGTTCTCGCCGCTGCGACGGATGACGTTCTTCTTGCGATCGACGAAGTAGTAGTTGCCTTCCGCATCGCGCCGCACCATGTCGCCGGTGTGAAACCAGCCGCCGGCCCAGGCTTCGCGCGTCGCTTCCTCGTCCTTGAGGTAGCCGGAGAAGAAATAGCGCTTCGGGTCGGCGCCGGAAGATCGCACCAGGAGTTCGCCCGGAGTGCCATCCGTGACATCCTGGCCTTCATCGTCGACGAGGCGAATCTCCACGAAATCTTCGCGGCGGCCGAAACAGCTCGTGCCGACCTGGCGCGGCTCGTGGTTCGCCATCACGCAAGCAGCGGCACCGGTTTCGGTCATGGCCCAAGCCTCGACCAAGGGAAACCCGAAGCGCGCTTCGAAAGGCGCATGGTTCTTGCGGTCCACGCCAGCGCCGAACCCCCAGCGAATGTCGTGCTCGCGGTCCAAGGGCGATGCGGGCGCCGACAGAAGCATCGCCGGCATCACGCCCAGGTAGTGCGCGATGGTGGCCCGGCTTTCGCGGGCACTCTGGAGCCAGGACTTCGGGTGGAAGCGGTCGAGCTGCACCAGACAGCCGCCCGCGACCAACACCACCATGGTCGAGAACGCCATCGCGTTGACATGGTTGAGCGGCAGCGGCGTGATGATGCGTTCGGCGTCCGGCCGCACAGGACAAAGATCGCCCAATTCCGCGTACCACTCACCTGCGCGGAGGAAGTACTCGTTCGACAGCATGCAGCCCTTGGGCCGCCCGGTCGTGCCCGAGGTGTAGAGCAGCGCGCATTCCGTCGCGAGTCCGATCGGCTCGGCGGCGCGCGGTGGCGCTGTCTTCGATGGCGGGACGGCATCGTCCGGCCCCATGGTTTCAAAGGGCCGGCCGGCGATCTCGGCAGCAGCGCGAAGATCGCCGGCGCGGTGCGGCAAGGTCACGGCAAGCGCGATCTCGCTGTGGCCGATCAGATAGCTCAATTCCGCCGATCGCATTTCAGCGTTGATCGGCACCACGCTCACTCCCAGTGCGCTCAGAGCGAACCAGTGGAATAGAAACGCCGGCCGGTTTTCAAGCAGGAGGCCGACGCGATGCCCGTGGCCGTAACCTGCCTTCGCGTACGCGGTCTGGAGTCGCTCGACCTCGGCAGCAGCGGCTCCCCAGAGGATCGGGCCGGCCGGGATGCCATAGGCATCCGCCGTGACCGACTCGGTGAACAGAAACTCGCCCTGTGGCGTGCGCCGCGCGCTCGCTGCGAAAGCCCCGTGAACAGTTGCTTCCATGTCGGGCCTAGATGAAGAGCTGCACAGCCGGAAGAGCCGCGTCGCAGTTGAGCAGGTTGACTCGCTTGAGCGTCATGCGCAGCGCGCCGTCTTGCACTGTCAGATGGTGAAAGAAGGTGCCGACGTAGAACTGGAGCTCGTCGCCTTGCGATTCGGTGTAGTGAAACTCCGACCGCACGACAAAGCGGTTCGCCGCCATGTCGAATTCTTCGACAGTCGGTGTTTGCAGCAAATGGTGGCAACGGCTCGGCGGCTGCTGCGAAAACGCGCGCGGGCTCTTGAGACGTTCGATACGCAAATCGCGCAACAGCTTGTCTTCATAGAGATGCGACGTGTGATTGATGCCGTCTTCCTGATCAGGCACCAGCGGAACCCAGTAGAAACCGTCATCCGTGAAGAGTGCATTCCACTCCTCATATCGTTTGGCATCCAGCAGCCGCGACTCGTTGACCACGAAATCAATGAGATCCTGGCGGGTAACTTCTTTCATCTCATCCTCTCCGTCCCTGGCCCATTCAAGAAACACCGCGGAACCGGCTTTGCCGGGCCGCCGGTGTTGCCCCCTCCAAGGGGGTTGGCGAAGCGACACGAAGTGCGCGAAGACTGGGGGTAGTTCAAATTCACATCGTTCTCGTCATGTAGCGGGCCCAACTGCGGTACTGGTTGCGCATCGGCAGCTCGCTGGTGCCGACGGTCGTGATCTCGCCGCCCGCTGTTTCAGCCGGATCGTAGTTGCGGTGCAGGCTGACCCATTCGTTGCCGCTCGCATGCAAGCCCGCCTGGATGCCCCGGTAGGCCTGGAGGTCGTCGTGTCCGACCACAGAGAACGGCGAGTTGATGAGCCGGTTGTACATCGTGGTGCGCTGCAGCAGTTCGGGCGGCGCGCCCTTGAGGCGGAAGGTCCAGCTCTCGATCAAGGTCTTGTCGACCGAGATCGGCCGCACGACGCGAATCGCCTGGATCGCACCCTTGATGGTGAGATTGGGGTAGTACACGGTGTTGTGGCGCGCCATGCCGAGGATCTGCGCAGTGCGCTCCTCCCCGTAGCGGGCCTTCATCGCGTTGTCGTACTCGGGGATAGCCTTGTACTTGCTGTGGATGCTGAAGTTCACGCCCGTGAAGCTGTGGCCGTTGTCGTAGGTGCGAACGCCCATGTCCTCGAAGAACTTGTAGTCGGACATGAAGGGCACGAACTGCTCGATGGCCATCGGCTTGGGTTCGTCGGCGGGCTTGTCGGCCCACATGGACTTGGCGGTGCCGGCGGAAGACTCATGCGCCACCATCGGGTGCATGGTGTCGTTGAGGTTCTCGACAAACATCTTCCAGTTGCACTGGTGCACGAAGCGCAGACAACCGCCGGCGATTTCGAGTTCGCCTTCGGGGGAGCGGTCGGCCATGTTGTCGATGGAGCTCAGCGAATCGCCGAAATACGTTTCGAAGTCCGGTCCGACATCATTGATCTTGATGAAGATGAAGCCTCGATAGCTGCGCACGTTCTTCAACGTGGTGAGTCCCTTGGCGGACTCGCACTCGTGCAGTTGCGTGCCTTCGTAACCATTCTTCAGAGGGATCGACAGGAGCGATCCATCCGTCTTGAAGGTCCATGCGTGATACGGACAGCGAAAGAACTTGCCGGTGTTGCCACACGGCGCCGACACAAGACGCGAGCCCTTGTGCGCACACCGGTTCATCATGGCGCGCACCGAACCATCGGTGTGGCGAACGATGATCAGTGGCCGGCCTGCGATTTCGGTATTGAGGTAATCGCCTGGCTTCGGTATCTGGCTTTCGTGGCCCGCGTAGTTCCAGGTGTTCGCGAAGAAGTGCTCCTGCTCCAGCTCGAAAAGTTCGGCGCTGGTGTAGATATCTCGATGCACGCGATCGGCCTGCACCAGCGCGCGCACGGCTTCGGGGTTGCCTCGGTACGAAGTCAAAGTCGTTCTCCTTCAGATGTCCAGCACCAGCCGCTGTCCCTTGATGCGCGAAATGCAGATCTGCATGACGTTGCCTTCCGCCTTCTCGCGCGCGGTGAGCACGTAGTCGCGGTGGTCGATGTCGCCCTCTATCACGGGCGTCGCGCAGACACCGCATTCGCCGCGCTTGCAGTCGAACATCGGGTCGCAACCGTGCTCGATCAGGCAATCGAGGATGCTCTGGTCCGCCGGCACCGTGAAGCGCTGGCCGGACTGAAGCAACTCGACCTCGAACGCGTGGTCGCCCTCTTCGACGGCCGGCGTGGTGAAGAGCTCGAAATGCACGCGGTCGTGCGTCCATCCGCGCGCCTGGGTTTGAGCGAGCACGGCGTCGAGCATGACCTTGGGGCCACACACGTAGAGCCGATCACCCGCGGGGAACGCGTCGAGCAATGCGCCGATGTCGAACGGAGCACCGCGCTCTTCATCCGAATGCACGACCAGGTCATCAGCCAGCACCGATTGCAGTTCAGGCAGGAAGGCCATCAGCTCACGACTGCGGCCGGCGTAGTGCATGCGCACGGGCAAACCCTCGGCGCGGCGTCGCGCGGCCATGCTCGCGAGAGGCGTCACGCCGATGCCGCCGGCCAGCAGCACCGTACCGCCGGGGCCGGTGTGCAAGGGGAAGTCGTTCTTCGGCAGCTCGATGGTGACGGTATCGCCTTCACGCAGTCGCTCATGCATGAAAAGCGATCCGCCTCGGCCATCGGTTTCCTTGCGAACGGCAATCACGTAGTCCGTTGGTGATTCAGTGGCGTCAGGCTGCACCGCGAAGTTGATCAGAGAGTAATGACGCCAATCCTGAGTGCCGTCGGGAAGGTCGACGCGCACGCGGATGTGCGCACCAGCGGCGTAGCCGGGCAGCACACCACCATCGGGCGCGCGCAGGCGGAAGGTCTTGATCAACGAATTCAGTTCGCGCGCTTCAACGACGCGAAGCTGCAATGTGGCGGGCTGGGCGGTCATGGGCAGATCTCAGGTCAGGCGAGCGCGTGTTGAACGAGCGCGGCGCGCAGCTTGTGGCCGTGCTCGTCGGACAGCGCGGCGTCGCGCAACTCGCGCACTGTGGCGGGAGCGATGTTGGTGCCGGCGCGCTGCAGGGCGCTCATCACCGCGTCATAGTTGCGCAGGCCGCGCTCGTGGGTGTCGCTATAGCCTTTGACGAGGCGCTGGCACTGGGCAATCTCGACGGCGAGTTCGGGGTGGCGCGCGGCCGTCTCGGCAATGCGTTGCAGCCATTCTTCGATGCGGCGGTTCTCCTCCGCATAGCGCAGCGTCGAACGGCGCCAGCGCTTCATCCACGCGACGGTGCTGAGCATGAGATAGCCGCGCAGGGAGCTGGTCTGGATCACGCGACCGCGCTGCGTGAGACGCTCCACAAGATGGCGCGGCAGTGATGAATTCATCAACCAGCGGCCGATGCCACCCGGCAGCGTCTCGCAGATCTCCTGCAGGCGCGGATGCATGTACTCGTTGATCGCGAGCACCTGGCCGTCCTGCACGCTGGCTTCGCTGCGCACGCGCTCGAATCGCGAAGACCGCGTCTTCAGAGCAGCAACTCGTGCCGTGTCTTCATACGACATCCACAGCGCCAGATGACGTGCCGTTTCGCGCAGGAGTTTGCCGTCATCGTTGACAGGCACGGCGGCGATAGCGGCCGTGCGATCGAGGTAGAGGCCGGCATAGTCGATGTCCTGGTAGTCGATCAGTCGGCGCACGCCTTCGAGCAGGAACTGATGTGTCGCCGCCGGAAAGTCGCGCTGTACGCGCTCCACCAGCGCGCGCACAGCCGGATGGCTCGGCTGCGGCACGGGCGTCTGTACCGCTTCCGCTGCTGCTTCCGGCTCAGCCTCACCCTGTGCGCGCGCGAACGCACCGCCGAAGGCCTTGAGGCTGGGCTTGACGCCGACGCCACCGCGTTCGATGGTCGCTTCGAACTGCGCGCGACTGAAAGGAAGCACGCCGGATCCCGCCAGCGCACCAAAGAGCACCGCACTGATCACGCTGCCCGACTCCTCCGCGGCCTTCGCCATGTCGAAGCGAATGAAACGTTTCGCCGCACGTTGGGCATGCGACAGAAGTTCGGCGCTATCGACGCGGCCATCTCCCAGCGCACTTTTCTCGGCAATCGAATAGACCCGGTGAGTCGATGCGATGAGGGTCGTGCGGTCGGCTGTGACCAGGCCGCGCTGCACCGCACGGCCAGCTTCCATGAGCTCCGATGCGAGGACAACGTCGACATCGCCCGGCAGAGGCATCAGTGCCAGTACGGGCCGGCCGCGATCGGCCTCGGCCTGCGCTTGCGGGTAGAGCTCGACGTAGTAAATGGTCGCGCCGGTGCGCTGGGCCACGCCGGGCACGGATGTGGTCTGCGCGATGTAGCCGTTGGCTTCGCCCATGTCGACGATCCAGTCGGCAAGCACGCCGCCGCCCTCGCCGCCCATGGCGAGGATGGCAATTTTGATAGGTTGGTGTCGCATCGGATGTCTTCAGATCTTCAGAACGTGTAGGCGGCGCGGCGCTTGGCCTCGCTCTTCTGCAGCCAGCCGATCACGCGCTGCCGCAGCCCGTCGCGAAAGCGGTCCCAACCCGTCGGATTGCTCACGATCTGCGCCTTGTAGAACGAGGGGCACAGCACTGCGGCATGCGAGACTTCGCCGCACACGCCGCAGCCAACGCAGGTGTCGAGCACCGTCGCAACAGGGTCGGTGCGCAGCGGATCGGGGTTGGGCTTGATCGACAGCGATGGGCAGCCCGACAGACGGATGCACGAGTGGTCGCCGGTGCACGTGTCGGAATCGACGCCGAACTTCTCGCGCACCATGCGCTTGCCGTCGGCGATGGCTTTGCGCACCGCGGGCTTTTCGCGGCGCTGCTTGTTCAGCATGCATTCGGACTGCGCGATCAGGACCTTCGGCCCCTTCTCCTTGGTGGTCAGCGCTTCCTTGAGCGTGTCGCGCATGCCTGCGACGTCGTAGGTGCGGCGCAGGGTCCGGACCCACTTGACACCCACGCCGCGCACCGCGCGCTCGATCTCATGGCCGGTGCTGCGCGTCGCGTTCACCGCCTTCGACGAAAGGATGTCCTGGCCGCCAGTCGCGGACGTGTAGTTGTTGTCGACGACGATCGTGAGGTTGTCGCTCTGGTTGAAGACCGCATTGGCGACGCCGCTCGTCAGGCCGTTGTGCCAGAAGCCGCCGTCGCCCATCATCGAAATCGCGCGCTTGCCTGCGGGCGCGTTGAGCGCCGCGGCACCCGCGCCACCCAGTCCGTAGCCCATCGTCGTGTTGCCGATGTTGAACGGCGGCAGGATGGAGAACAGATGGCAGCCGATGTCCGCGCTCACATGGTGCGGACCGAGTTCGCGCTCGACCAGCTTCATTGCGCTGAAGATCGGACGCTCCGGGCAGCCGGTGCAAAAGCCCGGCGGGCGAGCGTGCACGCTGTCGCCGAGCGGCTTGGCGGGTTCGTGCGCGGCGTCGACGCCGATCTCCGCCACTTCAGTGAGCGGGATCACCTTGCGCACCGCGGCACGAGCGGGCAGCGGCTGCAGGCGGCCGTAGCGCTCGCAGAAGGTGCGCGCGCCTTTGAGCAGTTCGGCCGCCGTGTATTCGCCGGCGACCGGAAGCATGTCCTTGCCGTGCAGCGCGGTCGTGGAGCCGGCTTGGCGCAGGATGGTCGCGAGGTTCTGCTCGATGAAGTTGGGCTGGCCTTCTTCCACCATCAGCACGGCGCGCTTGCCTTCGCAGAAGCGAAGCACTTCGCTCTCGATCACCGGGTAGGCGACGTTCATCACGTACAGCGGCACCTTGGTGTTGCCATAGACGTCGGCCAGATCCAGCCGTTCGAGCGCCCGGATGAAGGTGTTGTAGCTTCCGCCCTGCACGATGATGCCGATGTCGTCGGCATCTTCCGAGAAGAACTCGTTCAATTGGCGCTCTTCGATGAAGCGCACCGCGGCGGGCCAGCGGTCCTTCACCTTTTCCTGCTCGTGCAGGAAGCTGGCGGGCGGCAGCACGATGCGGCTGACATCGCGCTGGGGACTCTCCATCGCTTCCTTGATGGTGAACTTTGGGCGGCGGTTGTCGCCCGCGATGAATTGCCCATGCACATGGCAGGCGCGGATGCGCAACTGCAGCATCACCGGCGTGTTGCTGGCTTCGGAGAGATCGAAGCCCTGCTTCACGGCATCGACGATGCTCGGCAAGTTCGGGCGCGGATCGAGCAGCCACATCTGCGACTTCATCGCGAATGCGTGGCTGCGCTCCTGCATGATCGACGAGCCTTCACCGTAGTCCTCGCCGACGATGATCAGTGCGCCACCGGTCACGCCGCCCGAGGCCAGATTGGCCAGCGCATCGGAGGCGACGTTGGTGCCCACCGTCGCCTTGAAGGTCACGGCGCCCCGAAGCGGATAGTTGACGGATGCCGCCAGGGTGGCGGCGGCAGTCGCCTCGCTGGCGCTGTTCTCGAAGCGAATCCCGTGCTCCGCGAGGATGTCCTGGGCGTCGGCCAAAACGTCCATCAAGTGCGAGATCGGTGCGCCCTGATAGCCAGCAACGTACGAAACGCCGGATTCGAGCAAGGCTTTGGTGACTGCCAGAATCCCTTCACCGCGAAATACGTCGCCGCCCGAGAGCCGCAACTTCTTGACCTCTTCCACGAATGATCGCTCTGCCATGGCGCACTTCCTGATTAGGGTTTGCTGGGTTCCCGGTGGAACCACGGTCTCTATAATGTTGACAACTGAATGTATTCACAATCATGAATAACCCTAGACATGCAAGCAGCGTGCCCGCCGCAGATCCGGGGCCATTCGGGGTCGACACGTCGGGCGAGAAGCTCCGCTTTGTCGATGACTATCTGCCCGCGTTGCTGGCGCAGGCGAGTCAGCTGATCTCTTCCGAATTCCACCAAGTCGCCCGCAAGCATGGCTTTTCGGTCTCCGAATGGCGTGTCATGGCATCGCTGGCGGGCGGTGAGCCGATCAGCATCGGGCAACTCGCGCAGGTCACAGTGACCAAACAGCCCACGGTTACGCGGCTGCTCGACCGGATGGAAGCGCGCGAGCAGGTAGAGCGGCTGCCCCACGACAGTGACCGGCGAATCACTCTGGTGCGGATCACGCGCAAGGGCACGAAGGCGGTCGAGCATTTGATGGAACTGGCGCGCGAACATGAGCGGCGCGTTCTCGAGCCGTTCGGCCTTCAGCGGGCGGAAGAACTCAAGGACACGCTGCGCCACATCATCGAGTTGCATGCACGTTCACCAGGTGAGGCGGTTCAAGCGGGCGATTCCGGCGATACGGGCGACGTAGCCGAAGAGGACTGAAGCCGGTCAGCCGCCGGGTACCAGGACTGCGCGCCCGCGATGACCGCGTTGACCGATCCAGTCCATGGCTTTGGCGGCTTCTTCGAGCGCAAAGGCTTGCACATCCAGCCGCAACCGACCGTCTGCCAGCCTTGCCAGCAGCTCAGGTGCGGCCGCGCGCCCGGCGGCTTCGCGGCGGAACATGTTGAGCGGCAACAGCGACACGTCTCGCTGCAGAAAGTGCGCGATATCCAGCGACAGCGTGTTGCCGGCGGTATATCCGACGAGCACTGCGCGGCCGCCGGGCCGAACACGGGGCAATGCTGCGCTCAACACCTGCCCGCCGACGGTGTCGACCAGCAGATCGAAATCGGGCGACACGTCCTGCAAGGCTTGCGCCAAGTCATCCCCCAGGACCACCACCTTCGCGCCGGACGGCATCGACTGCGCCTGTGCCTCCCTGCCGACGACAGCCGTCACTTGCGCTCCGGCGTTGAGCGCCAGCTGCACCGACATCGAGCCGACCGCGCCCGTCGCTCCGGTCACGAGCACGCTCTCGCCGGCCGCAAGATGTGCGATGTCGTTCAGCGCGACCCATGCCGATGTGCTGGGCGAGAAGAAGGCAGAGCCGATGACCGCTGGCACGCCATGCGGCAGAAACCCGAGTGCTTCATCGGGTGCATCGATCAGCTCGCACCAGGTGCCGTCGAAAAGCGTGCCCAGCCCACTCCCGCGCAGCCATACCCGCTGGCCCTTTGCGTATCGCGCGCTTTCGACCACCACGCCGGCGGCCTCGACACCCGGCGTATAGGGGAATGGCGGATGCTTGAGGAAGCTGCCGCGCCAAACGGTGCGGTCAATGTGGCCCACGGTGGCAGCTTCCATGCGTACGATCGTTCGGCCCGCACGCGCGACTGGCTCCGGAATGTCTTCCAGCACGGGAGACGCATCGAATGCATGTACGCGAACGGCTTTCATTGCTGCGTCTCCAAGAAGGAAAGCACCGCTTGCGCAAACGCTTCGGGCAACTGGTCCGGCAAGGGGACCATGCCGCCGTCGATATCGACGATGCGCGAGTTCGCAAGATGCTGATGCAGTTCGGCGGCGTGGGGAGCCGCGAAGGGATCGTCGGTCGCGCGGATGATCAGCGTCGGTTGCCTCACGCGATCGATGCGATCCTCCATCCGATAGGCAGCCACGGCACGATGGCCGTCCTCGGGGCTGCCGCTCGCCTTCAATGCATCAAGCACGAAGGCCTTGAGCAATGCCGGCCGGCCCGCAGGATAGAAACCTTGCCGTCGTTGCCACAGCGCAGTGAGGTGCGTCCCGTCGTCGCTCGGTTCAACCTCGTCGATCGGCGGACGCTCGGCGCGCGCGCGACGGAATGCATCGCCGGTGAAAGGCGTCGACGACAAAACGAGTGCGCGCACGCGCTCCGGAAAAGCCGCCGCAAGCTCGATCGCAATCACGCCGCCCGTGTGATGGCCGACCACGGCGGCGCTTTGGATCTTTAGCTCATCGAGCAGCTCGCACGCGACTCGTGCCCATTGCTCGATGCTCGCCGGTGCATTGCCTGGGGCGGAATCGCCAAAGCCGACGGTGTCCATGGCGATAGCGCGATGGCGCCTGCCGATCAACGGAAGCACGGCCTGGTATTCGGTCCAGCTGCGCGGTGACTGATGCAGCAGCAACATGGCGGGCGCCTCGCGATCGCCGCATTCGGCGTAGTGAATCTGCCCTGGTGACAGATCCGCGAAAGCGCGCCGTATTTTCATGAGAGCGTCTTCGAGGCAGGCGGTTGCCAGAGGCCCGCGTGCTTGAGCATGCCGAGAGTTCGCGACAGCACGTCCCGGCGGTAGGCCGCAACGTCGCGGCCTTCGTAGTCATAGAAACCGCTTCCGCTCTTGAGGCCGAGCCGCCCTTCCTCGACCATTCGATCGACGATGGCCGGTGCGGTGTACCGGCCGCGATCGATCGACGAGGACATCTCCCGGCTTGCGTGGTGCAGGATGTCGCAGCCGCCGAAGTCGATGAATTCGACCACGCCGAGCGCGGCAAAACGCAGGCCGAGGCCATAGCGGGTGGCCTTGTCGATTTCTTCGGCAGTGGCGGCGCCCTCCTCGATCATGCGGGCGGCTTCGTTCATGACGAGCGCCTGCAGCCGCGGCACGATGTAGCCCGGCGCGGCGCCGCACACGACGGGCAGCTTGCCGATGCCCTCCATCAGCGCCTTGGTGCGGGCGACGACCGCAGGGTCGGTATCCGCATGGCAGCTGAGTTCGACGACGGGGATCACATAGGCCGGATTCAGCCAATGCATGTTGAGAAAGCGCTCCGGCCGGCGCACCAACGCCGCGAGCTGCGTCACGAGGATGCTGCTGGTCGTCGAAGTGAGGATCGCATTGTCGTCGCAATGCCGGTTGATGTGTTCGAAGGCCTCGCGCTTGGCGTCCAGCGTCTCGGGCACTCCCTCGAACACGAGCTCGGCCGCTGCCAGGGCGGCAGGTGCCTCGGCTGCATTCACGAAGTCGACGCGGGCGGCGATCGTCCGGACCTGCGCGGCATCGATCATGCCCAGTTGCGCGAGTCCTGACAGGCTCGATTCAATCTCGGCTTGCGCTTCGCTGCGGAGCTTGTGCCAGGCTTCGTCGCCACGCGGACGCAGGTCGATGAGAGAAATGCGATGGCCAGCATATGCGAACGCTATCGCGATGCCACGCCCCATCCGCCCCGCACCGACGGCGGCAAATCGCGGCGACTCATTCGCCATCGTGCAATCTCTGCTTGAGTTGCGCTGGGGTCATTCCGGACAGGCCGAGGGCTTCGAGAGTACGCGGGCCCTTGCGCAGATCGCGACCCAGAAATCCCCCGACGATCGCCAGCAAACCATGGGCGATCGGCGCGTCAACATCCGCGTAGCGCGCCGCGGAGGCCAGGAAGGCCAGTCCGAGTTCGGTGTCTTCGGTGATGTAGCGGTGTGCATAGAGGTCGATGTTTTCGCGCCAATCGCCCGACTTCACCAACTGCTTGTGCGCGTCGCCATACATCCACTGATCGTTGTTGTAGTGGTCCGCCAATGGATAGTGCGGCGCGCCATGGCCGAAAGCGTCGCGGACCGCGATGCGCTCCTGGTCGAGGCGATCGGTGACGTCGCGCACGGCGCGTTGCGTGCCTTCGTTGTGGATGTCCCAGCGCTCGAAGTGCTGGAGCGGCGCGGCGTTCATCACCATCAGGGGCGGATGGATGATCGGGCCTGCGTTCATCAATGCGCCGGAGAGCGCGTCGCCGCAGCCATGCACGCTCGGATAGGCCCTGCGGATCACCTCGATCGCTTCCTGCGACTTGCGCGCCGGATACACACCGGTCGGCAGGCGAATGGCGCGGATCGTCACATTCACTTCGCGCTCTCCGTGCTTGCGAGCGAGATAGGGCAGCGTGCCGGTTTCAGCCCAAGCCACATCGGCACGACTGCCGGCTTCGGCCGCGACACGCGCCATGACATAGCTGCCGAAGGTGCCGGGCGGAAGGAAAACGACTTGGCCATCGACCAGGTGCGGCGCCATCGCACGGGCGATGTCTTCCTGCGCTATGGCCGGCGTCGGAATGACGATCAACTCGGCGCCGCGCATGGCTGCCGCGATGTCGGCCGTGGCGAGTGCCACCTGTACGTCCCGCGTGCCGGCGGCGTCCTTGAGCGTGATCGAACCGGCTCTGCGAAGCGGTTCCAGCGCGGCGGCGTCACGGCGCCAGAGATGCACTTCATGGTCGGCTTCAGACAGGTCTGCGGCAGCCGCGTAGGCGCCGTGGCCGCCGCCGAGAATCGCGATTTTCATAGAGCAACAGGAGAAGAACGAGGTGGCAGAACCGGCTGCAGGAGTGCTTCCGGGGGATTTGGAACCTCAATACATTACTTTTCAACTGTTCATGAGTCAACTAAATTGAGGGCATCTACGCGTTTCCGATAGGTCGGCTCAACGGCTCGACTTTTCGATCGCCCGAAAGGCAAAA
Organism: Variovorax sp. 05N34; assembly: GCF_056397405.1. Classification (NCBI taxonomy): domain Bacteria; kingdom Pseudomonadati; phylum Pseudomonadota; class Betaproteobacteria; order Burkholderiales; family Comamonadaceae; genus Variovorax; species Variovorax sp. 05N34. The sequence continues at coordinate 121,958 of NZ_JBFTNI010000010.1, forward strand.
AGCCCGCACTCGTGAAAGTGCGGGCTTTTTGAAGGTTGGCAGCGGCCTTATGGTCCGCTGCTATTGACCGATATCAGCGAGTAGGCTTGAACCCACGTTTCTGCGCATCGCGCGGTACGAAGACCTTGCCGCCGCCGGCATGGCCACGGGGCGCGAATCCATCACTGCGAGTTCCGCCGGTACCGCCGCGCGGTGCGCTGTCGCCCCAACCCGGCTTGCGGCCGTATCCGCCTTCATTGCGATCACCGCCAAAACCGGCATTGCCCTGGTTCTGGAAGCCACGGGGCGCCGGAGCGCCGGGGCCGCGCGAATTGCGATCGTTGAAGCCGCTGGCGCCGGCATAGCCTGCGCCAGCGCCGCCGCGATGCCCGTTGCCACCACCGCCGAATTTGCGATCGCGCGAATGATGGTCACGGCTGTCACGGCCGCGGCCGCCGAAATCGCCTTGCGGACGCGACTGCGGTGCGCGTTGCTGGGGCTCGAGGCCCGGAACGACTTGCGACTTGAATTGCTGGCGGGTGTATGCCTCGATGTCGAAGATCCGGCGGCGATCACGCAACTCGGCGAAGGTAATGGCGAGGCCATCGCGCCCTGCCCGACCGGTGCGGCCGATGCGGTGCGTGTAATCCTCCGCCTTCATCGGCAGGCCGAAGTTGAAGACGTGCGTGATGGTCGGCACGTCGATGCCGCGCGCGGCAACGTCGGTCGCGACGAGGATCTGCACCTGTCCCTGGCGGAGTGCCATCAGGCGACGGTTGCGCAGTCCCTGGCTCAATGCGCCGTGCAGCGCAACGGCGCTGAAGCCGTCCTGCTGGAGGTCGTTGGCAAGGCCATCGCACTCGACCTGGGTGCTCGCAAACACGATGGCCTGGTTGATGCTGGTGTCGCGGAGCCAATGGTCGAGCAACTTGCGCTTGTGCTGGGTGTTGTCAGCCCAGAAAAGCATCTGCTTGATGTTGGCGTGTTTTTCCTGAGGACTGTCGATGGTCAGACGCTGCGGTTCGCGCATCACGCGCTGCGCGAGTTGCTGGATGCGCGGCGCAAACGTCGCGCTGAACATCATGGTCTGCTGGCGTTCGATCGTCAGTTGGTTCACTTCGGCGAGATCGTCCGAGAAGCCGAGGTCGAGCATGCGGTCAGCCTCATCGACGACGAGGAACTTGACTTGGTCGAGCTTGATCTGCATCGAACGCTGCAGATCGAGCAGGCGGCCCGGCGTAGCGACGACGAGGTCGGCGTTCTGCAACTTGGCGATCTGCAACTGGTAAGGCATGCCGCCAACCACGCTGGCGATACGCAGGCCACGGCAATGGTTGACCAGATCGATCGCGTCATGCGCGACCTGCTGCGCCAGTTCGCGCGTGGGGCAGAGCACCAGCGCACCGGGCGTGGCGGCCTTGAAGTTGCGCGTGTTGGTGGGATCCTTGCGCTTCGGCCTCTTGGGCGGCGCTTCGCCGCGGGCGGCGGCCTCTGCAGCGAGACGCTGGAACTCAGCCTTCGCGGCGGCTTCCGCTTCGGCTTGGCGCTGCAGCAGGGTGTGAAGCACAGGCAGCAGGAACGCCGCCGTCTTGCCGCTGCCGGTCTGGCTGGAAACCATCAGGTCGACGAAGCGAGCGGGGCCGCCGACGTCGCCGGTGGCTGTCATGGCACGAGGGATCACCTGTTCCTGCACGACGGTCGGCTGGGCAAAGCCCAGGTCTTCGACGGCGGCGATCAGTTCAGGCGCGAGGCCCAGCTTCACGAAGCCATTCGGCGCCTTGGGCTGCTCGGCGGCTTGGATGCCTTCGACTGCAGGGGTGGTGATGGAGATGAATTCGGCTTCACCAGCGATGGCGAAGTTGTCGGATTGCACAGGCGCGAAATCGCCCTGCGCTTCAAAAGCGTCGGTCATTAAAAAAGTCTCATACGCGAGCGCAGCCGTAAACGGCGCTCCGTCGGGTGGTGAAAAACATCAACCATCCAACGACGTTCAGCTGCGACTTTCGCCGAAGCTGCGGCCCTCTTATTCGGGCGCGATGTGCAAGATAGGGAGATGCAGGAAAACGCTATCAGACATGTCTAGTTGCCAATAGCGAAGCCAGCGATTATTGCACGAACCCGGGTTTTCACCTAATCCTGGATGCGCAGAAAGGTCTCGCGGTAATGCGCCAGTTCGTCGATGGACTCGTGGACGTCGGCGAGTGCCGTATGAGCTTGTTGCTTCTTGAAAGCGTTATAGGCGGCCGGCTTCCAGCGTTTGGCAAGCTCCTTGAGCGTGCTGACATCCAGGTTGCGGTAATGGAAATACGCCTCCAGCTTGGGCATGTACTTGACCAGGAAGCGGCGATCCTGGCCGATGGTGTTGCCGCACATCGGCGAGCCGCTTTTGGGGATGTACCGCGAGATGAACTGAATCAGCTGTTGCTCTGCCGCGGCTTCATCCAAGGTGGACGCCTTGACCTTGTCGATCAACCCGCTGCGCCCATGCGTTCCCTTGTTCCAGGAATCCATGCCGTCCAGCAGTTCGTCGCTCTGGTGGATGACAAGGACCGGGCCTTCGATGCGCGGCGAGAGATCAGGACCCGTGACGACCACTGCGATTTCCAGCAGCCGTTCCTTTTCGGGGTCCAGACCACTCATTTCGCAGTCGAGCCAGACGAGGTTCTGATCGGTCTTCTTGAGCGTGGCCGCAGGTGCGACCGTTTCGGTGGATTCGGGCATTCGGCGATTGTCGTCCATAMCCCCTTCCGAAGATCAGCCTCGCCCACATGGAGAGCGTACGCAACGCGTCCGCCGCCGACGGGCGGCAGGTCGGCGGGCTAAACTCGGCCGCCATGTCCACCACGTCGTCAGCGCCCCTCGCCTTCACCTTGGCTTTCGCCCTTGCGCTGGTCGCGGGGCTGGTCGTGAAGTTCTGGCTCGCGACGCGGCAAGTGCGCCACGTGGCACGTCATCGCAACATCGTCCCGCAGGCCTTCGCGCAGGCGATCACGCTCGAGGCGCACCAAAAGGCGGCCGACTACACGATGGCGAAAACGCGGCTTGGCGTGCTCGAGATGGCGTGGAGCGGCGCCGTGCTGTTGGGTTGGACCCTGCTCGGCGGCCTCGACCTGCTCAACAAGACACTGCTGGGCTGGATGGACGGCGGACTATTGCAGCAATTGGCTCTTCTCGGCGCCTTCGCGGTGATTGGCGCGGTTCTGGAGTTGCCCTTCACGCTCTGGCAGACCTTTCGGCTGGAGGAGCGTTTCGGGTTCAACAAGATGACGTGGCGCCTATGGATTGCGGATGCAGTCAAGGGCATGCTGGTGGGTGCCATGATCGGCTTGCCGCTCGCGGCGCTCATTCTGTGGCTCATGAGCGCAGCCGGGGTCTTTTGGTGGCTCTGGGCCTGGGGTGCGTGGACAGCGTTCAATCTGCTCTTGATGCTGGTCTATCCCACCTTCATTGCCCCACTCTTCAACAAGTTCCAGCCGCTGGACGACGCTGCTCTCAAGGACCGTGTGAACGCATTGATGCAGCGCTGCGGTTTTTCGGCAAAGGGCCTCTTCGTGATGGACGGCAGCACGCGCAGCGCCCATGCCAACGCATATTTCACCGGGTTCGGTGCCAGCAAGCGCGTCGTCTTCTACGACACGCTGCTGCGACAACTGAATGCCGGCGAGGTCGAAGCCGTGCTCGCCCACGAGTTGGGCCATTTCAAGCATCGGCACGTCATGAAACGAATGGCTGCGATGTTCGCGCTCAGCCTGGCTGGTTTCGCTCTGCTGGGCTGGCTGTCGGTACACACGTGGTTCTACGCCGGGCTGGGTGTGCAACCGAACATGTCAGCGCCCAACGACGCGCTTGCCATCCTCCTCTTTATGCTGGTGGTGCCTGTCTTCGGCTTCTTCGTGGCGCCGCTGCCAGTGTTGATATCAAGACGGCATGAATTCGAGGCCGATGCCTATGCAGTCGCCCAGACGAGTGGCTCCAGTCTTTCCGCGGCGCTCCTCAAGCTCTATAAAGACAACGCCTCAACACTGACGCCGGACCCGATATTCGTCAAGTTCTACTATTCGCACCCACCGGCGTCCGAACGCCTTGCGCGAATGGCAGCCGTCACCTGAACCGGAATGCCGACGATGAACAGCATGATGAAATTCAAGGACTGGAAGTCCCAGCCCCGCCGGGCCCTGAGCGCCACGGAGATCGTGGCAAGCCTCGCGCATCTGGATGGCTGGAAATTGGCAGGCGACGGGGCGAACGTCGCGATTGAAAAGACGTTCACCTTCGCGAACTACTTCGAGACGATCGCCTTCGTGAACGCGCTTGCGATGGTGGCTCACAAACACGATCACCATCCGGATCTCACGGTCCACTACAGCCGTTGCGTGGTGCGATTCAATACCCACGACCTGGGTGGCATCTCGGCGACCGATTTCGACTGCGCGGCGCAGGCCGACGCGCTGCTCGACACTTGAACCAACGCTTGGGCCGACGCATGGAACGCACTCTTGGCTAAGCAGCGCGCCGGCACCGACGGCACGGCGCTGCGCGACGGGTTGGTTGTCGCTGGGCACGGCCGCCACTGCATTGTCGAAACACCCGAAGGCGAGCGCGTGATTTGTCATCCGCGCGGCAAGAAGAGCCAGGCCGTCGTCGGCGACCGGGTGCAGTGGCAGGTGAGCCAGGACGAGGGCACCATCGAAGAGGTGCTTCCGCGCAAGAACCTGTTCTATCGACAGGATGAAATCCGGACCAAATCTTTCGCCGCCAATCTCGACCAGGTGTTGATCCTCATCGCCGCGGAGCCCGAGTTTTCAGAGACCCAGCTGACACGCGCCTTGATCGCGGCCGCGGCTGAACACATCACCGCACTCGTCGCGCTCAACAAGCGTGACTTGAAGATTCCATTCGATCGTGCCTGGAACAGGTTGGCCCCTTACAGGCACATGGGCTATGAGGTGCTGCCATTGGCACTCACGGCCTCTGGCGAAGCTGATCGCGCGGCGCTGACGGCGCTGCTCACCGGCAGGACCACGCTGGTGCTGGGTCCTTCGGGCGCGGGCAAGAGCACGATGATCAACTTGCTGGTGCCCGGCGCCACCGTCCTGACAGGCGAAATTTCGCAGGCGCTCAATTCGGGCAAGCACACTACGACGAGCACGACCTGGTATTGGATGGACAAGGCGACCAACACCGCCCTCATTGATTCGCCGGGGTTCCAGGAATTCGGGCTGCATCACATCGAAGCCATGCAGCTTGCGCAGCTCATGCCCGATATCGCCGAGCACGCGACGGGCTGCAGGTTCTACAACTGCACGCACCTGCACGAACCAGGCTGCAGCGTGATTGCGCAGGTGGAGTCGTCTTCGCATCCAGGCGCCATCAGTGCATCCCGCTACCGCATCTATGGCGAGTTGTTCGCCGAACTGAGCCAATCGCGTTACTGAGCGCCGAGGATTTCCGCCAGTGCATCGACGAATGCAGAACACTGATCTCGCGTGCCGACGCTGATCCGCAAGTACTCCGCGATGCGCGGCTGCTGAAAATGGCGCACGAGCACTGCCTTTTCACGGAGTGACGCAGCAAGTCGGCGGGCGTCATGCGCGGGGTGCCGTGCAAATAGAAAATTGGCCTGGGACGGCAGGACTTCGAAGCCCAAGTCTTCCAGTTGCAGCAAAAGCCCTTCACGCGTGTCGATCACGTCCTTGCGTGTTCTTTCGAACCAGTCTTCGTCTTCGATGGCAGCCAGGGCACCTGCCAGCGCGAGCCGATCCACTGGATACGAATTGAAGCTGTTCTTGACACGCTGCAGCCCATCGACGAGATGCGCCTGGCCGAAAGCAAAGCCGACCCGCAAACCTGCGAGCGAGCGCGACTTGGACAAGGTCTGCACAACCAGCAGATTCGGATAGTGGCCGATCAGTGGCAGCGCGCTTTCCCCGCCAAAGTCGACGTATGCCTCGTCCACCAGCACCACGCGATTCGGACACGCGAGCAGCAACAGCTCGATCTGGGCAAGCGGCAATCCGATGCCAGTCGGCGCGTTTGGATTAGAGACGACGATGCCGCCACAACCGCTCGCAGCTCGCGCGGCCAGCGCCTCAGCATCGATGCGGAGACCTTCGTCCACTGCTTCGAGTTCGCATGCGATTCCGTAGAGCTGTGCGTAGACGCGGTAGAAGCTGTATGTGACGTCTGGAATCAGCAGGGGTTGGGACTGCTGAAAGAACGCGAAGAAGGCGTGGGCCAGAACCTCGTCTGAACCGTTGCCGACAAACACTTGAGAAGCGTCCAGACCGTGCTGCTCAGCGAGTGCTTCACGCAACACTGCCGATTCAGGATCGGGATAGCGCTCGAGTCCGCTTTCAGCCGCCCTTTTGATCGCGCCGACCACGCGCGGTGAGGGCGGATAGGGATTTTCGTTGGTGTTGAGCTTGATGAGGTTCGCGATTCGCGGTTGCTCACCGGGCACATAGGGTTCGAGCGCGGCAATGCGTGGGCTCCAGAAGGTCGAGGCATTGGACACGCTCGGCTCCCAGCCTCAGCCCAGCAAGCGGGCCAGTGTGAGCAACGCCAACAGAACCATCCACATCACCACGGAGCGCCAGACAAGTCCCACAACGCTGCGCAGATGCGCGGGCTCCGGCTCGCGTCCTGGTGTGCTTCCGCTGTCCGGCACACTTCCGTCGGCGAACGAATCTCCCGCTTGTGCACGTGGCAATGGGTCTGTCACCGGAAAGGGGCTCAGCGTACCGCCGCCGAGGCGCACGTTGACTGCACCCGAAGTCGCCGCGAGGATTACGCCATCGTTCTGATTGGGAAATCGGCGAGCATCATTGCGCCAGCAATCGATCGCCTCCTCGAAGCTGCCCACAACTGCAAAGCCGAGGGCGGTAATCCTGGCTGGCAGCCAGTCGATCAATGCCCAAGCGCGCTCGGCGGCCCGCTGAACCCAAATGCTGGATGGTTGAGTGGATGCGCCACTCTTGTGCGTCCAATAGCGCGCGACGAATTCGCTCATCCGATAGAACACAGCGCCAGCAGGGCCGAGGCCAATCGCCGCAAGGATCGAAAACCAGGCCAGCACCCCAAAGACGTGCCGATGCGCAGCGATCACCGAATGCTCGATCACGTGCCGAACAATTTCGCTGCGCGGCAGGTTGACGGCATCCACTCGTTGCCAATGCGCAAGTAGCGACCGTGCCAAGGGCTCGTCGCCTTCGTCCAATGCGTCTCGAATGCCGGTGAAATGATGACTGAACTGTCGAAATCCCAATGTGACGTACAGAACCGCAACGCTCCACAGAACCGCAAACGGAAGTCCCAGACTCAGAACCAGAAGCCAGTGCACGGCGAGCGAAAGCACGGTCGGTACGAACACGGCAAGGCACCAGGCTACCCAACCATGATTGGGCTTGCCCGCATCGAAGTTGCGGCTGGTCCAGCGCGTCCACGCAAGCACGCCGCCATAGACGGGATTGTGGTAGGCCAAGGGCCGCACCTGCTCGATCAGCAACGCGCACAGGATCGCAAAGAAGCTCATGCGGTGATGATACGAGAGGCTTCAGGGCAGCTGGATGGCCGCTCAGGCGGAGAGAAAGCGGTAGAGATTGCGCAACATACCCGCCGTGGCGCCCCAGACGAAACGCTCCTGAGAGCCGTCTTGATATGGCATCGAAATCCACTCGCGAGACTTGAGGTCGTCGCCGACCATGGTGTGGTGACGGTGATTTGCAGGGTCCATCAGAAAGGCGAAAGGCACTTCGAAGGCCTCGGCGACTTCATAGGGATTGATCGTCAATTGAAAATCGGGGCGTACGAGTGCAACGACCGGTGTGACGACGAATGAGGTGATCGTCGTGTACGTCGGCAGACTTCCCAAGACTTCAATGTATTCGGCCGAAAGCCCAACCTCTTCCCAAGCTTCTCGAAGCGCAGCCGCGGCGATGTTGGCATCCTCCGGATCGACCCGGCCGCCGGGGAAAGCCACCTGGCCGGAATGATTGGTCAGTTGGGCGGAGCGTTCAGTCAGCAAGACCGTGGGCTTGTCCCGCATGATCACCGGCACCAGCACCGCGGCTTGAGCGGGTGCTCGGTCCGTCATCTGGGGCTCGCGACGAAGTTCGGGGACCCATTCGGGCGGCGCCGCAAAGCGATCGCGCAAGCCATGGGCGCTGAGTCGCTCGGGCGAAACCGCCGGCATATTGGAATCAACAAAGGTGACGGGCACTTCGCGAGGATCGAACGACCGCAGGGCCACGGGAAGAACGGCATTGATCGTTTCGACAGGGGAAGCGCGCATGGCCGATGGAAGATGGGTCAAGTAGATGGACTTGATGAGTTAAACGCGAAAACAATGGCAGCGAGGGCACGGCACCACAAAAATCGGAGATGCCAATGCAAAAAGCCGCCTTGAACGGCGGCTTTTCGCGTGCCATGCAGCTTTTTACTGAGCTGCCGTTGCTGCCGACTTGCCCGGCAATTTTTCCTTGATGCGAGCCGAGCGGCCGCTGCGTTCGCGAAGATAGTACAGCTTGGCACGACGGACATCGCCACGACGCTTGACCTCGATATTGGCGATCAAAGGACTGTAGGTCTGGAACGTACGCTCGACGCCTTCGCCGCTGGAGATCTTGCGAACCGTAAAGCCGCTGTTGAGGCCGCGATTACGTTTGGCGATCACGACGCCTTCGTAAGCCTGAACGCGCTTGCGACTTCCTTCGACGACGTTCACGCTGACGATGACCGTGTCACCGGGCATGAAGTCGGGGATTTTCTTGCCGAGGCGGGCGATTTCTTCCTGCTCGAGGGTCTGGATGAGATTCATGATTTCCTGAGATCGATCATGTCCGCGCTACACAAATGGCGCCTTCGGGTGAAGGCGCGGCCGGGCAGAGGATCGGGAACCGAAAATTATAGCTTTTTCTGGAGAGCTTTTTCGTCTGCCGCGCTAAGGCGACCCGCGCGCCGGGCAGCATCGATCAGGTCGGGGCGCTTCTCGGAGGTAATTGCCAACCTTTGATCGCGGCGCCAGCGATCGATCTGGAGGTGATGGCCCGACATCAAGACAGCAGGGACGCCCTCGCTATTCCAGATTTCAGGTCGCGTGTAGTGCGGGCAATCAAGCAAGCCGTCGAGGGCAGGATTGAAGCTGTCCTGAACGTGGCTGTCCTGATCCCCCAAGACACCGGGCTGCAGCCGCGCCACGGCATCCAAGAGCGCCATGGCGGCAATTTCGCCACCGGACAACACAAAGTCACCGAGGCTGATTTGGTGCGAGACCCTTGCATCGATAAAACGCTGATCGATGCCCTCGTACCGCCCGCAGATCAGAATCGCCCCATCACCAGCCGACCAACGCTCGACGTCGTCGTGGCGCAATGTTTCGCCCACCGGTGAAAACAAGACAACTGGGGCTGCAGCCTGGCGCGATGCCAGCGCGGCGTCAAGGCAGTCCGACAGGGGCTGCGCCAGCATCACCATCCCAGGGCCGCCGCCGAACGGCCGATCATCGACGCGCCGATAGTTTCCTTCGGCAAAATCGCGCGGATTCCAAAACACAACCTCGACCTGCTTGGACTCGTAGGCGCGACGCGTCACGCCATTCGAAAGAAGTGGCGAAAACAGTTCGGGGAACAGGGTGATGATGTCGAAGCGCATGACGGCCTCATCTCAGACCGCTCAGTAGTCGGGCTGCCAGTCGACTTTGATCAGCCGACTCGAAAGGTCGACGCTTTCGACAAAAGCCGACACAAAAGGAACCATTCGTTCGACTGGCTTGCCGTCTTCTTCTGAAGCGAGGACGAGTGTGGTCTGCGGACCGGTGGCAAGCAGTTCACGCACGTGGCCCAACGTGATGCCTTCGCGATTCACGACAGCGAGCCCGATGAGATCAACCCAGTAGTACTCGTCATCGCCAGCTGTGGGAAAGCTTGAACGCGGGACCAACACACGCGCGCCTCGAAGTGCTTCGGCCGCATTACGGTCGGGCACTCCTGTGGACGAAGCGACGACGTAGTCGGAATGTTCCTTGGCCTCGCGGATCGCGAGTCGGAAAGTTTGGCCGGCCGCTGCGCCGGGGAGCTGCAGGAACCAGCGCTTGGATGAAAAAAGTGCCTCAGGTTGGGCGCTGTGGGGTTGGACCTTGAACCAACCCTTGATGCCCCAAGCATCGACGATGCGCCCCACTTCGATCGCATCCACCGGAAGGTCGGCGGTCTCGAGGGTGGGTAGCATCGCTTACGGCGGGTTAGGCGGCTGCCTTGGGAGCGGCTGCGGCCGCTTGCTTGATCAGACGGGTGACCGTCGGGGAAGCCTGTGCGCCAACGCTCTTCCAATAGGTCAGGCGATCCTGGGCGATGCGGATGCTTTCTTCGTTTTCCTTGGCGATCGGGTTGTAAAAACCCAGGCGCTCGATGAAACGTCCATCGCGGCGAACACGCTTGTCCGACACGACGATGTTGAAAAACGGACGACCTTTGGAGCCGCCGCGGGAGAGTCGAATGACGACCATGATTTATCCTTGGGTGGTGCGGCGAACCCGAAAGGCCCGCCCACAGTGTTCTTTCAGCGTCGAGACACGCGACATGGCCACCCGGCCAGCGACACGCTGAAAAGCCAACGATTATAGCCCGGGAGCTATTTTTTCTAGACCCGTCCTACCGGGAATTGCTGCATGACCATCATCCGCCCCAGCCGCGACCAAGACATCGTCGCAATCACAGCCATTTATGCCCATCACGTCCTGCACGGGACGGGCACCTTCGAAACCGAGCCTCCTACCGATGCCGACATGGCCGCACGACGAGCGGACGTCCTGTCGAAAAATCTTCCCTACCTTGTCGCCGAAAAGGATGGCGAAATCCTCGGCTTCGCATATTGCAATTGGTTCAAGCCCCGACCCGCCTATCGTTTTTCCGCCGAAGACTCCATTTACCTCGCCGAGAACGCACGCGGCCAGGGCCTCGGTACAAAACTGCTGGCGGCGCTTTGCGAAGCCACCGAATCGGTCGGCGTTCGCAAGCTGATCGCGGTGATCGGCGATTCGGCAAACGCCGGTTCCATCGGCGTGCACCGAAGGCACGGGTTCAGCCATGTTGGAGTGTTGAAGGACTGCGGCTGGAAATTTGGCCAATGGCGGGACGTCGTGCTCATGGAAAAAGTATTGGGCGAAGGTAGTTCGACGAGTCCTGAGCAATGAAAAACAAAACCTTGGCGGCGTGGCTGGCGTTTCTCGGCGGCCCGTTTGGTTTGCATTGCTTCTATCTTCGGGGCGCATCGAGCACTCTGGGTTGGCTCCTGCCCATTCCCACGGTGCTGGGCCTGTACGGTATCGAACGCGTGCAAACCTACGGCCTTGACGACGCCTGGAGCTGGGTCTTGGTCCCGTTACTGGGATTCACGATTTCGGGTTGCGCCCTGACCGCCATCGTGTATGGGCTGATGACGCCCGAAAAGTGGAATGCCCGCTACAACCCGAAGTTTTCTGCAACCAATGTCCCAGCGGCCGGAAGTACGAACTGGCTCACGATCGGGGCAGTCGTGATGGCACTGCTCTTCGGCAGCACCATACTCATGGCAAGCTTGGCATTCAGTTTTCAGCGCTACTTCGAGCACGAGGTCGAAGCAGGTCGAAGAATTTCCCAATAGTCCGGGTAGGTCCAGTCGAGCGCTGGGCCTCAAAAAATCTGGATGCCGATCCAATAAGCAATTGCCGCGACGAATGCCGACGCGGGGATCGTGAAGATCCAAGCCCAGACGATATTGCCTGCCACGCCCCAGCGCACAGCGCTGGCGCGCTGCGCTGATCCCACACCGACGATCGCACCGGTGATGGTGTGCGTTGTCGACACCGGAATCCCGAGCGCCGTTGCCAGGAACAGCGTCAGCGCTCCCCCGGTCTCGGCGCAAAATCCGCCTACCGGCTTGAGTTTGGTGATCTTCTGGCCCATGGTCTTGACGATGCGCCAGCCGCCGAACATCGTGCCTAGCGAAATAGCTGCATAGCAGGACACGATCGTCCATGTCGGCGGCAACTCGGCGTCCGCGGCTGCATAGCCGGTCGCGATCAGTAGCATCCAGATGATGCCAATCGTCTTTTGTGCATCGTTACCACCGTGGCCGAGGCTGTAGGCACCTGCCGAGACGAGTTGCAGCCTTCGGAACCAGCGGTCGACCCGAGACGGCGTCGATCGCCTGAAGGCCCACGCCACGACGATCATCATCAATGACCCGAGCAGAAACCCAAGCAGTGGCGAAACGAAGATGAACGCCACTGTCTTCCAGATGCCAGCGGCTATCAGCGCGCCAGAGCCTGCCTTGGCGATGACTGCGCCCACGATGCCACCAATGAGTGCATGCGAAGAGCTACTCGGAATACCGTAGTACCAGGTGACGAGATTCCAGCTGATCGCGCCGACCAGTGCGCCGAAGACCACGTGCACATCCACAACACCCGGCTGCACGATCCCCTTGCCAATGGTTGCCGCCACGCTGAGGTGGAATACAAAAATAGCGACGAGGTTGAAAAACGCCGCAAACACGACCGCCTGACCCGGCTTGAGCACGCCGGTCGACACGACGGTGGCAATGGAATTCGCCGCGTCGTGGAACCCGTTCATGAAATCGAAAGCGATGGCCAGAACGACCAGCACAACTACCACCCAAAGGGCGACCTGAACCGTTGCCATTCGAATCCCGCGATCTCAGGAATTCTCGAGGACGATGCCCTCGATCACGTTGGCGACGTCCTCGCACTTGTCTGTGATCGTCTCGAGCAATTCGTAGATGGCCTTCAGCTTGATGACCTCGCGCACATCCGGTTCTTCGCGGAAGAGTTTGCTCATTGCGCTACGCATCACCCGATCCGCATCCGATTCCAGCCGATCGATTTCCTCGCAGGTCTTGAGTGTGGCTTCGGCTGTGGCTGGGTCGGTGATCTTGCCCAGGAACTTGACTGCGTCCTTCACCCTTTCGCAGCATTTGACGCTCAATGCGGTGAGACGGGTAATCTCTTCCGTCATGTGGCGCACGTCGTAGAGCGCCATGGTCTCAGCGGAATCCTGTATCAGGTCCGCCACATCGTCCATCGTGTTGATCAGCTTATGGATCTGCTCGCGGTCGATCGGCGTGATGAAGGTCTTGTGAATCAGCCGGTTGACGTCGTGGGTCACGCGGTCGGCGGCGCGCTCAGCGTTGTCGACGTCACGGTTGTACTGCTCGCGCAGGTGCAGATCGTTGTAGTTTGCTACCAGCTGCTCGAAGGCACGCGCCGCTTCGACGATGCGATCGGCGTGTTGGTTGAACATCTCGAAGAAATTCCCCTCGCGGGGCAGCAGCTTGCCGAACATGGCGGTCTCCTGGGTTCGCGCCGTCACAGCATATGCGCGTGACGCCATCGTGAAAAATCCGCGCAAGTGTAATGGGCAGGGCTGACGCCGACGGTCAGAGGCGTTCTATCCGCTGATCAGCCACCCGCTGGATCTGGGCTCTTGTGACTTGGTCCGGCGCGATTTCCGCCAGGGGCAGGAGGACGAATGCACGCTCTGCCATGCGCGGATGAGGAAGGGTGAGCGTTGCGGTGTTCATGACGGTCTCACCGTGACGCAAGAGATCGAGGTCGAGGGTCCGCGGCGCGTTCTGGTAGGGGCGTTCGCGTCCGGCACGGGTTTCGAGCCGATGGAGTTCGTCCAACAGGGCGTGCGGTTCCAGGCCTGTATCCAGTTCAACGACTGCATTGATGAAGTCTGGGCCGCCTGCGTCGACGGGTTCGCTCCGGTAGAGCGACGAGCGCGCAGTCACCCGCGTTTCGGGCAATTCGTCCAGGTCTGACGCTGCGCGCAACACGGCGGCCCGCGCATCGCCGAGATTGGCGCCGATCGCGACGTAGGCGCGGACGGTCATTCGGCGGCTGCGCTCGCTGCTTCGCCGCCGCTGCGCGGCTTGCGCCGACGCCGGCGCTTTCGCGGCTCCGTAGCAATTTCGCCATCGGGTGGGAGCGCGGAGTCGGCTTCGGCAGCCGGCAATGCCGCCTGATGCCCGGAGGAGCCACTGGCGGGAGTGCGCGCCGGGATGCGCTGTCGGGCCTTCTTCTGCTGTTCGTCTCGGACCTGATCCATCAAGTCCTGCCGCCGCACGTCGTCGGCGGTGCTGAATTCCTGCCACCATTCGGCGATCGCCTCCCCCACTTCGCCGACGTCCGCGCGCAGTCGCATGAAATCGAAGGCTGCTCGGAATCGCGCTTGTTCCACCAAGCTGTATGGCGTGGCGCCGATGCGCTTGTCGAACCGAGGCTGCATCATCCAGATCTCGCGCATGTCGGCCGCGAGTTTGCCGCGGCCGGAGACGTCGCCGATGCGTGCATTGAAGACGTCGTCGATCGCGTCCTGCAAGGCAGGAAACGGCGCTTGCGGCCGCTGACCGTGTTGGCCCTGCTGGCGCTGCGCCCATCCGTCGCGCACATCGGCCCACAGCACGCACGCGAGCAGGAAACTCGGCGCCACGGGTTTGCCTTCGCCCACGCGGCGATCCGTGTCCTGCAAGGCGGCTTTGACGAACGGCTGGTCGGCGCGTTCGACGACGATGTCGAGCAAAGGGTAGATGCCTGTCGAGAGGCCGAGCGCACGCAGTTGCGCGATGGTCGCGACCGCATGGCCCGTCTGCAGCAGCTTGAGCATTTCGTCGAACAGCCGGCTTTGCGGCACGTCCGCGAGAAGGCGGCTCGACTCGATCAGGGGCGCGGCGGTCTTGGGTTCGAGCTTGAAACCGAGAGCAGCCAGCTTGGCCGAGAACCGGATTGCACGAATGATGCGCACCGGGTCTTCGCGGTAGCGCGTGATCGGATCGCCGATCATGCGCAGCGTGAGCTTCTTGGCGTCGCGGATGCCGTTGTGATAGTCGACGACGATCTGGCTGGCCGGGTCGTAATACATCGCGTTGACGGTGAAGTCGCGTCGCGCAGCGTCTTCTTCCTGCGGGCCCCACACGTTGTCGCGCAAGACGCGGCCGCTGGCGTCGACAGCGTGCTTCATTCCGGCGAGTTCGCCCTTGCTGGTGCGCTCGTTGCCGGCGACCTGCTCGGCGCCCGTGCTGTCCATGTATGCGCGGAAGGTGGAGACTTCGATCACCTCGTGCTCGCGTCCGCGTCCGTACACCACGTGGACGATGCGAAACCGCCGCCCGATGATGAAGGCGCGACGGAACAGGCTCTTGACCTGCTCCGGCGTTGCGTTGGTTGCAACGTCGAAGTCCTTCGGCCGCAAACCAAGCAGCAGGTCGCGAACCGCCCCGCCCACCACGTAAGCCTCGAAGCCTGCGCCCTGGAGTGTGGTGACGACGTTCTTGGCCCGCTCATCGACCAAGGCCGGATCGATGCCGTGCACCGAGGCGGCAACCTCCTGGCGCTTGCCGAAACGAGCCTTGCCGTTGGATGAGCCGCCGCCGGACTTGCCGAGGAGTTTGTCGATGAATTTCTTGATCATTGGAAGGAAGGTTTCGGCGCGCGATGCGCCTCATTCATTTTCGAGCATCGACCGAATCAGCGGGATCGTGATCGCGCGCTGCGTTTGCAGGGCGTAGCCGTCGAGCTGTGTGAGCAGTTCCATCAGGCTCCCGAGGTCACGACTGAAGCGATGCAGCATGTAGTCGAGGACTTCGTCGGAAAGCATCACGCCACGGCTGTCAGCGGCCTGCCGCAGCACCGCGCGACGCTCGGTCTCGCTCAGGACCTGCAAGTGGAACACATGGCCCCAGCCGAGTCGCGTACGCAGATCCTCGCGCAACGGGAGGTCGGCCGGCGGCACCGCACCTGCGGCCACCACCCCGCGCTGCAGGCTCTGAGCATTGACGAACCAGTTGAAGGCCACATGCTGTTGCACAGCGGTATAGAGATGCACGTCGTCCAACACCACCGCACCCCAGCGCTCGTCGAACTCAGGAGGATCGGTCACGCCGGGATGCAGCCAACCGGCGCTTGCACCCTGGTTCTTGAGGGCTGCCCGGACGGCTTCGAGCAAGTGCGTCTTGCCGCTTCCACTGTCGCCCCAGAGATAGGTCGGCACAGGCGAATGGACCGTCGGCACTTGCGCGTCACCCACCCACAGCTTCAAGTGCCGCAACGCCGGTTCGTTCGGTCCAGCGAAGAAACCGTCCAGTGTCGGGCCGGTTGCAATGCCGATGTCGAGCGCGAGTTGCTTCATGCCGCGACTGCAGCGAGCGGTTGAGGTGACGCGAAGGACACGAAAAAAAGATTCATAAGTCAGGGCAGCGCGCCGCGCGACTGCCGGGAGACGTTTTGCCCTTTTCCGATAGGGACGGCGCAAATACACGGAGAGACGGAATGACCAGCCCGGAAGATGGCCAATGAGCACCCTTAAAATCGTCGCGAATTCTATCGGCCCGCCCGCATCGCTTGCCGGCGTCATTGTCCTCCTCTTCCTTCCGCCTTCCCTTCCTCAGCCCGGCCTCCGCCCATGAATCCCAACTCCTCCACCCCGCTCAGCTACAAGGATGCAGGCGTCGACATCGACGCTGGCGACGCGTTGGTCGACCGCATCAAGCCGCTCGCCAGGAAGACGATGCGCGAGGGCGTGCTGGCAGGAATCGGGGGTTTTGGCGCCCTCTTCGAAGTGCCCAAGCGCTACAAGGAACCCGTGCTCGTGAGCGGCACCGACGGTGTGGGCACCAAGCTCAAGCTCGCCTTCGAATGGAACATGCATGACACGGTCGGCATCGACCTCGTGGCCATGAGCGTCAATGACGTGCTGGTGCAAGGTGCCGAGCCCCTTTTCTTTCTCGATTATTTCGCCTGCGGCAAGCTGGACGTCGACACGGCGGCGGCAGTTGTCGGAGGGATTGCACGCGGCTGTGAACTCAGCGGCTGCGCCCTCATCGGGGGGGAGACGGCTGAAATGCCCGGCATGTACCCGGCTGGCGAGTACGATCTGGCCGGATTTGCCGTCGGCGCGGTCGAGAAGTCGCTGATCCTCACCGGCCAAAACGTGAAGCTTGGTGACGTGGTACTGGGGCTCGCCTCGGCAGGCGTGCATTCCAATGGCTTCAGCCTGGTGCGCAAGGTCATCGAACGCGCTGGCGACGCTCTGCCCGCCACGCTCGATGGAAGGCCGTTCCGCGAGGCTGTGATGGCGCCTACCCACCTCTACGTGAAGCCTGTGCTGGCGGCACTCGCGAAACACCCAATTAAGGCGCTGGCGCACATCACGGGTGGAGGCCTGCTGGAGAACATTCCGCGCGTGCTGCCCGATGGCACAGCCGCTCACCTCCGCAAGGGGAGCTGGCCGCAGACCGAACTCTTTGCCTGGTTGCAGAAGATCGCAGGCATCGACGACGTTGAAATGAACCGCACCTTCAACAACGGGATCGGCATGGTGGTCGTGATCGACGCTGCCAACGCTGCCGCCTGCGCGGCGACGCTGCGCGCGGAAGGCGAGACCGTGCACGAAATCGGCGTGATCGCCGAACGCGGTTCCGGCGCGGCCGTCGTCGTCGGCTGAGCAGCCTGCGACGCGTGATCGAGCCCACTGCCGCCCCGTCGCGTGCGCTGATCGCGGCCAGCTACCTGCTGATCGCCGGGGCTTTGCTGCTCGTCATGTGGCAGGGCCTCTTGCCTGGTCTGCTGTGCGTCTGCATCGGATTCCTTGCCACGCGATGGATCGCGCGCGTGCTGTACGCGAGCCTTCGGAGATCGCGAAAATTGAGCGCGAACGATCCCGCCTGGGCCGTGACGCCGCCGTTTCCGAGGATTGCCGCAGCGACAGCGGTGATGCTTGCGCCGATCGGCCTGCTCACGCTCGGGTTCGCCGAAGCTCGCGAGTTCGTGCTGAATGCGCCACAGCAGTATCAAGAGTTGCTCGACTTCGTTGCCCGCACCGTGCTGGAACTCCGGCTCAAGCTTCCCCCCGAAATGGCCGTCTATCTGCCCGAAGGCGCCGTGGAGGTGCAGCGCATCATTGCCGGCTATCTGCGTACCCAGGCCGGATCGCTCGCGCTGACCGGCCGTGCCTGGCTGGGCGGTTTGCTGTTCGCGTATGTTGGCCTGATCGTTGGCGCATTGGCCGCCATCGCCAATCAGACTCCGTCGAAGCGGCCGCTGGCGCGCCAGCTCAGACTCCGCATCATTCTGTTCGGCGAGGCCTTTGGGCAAATCGTGGCCGCGCAGTTCTGGATCGCGGCCTTCAACACCTTCCTGACGGCCATTTTTTTGCTGTTCCTGCTGCCGCTTTGGGAAATGCAGCTGCCCTACACGCCCGCACTCGTCACCTTGACCTTTGTTGCAGGCCTGGTGCCTATCGTCGGCAATCTCATCTGCAATACCGTCATCACGCTGGTGGGGCTTTCGGTTTCACCCATCGTGGCGCTGGCATGCCTCGCATTTCTGATCCTCATCCACAAGGCTGAATACCTGATCAATGCGAAGGTGGTTGGAAGCCGCACGCAGATGGCAGTCTGGGAATTGCTCGCCGTCATGTTCGTGGCGGAAGCGGTATTTGGCCCCGCCGGTCTGGTGGCTGCGCCGCTCTTCTATGCCTATCTGAAGAAAGAGCTGAAGGTGGCGGGGCTGGTATAGCCTGACGCGAACCTTCCCCCTTGCATTTCAGCGGATCAGAGATAGCCGCAGAACCGCAAGACATGCCCGTCAGGCTCGCGGATCGCAAATTCGCGCAAACCCCAGGGCTGGGATGTCGGCGGCTCCAGCACGACCACACCGCGCCGCACATACGCGGCGTGCAATCCATCGATGTCGCGCCCCACGTGAATCACGATTTCGCCACGCCATGGCATGACATCGCGTCCGCTGCATTGCCAAAGGCGGATGTACACCGGATCGCCGTAAGTTCGATCACCCTTCTTCACTCGGGCGTAGCTTGGCGGCTCGCCGGCAATGAAATCAAGTTCGAAGCCAAGCACGTCTCGAAAATAGCGCGCCGCCCGCGCGGCGTCCGCCACCGGAAGCACCGGTTGAACACCATGGAATTCATGCAGCGTGCCGAGGTCGGCGGCCACGAGCGGTGTCGATTCCATCAGTTCTCCGCGCGACGCAGTGCAGCGACACGTTCGGCGATGGCATCGATATCGAGCGCATCTTCGGCGTGCGCGAGATACGTCTCCAGATCGCGCACTGCCAGCGCGTGATTGCCTTGTTCGGCATGCGCGAGGCCGCGGTCGCGATGCTCGGCCCACGCCTCCGGAAGCAGCGCGATCAGCCGATCCTGCACGGCAATCGCGCGCTGCCAGTCTTCCTGGGCATGATGGATCTCCTTAAGGTTCCGCAGCATGCGTCCGATGATTTCTCGCGGCGTTGCCGGCTGGAGATAAAGGCCCAGCGGCACGTCGAAGTCGCCGACGAGGCCGTTGCTCCGCTTGTAAGGCTCGAGGCGCTCGCTCAGTTCTTCGCGGGAAAGTGATTTTCCCGTGAAGGGATCGATGACGACCTGACCTTTGGGCAAGGTGACCTTCAGCATGAAATGGCCGGGAAAGCCGACTCCCCGCGCCTGGAGGCCAAGGCCGTGCGCCAATTCCATCCAGAGGACCGCCAGCGATATCGGAATACCGCGCCGAGTCCGCAAGACAGCATTGAGATAGCTGTTGTCAGGGTCGTAGTAGTCGTTGACGTTGCCGCCGAAATTCAGGTCGTGAAAAAAGAACTGGTTGAGCGCCCGCAATCGGTGCAGCGGCGCCGCATCGGCTGGCAGGCGCCGCTTGAGACGCGCCAGGAGTTGATCGACGTCGCCGAGGACTTGCTGAACGTCGAGTTCTGGGTATTCGTCCTGCGCAAGGCTCGCCGCTGCCTCGAGCAGTGGAAATTCCTCATCGCTCCGGACGAGCGAATCGAAATATTCGAGCGCCGTGGGCGCCGAGAAGCTGAACGTCATGTGTCTTTGTAGAGGAGCGCGGGGGGACCGTCAAGGCGTGCCGTTCAATGGCGGATAAAACTCCGCAGCTTGAGACCGACCGCTGCTAAAACTGCGAAATAAAGAACGGCAGCGCCCGCGATCAACGCCGCGAGAAGCCCGATTCGCTGCAGACGCTCCGCCCGCATGGCGATCCAGTCGAAGTGCTGCGCACCCCAGATCAGGAGGACCGAGAGCACAGCGGTGCCGATGACCACCTGCAGCAGGAACTTGCCCCAGCCGGGCTCAGGCTTGTAGCTGCCCCGCCGGATTAATCCGATCAGCAGCCACATCGCGTTGACGAGTGCGCCGATGCCGATCGTGAGCGTGAGCGCCGCGTGCTGCAGGAGCGGCACCAGTACGAAGTTCAGCGCCTGAGTCAGCACCAGCACACCGACTGCGATCAACATGGGCGTGCGCATGTCGTGCTTGGCGTAATAGCCGGGCGCGAGGACCTTGATCGCCACCAGGCCGATCAGCCCGACGCCATAGCCCATGAGCGCGACCGTGGTGCGCTGCACGTCGGTTTCGCTGAAAGCGCCGTTGTGGAAGAGGACGGCAACCAGCGGCTGCGAAAAAACCAGCAGCGCCAGCGCACAGGGGGCCGAAAGCAAAACCACGAGGCGAAGGCCCCAGTCCAGCATGGACGAATAGCGCGCGTCGTCCTTGGCAGCGCGAGCGCCGGCGAGTTGCGGCATGAGCACGACGCCCAAAGCGACGCCCAGCATGGCGGTGGGAAACTCCATCAGCCGATCGGCGTTGGTGACCCAAGTGACGCTACCGGTCGCGAGGTGGGAGGCGATCTGGGTATTGATGAGCAATGAGATCTGCGCGACGCTCACGCCGATCAGCGCGGGCAGCATCAGCTTCGTGATTTTGCGTGTGGTCGGGTCATTCCATGCAGCACGGACCGCACTGGCGCTAGCGCCGATTCGCGGCATCATGCCGAGCCCGCGCAAGGCGGGCACCTGGAGTGCCAGTTGCAGCGCGCCCCCGACCATCACGCCGATGCATTGCGCGTAGATCGGCTCTATGCCGATCCGCCTGAACCACGGCGCGCCGACCACGATCGACAGTATCAGCGCCACGTTCAACAGGACGGGCGAGGCCGCTGGCACGGCGAACTTCCGCCAAGTGTTGAGTACGCCACCGGCCAATGCGACCAGCGACATGAAGCCGATGTACGGGAACATCCACCGCGTCATGACGACTGCGGCATCGAAGCCGTTTGCAGTTTGTTTGAGCCCGCTGGCCATCGCCCACACCATCACGGGTGCCGCGACCACGCCGAGCAGGCACACAATGACAAGGGTCCAGGCCAGCAGCGTCGCCACATGGTCGATCAGATTTTTGGCGCCCTCGTCGCCGTGCTCGGTCTTGCACGCCGCAAGAACCGGCACGAAGGCTTGGCTGAAGGCCCCCTCCCCAAATACCCTTCGAAACAGATTGGGGATGCGGAAAGCGACGTAGAAGGCGTCGGTCATGGCGCTGACGCCGAATACCGAGGTCATCAGGACGTCTCGGATGAGGCCTGTCACTCGGGAAGCGAGGGTCAGCAGCGAGACGGTGGAGGCGGATTTAAAAAGGGACACGAGGCGGAAGTGTATGTGCCCACGCGCGTTCTCTGAATGGAATAGGACGAGTCTCAGCCGCTCGCCTATAATGGAAGGCTTTGCTGCATCATCCCCAGACACTCAAGGAATATCACCGTGGCATCTACCAAGCCCAAGAAAAAGAACCCGCGCCTTGCGTCGGGCCGTAAACGCGTCCGCCAGGACGTCAAGCTCAACGCTGCGAACACTTCGCTGCGTTCCAAATACCGCACCGCTGTGAAGAATGTCGAAAAGGCCGTCCTGGCCGGCGACAAGACCAAGGCAGCGGAACTCTTCGCGAAGGCCCAGAGCGTTGTCGACACCGTCGCCGACAAGGGCATCTTCCACAAGAACAAGGCCGCTCGCGACAAGAGCCGCCTCGCGGCCAAGGTCAAGAACCTGGCCCTCGCCCCTGAAAAGGCCGCCGCCTGACCTTTTCAGGCAAACAGCCCGGACTGGTTCGCTGGTCCGCCGTTTGATCGGGGTGCGCTGCAGCAAAGTAAAAAAACCGCCTTCGGGCGGTTTCTTTATGGGCGGTTCATTCTCGAACGTCTACTTCTTCTCGGCTGGCGCTGGCCTTGCAATGGCCTCAGGCAAAGCATCCGGCACGAGGCACGCTTCGGCAACCTGAAGGTTGTTGTCCCGGGCGAAATTGAGGCAGAAATCCCAAGCCATGGGTTCAGCGTCACGCAGTGCGCGATTGACCACGACGCACTTCACACCATTGATGACGGTCGGCACGCACCACGGCGAATAGGTGAGATGGCTTCCAGGTTGCGGACCGCCCGGCCGAAACGAGCACATCACGCCCGCCAAGCGTTCCGCCCAGTCACTCGGGCGAAACGTCCGGCCATCTTGAGTGATGCCCTGGATGAAAACTTCTTTGGCGTTGGGAGAAACCATCGGGTTGGCGGGAGTGAATGCACAGGCTCTGCTGCGCCGCACAACGATTCTATCCGGGGGTCCCCCGAGTGACACGCGCAAGGGAATTGCTGTGATGCGCAATCCTCACTGAAGCCATCAAACCGCACGCCTAGAATTCGCGTTCCCTTTTCCGGAGATACGCATGAGCGCCACCGCCGCCCCCTCCTCGCCCCATGTCATGAACACCTATGGCCGCCTGCCGATCGCTTTGTCGCACGGCCAAGGATGCCGAGTGTGGGACACCGAAGGGCGTGCGTATCTCGACGGCCTTGGGGGCATTGCGGTCAACACGCTGGGTCACAACCATCCTGAGCTGGTGCCAGCACTTCAGGACCAGATCTCGAAGCTGATCCACAGTTCCAACTATTACTACGTCCCCGGCCAGGAACAACTTGCGGCCAAGCTGACGGAGCTCTCGGGGCTCACCAACGCGTTTTTTTGCTCGACCGGCCTCGAGGCCAACGAGGCCGCGCTCAAGCTGGCGCGCAAGTTCGGGCACGACAAAGGCATCGAACGTCCTGAAATCGTCGTTTACGAGGCCGCCTTCCATGGCCGCAGCATCGCGACGCTGTCCGCCACCGGCAATCCGAAGGTGCAAAAAGGCTTCGGGCCACTGGTCGAGGGCTTCATTCGTGTTCCGCTCAATGACATCGATGCGCTCAAGAAGGCCACGGAGGGCAATCCGAACGTCGTGGCGGTGTTTTTCGAAACCATCCAGGGCGAAGGCGGTATTCATCCCATGCGTTGGGAATACCTGCGCCAGGTTCGCCAGCTTTGCGATGAGCGCGACTGGCTAATGATGATCGACGAAGTGCAGTGCGGAATGGGGCGCACGGGCAAGTGGTTCGCCCACCAATGGGCTGGCATCAAGCCTGACGTGATGCCGCTAGCCAAAGGGCTGGGCTCAGGGGTGCCGATCGGCGCCGTCGTCGCGGGCCCGCGCGCCGCTCACATCTTCGGTCCTGGCAACCACGGCACGACGTTCGGTGGCAACCCGCTTGCGATGCGTGCCGGGGTCGAGACGATCCGCATCATGGAAGAGCACAAACTTCTGGAAAACGCTGCCAAAGTCGGCGCGCACCTGAAGGCGGCGCTTGAACGGGAATTGGGCGCTGTACCTGGCGTGACGGAGATCCGCGGTCAAGGGCTGATGCTGGGCATCGAGCTCGACAGGCCCTGTGGCGTCATTCTCAACCGCGCGTGCGAAGCCGGTCTGCTTTTGAGCGTCACGGCTGACAACGTGATTCGTCTCGTGCCGCCGCTGATTCTCAGCGTGGCCGAAGCGGACGAGATCGTTGCGATTCTGGCGCCGCTGGTCAAAACCTTTCTCGGGGAGCCTCACCCATGAGCGACCAGGCCATCATCAAGCATTACCTGCAGTTTTCGGATTTCACTGCGCAAGACTACGAGTACGTGCTTGCGCGTGCCGCGCTGATCAAGAAGAAGTTCAAGGCCTACGAAAAGCATCAGCCGCTCGTCGATCGGACGATGGCCATGATCTTCGAGAAGGCGTCGACCCGCACGCGGGTCAGCTTCGAAGCGGGCATGTACCAGTTGGGCGGCAGCGTGGTGCACCTCACCACGGGCGACAGCCAGTTGGGCCGCGCCGAACCCATCGAGGACAGCGCCAAGGTCATCAGCCGCATGGTCGACCTGGTGATGATCCGAACCTTCGAGCAAACCAAGCTCGAAGCTTTCGCCGCGCACTCGCGCGTGCCGGTGATCAATGGCCTGACCAACGAGTTCCATCCGTGCCAGATCCTGGCCGACATTTTCACTTTCATCGAGCATCGCGGCTCCATCGCGGGCAAAACGGTGGCGTGGGTGGGCGACGGCAACAACATGGCCAATACGTGGCTGCAGGCCAGTGAAATCCTGGGCTTCACGGTCCACGTGAGCACGCCGAGCGGCTATGAAGTCGACCAATCGATCGCGGGCATTCGGTCCTCCGACAGCTACAAGGTTTTCACGGATCCGATGGAAGCCTGCCGCGGCGCGGACTTGGTGACCACCGACGTGTGGACCAGCATGGGCTACGAGGCCGAAAACGAGGCACGTCGCGCCGCCTTTGCCGACTGGTGCGTGGACTCGGAAATGATGCGCGTGGCACAAGCGGACGCCCTGTTCATGCACTGCCTGCCGGCACACCGCGGCGAAGAAGTCGAAGCCGATGTGATCGACGGTCCGCAATCCGTCGTCTGGGAAGAGGCTGAGAACCGCATGCACGTGCAGAAGGCCTTGATGGAATACCTCCTGCTCGGCCGGGTGTAGCTTCCCAGGTTGCCTGGTGTTGCAAATAACCGACACCACGACTTCGCCCACGGCGCTAACTTCGCGCCATGAACCAAAGACTCTGGGATATCTCGCCGCCGGTGCACGACGCGGCGCCGGTGTTTCCCGGCGACACGCCCTATCGTCAACGCTGGGCGGCGACCATTTCGCCGGGCTGCCCGGTCAACGTCAGCGAGATCACGCTGTCTCCGCACGTGGGTGCGCATGCCGACGCGCCGCTTCACTACGACCCTGCCGGGGAGACCATCGGCAACGTGGACCTCTCCACGTACCTGGGTCCCTGCCGCGTCATTCATGCAATCAACTGCGGGCCGCTGATCGAATGGCGGCACCTCGTTCATTCGGTCGAAGGACTGCCCCCGCGCGTGCTGGTGCGCACCTACGAACGTTCACCCGCCGAGTGGGACGAGGGTCTTGCAGCGTACGACCCCGCCGCGATCGAACGCCTGGCCGCCATGGGCGTGAAACTGATCGGGATCGACACGGCCAGCATCGATCCTGCAGCCAGCAAGACACTTGAAAGCCATCAGGTCATCCGCCGGCTCGGCCTTCGCGTGCTCGAGAACCTGGTGCTCGACCATGTCCCCGAAGGGGACTATGAACTCATCGCCCTGCCGCTCAAGCTCGTGAGCGCAGATGCTTCCCCCGTTCGCGCCGTGTTGCGCGAACTTCAACGAAAACAGCCATGACACTCGACGACTGCCGCCGACTCGATGCGCAGGACACGCTCGCGCCTTTGCGCAACCAGTTCATCCTCCCCGAAGGCGTGATCTACCTGGACGGCAATTCACTGGGCGTGCTGCCCAAGGCCGTGCCCGAGCGCGTTGCGGCCGTGATCGCCCAGGAATGGGGCGAGGGGCTCATCCGGTCATGGAACAGCGCCGGCTGGTTCGATCTGCCGCAGCGGCTCGGCGACAAGGTGGCACGGCTGATTGGCGCCTCGCCAGGCGAAGTCGTCTGCACCGACAGCACATCGATCAACCTCTACAAAGTGCTTTTCGCCGCGCTCAGCCAAGTGCTTCAGGGTCGCGAGGCGGCAACTGGCGGGAACGACAAGCGACGCGTGGTGCTCAGCGAACGCAGCAATTTCCCGACCGATCTGTACATCGCCGAGTCGCTTTGCCGCGAGCGCGGCTTCTCGCTTCGGCTGGTCGATGTGAGCGAACTGTCCACGGCACTCACCGACGAGGTCGCGGTGCTGATGCTCACCCACGTCAACTACCGCACCGGCGCCATGCATGACATGGAGGCTGTCACGACCGCGGCTCATGCGGTCGGGGCACTCACCGTCTGGGACCTCGCGCACAGCGCCGGGGCAGTGCCAGTGGCATTGAACGACAGCAATGCGGACTACGCGATCGGCTGCGGCTACAAGTACCTGAACGGGGGCCCTGGCGCGCCCGCGTTCGTATGGGTTCATGCCCGGCATGCCAGCCAGTTTCAGCAGCCGCTGTCGGGCTGGTGGGGACACGCTGCGCCATTCGAGTTCACGCCGCACTACCGGCCCGCTGCAGGGGTGGCGCGCTATCTTTGCGGCACGCAGCCGATCATTGCGCTGGTGGCTCTGGAATGCGGCCTCGACACGGTCCTCGCCGCAGACTCTTTCTCGGGCGGTTTGGGAAGCATGGCCGTGCTGCGCCGAAAATCGCTGGCTCTCACCGACGCCTTCATTGCGCTGGTCGAAGCACGCTGCCCAGGCCGCTTCTCACTCATCACGCCGCGCGATCACCTGTTGCGCGGCTCGCAGGTGTGCCTCGCGCTCAGCGACGGCGGTCCCGGCGCCTACGCGATCGTCCAGGCGCTGATTGCGCGCGGCGTCATCGGTGACTTCCGGGCAGGAGATTCGCAGATGCCGGACATCCTCCGCTTTGGGTTCACGCCGCTTTACCTGGGCTTTGAAGACGTGTGGAATGCGGTGGAACACATCGTTCAGGTGGTCGAGCGCGAGGAATGGAAACGGCCCGAGTTCAACCAGAAGCTCGCAGTGACCTGAGGACCTGCCAATGAGCACCGAAAAAATCGTCCATGATGAAAAGGCGCAGCTCGACTTCAGTGCGTCGATGAGCTACACCGACTATCTGAGCCTTGACGCGATTCTGACTGCGCAGCATCCGCGATCGCCGGCTCACGACGAGCTGCTTTTCATCGTGCAGCATCAGACCAGCGAGCTATGGATGAAGCTCATGCTGCACGAATTGCGCGCCGCCATTCGCCGGATCGCGGAGGACGATCTGTCGAGTGCCTTCAAGATGCTGGCGCGCGTGTCACGCATCATGGAGCAACTGGTGCATGCCTGGGACGTGCTGGCGACGATGACGCCGCCCGAGTACAGCGCGATGCGCCCTTACCTCGGGAACTCCAGCGGCTTCCAGAGCTGGCAGTATCGATGTATTGAATTTGCGCTCGGCAACAAGAATGCCGCCATGCTCAAGCCGCACGAGCATCGCGCGGACCTCCTGGCGGAAGTGGAGCACGCCTGGCGTTCGCCGTCTCTCTACGATGAGGCGCTGCGCCTATTGGCCCGCCGCGGCATCGAGGTACCGGCTGATCATCTCGAACGTGACTGGTCGCGTCCCTACGAAACCAGCGACGGTGTCGAACAGGCCTGGCTCACCATCTACCGCGATCCGAAGGATCACTGGGATCTCTACCAGCTCGGAGAAGAACTCACGGACCTCGAAGACGCCTTCCGGCTTTGGCGCTTCAGGCATGTGACGACGGTCGAGCGCGTGATCGGATTCAAACGTGGCACGGGCGGCACCGGCGGCGTAAGCTATCTGCGCAAGATGCTCGACGTGGTGCTCTTCCCCGAAATCTGGAAGCTGCGAACGGACCTGTGACACAAGAAAATGGAGGCTGCCCATGTTCAATGACGACGAACTCGCCCAGTTGCGATCGCATGGAATTGTTCTCTTCGCGAAGCGCGTGATCTTCGACGCGCAGCCGCCGATGTCGGCCGAGCAGATCGCTGCGGTGCAGGCGGTCTGCGCCGGCCCGCTTCCTCCAGAACTTCTTTCGCTCTGGCGAGCAACGGCCGGCGGGCGCCTCGACTACGACTTGCACCTGCGCATGAACGGCAACGAGGAGTCCTTCAACTGGAGCGAACTCTTCTGGAATGGCAGCGACACCTACCATGACCTGCAGGGGTGGATCGACCACGAACTCGAGGGCGCAAAGCAAGCCGCCGCTGAAAGCGACGACACGTGGGACGGAAAGCTGACCCTGCTGCCTTTCGGCGGCTTCGAATACTGTGACCGGGTCTATGCGGTCGTGGAGTCCGGACCGGACTATGGCCACGTCCTTGCCTGGAAGCAAGGGCTGCCTTCAGCCTGGGCGCACGAGATGCATGAAGACGGAATGACCACCGTCGCCCATGATCTGTCCGCGGCCTTCGAAGCATTGCATCTCGACGAAGATCCGCTCAAACCCGCAGGCGAATATTTCACCGGGCAGACACTCATCGAATACCTCGACGAAAGGCACGAGGACCACGGCCTGTCGATCGAATTGATGGACAAGCTGATTGATTTCTATCGGCAGGCGATGGTCGACTGGCAAGGCGCGCTCGCAGACGGTTCGCTGGCCCGGAATGGCGCCCTCTCCCGCATCGCGTTGCGCCATGCAGTTGCCACCGATGACGCATCTCTCGTCGAGAAACTGGTCGCCAACGGTGTGGCGCTCGACGGACCACTGGCGGGCAGCGCGATCGCCACGGACCTGGCGCTCAGTCACGGCGCCCACGCAGCGGCCGCGGCCCTGGTGCGCGCAGGCGCACCGGTGGCACACGATGCACTGGACTACATCGACAGCGCCGTCTCCCCTGAGCTCGTCGAACTGCTACTGTCACATGGCGCCGAGCCCACCCCCACGGCCATCGCCGAATGCGTGGCCTGCGGAGCACCTGCGGCCGCGCGTCTGATCGCCGAGGCGTACGGACGCCAGCATGACGATCTTCCTGCCGCGTACGCCACGGTCCGGGACGGCATGCTGGCCGAACTCGAATCCTCTCTGGTCGAGGTACAAGCAGGCAGATTGACTCACTATCTTGGTCCGATCGGTCTCGCCAAACGAGTCGACCATCTGCAGAGCTTCAGCCTCTGAATCAAGCGTCGTAGAGCCAGGGCACATCGAGCAGCTTTGCGCCGAGCAGACGCAATGCCGCATCCCGTCCGACGCGCATGAGGCCCGTCGCATGAAAGATCTCTCCATTGCGCCGAGCCCGTGCCTGGACGTTGGCGTTGCGTTCCCAACGCGCGCTGGCGTAGCGTGCGAAGGCCGCGGGCACTTCAGCAGCGGTGCCGCCGTCGAGGGCATCAGCGAGCGCGACCGCATCTTCGATCGCCATGCCAGCGCCCTGCGCCAGATAGGGCAGCATCGGGTGCGCGGCATCTCCGGCCAAGGCGATACGCTCAGCGGCCATCTGCTGAGGACTGGTGAGCGGAGGCCGATCGTTGAGCGTCCATGCCCGCCATGAAGGTACAGCTTCGAGCAAGGCCTGCAGCTCACTGCAGGTCCGTCCGGTCGCATGTTGCAGGGCAGAAAGGCTCGTGGCTTGATCCCAATCGCGTGCATCACCGACCGGGGCCGCTTCGGCGAGCACGACCACGTTGAGCGCCTCGCCCCGTCTGACCGGGTAAGCCACCGCGTGCAGACGAGGTCCGAGCCACACACTGACGTGCGTGCTGCGCAGCGCCGCGGGCAATGCCGACTGCGTGACCATTGCGCGCCAAGCGGTGTGACCGGTCGCACGCGGTGGCATGGCGTCCTCGAAGAGACAAGGGCGCACGGTGCTCCAGAGGCCATCGGCGCCGATCACCCCATCGCCTTCCCAAACCCGAGCGTCAGCGCTCACCATACAAACGGTATCGCCGCGCGCGATCACTTCCGTGACCCGTGCGCCGGTCGTCAGCGTAACGGCGCCACTTCCACGCACCGCGGCCAGCAGCACCGCGTGGAGATCGGCCCGGTGGGCACAGAGATAGGGCGCCGCATAGTTGTGCAGCATGGCATTGCCGAGTGGCAGTCGGGCGATCTCCTTGCCCGCGACGGCGCTCCGGACGACGAGAGCGTCGGGCCGCGCTGCGATACGCATCAGACCCTCGGACACGCCGAGCGCCTGAAGGCGGCGCGTCAC
This sequence comes from Variovorax sp. 05N34, assembly GCF_056397405.1. Classification (NCBI taxonomy): domain Bacteria; kingdom Pseudomonadati; phylum Pseudomonadota; class Betaproteobacteria; order Burkholderiales; family Comamonadaceae; genus Variovorax; species Variovorax sp. 05N34. Next base: position 151,774 of record NZ_JBFTNI010000010.1, read on the forward strand.
GTTGGGACTGAGTTGGATCCCGGCACCGATTTCGCCGAACGCCACGGCTTGCTCGAGCAAATCGATCCGATGGCGCCGCCTCCCGAGCGCAAGCGCGCTCGCGAGTCCCGCGATGCCTCCTCCCGCGATGAGGATGTGAGCGGACATGCGCTCTCAGCGGGAGCGGGCCAGGTGCGATTCGCTTCCTTCGGGCGGCTTGGCGCCCGCTGCCGAACAACTGCCGCAGGTCTCGCAGGAGCCGCAGCCGGAAGTCTTGCCAAGCGAAGCCGCCAATTGCTGCGCACGATCGGCATCGACGAGCCCCGCCCGGTGTGAACCGGCAGCCACTTTGGCGGCGGCTGCCCGACGCCAGTTGGCGGGCATCCAGCGCCATACGGCGTAGACCGCGGCGAGCGCGACGATCAGCGCGACGATGATTTGCTGTGTCATCTCATCCTCCTGTGAGCGCCAAAGCGACCCGATAGGTGATCCAGCACGCGATGTAGGCGAGCCCGAAAAGGTAGCCGGCCATGATCCATACGTACCGCCAGGAACCCGTCTCCCGCTTGACCGCCGCCAGCGTCGAAATGCATTGGGGCGCAAAGACATACCAGACCAGCAGCGACAGTGCCGTCGCAAGCGACCAAGTCCCCGCGATCAGCGGAGCCAGTTGGCCCGCCACATCGTCGCCGGTCGCTGAAAGCGCATAGACCGTGCCCAGCGCACCCACGGCCACTTCGCGCGCTGCCATGCCCGGCACGAGCGCAATCGAGATCTGCCAGTTGAAGCCGATCGGCGCGAAGATGTGCTCGAGCGCGCGGCCGATCATCCCTGCCAGGCTGTACTGAATGGCCGGGCCCGTTGCGCCATCTGGCGGTGACGGAAAGGTCGACAGGAACCACAGCAGGATCGTGAGCGTCAGGATAATCGTCCCGACGCGCTGGACGAAGATCCAAGCGCGTTCGTAAAGCCCAAGCGCCAGATTCCGCAGATTGGGCCAGCGGTAGGCCGGAAGCTCCATCATGAGCGGCGAATGCTGCTTGTTCTCCCGAAAACGCTTCATGACCCAGGCCACGGCCATCGCCGAAACGATGCCGAAGAGGTACAGCGCAAACAGCACGACGCCCTGGAGGTTGAATACGCCTCCGACCGTGCGCGCCGGAATGAAAGCAGCAATCAGCAACGCATAGACCGGCAAACGCGCTGAACAGGTCATCAGCGGCGCGATCATGATCGTGGTGATTCGATCGCGCCAGTTGGTGATGGTGCGCGTGGCCATCACACCGGGGATGGCGCAGGCAAAGCTCGACAGCAGCGGGATGAAAGAGCGACCGGACAAGCCGACGGTGCCCATCACCCGGTCGAGCAGGAACGCAGCACGCGGCAAATAGCCGGAATCTTCCAGCGCGAGGATGAAGAGGAACAGGATCAGGATCTGCGGCAGGAACACGATCACGCCGCCAACGCCGGCGATGATGCCGTCGACCAGCAAACTCTGGAGCATCCCTTCAGGCACGTAGTGCTTGATGAATTCGCCCAATGCGGTGGTGCCATCCTTGATGGCGTCCATCGGCACCTCTGCCCAGCTGAACACGGCCTGGAACATCAGGAACATCGTGACGGCCAGCACCAGCATGCCCCACAGGGGATGCATCACGATGCGATCGATGCGGTCGCTGGTCGCCAAGCTGCCGACGGGTTCGCGCACGGCGACGGAGAGGATGCGCCTCACTTCGCGCTGCGTCGCGAGCACGTCGTCCAGTCCCGGAGCCTGCCAGTGGCGCGGCGCCGCAGAGGCCACCGGTCGGTCGAGCGCTTCAATGAGGTACTGCGCGCCTTTGCTATGCACGCCCACCGTCTCGACCACCGGCACACCGAGCTCGCGAGCGAGAGCGGCGCTGTCGATCACGATGCCCTGCTTCCTGGCCATGTCGGTCATGTTGAGCGCCACGACCATCGGCAGCCCCAGCCGTTTGGCCTCGAGCACGAGGCGCAGGTTGAGGCGCAGGTTCGTTGCGTCCGTCACGCACACCAGCAACTCGGGAGGCGCCTCTTTGCTTTTGCCGGTGACGACGTCCCGAGTGACCGCTTCGTCCGCTGACAGCGCGTTCAGGCTGTAGGCCCCCGGCAAATCAAGCACGAAAACGCGTCGGCCCGCCGCCGTCCGCAGAGTTCCTTCCTTGCGCTCGACGGTCACGCCGGCGTAATTGGCAACTTTCTGGCGGCTTCCCGTGAGCAGGTTGAACAACGCCGTCTTGCCGCAGTTCGGATTGCCCAGAAGCGCGATGCGCTCCGGCGGGCTGGTCGAAACGGCAGCACCGGGCTGGAATGTCAGAGTCGCCTCAACCATGGCCGATGGCTCCAGGCGTCACACGGATAAGCGAAGCCTCGTGGCGGCGCAAGGCGAAGGTGGTGTGCCCGAGTCGCACCGCCAGCGGTTCGCGCCCAGGCACGCCGTTGGCAACGATGCACACCGCCTCGCCGGGAACGAACCCGATCTCGGTGAGCCGCAAAACCAGTTCGCGGTCTTCAGGCGAGTCAGGACGAAGCACGTCGAGCACCGTGGCCCATTGGCGGCTGGGAAGCTGATGGAGGCTGATTGCGGCCGAAGCCGCGCCGGTCATTGTGGTCACCCGCTAGTTCCGAATTCACAAAATGAGAATTATTCTCGAAAACGAAGCCGAGCGGGCAGAGAGCCCTACGAATGCCACATCCTTTGAAGAGGCAGACCCGCGAAGCGCAGGTCAAAGACCCTATGCGACTTGCCTGTGCTGTTACCCCGCGATACACCCGTGGCTAGAATGCGCGCATAAAAATCGGTTCAGGGAGTTTCAGTGATTCATAGCAACGCTATCGGCCAGCGGCCTTTGGCGCGCCTGTCTATTGACGGGACGTCGCCGGCGAACTTCGTACTTCGCGGCCCACAGCGGCCTCGTTCTCTCCGCTTTTCACCACTCCAGCCGTGAGCGCGGCCGCGATGAAGCGTGCCCTGCGAGGCGGCGCAGCCCTGTCCGCCGTCTTTGCCATTGCTGCTTGTGCGACACCTCCGGCAACGGACTTCGGTGGCGATTGGAGACCGGTAAATCGGTTCCGCGAGACGCCAGCCGAGATTCCACTGTCTCCAACCTACACGTACTACGCAACGCCGATCGACGCCACCCTCAAAGCCATGCTCGAGCGGTGGGCAAGCGACACCGGGCTCAAGCTGTCCTACCGGCTCGGCTCGGATTTCACGCTCTTCACGCCTGTCGCTGGGATCCGAACGACCGAGATCCAGACGGCAGCAGCCGAACTGAGCGCGGTCTACGCATCGCAAGGCGTCTCCGTCACGGCCGACAGCAAGCAGATCGTCGTCCAGTCTGCTAGCGATACCCGAAGCGATCCGCAGCCGGAGGCAAGCACTTCGGCGCGCCCGGCGGTTCATCCAACCAACGACCGAGGCGCTGCGTGCCAGGGAGGAGCCTGCTGATGCCCAACAGGAAAATCGTTTCGCCGAAGATCGAGAAGGCTCTTTCAAAGGCCGTGGATTTCGAACTCACCATTGCCGATATCGCCCGGCGCAGCGAGCGGCGTGCATGGGGCGTCGCAATCGGCGCGATCGTGATGGCCCTGCTTCTCGCCGGCGGCTACTTCTACATGTTGCCGCTCAAGGAAAAGGTGCCGTTCCTCGTCATGGCCGACGCGTACACCGGCACCAGCACCGTCGCCCGGCTGACCGACGACATCGTCAACCAGCGCGTCACGGCGAGCGAAGCCATCAATCGCAGCAATGTTGCGCACTTCGTTCTGGGGCGGGAGTCCTACGATCTGGCGCTGACGAACCTGCGCGACTGGACCACGGTCCTGACGATGTCGTCGCCTGGCGTCGCTGCCGCGTATACCAGCTTGCATTCGTCCCTCAATCCGGACAGCCCGTACAAGACCCACGGCAAGGATCGTGCGATACGCGTGAAGATCTTGAGCATCGTGCTGCTCAAGGCGGGCGCCGATGCCGTGCCCAAGGGCGCCACAGTGCGCTTCCAGCGCAGCCTTTTCGACAAGCAGACCGGCGCCAGCCGCCCCTTCGACAGCAAGGTCGCGACGATGGAGTTCATCTACAAGCCCAACTTGAAGATGGACGACCAGCACCGCATCGAGAACCCGCTTGGGTTCCAGGTCACCAGCTACCGGGTCGACAACGACTACGCGTCTGCACCGCCAATAGAAGCGCGAGTTTCGTCGCCCGTGACATTCGGTGCCGATGAAATCAGTCCTCCATCGGAACTGGTGGTTCCGCCCCCACCCGCTGGCTACGGCACGCCTGATGACGGAGTGCAGCGCCAATGAAACGCTCGAAGTCACCCGCCTTGCCGGTTCTTACCTGCGTCATCGTCGCCTTTGCCACGCACCACGCCTGCGCGCAGCCCGTGCAGCTTTACCAATACGAGGCCGACCGCATCTATCCGGTGCGTGCGGGTCTGGGCATCACCACTCAGATCGAGCTCAGTGCCAACGAGAAGGTCCTCGACTACAGCACTGGATTCAGCAGCGGCTGGGAATTGATGAGGCGCGACAACGTCTTCTATCTGAAGCCCAAGAACGTCGATGTCGACACCAACATGATGATCCGTACGGAGACTCACTCCTACATCTTCGAGTTGAAGGTCGTCGCCACCGATTGGGCGACTCTGGAATCCGCGCGCGCCGCGGGTGTCCAGTACAAGATCAAGTTCGGCTATCCGTCGGATGCGAGCTTTTCAAACGAGGTCGTCAAAGCCGAACAGGCGCCGGAGCTCAATACCTCGCTGGTGAAGAACCGCACCTACAACTTCGACTACGACTACGCGACCCGCAACAGCGCCGCGCCCTGGCTGATCCCCGCCAGCGTCCATGACGATGGTCGATTCACCTACGTGAAGATGAGCGACATGACCGAGTTCCCCACCGGGAACTTCCCTGCGATCTACATGCGGGAGGTCGAGCACGGAGACGACTCCGTCGTGAACACCACGGTCGAAGGCAACACCATCGTCGTCCACGGCACCTATCCGTTCCTGATCGTTCGCCACGAGAAGAACGTCGTCGGCCTCAGAAGGAACACCGCCAAGTGAACCACGACGAGACTCCGACGAGCGACAACGCCGCCCCCGCCAATCCCTATTTCCACCGCTTTGAGCAGCCCGTCCATCCCGACCTCGATGCTGCCGCGCCTGAACTGAAGAGCAGCGAGCTGCGTCGCATGAACCGGCGTGCGCTGGGGTTTTTGGCCGGCATCGTCGTGCTTCTTGCGACCGTGGCGCTGTGGATGTTCAACAGCGTGCTCCAGCGCAAGGACAGCCCGCAAAAACCGCGCGAAGAAACCGTCACCGTCCCTGCGGCTCCGCAACCAGCACTGCCACCGGTTTCCGTGGCGAGACGCCAGGCGGAAGCCATAGCACTGGCACCGCCACTTCCGGCGCTGCCTCCGCCATCACCGATGACCACGCCGGCGCAAGGAATGCATCCGCATCAACTCACGCTGATGGAGCGGCGCATCAAGTCGGCCGAGACCTCGAGCGCGGTGGACATCGGCGGCGATCATGCGCGGCCGCGTTCGTCGCCTGCGGCCCAGGCGATCGCCGGCCAGTTCGGTGGAACAGACTCCGATCAAGGCGCGCCGACCAACAGCGCCTACCCGGCGAAGGCATTGGCACAGGCATCCACCGCCGAGCCGCTCGTCCGTCCCGACACGCTGATGCTGCGCGGAACCTACATCCGTTGCGTGCTCGAGACTCATGTCGTGACCGACATTCCTGGCTTCACTTCATGTGTCGTTACCGAACCCGTCTATTCCTTCAGCGGCAAACGGATGTTGCTGCCGAAGGGCTCCAAGGTGCTCGGCAAGTACGACACCGAGCCGAACGGTCCTCGCGTAGCCGTCATCTGGGACCGCATCGTGACCCCCACCGGCATTGACGTGAACATGGCGAGCCCGGGTGTCGACAGCCTCGGCGGCGCCGGCCATTCAGGCCACCTGGATGAGCATTGGGGAGCGCGCATCGGCTCCGCAATGCTGATCAGCCTCTTCAGCGACGCATTCAAGTACGCCGCCGCCCAATACGGTCCCACGACCACGACAGTGGCGAGCGGCGGCGTCGCAGTGCAGTCGCCCTTCGAAAGCAACACCGCGCAGACACTGCAAAGCATTGCGACGCAAGCCGTCCGGCGTGCGGCCAATCGCCCCGCAACAGTGACCATTCACCAGGGCACTGTCGTCAATGTCTATGTCGCCAAGAGCGTGGACTTCAGCGGCGTGGTCGCTCGCTACTGAGACGCCGCCATGACCGGATCACAAGCCATGAGCGACGAACACGTAGCCGCCGTTTCGAACGAATTCCTGAGCTATCAGTACGAGGTCCTTGGCATTCAGGACTACATGGCCTCGTCGGACGTCACTGAAATCTGCATCAACCGTCCAGGCGAGCTCTATCTCGAAAGCCGCGGAGGCTGGCATCGCAAGGAGGTGCCCGGCCTGACCCTGGCCCGCGCATTGCAGTTCTGCACTGCTGTCGTCAACGAGAGCAATACCGGCCAGCGAATCACCGACGCCAATCCGGTGGTGTCGCTGACATTTCCGACCGGCCAGCGTGCGCAATTCGTCATCCCGCCGGCATGCGAAGCGGGCACCATTTCGATCACCATCCGGCTGCCTTCCAGGCAAATGAAGACCTTGGCCCAGTACGAGGAAGACGGATTTTTCGATCAAATCCTCGAAGACCCGGACGGCATCCCGGACCAGGACCGCGACCTGCTCGAACTGCGAACGGCGCGCCGCTACGCCGCCTTCTTCCGCCAGGCTGTTCTCGGCAAGAAGAACATCGTGGTCTCCGGTGCGACCGGGAGCGGCAAGACCACGTTCATGAAATCGCTGGTCCACCATATCCCGGCAGAAGAACGACTGGTGACCATCGAAGACGCCCGCGAGCTTTTCATCGACCAGCCCAACGCCGTGCACCTGCTCTACGCCAAGGGCGGGCAGAGCACCAGCAATGTGACGGCCAAGAGTTGCATGGAGGCCTGCCTGCGCATGAAGCCCGACCGCATCATCCTGGCGGAGCTGCGCGGCGACGAATCCTTCTACTTCATCCGCAATTGCGCTTCCGGGCATCCCGGCTCCATCACCAGTTGCCATGCCGGCAGTACCGATCAGACCTGGGACCAGCTCGCGCTGATGATCAAGGCCTCGGCCGAAGGCTCCGGTCTGGAGTTCGCCACCATCAAGCGCCTACTGATGATGACCATCGACATCGTCGTGCACATCAAGGCACACGCCGGGCGGCGGTACATCACCGGGATCGATTTCAGCCCGGATCGAATGTCACCACCCCACACAGCTTAGCCACCGCGTTGCAACGAACAAAAAAAGGGAGAACGCGCTGTGCTGACCGGAATTGAAATGATGAGTTGCCAGGACCTTGCGGTTCCGGCAAGCGTGATGCGCCACGTCGTCGATGTCGAATCGGGCGCCAACCCTTTCGCGATCGGCGTCGTCGGCGGACGGCTCGCGCGTCAGCCGAAGAACCTGGACGAAGCGGTGGCCACGGCGCGAATGCTGGAGGTCAAGGGGTACAACTTCTCCGTCGGCATCGCGCAAGTCAATCGCGCGAACCTCGACAAGCAAGGACTCGATACGCACGAGAAGGCCTTCGATCCGTGCTCCAACCTTGCGGCCGGCGCTCGCATCCTCGCCGACTGCCACGCAAGCGCTGGTGGCGATTGGGGCAAGGCATTCAGTTGCTACTACTCCGGCAATTTCGTGACGGGATTCGAGCACGGCTACGTGCGCAAGGTCTATGACTCGATCAGTCGCGGCAGTACGGTCCGCGACAACGAAACGTCGCCGGCAGCGATTCCGGTGCGACCGACCGCTCGTCCCGCAGCGCCCTCTTCTTCCAGCGGCAAAACAGACATGGCGCTTCGCGCTTCAGTCGCGTCCGACCGAATCGCGATCCGCAGCCTAGCCCCTGACAGCCCTGCGAGCTCCTCGGACATCTTCGTGCCGAACGTGCGCGGACCGGGCGATGGGCCCGCGAATTCGGCGCCTCGCCACGAACGATCCGACCCAGGCACCGGCGCCAAGGATGGCGCATTTGTCTTTTGATCGGCTCGCCGGCAGCAGCCACAACCCGCAAGCGGCGCAGACCGCCTTTTGATTCAACCAGAGAGGAAACCTGAAATGCAAGTTCAACACATCACCGGCCGCACTGCCCTTTCATCCTACAGGGCCAAGCTGCGTACGCTCATCGATACGACGCTGGTCGCAGCGTTGCTTGTCCCTGGGCTCGCGGCAGCACAGGTCGGCGGCACCGACGCACTCAGCACGACCTGCGGCTTCCTCGGGAGCATTCTGAGTTTGCTGAACGCAGCGTCAGTCGTCGTCGTCACGATTGCGGTCATCTTCTCGGGCTACCAGATCGCCTTCGCGCACAAGCGCATTTCGGATGTCGCCCCAGTGATGATCGGCGCGATCCTGATCGGCGCGGCGAGCCAGATCGCGAAGATGTTCCTTTCGACCAGCTCTGGGAGCAACGCCTGTTCCACCGGCACATCCAGCATCTGGACGCCTGCGTTGGACCACTTGGCCTCAGCCGTGCAATTGCTGGCCCGGCATGCTTGAGAACCCGATGTTTCGCGGCTGCACGAGGCCGCCCATGTTCCTGGGTGTGCCCTACGTGCCCTTCTTCATGGGCGCAGGTGGGTGCATGTTGCTGGCCATGTACTTCAATCTCTTCTATCTGCTGTTGATCCCGCCGGTGATCCTCGTCATGCGCCAGATGGCGAGGCGCGACGAAATGATCTTCCGGCTGCTGGGACTCCGGCTGCAGTTTCGGCTCCGGGCGCGGAACATCCAGCATCACGGCGGCATGTGGGTCTTCACGCCCAACAGCTATCGCGGCCAGTCAAGGGACGACAGCTGACCATGTCGAAGCCCCCCTTCAGCCCAGACACTGCCATCGGCGAGTTCATTTCGCTGTCCACCCATGTCTCGCCAACAGTCGTCAAGACCACCGGCGGCGATTTCCTCCTGACCTGGCGCCTTGAAGGGCTGCCATTCGTCGGGCGCGAAGAGTGGGAACTCGAACACCGTCACAACACATTCAACCGAATGCTGCAGACGCTGCGCGCGCCCGACTTCGTCAACGTCGCTTTCTGGGTTCACGACTTGCGCCGACGCCGGGCCATCACGGATGCGAGCCGCTTCGAGCACACGTTCAACCAGTCGCTGTCCGATGCGTACTACGGCGCGCTCTCGGCGCAGAAGCTCATGCAGAACGAGCTCTACCTCACGATGATCTACCGCCCGATAGTGGGTGGAAAGCGCCTCGCGGAGAAGTCGAGCGACCTGCCGCGGCTGGAGTCCGAACAGCAGCAGGCCATCGGCAAGGTGCACGAGCTGGCCGGCAACGTCGAAGCGGTCCTCAAGGACTACGCACCCATGCGCCTTGGCATGTACGAAGCCACGAACGGCGGGGTGTTCTCCGAAACGCTGGAGTTCTTCGGGTACTTGCTCAACCACATCGATGAATCTGTGCCCGTGCTTCAGGCGCCGGTCTATCGCTATCTGGCCGTCAGCCGACAACGTTTCTCCGCCAAGACCGGCGATTTCGTTCTCACCACACCGGACAGCGCCAATCACTTCGGGGCCATTCTCAACATCAAGGAGTACCCGAACGGCACCTACCCGGGCATCCTCAACGGGCTGAAGTATCTCGATTTCGAGTACGTCATCACGCACTCTTTCAGTCCCATGGGGCGGCACGATGCGCTCAAGTCGCTCGAGAGAACCAAGGGAATGATGATTTCCTCCGGCGACAAGGCTGTCAGCCAGATTGTGGAGATGGACCAGGCGATGGACCAACTCTCATCCGGCAACTTCGTGCTTGGCGAGTACCACTTCACCATTGCGATCTTCGCGCGGGACCAATCCGCGCTGACCCAGCACATCGCCACCGCGCGGGCTGAACTCTCCAATGCGGGCTTCGTTTCGGTGAAGGAAGACCTCGCCGTCACGGCCGCGTTCTATGCGCAGTTTCCGGGCAACTGGAAGTTCCGTACCCGCCTTGCGAACGTCAGCTCGTTGAACTTTCTCGGGCTCTCGCCGCTGCACAACTTCTCGTCCGGCAAAAAGAGTCGAAACCCGTGGGACGAGTGCGTCACCACATTGCAGACGACGAACGGACAGCCCTACTACTTCAACTTTCATGCCACGCACCCCGGCGAGAACTCGCTGGGCGAAAAGGCCGTCGCCAACACGATGGTGATCGGCAAATCAGGTACCGGCAAGACGGCGCTGATCAACTTCCTGCTGAGCCAGGTGCAGAAGCTCAAGCCGTCGCCAACCATTTTCTTCTTCGACAAGGACCGGGGCGCGGAGATCTTCGTTCGCGCATGCGGGGGCAACTACCTCGCGCTCAAAAACGGAATGCCGACTGGCTTCAACCCCTTCCATTGCGAACCCACCGAGGCCAACCTTCATTTCCTGTCGGACCTCATCAAGGTGCTGGCTGGCAAATCGGTCTACAGCTCACGCGAAGAAGAAGACATCTTTCGTGCGGTCGAGAACATGCTCGACACGCCCCTGCACCTGCGCAACATGAGCAACTTCCAGAAGAGCCTTCCCAACATGGGCGACGACGGCATCTTCATGCGCCTGCGCAAGTGGACCGCAGGCAATTCGCTGGGCTGGGTTTTCGACAACCCGGTGGACAGCGTCGACCTGGATCGGGCCAACATCATCGGCTTTGACTACACCGATGTCATCGACAACCCTGAAGTCCGGGTTCCCGTCATCAACTATCTGCTGCATCGGCTCGAAGCGCTGATCGACGGTCGTCGGCTGATTTATGTGATGGACGAGTTCTGGAAGATCCTCGCTGGCGAGGGCGGTCTGAAGGAGTTCGCGAAGAACAAGCAGAAGACCATCCGCAAGCAGAACGGTCTCGGCATCTTTGCGACCCAAAGCCCTGAAGACGCGCTGGCGAGCGACATCGCGGCTTCGCTGATCGAGCAGACGGCCACCATGATCCTGCTCCCGAACCCCAATGCAAGCCGCAAAGACTACATCGATGGGTTGAAGCTCACTGAGGCCGAATACCAGGTCGTCGTGAGCCTGGACGAGCGCTCGCGCCGGTTCCTGGTCAAGCAGGGGCACACGTCTTCCGTGTGCCAACTCGATCTGCGCGGGATGGACGATGCGCTGGCAGTCATCTCGGCGTCTACGGACAACATCGAAATCATGCACAGCGTGCTGCGCGAGCGTGCCGCTGCCGAAGGCGTGGCCGTGAACGACTTGAGGCCGGAGCAGTGGCTGCAGACATTCAACCGCAGGCGCAAGGGCAGCGGCGTGGCACAGCCCGACTTGCATCGGGAGGATGGTCGCTGACCATCAAGGAACGCCGACATGTTCTCTCGAATCTTCAACCGCGTGCTGGCGCGATGCCCTGGCTTTCATGCGCTGCTGATCCTCTCCTTTGCCTTGTTCGTACCCAGTGCTAATGCGCAGTGGTCCGTCGTCGACAGGGAGGCCAACGGCACGCTCAGAGAAGCAAAGAAGAAGCTTGACGACATCGACCGCAACCTCGAGAGCACCAACGAGCAACTGGGCAGCCGGGCCGAAGGCGGCGGCGCGAGCATCAACAAGAACCTCGACAGTCTCAACAAGCGTCTTGAACTCGGCGCACCCAATGCAGCGGCTTCGCCGGGCCTGCGCGTAGAGGATCCGAAGCAACCCTGGGTGATGTTGTCACTGGATCTGGGCGCGGAGCAATGCGACCAGATCGCGGCTTCCCAGCAGGCCTTCTGCACCGAGCTGGTCAGGACGAGGAACGCCCATTACATGTACATGAAGGTCATGTTCGACAACAGCGCGACTCGAAATCAGCGCTTGAAGGATTTGGTCGACGCACGCCTTTCCTTTCAAGCCACCGACTTCGGCAGGCTGCAGGACAACACCAACCAGATGATTGCTCTGCAGACACTCATTGCGCTGGACCAGCAGCAGATGGAGTCCGTGAATCACGCCTATCGGTCGCGCATCGATTACCTCAATCGACAGATCACCAACGAGGCACATGCCGCCACGAGCGGTAAATCCGTCAACAGCGGCCTCGACGGAATGATCGGCTCGATCGTCAGCGGGATTGCCGGCGGCGCCGCGCTCAAGGCGGCCTTGAATCTCTCCCGGCATGCCAGCGAGCCTGGGCAGCGAACTCTGAGCATCGAGCGGTAGCACGCAAGCACGCAATTCCCAGGCACAGCACGAAACCCCATGCCCACTCCAGATATCAGCAATTTCGTCTTCTTCCAACTGATCAACGACTACCTCCGTGACGAGATCAATACCTTTCAGTGGAATCTGCTGACGAGCACGGCGCGGCTCGTGGGCGGGATGGGGTTGGTGCTGCTCACGGTGTGGATCATGCTCCAGGGCTTTCGCATCGTCACGGGGCGAACGCGGCAGCCGATGATGGCGTTGGTGGGGGATGCGCTCAAGGCCACGCTCGTGATCGGCATTGCCACAAGCGCGGCGAGTCTCTCGTCTTCGCTGTACTGGACGCTCACCGACGGCACTTCCAGCGCCATCACCTTGCTGGTCTCGAACGACTCAAAGAGTCCTTACCAGAGCATCGACAAGAACCTCGCTTACATGCAGGGGATGCTTTCCACGATCGACGCACTCGCCAGCGGCGGCGACCCCTCCGTGGACAGCGCCAAGGACCGCGCGAAGTGGTTCTCCGGAATCGGCATTGCCGGACCTGCCCTCGTTGGCGGCTCGATCCTGCTGCTCAACAAGATCGCGATCGCGCTGTTCGTGGGCTTCGGGCCGCTGTTCATCGTGTGCTTGCTGTTCGAGCAGACGAAGTCGCTGTTCAGCAAGTGGCTGTTCTATGGCATCGGCACCGTGTTCTCACTGGCTGTGCTCAGCTTCATGGTGGGGCTGGCGAACAACGTGGTCCAGTCCGTCGCGCTGGCGTTCCTCACGAAGCAGGCGGCAATGCTGGCGGACATCGGCGGCTTCGGAGGGGCGTCGGCCGCGAGCGAGGGGATCACCTCGATGGCACTGCAGCAAGGGGGACTGGGCTTGATTCTCACCACCTTGATCGTGAGTGCCCCTCCGATGGCAGCGGCGTTTTTTCAGGGGACGCTGGGGAGCTTCATGTCGTATTCGGCCTTCGGCAGCGTGGGTGCTGGCGGGGCTGCTCGCGGCGCGCAGGCCATGGCGCAAGGGCGACTTCCGCAGGGCGGTGCGCTGCCTGCTCAAAGCGTAACAGACGACGGCGATCGTTCGCCCCCTTCCAAGGTGTCGCCAACACGACCGATGGCCCCAGTCTCCCCTCAACCCGATGCCATCAAGCAAGGGGCCAGCCGGCTTGGAAACGCAAGAGAACTCATATGAAAAAACTACTAAGGAATTTCACCCTACTAGCCCTCTTGGGCGCAACTTGCATCCCCATGGCCTGGGCGGAGGGCCCGTGCCCCCCAGGCCAGCGGATGGTGGGGCAACAGAGCGTCCCTGGCGCCGTCTTCCCCATTTGCCAAGCCATTCCCGGCTACGGCGATTCCCAACCGCAGCCGCGTGTCGCGTGGGCGTCCCGCTACGGCGCGATCGCCACAGACGCAGTGACGAGATCGGGAGCCGCTTCCGTTGATGAGGAGTCCGAATCCAAAGCGGAGCAAATGGCGTTAATGGAATGCGCGAGGGATGGTTCCCAGGACTGCAAGATCGTCATGTCCTACCGCGATCAATGCGTTGCCGCCGCAACGAGCACAGAGCGAGCTGGCTATGCACGCGCGCCGGCCTTGCAAACAGCAGAAGCCAACGCCATTGCCAAATGCGGAGAAGCCTCCTGCAAAGTCCTCTACAGCGCTTGCAGCCTCGCAGTGCGCCTGCAATAGATCCAAGAAAAATGAAATCACGTCTTGCTGGAGCCTTCGTACTCCTCGCGCTCTTCACCTCGGCCTGCAATTCATCCATGAAGAAACCCGATATCAAGCACAACCCGAATCCGAAGATGGGTTACGAGATCACGCTGATCATTGACGACGCGCCCGGGCCGTTCGAATCCGTGACAGGGCTCATGCAGTACGAAGTTGCAAATGAGCGGTGCGCACCGGAGCACCCCATCTCCGGCTCCAGGCACCCACCCTTGGCTCCTGTCCCGTTCTCTCTATCCCGCGTTGGCGACAACACTTACACAGGCACGCTGTATCTGGATCTGCTGCTGAGCGAAGACTACTTCGGGCTTGGAATGTGTCACTGGACGATGAAGTACGCGAGCATCGGAATGAGAGCCGGCGGAGTGACATTCAGCGCTGGCATTTCCGGGGAAAAGATATCTGCGCAAGCATCGGAGCTCACATATTTTCCCAAAGACATTTATGGGAGAGATGGAGATATCCCCATGGGCGGCACACCGCGGTCTCGCTGGATCACCGATGACGCAAGCAAGTTCTTCACCGCCATGTTGAGTGCAAAGGAGATCCTTGAATGACCACCGGCACTCATGAGCATGCAGCGCTGGCGAATGACGCCTACCAAGATCGTTCCGCCCTCCTAAGTGAAACAGTTTCGATAGATGATGTCTCCTACGAGATCATCGCTGCCGCTGATCGCCCCTCCGGCTACCAAGGCACGGCTTATCAGCGCGTGGACACTGGCGTCGTGGTGATCGCGCATCGTGGCTCCGAATCGATCAAGGATGGGGTTACCGACGCTGGCATGGCCGTTCTGGGGCACAACAATCAGCTTGACGATGCAATGGCGTTTACCCAGCATGCGATCGACACCGCCAAGAGGACGCAAGCCGCCAGTCTTGACCATTTCGCAATTACCGTCACGGGTCACTCGCTAGGCGGCACCTTGGCCCAGATCACCGCCGCCAAGCACGGCCTGCGAGCCGAGACGTTCAATGCTTATGGTCCCGCGAGCCTAACGAATCTCCACGAGCACGGCGTTGACGTGAACGGCCAGTATCCCGGCATCGTGAACCACGTGCGCGCCACCGACGTCGTCGGGGCGGGCAGTCCACATTTCGGCGAGGTCCGCATCTATGCCACGCCGCAAGACGTCGAGAGCCTGAAACGGGGGCGCTACCTTGAAACCGGGTTGCATCTGCCGACCAATCCATTCCTCGCCACTGATTTGTCAGCGCACAAGATGAGCAACTTTCTGCCCGGGAACGACGTCACGGGCAGTTCCATCATCAATCCAGTGAACGAAGCGCGGGCCCGTGCCCATCAAGGTGCGATCGGGCACTTTCACAAGGACGTGGGGCAGAGCCGCGTCGACGTGGCCATGGTGTCCAATCGGGCCCACTCCCCGTTACACGCGCTGAATCCCTTCGACCCTGCGGTCAAGCTCAGGGCGCAGGCCATCGATGCCGGATTGGCCGTGACAGGGCAGATCGTGGTTGACGGGCTGACACAGCATGTGCGTGTCGCCCAACGAGTAGGGCAGCAAACCGTACAGCTGGTGAGCGATGGCGCTTCCGGCTTGTATGACGCGATGACCGGAGCACCGAGCGCTCGACTGGATCAGCAAGCTCACCCCGATCATTCGTTGTTCAAGCAAGCACAAGCCGGAGTGCATCAGATGGACGCAAAAGTCGGCCGAACGCCAGACGGGCGCAGCGACAATCTGGCTGCCTCGCTCGCGGCGGCCGCGCGCAACGATGGCTTGAAGCGAATCGATCACGTGGTGCTGAGCACCGACGGCTCGAAAGTGTTCGCTGTGCAGGGCGCATTGGATTCGCCGCTCAAGAAGATCTCGAATGTGCCGACGATCGAAGCACTCGACATGCCCATTGCACAGAGCACCGCGTCACTGGGAAGCGCCCTGCGTCAGCAAGACCGTCTCATCGACGCGCACTCGCAAGATCAGCAACGCTCCGGCGCGGCGCTCGCGATGTAGGGCATTGCATGAGGAGAGAAACGAACGACACCTCTCGAGGACTCATCGGCGGCATGAGGCCGAAGCGAAGGACGAAACATCAAATCGGCTTGCTGGCGCTGAGCCTGACCTTTTCCGCCTTCCCCGCCTTTCCCGCCTTCGGCGAGTTCTATGAGCCACTTCAATTTCGCGCGAATGATCCGTTTGTGTTTTGTCAGCACGGGTACGAACCGATCATTGCGAACGCGTGCTGGATACCCCTTTCCCCAGCGACGGGTACCTCGCTTCCAACTGGGATGTGCGACCCGCCGAACACATACGGACGCCCCTGGACGGCACGGGACTACCAGGCCCTTCAGCAATACATCCGTGTATGCCCGCAAGCGATCTCCAGCGGCGAGTGGCAGGGCAGCGGCGATTCTCAATCCACCCCTTTCCAACATTGATCAGTCAACAAATTTCAGCATGAAGAAAATCACTCACGTCACGACGCTTGCATTCTGTATGGCGCTCGCGGGCTGCAGCGGCAGCAGCTCCAACGCCGCTACACCTCACCCTGGCACATCCGACGCCGAAAAGGCGATCTCTTCGGCCATTGCGCCGGCCAAGCAGTCCACAAAGGACGAGTTGCAAGCCTTCGAAGTGGACGGGATGCGCATTCTGGATTCGCAGGTGGGCGACCTGAACGGCGATGGTCGGCTCGACGCCCTGATCGTCCTTGATCCACCAAGTACCGACGAAATGGCTGGGCAAGGGCCGTCAAGAACGGTGCTGCTGGCGATCCGCAATGCCCAAGGCCACCTGCAAGTTGCAGCTCGCAACGACAAGATTGTTCTTTGCCACCGATGCGGCGGCCTTGCGGGCGATCCCTTCGGCTATGCGCGCATCGACAAGGGCGGATTTACGTTGGTCACGGAAGGCGGATCGCGCGGCCACTGGTGGAACAGATACACATTCAAGTACACCGCAGCGCAAGGCAATTGGTTGATCGAGGAAGTCCAACGCGGCGTCAAGGACTCGATCGATGGCAGCGCCATTGAACTCACTCTGACAGACGAGAAATTGGGGATCGTGCGCTTCGCCGACTTCGATTCGTCGACTCTGCCGCAGGTGACGCTGCCATGAATTGCCCTCCTCGGTTTCGAGGAGGCGCGCGCATAGCTCGATAGAAGTAGAAGAAAAGAGGGAGTGAATGACGACTAATCGAGAAACCCAGTTGATGCTCGATGCCGTAGCTGCCGGCATCAAGGCGCCCAAGGAATTGGCCAACTTCATGGCTCAGGTGACCTTCGAATCCAGCGACCTCAAGCGCCTTGAGGAAGGCTTTCGCTACACGAAGAACATTGCGCAAATAACCGTTCTCTCCGCGTTGCGAAAGGGACCAGAAGCACTGGAAACCGCCCGCCAGGAGGCTTTGCAAGGCAGTCCCGAAAAACTGGCGGAGCTCATGTACAGCGGTCGCATGGGCAACAACGATCCCGGGGATGGATTCAAGTACAGGGGCCGCGGGTACATACAGCTGACCGGCAAGGACAATTACCGTGAAGCGGGTCAGGCGCTGAATCTCGACCTTGTCGAGAAGCCCCAACTGGCTGCCGAGCCGGAAAACGCTTCGAAGATCGCCGTCTGGTATTGGAATCGGTACGTGCACCGCGTCGCACCAGAAGACGTCACCAACGCCACGCATGTGATCAACAACGGCGAAACCGGACTGGCGGAACGCAAGGCGCGCTTTGCGGAGTGGCAAAACAAGCTCACTCCCGAGTTGATGGCAAGCCTCACCGGCGGTGAAGTGCTCATTTCTGCCTCAACCGTCGCGCATTCACAAGCCACCGTACAACTCGGCGCTCGCGGAGAAGCCGTCCACGAACTCCAGTGCCGACTCAGTTCGCTCGGCTACACCGACGCGCACGGAAATGCACTCAAGCCCGACGGCCACTTTGGCGCAAACACTCGCCACGCGGTCAAGGCCTTTCAGCACGATCATGGACTGAGGGCAGACGGCGTTGTCGGCCCTCAAACGTTCGCCGAGCTGGATGCATCGCTCCAGGACAAAAGGCAAGCGCACGTGGCCCCCTCTCCTGCCGTCGCTCAACTCGACAGCGCCACGCATTCCGATCACGGACTGTTCAAGCAGGCGCTCAGCGGCGTCCACAAGCTCGACGCCAGTGTCGGCCGCGCGCCCGATTCGCGCAGCGACAACCTGGCGGCTGCCTTGGTGGTCACCGCACGCGAGCACGGAATGAGCCGTATCGACCACGTGGTGCTCAGCACTGACACCTCTAAGGTGTTCGTGGTGCAGGGCGCTTTGGATTCGGCACTCAAACGCGTCGCCAGCGTGCCGACGGTCGAGGCACTCAACACATCAGTCGCTCAAAGCACGCAAGCGTTGGATCGGACGACAGAGCATCAGCAACTCGCAGCGATCACGCAGTCCCAAGTGGCGCAACAGCCCGCTCGCGAGCATTGCGCTTCGCGCGCGCTCTAAGCCGTGAGCAAAACCAAATGGTGCTGGGCCATCGGCCTGACCTTGGCAGTTGCCGTGGCCGCCAGCTACTTGTCCGGCTTCATCGTGCTGATGTTGCTCCAACTCGGCACCGACGCGCTCCAGTGGAACACCTACCTCAGCTACGTCCGCGCGCTCGACCTTCCGGAGATGCGACCCTATGTCGACCGCGTCAGATGGGCCGGCTACGCGGGCTTCGGAATTCCGCTTGTTGCGTGGCTTGGCGCTTTGCTTCTGCTCGCCAGGAAAAAGCCGCCGTCCATTCACGGCGATGCGCGTTTCGCGGAAGCGGGCGACCTGAACAAAGCCGGCATGTTCAAACCGTCGAGCAACGGCATTCTTGTCGGCAAGTTCAAGGAAAGGCTGATCCGGCTCGGCGGGCAGCAGTTCGTGATCCTGGCCGCGCCGACGCGGTCGGGCAAGGGCGTCGGGGTCGTGATTCCGAATCTTCTTGACTACCAGGAGTCGGTGGTGGTCCTGGACATCAAGCAGGAAAACTTCGAGCTCACAAGCGGCTGGCGAGCCAGTCAGGGCCAGGAAGTTTTTCTGTTCAACCCGTTTGCGGAAGATCGGCGCACACATCGGTGGAACCCGCTGAGCTACGTTTCGAATGACCCAGCCTTCCGTGTGTCGGACCTGATGAGCATCGCAGCGATGCTCTATCCAGACGGCTCCGACGATCAGAAGTTCTGGGTCAGCCAGTCTCGCAATGCCTTCATGGCTTTCACTTTGTACCTGGTCGAGAAACTGGCCCTCGAGGCGATGCATGGATTGCCGCAGCAAGCAAATGCGACGCTAGGCTCCGTGTACCGGCTTTCCTCGGGCGACGGCACCGACCTGCGCAAGTACTACGAGTCGCTGTCGAATGAAGCCTTTCTCAGCGAGAACGCCAGGGCTGCGTTTTCAAATCTGCTGTCACAAGCCGATGAGACTTTCGCTTCGATCCTCGGCTCATTCAAGGAGCCACTCAACGCGTGGATCAATCCGGTATTGGATGCGGCGACCAGCACCAATGATTTTCTGCTGACCGATTTGCGCCGCAAGAAGATGACCATCTACATCGGCATCCAACCGAACAAGCTGGCGGAAAGCCGGCTCATCGTGAATCTCTTCTTCAGCCAGCTCATCAATCTCAACACGAGGGAGTTGCCGCAGAACAATCCGAGCCTGAAGCACCAATGCCTGCTGCTGATGGACGAGTTCACTTCGATCGGAAAGGTGGACATCATCGCCAACGCCGTCTCATACATGGCGGGCTACAACATCCGCCTTTTGCCGATCATCCAGAGCGTGGCTCAACTCGACGCCACCTATGGCAAGGAAGTCGCCCGCACCTTGATCACCAACCACGCCCTGCAGATCGTGTATGCGCCACGCGAGCAACAGGACGCCAACGACTATTCGGAAATGCTCGGCTACACCACTGTGCGCAAGGAAAACCTCACGCGAAGCCGCGGCGATGTTTCACGCGGTCAATCCGAGGAACGGCGCGCACTCATGCTTCCGCAGGAGCTGAAAGCGATGGGCCGGGACAAGGAAGTCTTCCTCTATGAAGGCATTCCTCATCCGGTGATGTGCGAGAAGATCCGCTACTACAAGGATCCACACTTCACGGCACGTCTGCTGCCGAAAGCGCCCGTCCCCGCTCTGGCGATCTAGGCCGCGAGCAGTTGCCGGAGCACGAATGGCAGGATGCCACCGTGCTTGTAGTAGTCCACCTCGATCGGCGTGTCGATGCGCAGGCGCACGGTCACCTCCTGGTGGCTGCCGTCCGAGCGATGCACGACAAGCTTGACGTCCATCTGCGGCTTGAGTTCGCCACCAATCACCACGTCGATCTTTTCTTCGCCAGTGAGTCCAAGGCTCTCCCAGGAATCAGCGCCGCGGAACTGCAACGGCAGTACGCCCATGCCGACCAGGTTGGCTCGGTGGATGCGCTCGAAACTGCGAGCCACCACCGCCTTGATGCCGAGCAGTTGCGTGCCCTTGGCCGCCCAATCACGCGAAGAGCCGGTGCCGTATTCCTCGCCACCAAAGATGATCGTCGGCACGCCTTGCGCGATGTACTTCATGGCGGCGTCATAGATGAACATCTTCTCGCCGCCCGGCTGGAAGAGCGTCACCCCGCCCTCTTCACGCGAGCCGTCGGGCCCGGCCGGGATCATGAGGTTCTTGATGCGCACGTTCGCGAAGGTGCCGCGCATCATCACGTCATGATTGCCCCGGCGTGAACCGTAGCTGTTGAAGTCCGCCTTCGACACGCCGTGCGCCTTGAGCCAGATCCCGGCCGGCGAGCTTTCCTTGATGGAACCCGCCGGCGAAATATGGTCGGTAGTGATCGAGTCACCGAAGAGCGCCATGATGCGCGCGCCCGTAAAGCCGGCGTCGGTCGCGTGCGGCTCCATCTTGAAACCCTCGAAGAACGGCGGCTCCGCGATGTAGGTGGATTCTGGCCAGTCGTAGACCTGCCCGGTCGTGCCCTTGATGCTGCTCCACAGCTTGCCGGGGTTCTCCTTGATCTGCTCGTAGTTCTTGCGGAAGGCCTTGGCGTTCATCGCGTAGGCCAGGTTCTCGTCGATCTCCCTCGCACTCGGCCAGATGTCGCCCAGATAGACGTCCTTCCCCTTGTGGCCCTTGCCGACCGGCTGCGTCATGAGGTCGACCATCACGTTGCCTGCAATCGCATAGGCCACCACCAATGGCGGCGACGCCAGGAAGTTGGCCTTGATGTTGGGATGGATGCGTGCCTCGAAATTGCGATTTCCGGACAGCACCGCGGCGCCGACAAGGTTGTTCTTGGTGATGACCTCGTTGATCTCCGGCGCCAGGTCACCCGCATTGCCGATGCAGGTCGTGCATCCGTAGCCCGCAAGATAGAAGCCCAGTTTCTCGAGGTACTGCAGCAGCCCTGCTTTTTCCAGATACTCGGTGACGATGCGCGAGCCGGGTGCCAACGAAGTCTTGACGTGGGGCTCGACGGTAAGACCGGCCTCCACCGCCTTCTTGGCGAGCAGTCCGGCAGCGAGCAGCACGCTCGGATTGGACGTGTTGGTGCAAGACGTGATCGCAGCGATGAGGACGTCGCCGTTGCCGATCGTGACCTTGCCCACAGGGTTCGTCGGCGCCGAGTCGCCAATGTGTGCAGCTTCCCGCGTGGTCCGGTTTGCCACCATTTCGAGATTCTGCCGAGGCGAGCCCGGCGTGGGGTCGACGTCCTGTTCGCCTGCTTCGCCATTCGTGGTCAGGGGATAGCGCACGTTCAGCGTATCGGCCGGCAGGTTGAATCCGTTGGCCTCGTTGGGCTTGCTGTAGAGCTCGGAGAACTTGGTGGCGAGGTGCCCGAGATCGATGCGGTCCTGCGGGCGTTTCGGGCCGGCGAGGCTGGGCGTCACAGTGCCGAGATCGAGCTTCACCACCTTGGTGTAGTTGAGCGCGCCAGGCGCGGGCATTCCGAAAAGCCCTTGCGCCTTGTAGTAGGCCTCGAAGCGCTCGACTTCTTCGTCGGTGCGGCCGGTGCCCTTGAAATAGGCCACCGTCATCTCGTCGACGGGAAAGAAGCCCATGGTCGCGCCGTATTCTGGCGCCATGTTGCCGATCGTCGCGCGGTCCGGCACCCCTATCGATGCAGCACCCGGGCCAAAGAACTCGACGAACTTGCCCACCACCTTCTCGCCACGCAGGATGGAAGTGACGTAGAGCACCAGATCGGTAGCGGTCACGCCCTCGCGCAACTTCCCGGTGAGCTCAAAGCCGACGACGTCCGGCGTCAGCATGTAGACCGGCTGGCCGAGCATCGCAGCCTCGGCCTCGATGCCGCCCACGCCCCAACCGACCACGCCGATACCGTTGATCATCGTCGTGTGGCTGTCGGTGCCGACCAGGGAATCAGGGTAGTACACGGGGGGATCGCCGTGGTCGCTGGCACTCTTGTAGACGCCGCGCGCAAAGTACTCGAGGTTGACCTGGTGGACGATGCCGAAGCCCGGCGGCACCACGCCGAAGGTGTCGAAGGCCTGCATCCCCCACTTCATGAACTGGTAGCGCTCGTTGTTGCGCTGGAACTCGAGCTTCATGTTGAGGTCGAGCGCCTTCGGCGTACCGTAGTAGTCCACCATGACCGAGTGGTCGACCACGAGATCCACCGGCACCAGCGGCTCGATGGTCTTGGGCGACTTGCCCAGCGTTTTTGCCACGCTGCGCATGGCCGCAAGATCGGCCAGGAGCGGCACGCCAGTGAAATCCTGCAGAACCACCCGCGTCACGACAAAGGGAATTTCCTCGGTGCGCTCCGCGTTGGGCGCCCAGTTGGCGAGCTGACTGACGTGTTCCGCCGTCACTTTCTGGCCGTCGCAGTTGCGCAGGACCGATTCGAGCACGATGCGGATCGAGACCGGCAGCTTTTCGACATTCGGGTACTGCTTGGCCAGTTCCTTGAGAGACCAGTACTTCCCGGCCTTGCCCGACGCGGTCTTGAAGGTTTTCAACATGGGGGCAAAGGCGTGAGCCAGTTCTTTGGCCATAGGGAAACTCCTGTGAATTCGTGGAAGCTCTCCAAAGATAGCAGGGTTCCATGACGTCGGCAGTAGTCCCAGGGCGCCAATCGCGCGGCTTTGCGATGACGTGAGAGGTCATGGCCGTTGCGCGCAGCTTCACTAGGATGGTGGCCATGAGCATCCACCACGCCTCCCCGACAGCGGCCGACCCGTTCGGCACTCATTTGCGCCATTGGCGCCAGCACCGTCGCCTGAGCCAGCTCGATCTGGCGAACGAGGCGCAGATTTCGACCCGCCACCTCAGTTATGTCGAAACCGGCCGTGCGGAGCCCAGCCGCGAAATGGTCCTGCGCCTGGCCGAACGGCTCGAAGTGCCGCTGCGAGAACGCAACGCGCTGCTGGTCGCCGCCGGTTACGCACCGATGTACCGGCAGCGCTCGCTGGACGACCCGGCGCTGGCCTCAGCCAAGCGGGCCGTCGAACTGGTCCTCAAAGGGCACGAACCGTTTCCCGCGCTGGCAATCGACCGGCACTGGAATCTCGTCGCGCACAACGCACTGGTGCCCTTCCTGATGGCAGGCGCTGCGCCGGAACTGCTCCAGGCCCCCATCAATGTCCTTCGACTCAGCCTTCACCCGGACGGCCTCGCCCCCCGGATCGCCAACCTGCGCCAGTGGCGAGCGCATCTGCTGGAGCGCCTTCAGCAGCAGATTGCCGCCACAGGCGACACCGCGCTATCGGCACTTCACGATGAGCTGGCCGGCTTTCCGCAACCTGAGGTCAGCCACGATGCCCCGGCGACCGGCGGCGAACTGGCAAACGTGGTGGTGCCCTTTCAGCTGGTGACGCCTGACGGCTTGCTGAGCTTTATCAGCACCACGACCATCTTCGGCACGCCGGTCGACGTGACGCTGCAGGAACTTGCCGTCGAATCGTTCTTTCCAGCGGATGCGCAGACTGCAAATGCCCTGGCTGCGCTCGCGGCGCAGCGGCCGGGCTGAATCGGCCCGGGCCGCCCGTCGATCAGGCTGCGACCGTCGCGGCGACTTCCTTGTAGTCGTCGATCTTGTCGAAGTTCAGGTACTGATAGATCTGCTTGCTGGAAGCATCGAGCACGCCGACATCGGTCATGTATTCCTCACGCGTAGGGATACGGCCCAGGCGCGAGCAGATCGCGGCGAGCTCTGCGCTGCCGAGATAGACATTGGTGTTCTTGCCCAGGCGGTTCGGGAAATTCCGCGTGCTGGTCGACATCACCGTCGCGCCTTCGCGCACCTGAGCCTGGTTGCCCATGCACAGCGAGCAGCCCGGCATTTCGGTGCGAGCACCGGCATTGCCGAACACGCCGTAGTGGCCTTCCTCGGTGAGCTGGTGCGCATCCATCTTGGTGGGCGGCGCGATCCACAGYTTGACCGGGATGTCGCGCTTGCCTTCGAGCAGCTTGGACGCAGCGCGGAAGTGGCCGATGTTCGTCATGCACGAGCCGATGAACACTTCGTCGATCTTTGCGCCGGCGACGTCGGACAGCGTCTTCACATCGTCCGGATCGTTCGGGCAGGCCACGATGGGTTCGTGGATGTCGGCCAGATCGATCTCGATCACGGCGGCGTAGTCGGCGTCGGCATCACCCTTGAGCAATTGCGGGTCCTTGAGCCATGCCTCTTGCGCGGCAATTCGGCGGCCCAGCGTGCGGGCGTCGGCATAGCCTTCGGCGATCATCCACTTCATCAGCGTGATGTTGCTGTTGATGTATTCGATGATCGGTTCCTTGTTCAGGTGCACCGTGCAACCGGCGGCCGAACGCTCCGCCGAGGCGTCACTCAGCTCGAACGCCTGCTCGACCTTGAGATCCGGCAAGCCCTCGATCTCGAGAATGCGGCCCGAGAAGATGTTCTTCTTGCCCTTCTTCTCGACCGTCAGCAGCCCTGACTTGATGGCGTAAAGCGGAATGGCATTGACGAGGTCGCGCAGCGTCACGCCCGGCTGCATCTTGCCCTTGAAGCGCACCAGCACCGATTCGGGCATGTCGAGCGGCATCACGCCCGTGGCGGCGGCAAAGGCCACGAGGCCCGAGCCGGCCGGAAAGCTGATGCCGATCGGAAAGCGCGTGTGGCTGTCGCCGCCCGTCCCCACCGTGTCCGGCGTCAGCAGGCGGTTGAGCCAGCTGTGGATCACGCCGTCGCCCGGACGCAGAGACACACCGCCGCGCGTAGAGATGAAGTCGGGCAGTTCGTGGTGCATCTTCACGTCCACCTTCTTGGGATAGGCAGCCGTGTGGCAGAACGATTGCATCACCAGGTCGGCGCTGAAGCCCAGGCACGCCAGGTCCTTCAGCTCGTCGCGGGTCATTGGGCCCGTGGTGTCCTGGCTGCCGACCGAGGTCATCTTCGGCTCGCAATAAGTGCCCGGGCGCACGCCCTGCCCCTCGGGCAGACCGCATGCACGCCCGACCATCTTCTGCGCGAGCGAAAAGCCCTTCTTGGTGTCCACCGGGCTGACCGGCAGGCGGAACAACGTGGAAACAGGCAGACCCAGCGCTTCGCGCGCCTTGGCCGTGAGGCCGCGGCCGATGATCAGCGGGATGCGCCCACCGGCACGCACTTCATCGAAGAGCACATCGCTCTTGACCTTGAATTCAGAGATGACCACGCCATTCTTCAGCGCCTTGCCTTCGTAGGGACGCAGCTCGACCACATCGCCCATTTCCATCTGGCTCACGTCCAGCTCGATCGGGAGTGCGCCGGCGTCTTCCATGGTGTTGTAGAAGATCGGCGCAATCTTGGTGCCCAGGCACACGCCGCCGAAGCGCTTGTTCGGGATGTAGGGAATGTCCTCGCCCGTAAACCACAGCACCGAATTGGTGGCGCTCTTGCGCGACGAACCCGTACCAACGACGTCGCCGACGTACGCGACCAGATGGCCCTTTTCCTTCAGCGATTCGATGAATTTGACGGGGCCGCGCTTGCCGTCTTCCTCGGGCTGGATGCCGGGACGCGCGTTCTTGAGCATCGCCAATGCGTGCATCGGGATGTCGGGACGGGTCGTGGCGTCCGGGGCGGGCGACAGATCGTCGGTGTTCGTTTCGCCGCTCACCTTGAAGACCGTCACGGTAAGGCTCTGGGGGACTTCGGGGCGGCTGGTGAACCATTCGGCATCGGCCCAGCTCTGGAGCACGGCCTTGGCATTGGCGTTGCCCTTGTCGGCCTTTTCCTGGACGTCATGGAATTGATCGAACATCAGGAGCGTCTTCTTGAGCCCCTCAGCGGCGACAGAACCCACTTCCGCATCGTCCAGCAGGTCGACCAATGGTCCGATGTTGTAGCCGCCGAGCATGGTGCCCAGCAGTTCCGTGGCGCGAGCGCGCGACAACAGCTTGCTCTTCTCAGTCCCATGTGCAACGGCAGCGAGATAGCTCGCCTTGACTTTGGCCGCGTCGTCCACGCCGGCAGGTACGCGATACGTCAGCAGATTGAGCAGGAACTCGGCTTCGGCGACGATCGGTGCCTTCATGAGCTCGATGAGTTCGGCGGTCTGCTTGGCGGTCAGCGGCAGCGGCGGGATGCCGAGCGCAGCGCGCTCGGCGACATGGTCAACGTAGGCTTGCAACATCTTTTCTTCTCCGGATACACAAATGGGTGGGCGGCTCCCGCTCGGGAAGCAAGAGCCGCGCCTTGGGGACTGCTACTTCTTCACGGGAGTCGCCGAATCAGCGCCTTCGAAGAGGCTCTTCGGCGGGTTCTTCTTCATGTCCTCAGCGACCTCGACCTGCTTGGCCGCCTGGCATTCGTCAGCCAGGCGCAAGCCCAGCTT
This sequence comes from Variovorax sp. 05N34, assembly GCF_056397405.1. Lineage (NCBI taxonomy): Bacteria > Pseudomonadati > Pseudomonadota > Betaproteobacteria > Burkholderiales > Comamonadaceae > Variovorax > Variovorax sp. 05N34. The sequence continues at coordinate 178,469 of NZ_JBFTNI010000010.1, forward strand.
CTGGCTCATCAGCATCGACTTGTTGCCAAGCTGCAGCCACATCGCTTCGGCACGCGGATCCTCCAGGCGGATTGCACCGGTGCGGCTTTCGACGGGGTGGAGGCGATAGCGCTTGCCGTCATGCGTCAGCGTGAAGAAGCCCGGCTTTTTCTCGTCGGCCTGGATGTTCACGCTGGCGCCGAGTTCGCACTTGATGGCGCCCGTGAAGACGCGTTCGGCGACCTTCAGGTCCTCGGGCGACAACGTCACGTCGGTTTCTTCGCTGATGGGCTGCTTTTCTTCCATCTTCTTGACGATCTTCTTCGGCAGCACCTTGTGGGTGATCTTCGACTTGGGTTTGGCCGGGGCGGTGGTCTGAGCCATAGCTGCCAGCGGCATTGCGAAGGCGGCAGCGGCAATCAGCGCGATTGTCTTCATGGTGTGATTCTTTCGGGGGTTGGGTTTCAGGGTGACGACGGGGCAAACCATGCCCGCGCCTCGCTTGGCAAGGTGCGGCCTGTGGCGTGCGCCCGTTCCAAGACCTGCCAGAAATGGCGGTAACTGGCGCGGTCATGCAATGTGCCATCGATGCTGACCGGCGCCCAAGCGGCATCGCTTGCGGCCGCGATTATTTTTGTAGCGATTTGAATCTGCCGATCATCGGGCGAAAACGCTTCGAGGATCGGGCGGATCTGGCTGGGGTGAATGCTCCACATGCGAGTGAAGCCGTACTCGTTGGCTGCTTTTTTGGCTGCTCCACGCATGGCTTCGATGTCGTTGAATTCGGTGACGACGCAATGCGAGGGCACTTTGCCGTGCGCGTGGGCGGCGGAAGCGATTTCAAGCTTGGCGCGCACCACCAGTGGATGAGTGAACTGGCCGGCAGCCCCCATGCCATCGGCCGGAATCGCACCGCCATGAGCGGACACGAAATCCATCAAGCCAAAGCTGAGCGACTGCACCCGCGAATGGGCTGCGATCTCGAATGAATGGTGAACGGCGAGCGGCGATTCGATCAACACGTGCAAAGGCAGTGCTTCGGCGCCGGCGGCATCGAGTGCTTCAACCGCCACGTGCACGTCTTCGATCGATTCGACCTTCGGCACCATCAGGTGGCTGAGCCGGTGGCCGGCGAGCCCCGCGATGGTGATCACGTCACCCGCAAAAGCCGGGTGATTGACCGGATGCACACGGACCCCGACTCGCATGGCCGGATCGGCAGCGAGCGCGAGTTCAGTGACCAGCGCCGCATGTTCCGCCTCGCCGCCAACAGGAGCGCCGTCCTCGCAATCCAGCGTGACGTCGAAGACGCAGGCGCCGAACTCCGCGGCCATCTCCGCCTGCAAGGCAAGGCTCTTGCGCATGCGCGCCTCGACTCCGCTGTAGTGATCGCAAACGGGCAGCACGACCGCGCCGGCCTGGGCGCCGAGGAGAACCTGGCGCGGATGAACAACTGACGAATCCGCGCTCATTCGTGCAACCTCATGCCTTTCGCCGCGCGACGATGAACATGCGCGGGAATGCAAGCAGCAAGCGGCCGTCGGCTCGCGGTGGGTATGAAGTCGCAATCCGGCGCTCGTATTCAGCCAGGTAACTGGCCTGCAGCTCCGGGGTCAGGCGGTCGACGAAAGGCTTGAGGCCGGTGCCGCGAACCCATTCGACGATGGACGCCGCGGAAGCCATCGGATGTTGATAGGCGGTACGCCAGACATCCACGTTTTCCGCGTCTGCGGCGAGGAGGTCGTAGTAGCCCTCAATGCCCAGCAGTTCCGTGCGCACCCTGTCCGCATCGCCGATGGCCTGCGCCCACGGCGCTTCGCCCGCGACCTCGCGCATCACGCGATGCGTAGGCTCCTGCCGGTTGTCGGGCATCTGGATCGCCAGAACGCCGCCTGGCGCCAACGCAGCGAAGAGCCTCGGAATGAGCGTCCCGTGATCAGGCACCCATTGAAGAGCCGCGTTCGCGTAGATGAGGTCGGGTGGCGACTCCGGCTGCCACGCGGAGATGTCGCTGAGCTCGAAGCGCGCCTGCGGCAGACGCTCGCGCGCACTCTTCAGCATGGCTTCGGAGTTGTCGGTCCCAACGACTTGCGCCGCCGGAAACCGATGCACCAGCAGCTCGGTGGAATTGCCCGGGCCGCAGCCGAGGTCGTATATGCGAGCGGCCTCTGTCAGAGGCACCCGCGCAAGCAGTTCCTGCGCGGGGCGCGTGCGCTCATCCTCGTATCGACGATAGAGCGCGGGGTTCCAGTCGAGCATGGCTGGCGTGCGTACTCAGAGCAGATGGGCGACGCCAGCCTGTTCGTCTTGCAGTTCCTTGAGCGTCTTGTTGATGCGCTCCTGGCTGAAAGCGTCGATCTCGAGTCCTTCGACCAGCTTGTATTCGCCGTTCTCGGTGGTGACCGGGAAACCGAAGATCACGTCCTTGGGGATGCCGTATTGGCCGTCGGACGGGATGCCCATCGTGACCCACTTGCCCTTCGAGCCCAAAGCCCAGTCGCGCATGTGGTCGATGGCGGCATTGGCCGCCGACGCAGCCGACGACAGGCCGCGCGCTTCGATGATCGCGGCGCCGCGCTTGCCGACGGTCGGCAGGAACACGTCGGCGTTCCAGACCTGGTCGTTGATCAGGTCCTTGACGCTCTTGCCGCCGACGGTGGCAAAGCGGTAGTCGGCGTACATCGTGGGCGAGTGGTTGCCCCAGACTGTGAGCTTCTCGATGTCGCCCACGGCCGTGCCGGTCTTGGCGGCGATCTGGCTGGCTGCGCGGTTGTGGTCGAGGCGCAGCATGGCGGTGAAATTCTTGCGCGGCAGGCTCGGTGCGCTCTTCATGGCGATGTACGCATTGGTGTTGGCAGGGTTGCCGACCACGAGCACCTTGACGTTGCGGCTCGCGACCTGGTCGAGCGCCTTGCCCTGGGCGGTAAAGATCTGGGCGTTGGCGGCCAGCAGGTCGGCGCGCTCCATGCCGGGTCCGCGTGGGCGAGCGCCTACCAGCAACGCGTAGTCGGCGTCCTTGAAGGCGACCAGCGGGTCACCCGTAGGGACCACGCCCGCGAGCAGCGGAAACGCGCAATCTTCCAGTTCCATGATGACGCCCTTGAGCGCCTTCTGGGCCTTCTCGTCGGGGATCTCGAGCAGTTGCAGGATGACCGGCTGGTCCTTGCCGAGCATTTCGCCGGAGGCGATGCGGAACAGCAGGGCGTAACCGATTTGGCCAGCGGCGCCGGTGACGGCAACGCGAACAGGCTTTTTGCTCATGGGAAAACTCCAGGAAATGGTGAAAACGGTGCATGGCCGCGGACTGCGGCCGCGAGGTCGGCCCGGACGATGGCGCCCTGGCTTCAGGCCGTCTGCGATTTTATGCCGATTTGAAGTAGCGATGGCGCCTGTCTTATGTCTTATATAAGATGTCGACCGCGCGGCGCCCCAGCCCTGCGATCGACTCTCATGACCACCACCCCCACTGCCATCGCGGATCTCTCGGCACCGTCGTTCAGCCCGCTCTATCAGCAGATCAAATCCTTGATCCTGCAGAGCCTGCACGCCGGCGAGTGGAAACCGGGGGAGCCGATCCCGAGCGAAATCGACCTTGCCGCGCGCTTCCGCGTCAGCCAAGGCACGGTGCGCAAGGCGATCGACGAGTTGGCTGCCGAAAACCTCGTTGTGCGTCGCCAGGGCAAGGGCACCTTCGTCGCGACCCATGCCGAACAACATGTCCAATACCGCTTCCTGAAGCTGGTGCCCGACAGCGGCGACGTCGACAGCGAAGGCCCCGCCCAGCGCGAAATCGTCGACTGCCGGCGTCAGCGCGCCACCGCCGACGTTGCACGCCTGCTGGCGCTTCGCACCGGCGATGCCGTGCTGCAAGTGCGGCGCGTGCTGGCCTACCGCGGTACGCCCACCATCCTCGAAGACCTCTGGCTACCCGGCGCGCCTTTCAAGGGACTCACGGCAGAGCGCCTCGCTGCATGGCACGGACCGATGTATTCATTGTTCGAGACCGAGTTCGGCGTTCGCATGGTCCGCGCCGAAGAAAAGATTCGCGCAGTGTTGCCCGACGCCGCGCAGGCCGCGCTACTCGCGGTGCCGGCTGCGACCCCGCTGCTCAGCGTCGAACGGGTCGCCCACACTTACCACGACACCCCGATGGAATTGCGCCGCGGCCTCTACAGGACCGACTCCCATCATTACCGCAACCAGCTCGGGTGATGTACCGTCCTACCCTCTCGCAAGCCGCGAGCAACACGCTTGTTGCATTGCAATAGAATTTTGAGTTGTTTGCATTTCTGCTACAGAGCAAGCCGCCCCTCGAAAAATTCCGAAAGTCCCCATGACAGAGCTGGCCACACCACCCCGACCGCGACGTGAATTCCGCAACATCAACGCCATCACCGACTTGACCACCTACCGGCTCCCTCCGGCCGGCGTGGTGTCGATCCTTCACCGCGTGAGCGGCGTGCTGTTGTTCCTGCTGATGCCTTTCATCATCTGGATGTTCGACACCTCCGTGTCTTCCGAGATCTCGTTCGCCCGCTTCAAAGCCGCCTTCAGCAGCGGCCTTGGTTTCGTGCCGGGCTGGTTCATCAAGCTCGTTGTGCTCGCGATGATCTGGGCTTACCTGCATCACTTCACCGCCGGCCTGCGCCATCTGTGGATGGATGTGAGCCACAAGGCCGTGAACAAGGATTTCGGCAAGAGCTCTGCCGTCGCCACGCTGGCGATCAGCATTCTGCTGACCATCGTCCTCGGCGCCAAGCTGTTCGGCCTCTACTGACAAGGAACATTCGATGTCTGTGAACTACGGCTCCAAGCGCACTGTTGTCGGTGCGCATTACGGTTTGTTCGATTGGCTCAGCCAGCGCATCACGGGCGCGCTGATGGCGATCTTCACCATCATCCTGCTGGCGCAGGTGATCTTCTCGCGAGGCCCGATCGGCTACGACCTTTGGGCTGGCATCTTTGCCGCGCAATGGATGAAGGTGCTTACCTTCGTCGTGATTGCATCGCTGCTCTATCACGTGTGGGTCGGCATGCGCGACGTCTGGATGGACTACGTCCGACCTGTCGGCATTCGCCTCTTGCTGCAAGTCTTCACGATGGTCTGGCTTCTGGCCTGCGCGGGCTGGGCCATTCAAGTGCTTTGGAGGCTGTGATGCCTCCAAGCTTTTCGTTTCACGTAACCGTTGTCCCCCGAGAGGGCGAGGCCTCCCTTCGGACGGCCCGGCAGGAGTCCTGACCCCATGACCTATACAAAAGAACAAATCACGAAGCGCAGGTTCGACGTCGTCATCATCGGCGCCGGCGGTTCCGGCATGCGCGCCTCGCTGCAATTGGCGCGTGCCGGCCTCAACGTGGCCGTGCTGTCCAAGGTATTTCCGACGCGCTCGCACACCGTCGCCGCGCAGGGCGGGGTCGGCGCCTCGCTCGGCAACATGAGCGAAGACAACTGGCACTATCACTTCTACGACACGATCAAGGGTTCCGACTGGCTCGGCGACCAGGACGCGATCGAATTCATGTGCCGTGAAGCTCCGAAGGTCGTCTACGAACTCGAACACTTCGGCATGCCGTTCGACCGCAATCCGGACGGCACGATCTACCAGCGCCCCTTCGGCGGGCACACGGCCAACTACGGCGAGAAACCTGTGCAGCGTGCCTGCGCGGCGGCTGACCGCACCGGCCATGCGATGCTGCATACGCTCTATCAAAAGAACGTCGAAGCTCGCACCCAGTTCTTCGTCGAATGGATGGCGCTGGACCTGATCCGTGACGCCGACGGCGACGTGGTCGGCGTCACCGCCCTCGAAATGGAAACCGGCGACCTGCACATCCTGCAGGCCAAGACGGTGCTGCTGGCCACCGGCGGCGCGGGACGCATCTTCGCGGCATCGACCAACGCATTCATCAACACCGGCGACGGACTGGGCATGGCCGCACGCGCTGGCATTCCCTTGCAGGACATGGAGTTCTGGCAGTTCCACCCGACCGGTGTGGCCGGCGCCGGCGTGCTGCTGACCGAAGGCTGCCGCGGCGAGGGCGCGATCCTGCTGAACAGCAACGGTGAGCGCTTCATGGAGCGCTACGCGCCAACCCTGAAGGACCTCGCACCCCGTGACTTCGTCTCGCGTTCGATGGACCAGGAGATCAAGGAAGGCCGAGGCTGCGGTCCCAACAAGGACTACGTGCTGCTGAAGCTCGATCACCTCGGCGCAGAAACGATCCACAAGCGCCTGCCCTCGGTGTATGAGATCGGCGTCAATTTCGCCAACGTCGACATCACCAAGGAGCCGATCCCGGTCGTGCCGACGATTCACTATCAGATGGGCGGCATTCCCACCAACATCAACGGCCAGGTCGTCGTCCAGCAAGGCGAGGACAACAGTGCCGTGGTCAATGGGCTCTATGCCGTCGGCGAATGCTCATGCGTGAGCGTGCACGGTGCCAACCGCCTGGGCACGAATTCGCTGCTCGACCTGCTGGTTTTCGGCCGCGCGGCCGGCAACCACATTGTCGAATTCAACGACAAGCTGAAGGAACACAAGCCGCTGCCGGCCGACTCCGCCGACCGCACCTTGGAGCGCCTCAACCAACTCGAACAATCCACCAGCGGCGAATACGCGCAGGACGTGGCCAACGAGATCCGCGCGGTCATGCAGCAGCACGCTGCGGTGTTTCGCAAGCAGGCGTCCATGGATGAAGGCGTCCAGAAGATCGCCGCGGTGCGCGAACGCGTTGCCGCCGTCACCCTCAAGGACAAGTCGCGGGTTTTCAACACGGCACGCATCGAGGCACTGGAAGTCGACAACCTGATCGAAGTCGCGCAGGCAACAATGGTTTCGGCCGCCGCACGCAAGGAATGCCGCGGCGCTCATACGGTCGAAGACTACGAGCGCCCGGCGGACGATCCCGTCGCGCCGCTCGGCCGGGACGACGTCAACTGGATGAAGCACACGCTTTGGTACAGCCAGGACAACCGCCTCTCGTACAAGCCCGTCAAGCTGCAGCCACTGACTGTCGACTCCGTGCCGCCCAAGGTCCGCACGTTCTGATATTCGACGATCAGCCTTTCCACGTCACAAGATCACAAGGCCCACGATGAAGCGCACATTTCAAATTTATCGCTACGACCCGGACAAGGACGCCAAGCCCTACATGCAAACCGTCGAGATCGAACTCGACGGTCACGAACGCATGCTGCTCGATGCGCTGATGAAGCTCAAGGCGCAGGACCCGAGCCTGTCATTCCGGCGCTCATGCCGCGAGGGCGTTTGCGGCTCGGACGCCATGAACATCAATGGCAAGAACGGCTTGGCCTGTCTCACCAACATGCTGACGCTCAAGGGCACGATCGTGCTGAAGCCTCTGCCCGGCCTGCCCGTCATCCGCGATCTGATCGTCGACATGACGCAGTTCTTCAAGCAGTACAACTCGATCAAACCGTATCTTCAGAACGACACGGTTCCGCCCGAAAAGGAACGCCTCCAGTCGCCGGAAGAGCGCGACGAGCTCAACGGGCTCTATGAGTGCATCCTCTGCGCGAGTTGCTCGACCAGTTGCCCCAGCTTCTGGTGGAATCCAGACAAGTTCGTCGGCCCGGCGGGACTGCTTCAGGCCTACCGCTTCATCGCGGACAGCCGAGACGAAGCCACTGGCGAGCGCCTCGACAACCTCGAAGACCCGTACCGCCTGTTCCGTTGCCACACGATCATGAATTGCGTGGACGTGTGCCCGAAGAGCCTGAACCCCACGAAGGCCATCGGCAAGATCAAGGAATTGATGGTGCGCCGCGCCATCTAAGCCAAGCCTGGACATCATGCAAGCCACGGACGACCTCAACCAGCCGATCAGCGAGCGAGCGCTGAGCAAGCTGAAATGGCGTTGTCGGCGCGGCTTGCTCGAAAACGACCTGTTCATTGCCCGCTTTTTCGAGCGGCACGAGGCAAGCCTGACCGTTGGGCAGGCGCAGGCACTGGAGACATTGATGGACCTGTCAGACAACGATCTGCTCGACCTTTTGCTTCGCCGAAAGGAGCCTGAGCCCGAACGGGCCGGGGCCGGAGTGATCGAACTGCTGCAGTTGATGCGCACTGATGGCGCGCAATTCCTATCTTCCTGAACATATCCATTGAAAGACCCGAAATGAAAGCATCCGAGACCAAGGCCACACTGTCATTCAGCAACGGCGGCCAAAACGTCGATCTACCCATCTACAAGGGAACGATGGGCCCCGACGTGATTGACATCCGCAAGCTGTACGCGCAGACGGGCATGTTCACCTACGACCCGGGCTTCATGTCGACGGCCTCGTGCGAATCCGCCATCACCTACATCGACGGCGACAAGGGCGAACTGCTCTATCGCGGCTATCCCATCGAGCAACTCGCGACCAACTGCGACTTCCTCGAAACCTGCCACCTGCTGCTGTACGGTGAGCTGCCCAACGCCGATCAAAAGGTGGGCTTCACGAAACTCGTGACCAACCACACGATGGTCAACGAGCAGATGCAGTTCTTCCTGCGAGGCTTCCGCCGTGATGCGCACCCAATGGCGATCATGACGGGCCTGGTGGGCGCGTTGTCGGCCTTCTATCACGACAGCACGGACATCAACAATCCGAAGCATCGCGAAATCGCCGCGATCCGCCTGATCGCCAAGATGCCGACCCTGGTCGCCATGGCTTACAAGTACACCGTGGGCCAGCCCTACATGTACCCGAAGAACGAACTCAGCTACGCGGGCAACTTCCTGCACATGATGTTCGCGACACCCTGCGAAGAGTACAAGGTCAGCCCCGTGCTCGAGCGCGCGCTCGACCGCATCTTCATCCTGCATGCAGACCACGAGCAGAACGCCTCGACCTCGACGGTGCGCCTGTGCGGCTCGTCGGGCACCAACCCGTTCGCGGCCATCGCAGCGGGCGTCGCCTGCCTCTGGGGCCCGGCGCATGGTGGCGCGAATGAAGCGGCACTCAATATGCTCTACGACATCCAGAAGGCTGGCGGCGTCGAAAAGATCGGCGAGTTCATCAAGCAGGTCAAGGACAAGAACTCCAACGTCAAGCTGATGGGCTTCGGGCATCGTGTCTACAAGAACTACGATCCGCGCGCCAAGCTGATGCAGGAAACCTGCAAGGAAGTCCTCGGCGAGTTGGGCCTTGAGAACGACCCATTGTTCAAACTGGCCATGGCGCTTGAAAAGATCGCTTTGGAAGACGAATACTTCGTGTCGCGCAAGCTCTACCCGAACGTGGACTTCTACTCGGGCATCGTGCAGCGCGCCATCGGCATTCCGGTGCCGCTCTTCACCGCCGTCTTTGCGCTGGCACGCACGGTCGGTTGGATTGCCCAGCTGAACGAAATGATCGGTGACCCGGACTACAAGATTGGCCGTCCGCGCCAGTTGTTCGAAGGCTCGCCCAAGCGCGACGTCAAGCCGATCACCCAACGCTGATTCCGGTTGGCCCTCAGCCAGGAAAGCTGCCTTCGGGCAGCTTTTTTGCGTTTCGGCTTACAGGATCGAATTCACCGGATCGGTAGCTTCGCGATCGGAGGGTCACTCCTTCATCCGTCAATTCGAATCCTAAGGAGTTCATCATGAAAAAGATCGCTGCACTGGTCGCCGTCACCTTCGCCTTCGTCTTTCCGCTCGCCGGCTGCAACACCATGAAGGGCGCGGGCCAAGATATACAGAAGGGTGGGCAAAAGATGGAAGACGCGGCGCAGAAGAAGCAATAGCGCAAAAGCAAACGCGAAGGCAATGCAAACAGATGCTGCGGCGCTCATCGCGCCGCGGCAATAAAGTCATCGCAGATCACGATGACCACGCATTGAAAACAGAGAGAAAATAGGGCTCACCATCTCTGAACGAGATGCCACAGCCCCATGAACTCCTCCGAACGCAGCTTCGCCCGCCGCATCGACCTGACGTCGCTGCAATTGTTCGTGGCCGTCTGCGAATTGGGCAGCATCGGACGGGCGGCAGAGCGCGAGTTCATCGCGGCCTCCGCCATCAGCAAGCGCCTGTCGGACCTCGAGGCCACCCTCGGCACTCCTCTCCTCTATCGGCATGCGCGCGGCGTCGACCTGACTCCCGCGGGCGAAAGCCTGCTCCATCACGCCAGATCGGTCCTCTACAGCCTTGAGAAGATGCAGGGCGAACTGAGCGAATACGCGGATGGCGTGCGCGGCCACGTGCGGGTTCACGCCAATATTTCCGCAATCGTCCAGTTTTTGCCGGAAGACCTCGGGGCCTTCGCGCGCGAGCACGACGCCATCAAGATCGACCTTGAAGAGCATCTCAGCAGCGAGGTGGTCCGGGCCGTGCACGAAGGCGCCGCCGACGTGGGCGTTTGCCATCTGCCAGAGGGCACGGGCGAACTGCAGAGTCTGCTCTATCGCAAGGACTCGCTGGTCTTGGTCGTCCCGGCGGGGCATCCGCTTGGCGTGAATCAAGCCGTTGATTTCGCGGACTCCCTGGATTTCGACCACGTCGGGCTGCACACCAACAGTTCCATCTACGTTGCCATGCACCAGGCCGCGCTTGCCGAAAATCGCACCATCAAGCTGCGCATTCACGTCACAGGACTCGATGCCATGTGCCGAATGATCGACAACGGGTTGGGCATTGGGGTCATGCCGTTTCGCGCTTTCGAACTCATGCAGGGCGGCATCGCCGGTGGCCTGAAAAGCATCGCGCTCAACGACGGATGGGCTGCACGCGAAATCCGCCTGATCGCGCGCGATTTCTCCACCTTGCCCGTAGCGGCCCGGACGCTCGTCAAACATCTGTACGCGCCTTCCGGGGCCTCTGACCAACTCGCCGCGTAGGCACCTCCGCACGACACAATCATCACCCACGAAAGAGACCACCATGGCACGCACGCTCTACGACAAGCTTTGGGACGAACACGTCGTCCATACGGAAGAAGACGGCACCGCGATCCTCTACATCGACCGTCACCTCGTCCATGAAGTGACCAGCCCCCAGGCGTTCGAAGGACTGCGCGAAGCCGGGCGAAAGCTGTGGCGCATCAGCTCTGTCGTGGCCACGGCCGATCACAACACGCCGACCACTCATTGGGAGCGCGGCTATGACGGCATCGCCGATCCGATCAGCAAGGAGCAGATCACCACGCTCGACACCAACATCAAGGAATTCGGCGCGGCCGCGTTCTTTCCGTTCCTGAGCAAGCGCCAGGGCATCGTGCACGTGATCGGCCCCGAATCCGGTGCCACGCTGCCGGGCATGACGGTCGTATGCGGCGACTCGCACACCTCCACGCACGGCGCGTTCGGCGCGCTCGCGCATGGCATTGGCACGAGCGAAGTCGAGCACGTCATGGCCACTCAGACGCTGCTCGCCAAGAAGGCGAAGAACATGCTCGTGAAGGTCGAGGGCAAACTGCCGCTGGGCTGCACGGCCAAGGACATCGTGCTCGCGATCATCGGCAAGATCGGCACCGCGGGCGGCACGGGCTACACCATCGAATTTGCCGGGTCCGCGATTCGCGACCTGAGCATGGAAGGCCGCATGACGGTGTGCAACATGGCGATCGAAGCCGGCGCGCGCGCCGGGCTGGTAGCCGTGGACCAAAAGACGATCGACTACGTCAAGGGACGTCCGCTCTCGCCCAATGGCGTCGAGTGGGACCAGGCCGTGGCCTACTGGAGCACGCTGCACTCCGATGCCGGCGCGCATTTCGACACCGTGGTCGAACTCGACGCAACGCAGATCAAGCCGCAGGTGACGTGGGGTACTTCGCCCGAGATGGTTGTGCCGGTGGACGGCCGCGTGCCCGATCCGGACAAGGAAAAGGACGCGAACAAGCGCGGCGCGATCGAACGCGCCCTCACCTACATGGGGTTGGAACCGAACAAGCCCATGAACGACATCCTTATCGACAAGGTGTTCATCGGCTCCTGCACCAACAGCCGCATCGAGGACATGCGCGAAGCCGCCGCCATGGTCAAGAAGCTGGGGCAGAAGGTCGCGAAGAACGTCAAGCTCGCGATGGTGGTTCCCGGGTCCGGCCTCGTGAAGGAGCAGGCCGAGCGAGAAGGCCTCGACCAGATCTTCAAGGCCGCAGGTTTCGAGTGGCGCGAACCGGGCTGTTCGATGTGCCTCGCGATGAATGCCGACCGCCTGGAGCCGGGCGAGCGCTGCGCGTCGACCAGCAACCGCAATTTCGAAGGACGCCAAGGCGCGGGTGGTCGCACCCATCTTGTCAGCCCGGCCATGGCCGCGGCCGCTGCCGTGCACGGCCATTTTGTCGACGTGCGTCAATTCGCCTGAACCAGGAGCACACACCATGCAGAAATTCACCGTGCACAAGGGCCTCGTGGCGCCGATGGACCGCGAGAACGTCGACACTGACGCCATCATTCCCAAGCAATTCCTGAAGTCGATCCGCAAGACCGGCTTCGGCCCCAACCTGTTCGATGCCTGGCGCTACCTGGACCCGGGCGAGCCGGGCCAGGACCCGAAGTCCCGCAAGCCGAATCCGGCTTTCGTGCTGAACCAGCCGCGCTACGCGGGCGCTTCGGTGCTGCTTGCGCGCAAGAACTTCGGCTGTGGGTCGTCCCGCGAGCACGCGCCGTGGGCGCTCGATCAATACGGCTTTCGCGCCATCATCGCGCCGAGCTATGCCGACATCTTCTTCAACAACAGCTTCAAGAATGGCCTGCTGCCGATCGTGCTGAGCGAATCGCAGGTCGCGCAGCTCTTTGACGAGACCTTCGCGTTTCCAGGCTACAGCCTGACGATCGACCTTGAACGCCAGGTCGTGGTCAAGCCGGACGGCGCCGAGATTCCGTTCGAAGTCCAGGCTTTCCGCAAGTACTGCCTGATCAATGGTCTGGACGACATCGGCCTCACCTTGCGCCACAAGGACAAGATCAAGGCTTTCGAAACAGAACGCCTGACCACGAAGCCTTGGCTGACTCATCAGCTGATCGCCTGACCCCTCACCGCCCCAAAACACAACCTCCGGAAGACAGACCTTCATGAAAATCGCAGTACTCCCCGGTGACGGCATAGGCACCGAGATCGTCGCCGAGGCACTCCGCGTCCTCGAAGCGCTTGACCTCTCATTTGAGACCGAATCGGCGCTTGTTGGTGGCGCAGCCTACGAGGCGCATGGACACCCGCTGCCCGAATCCACGCTCAAGCTTGCCAAAGAAGCCGACGCGGTTCTCTTCGGGGCCGTGGGCGATTGGAAATACGACAAACTCGAGCGCTCCCTGCGGCCGGAGCAGGCCATTCTTGGCTTGCGCAAGAACCTTGGCCTGTTCGCGAATTTTCGACCGGCGATTTGCTATGAGCAGCTAGTGGATGCGTCCAGCCTCAAGCCCGAACTGATCGCGGGGCTCGACATCCTCATCATCCGGGAACTCACTGGCGACATCTATTTCGGCCAGCCGCGCGGCCGCCGCACCGCAACCGACGGCCACTTCCCCGGCACCGAAGAAGCCTTCGACACCATGCGCTACTCGCGCCCGGAAGTCGAGCGCATCGCCCACGTGGCATTCCAGGCGGCGCGCAAGCGCAGCAAGCGCGTGACCAGCGTGGACAAGGCCAATGTGCTGGAGACTTTCCAGTTCTGGAAGGACATCGTGACCGAGGTCGGCAAGGAATATCCCGACGTCGAGCTCGACCACATGTACGTCGACAACGCGGCCATGCAATTGGTCAAGGCGCCCAAGAAGTTCGACGTGGTGGTCACCGGCAACATGTTCGGCGACATTCTTTCCGACGAAGCCGCGATGCTCACCGGCTCGATCGGCATGCTGCCCTCGGCGTCGCTGAACTCGAGCAATCAGGGCCTTTACGAGCCCAGCCACGGAAGTGCGCCAGACATCGCAGGCAAAGGGGTTGCCAACCCTTTGGCTACAATCTTGTCCGCTGCCATGATGCTCCGCTTTTCCCTGAACCAACCCGAGGCTGCCGACCGAATCGAGTCGGCGGTCAAGTACGTGCTGGCTCAGGGTTTGCGTACGGCAGACATATGGTCCGCTGGTACCACCAAGGTCGGAACCCGCGAAATGGGCGATGCTGTGGTGGCTGCCATCACCAAAAAGACGATTACCGGCTAACCGCAGCCCGATTCGTCACGCCCCTCCCCGGCTCTGACGAGCCGGGCGCAAAGAGAAGACAACTTTCTTTTTTCACAAGGGCAAACTGAAATGGCGAATGCAAATCAACCTCTTGTCGGCCTCGTAGGCTGGCGCGGCATGGTCGGCTCGGTCCTGATGGATCGCATGCAGGCCGAAGGCGACTTCGGACTGATCGAGCCGGTTTTCTTCTCGACTTCCAATGCAGGCGGCAAGGCCCCGGCAATGGCGAAGAACGAGACTACGCTGAAGGATGCCCATGACATCGATGCACTCAAGAAGTGCGACATCGTCATCACGGCCCAGGGCGGCGACTACACCACCGAAGTTTTCCCGAAGCTGCGCGCGGCTGGATGGAAGGGGCATTGGATCGATGCGGCGTCCACGCTGCGCATGAACGATGACGCAATCATCGTGCTCGATCCGGTCAATCTGCCCGTCATCGAAAACGCTCTGGCCAAGGGCGGCAAGAACTGGATCGGCGGCAATTGCACCGTCAGTTGCATGCTCATGGGGGTGGGTGCGCTCTACAAGGCAGGCTTGGTCGAGTGGATGACCAGCATGACCTACCAGGCAGCTTCCGGCGGTGGCGCGCAGCACATGCGCGAGTTGCTCACCCAGTTCGGCACGATCAATGCCGAAGTCCGCGCGCTCCTCGACGATCCGAAGTCTGCCATCCTCGAAATCGACCGCAAGGTACTCGCCAAGCAACAATCCCTCTCCGCGGCTGAAACGGCGAACTTCGGTGCGCCTCTCGGCGGCAGCCTCATCCCTTGGATCGACAAGGATCTGGGCGACGGCATGAGCAAGGAAGAATGGAAGGGCGGCGCCGAGACCAACAAGATCCTGGGCCAAGGCGCGGGCTTCGGAACGGCCGAGACCCCCGTAGACGGCTTTTGCGTGCGGATCGGTGCGATGCGCTGCCACAGCCAGGCGCTCACCTTCAAGCTCAAGAAGAACGTGTCCGTGGCTGACGTCGAGGCATTGATTGCTGCCGACAACCCGTGGGTCAAGGTCGTTCCGAACAATCGCGAAGCCACGGTCAAGGACCTGACGCCGGTTGCAGTCACCGGAACGATGTCGATCCCGGTTGGGCGCCTTCGCAAGCTGGCGATGGGCCCCGAATATCTCGGCGCATTCACCATCGGAGATCAACTGCTTTGGGGCGCGGCCGAACCGCTGCGCCGCATGCTGCGCATCCTTCTGGAAGCCTGAGCCGGCGCCAGCGCGTCCTCCGGGACGCGCGCCGTTGCTGCGCCGCAACGGGCGATGCATGACGAAGTTTGCACGCACTGGGTAGATAAGGCCTGTTGCCTTGTCACTGGGGGGTGTTGATGTTAACGTCCCCTTACACTTTGGGCCGAGCTGCCCCTTACAGCATGACACGACAACCGTTGACCGCGGCCCGCCTCTCGGCCACACGTCCCGCTCCGACGACCATCGGTCGTGGGCAGCTTTCAGTACTAAGTGCAGCTGTCGCGGTGGCCTTGGGGGCGTTCAGCGCCGACACGAGCGCCGTCACGCTGGGGCGCCTCAACATCCAATCAGCCCTCGGCGAACCACTTCGCGCTGAAGTCGAAGTTGCGGACATCACTCCAGCCGAAGCGGACGGCCTCAAAGTCAGCATCGCTTCGTCGGAAGCCTTCAAGGCAGCGGGAGTGCCCTATAACTCAGCGCTTTCCGACGTCCGTGTCGGCGTCCAGCGGCGGACTGATGGGCGCTACGTGGTGCGACTCACCAGCAACCGGCTGGTCAGCGAACCATTCATCGATCTGCTGCTGGAAGCCAACTGGAGTTCCGGACGAATCGTCCGCGACTACACGGTACTGCTCGATCCTCCTACCAGCCGCCAGGCAGCCGCGCCCGTTGCGCCAACGGCGCCACAGATCAGCGCGCGACCGCAATCCGCGGCACCCGTCGCGGTTCAGGCACCGCCGGTTCGCTCGCAGCGGCCCGCTGCGGCGCCGGTAGCACCTCCGGCGCCCGATGCGGTTCGCACGGGAACAGGCTCGGGATCCGGATCCGGATCCGGATCGGGAGACCAGCAGGTCACCGTGAAAGCAGGCGACACCGCGAGCAAGATTGCCGGCGCGTACAAGCCCGCCGACGTATCGCTCGACCAGATGCTGGTGGCGCTTCTACGCGCCAATCCCAACGCCTTCATCAATGGGAACGTCAATCGGATCAAGGCGGGCGCGGTGCTGGAAGTGCCAGGTGCTTCACAAGCCGAAGCGATTCCGCCGGGTGACGCCAAGCGCACTGTCGTCGCACAGAGCCGTGATTTCGGCGATTACCGCCGACGTCTTGCGGAAAACGCACCGGCGTCCCAGGTGGCCGATGCCAGCCGCCAGGCGACCGGCAAGCTGCAAGCCAATGTCGAAGATCGCAATGCAGCGAACGCCTCCAGCGACAAGCTGAAGATTTCGCAGGGCATCGCGGCGGGCCACGCCAGCGACGAGCAGATTGCCCAAGCCCGACAGGCACAGGAAAGCAACGCCCGCGTTGCCGAGTTGTCGAAGAACATCAGCGATCTGAACAAGCTGCAAGCTGCCGGCACCAATGCTTCGCCTGCCGCTGCCGCGAGTTCTGCTTCTGGCGTTCCAGCCGCGGCCACTGCTCCTGCTCCTGCTCCTGCCTCTGCTCCCGCCGCCACTGCGGCGCCAAGCGCTACAGCCACGCCCGCATCTCCCGCAGTTCCACCACTCGTCGCACCGACCTCTCCCGCGGCCGCCGTAGCCAGCACTTCCGCAGCAACCGCTCCTGCGCCTGCGGCAGGCGCAACGCCGGGCGCAGATGCTCCCGCACCGGCACCTGCACCGGCCGCCGCGGCCATACCGGCGCCGAAGGCGGCAAAGCCGGCTGCGCCCCCACCTGCCGAGCCAAGTTTCATGACGGAGTTGCTCGACAACCCTCTCATGGTTGGAGCGGCGGCGCTGATCGCCTTGCTGATCGGATTCCTGCTCTACCGAGTGCTTGGCCGCAAGCGCCGCGACGCTGGCGACAGCGTGTTCATCGAAAGCCGGATTCCCAAGGACTCCTTCTTCGGCGCCAGCGGAGGCGAATCGGTCGACACGAAGAATCGTGGGAATTCGGTCGTTTCGTCGCTGTCTTACTCGCCGAGCCAACTCGATGCCGGCGATGTCGATCCTGTCGCGGAAGCCGATGTCTACCTGGCCTACGGTCGCGATCTGCAAGCCGAGGAAATCCTGCGCGAGGCACTGCGTGCCAATCCCGAGCGCACCGCGATTCACCTCAAGTTGCTCGAGATCCACGCCAAGCGCCGTGACCTGCGCGCCTACGAAGCGCTCGCCGCAGACGTCCACAAGTTGACCGGCGGAGCCGGCACCGAATGGAACCGCGTGGTCGAACTCGGCAAAGAGCTGGATCCTGGCAACCCGTTGTACGAGTCGGGCAGCCGCGGCGTCTCCGCAGCGGAAGCGGCAGCCTTCGCTGGAACGCTTGCAGCGGCCTCGACGGCGCCGGCCCCCTTGGCCGCAAGCACCGCAGAACCGGCGGCAGCGCCGCCACCTGCCTTCGTTCCCTCCGTCGCACCGCTGGACTTCGACCTCGACTTGAGCAAGCCGCCGGCACCCGCCGCAACGGCGCCGGCGCCCATCAGCGCCACGCTTCCGCCCGTGCCGCCCCAGCCCATCCGCGAGATCCCTCGTGCGGTCCCGACCAACGGCGGCATGAACGGGCATGCCGCTCCAACGCAGGCACCGAAGCTCGATCTCGAGAACGACTTCGATACCGCTCCCGGTGCACTGGAGCCGATCACGCGCGCACCTTCATCGTCCGATGACGAGCGCACGCTGCCGGCGCCGCTGCGCGCCGGTTTACCCGCCGACTCCGGTTTCATCGAATTCGACATGAGTTCGCTGGCGGGCCTTTCCAGCCGGACGACCGGCGACACCGAACGCGGTCGCCTCGAAACCGTGGAGGAAAACGGCGAAGGTCCGCACGCGATCAAGCTCTCCCTGGCGCGCGAGCTCAAGGCCCTCGGCGACGTCGAAGGCGCTCGCTCGCTGGTGGAGGAAGTTGCCGCCGAAAGCTCCGGCGACGTCAAGGCCGAGGCCAAGCAGTTGCTCGGTCAGCTGCGCTGAGCGGCCGTGCGGCCGCCGCTCCCGTCGTGAGACTGGCTCTGGGCATCCGCTACAACGGCCAGGCCTACGAAGGCTGGCAAAGCCAGCTTTCGGGCCGTACCGTCCAGGACAAGCTCGAAGCGGCGCTGGCCAAATTCGCAGCGCAGCCGATCTCCACGCTCTGCGCAGGCCGCACCGACACAGGCGTCCACGCGCTGATGCAGGTGGTGCATTTCGACACCTCTGTTGAACGAGCGCCCTTCTCGTGGATGCGCGGCACCAACCGCTATCTGCCCGACGACATTGCCGTGCAATGGGCACAGCCCGTCCCTGCTCAGTTTCACTGTCGCGCGAGCGCGTTGACTCGCCGCTACGTCTACATCCTTTCCCAATCGCCCGTTCGCCCCAGCCTTGATGCTGGACGCGTAGGCTGGTCGATGCATCCGCTGGACGGAGACGCAATGCGTGCCGCTGCCGGGATGCTCGTGGGCCAGCACGATTTCAGTTCGTTTCGCGCTTCCGCCTGCCAGGCTCGTTCGCCGGTCAAGGACCTGCGCCGAATAGTCGTCACCCGGCATGGGGACACCGACCGTTGCCGTTGGCACTTTGAGTTCGAGGCCGACGCATTCCTTCATCACATGATCCGCAACATCATGGGCTGTCTGGTGCGCATCGGCCGGGGCGACGAGCGGCCCGAATGGATGCTCGAAGTGCTCGAAGCCCGCAGCCGCGTGGTTGCGGCGCCGACCTTCTCGCCCAACGGCCTCTACTTCCTTGGACCGTTGTACGCCGCGGAATGGGGTCTACCTGCGGAGGCCACGATCGACCGTGGTGGCGCTGCGTATGATGGCCCGCCATGAATGTCGCCGCCCCACTCGCTCGCACCCGAGTCAAGATCTGCGGGCTGACGCGCGAACAGGATGTTGAGGCCGCAGTGGAAGCCGGCGCGGACGCGGTCGGCTTTGTCCTCTATGCGGCCAGCCCGCGCGCGGTGACGACGGAGCGAGCTGCCGAATTGGCCGCACGCCTTCCGCCCTTCGTGACGCCCGTCCTGCTTTTCGTGAACGAGGCGCCCGCCAGAAGCATGCATGCCCTCTCCTCCGTAGCCGGCGCCACGGCCCAGTTTCACGGTGACGAATCACCTGAGCAATGTTGGCAAGGTTGCGGCCAGGGCACGCACCGTTACATGCGGGCAGCCCGCATTCCCCTGGGGGCTGCCGGCGCAGCCTTCGACCTCGTAAAATACGCGTCCGATTACTCCCACGCCCAAGCCATCCTGCTCGACGCCCATGTCGAAGCCTATGGCGGCGGCGGCAAGGCATTCGATTGGTCACTTCTTCCACCCGCCGTCGACGCTCACCTCGTCTTGAGTGGTGGGCTCACACCTGCAAACGTGGGCGATGGCATTCGCCAGCTACGGACTCGCTGCAAGTCGCTGTCCGTTGATGTGAGTTCCGGTGTCGAAGCCTCCAAGGGCATCAAGGACGCCGCAAGGATTCGCGAATTCGTCGCCGCAGTTCGTGCGGCCGACGCCTCCTCCTAGTTTGCAGTCGGCAGCCCGTCTCGACCGTCGGGTGCCGGCCCACTGATCGAGACCATGAAAACCTACCAGCAACCCGACGCCAGCGGCCACTTCGGCATCTACGGCGGCACCTTCGCCAGCGAAACGCTGACCCACGCCATCAACGAATTGCGCGATGCCTACGCGAAGTACAAGGACGATCCGGAGTTCCTTGCCGAGTTTCGATACGAGCTCGCGCACTTCGTCGGCCGGCCCTCGCCGATCTACCACGCAGCGCGCACCAGCCGAGAAATGGGCGGCGCACAGATCTACCTGAAGCGCGAAGACCTCAACCACACCGGCGCCCACAAGGTGAACAACACCATAGGCCAGGCCATGCTGGCCAAGCGAATGGGCAAGCCCAGGGTGATCGCCGAAACCGGGGCGGGCCAGCACGGGGTGGCAACCGCCACCATTTGCGCGCGCTACGGGCTCGAATGCGTGGTCTACATGGGCAGCCAGGATGTCAAGCGCCAGAGCCCCAATGTCTACCGGATGAACCTGCTGGGCGCGACCGTCGTGCCGGTGGAGTCCGGCAGCAAGACCTTGAAGGACGCCCTCAACGAGGCCATGCGCGACTGGGTCACAAACGTGGAGAACACGTTCTACATCATCGGCACGGTCGCCGGTCCGCACCCCTACCCCACCATGGTGCGCGACTTCCAGAGCGTGATCGGCAACGAATGCATCGAGCAGATGCCAGCGATGCTCGCAGCGCAGGGCACCGGCCACGCAGTTGAAGGCAGGCAGCCCGATGTGGTGGTCGCGTGCGTCGGCGGCGGCAGCAACGCGATGGGCATCTTTCATCCCTACATACCGTTCGAAGGCACGCGGCTGATCGGTGTCGAAGCGGCCGGCGAAGGCCTGGACAGCGGCAAGCATTCGGCTTCGATCCTGCGCGGCAGCCCCGGCGTGCTGCACGGCAATCGCACCTATCTCCTGCAAAACGAAGACGGCCAGGTGACGGAAACCCACAGCATCAGCGCCGGTCTGGACTATCCCGGCGTAGGACCTGAGCACGCCTATCTTGCGGACATCGGCCGCGCCGAGTACGTCGGCATCACGGATACCGAGGCTTTGGAGGCGTTTCACTATCTGTGCCGCACCGAAGGCATCATCCCCGCGCTGGAATCGAGCCATGCAGTGGCCTATGCCATGAAGCTGGCAAAGACAATGCGCCCGGACCAATCGATCCTGGTCAATCTCTCCGGCCGGGGCGACAAGGACATCGGCACCGTCGCCGACCTATCAGGTGTCGACTTCTATGACCGCCCTTCGATGCGCGGCCTCCATGTGAAGGGAGGCAAGGCATGAGCCGCATTGCAGCCACCTTCGAAGCCCTGCGGACCCTCGGTCGCAGGGCGCTGATTCCGTATGTGACGGCAGGCTTCCCGTACGCCGACGTCACGCCCGAACTCATGCATGGCATGGTCGAGGCGGGCGCCGATGTAATCGAACTCGGCGTCCCGTTTTCCGACCCGATGGCCGACGGTCCCGTGATCCAGCAGGCCGGCGAGGCCGCCCTTGCCTTGGGCATCGGCATGAAGCAGGTCCTCGCCATGGTCGCCGCCTTCCGCCAAATGGATGGCGCTACGCCGGTGGTGCTGATGGGGTATGCCAATCCGGTCGAGCGCTATGACGGGGTGCATGGCAAGGGCAGTTTCATCCGCGATGCCGCCGCGGCCGGCGTGGACGGCCTTCTGGTTGTCGACTATCCGCCCGAGGAGTGCGAGCAATTCGCCGCCGACCTCAAGGCGCACAACATCGACCTGATCTTCCTCCTCGCGCCCACGAGCACGGATGAACGCATGGCGCAAGTCGGACGCATCGCCTCTGGCTACGTCTACTACGTGTCGCTCAAAGGGGTGACTGGCGCCGGCAACCTCGACACCGAAGCCGTCGGCCAGATGATTCCCCGCATCCGCCAGCACGTCAAAGTGCCAGTTGGCGTGGGCTTCGGCATCCGCGACGCACGCACCGCGCAAGCCGTCGGCTCGGCGGCAGACGCTGTCGTCATCGGAAGCCGGATCATTCAATTGATCGACGGCCAGCCGCGCCACGCTGTCGTGCCCCTGGTGCGGGAATTCCTGACCGGAATCCGGCAAGCACTCGACGCCCTGCCCGCTGCAATCCCCAAGAACGCGGCTGGCCGATAATCGCCGCCAACACAAGGAGCCCCCATGAGCTGGCTTGAAAAACTGCTACCGCCAAAAATCGCGCCGTCGGACCCGAGCGAGCGCCGCCAGATGCCCGAAGGGCTCTGGATCAAGTGCCCGAGTTGCGAAACCGTGCTGTACAAGACCGACCTGGAACACAACCAGAACGTCTGCCCGAGCTGCGGCCATCATCACCGCATCGGCGCGCGCGCGCGTCTCGACGCCTTCCTCGACTCCGAAGGCCGTTACGAAGTGGGGCAGGAAGTCCTGCCGGTCGACGCCCTCAAGTTCAAGGACAGCCGCAAGTACCCCGAGCGTCTCAAGGAAGCGCTGGAAAACACCGGCGAAACCGACGCGCTCGTCGTCATGGGCGGCTCGGTGCACAGCATCAACGTAGTGGTTGCCTGCTTCGAGTTCGACTTCATGGGCGGCAGCATGGGCAGCGTCGTGGGCGAGCGTTTCGTACGCGGCGTCCAGACGGCAATCGAGCAGAAGGTGCCCTTCATCTGCTTCACCGCGACCGGCGGCGCGCGCATGCAGGAAGGCCTGCTCTCGCTGATGCAGATGGCAAAGACCAACGCGGCGCTGACCCACCTGGCGAAGAAGGGCCTGCCCTATATCAGCGTGCTGACCGATCCGACCATGGGCGGCGTGAGTGCAGGTTTTGCGTTCGTGGGTGACGTGGTGATTGCGGAGCCAAAGGCGCTGATCGGCTTTGCCGGCCCGCGCGTGATCGAATCCACCGTGCGCGTGACCTTGCCGGAAGGCTTTCAGCGGGCCGAATTCCTGCAGACCAAGGGCGCGATCGATTTGATCTGCGACCGGCGCGAACTGCGCAAGACCATCGCCAGCACCTTGGCGATGCTGCTGCGTCAGCCTGCAGACGCGGTCATTTGACAGACGCCGGAAAGACCCGGCTCACCCTCCGAGGGTGAAAACCGACGCCATCACGCTGCCCAGCACGATGGCGCCGACCTGCAACAGCACGATCGCGACCATGGGCGACAAGTCGACGCCGCCGATGAGCGGAACGAACCGACGCAGCGGCCGCACCAGCGGATTGGCGAGGCGCGCGATCAAGTCCTGAAGCATGGAAGACGCGTTGGGCACCCAGGACAGCACCGCATAGACGATCAGTAGCGCAGTGAGTCCCGAGACTGCGAGTTGCAGCAGCCCGACGAGCGACACCAGCGGCAGGATCGCCCAGCGCCCCAGGCCGCCCATCAGCAACCAGAGAAGAACGAACTTCGCCATGACCAGCAGCCAGGCGGCGATCAGGCTGGCCAAGTCCCAGCGCTTGATCGGCGGCACGATGCGGCGCAGCGGCAGCACGATCCAATCGGTGATCGCGAACACGAAGCGCCCCAGCGGATTGCCGAAAGGCACCCGGTGATATTGCATGTACAGACGCAGCAGGCAAGCGCCGCCCAGAAGGCCGACGATCACGTCGAGCAGGAACGATGGAATCTGATAGAGCATGGCGCGAAGTCGTGAGCGGAATGCGATGATAGCCACGCCAAGGTTCACCGATGACGACACCTCTCGTTCTGCATTCCCTCCCCCTGTTTCCGCTAGGCACCGTGCTGTTTCCCGGCGGACTGCTGCCCTTGCGAATCTTCGAGGTGCGTTACCTGGACATGATCGGCAGATGCCACAAGAATGGGTCGCCCTTCGGCGTGGTCAGCCTCACGCAAGGCTCGGAGGTTCGCAGGGCCGGGGCCGAAGCCGAGAGCTTTGCCGCTGTCGGCACCTTCGCGGCGATCTGCGAATTCGCGTCACCGCAGGCCGGCCTCATGCAGATCGAATGCCTCGGCACGCAGCGCTTTCGCATCCGTTCGAGCGAAATGCACAAGCACGGGTTGTGGACAGCCAATGTCGAATCCATTGCCGACGATCTGCCTCTCGAAGTCCCTGACGACTTGCGGCCAGCTGCCGACGCGTTGCGCCGGCTGATCGACACGCTGGAAGAGCGCAGGCGCGACGAAGGTGACGCCACAGTTCGATTGCCGATTCCGGAACCCTACAAGTTCGAAGACTGCGGATGGGTTGCCAATCGCTGGTGCGAACTGCTGCCGGCGCAAACCGAACTCAAGCAGCGCCTGATGGAATTAGACAGTCCGTTGATGCGGCTCGAACTGGTCAGCGACGTCCTGACGCGCACCGGGATCATCGGGTAGCCTGCTACAAGTTCCATAGCGATGGCGCCAATGTCGGCACCCGTCGACATCGGCCTGCCGCATGCCCGCCAGAGATAAAATGGCGGGTTGCGCGCGCCTGTCGCGTGCGCCACCATCCTGCCTCATGTCCGACCACCTGATCCCCTCTGTTCCCGCTCCTGCCGCAACGCCAGCCGCGCCCATCGACGACAACCAACTGATTGCCGAACGGCGCGAAAAACTGAAGGCGCTGCGTCAAGCACAGTCAGAAGGCAAAGGGGTCGCTTTTCCGAATGACTTCAAGCCAGCCGACCGCGCAGCCGCGCTGATCGCCACCCACGGCGAGATGCCGCCTGAAGTGCTGGACGCCAAGCCCGTGCCGGTCAGCGTCGCCGGCCGGATGATGCTCAAGCGCGTGATGGGCAAGGCGAGTTTCGCGACAGTGCAGGATTCCACCGAACGCATCCAGCTCTACGTTACGCGCGATGCCGTCGGTGAGGAAGCCTACGCCGAGTTCAAGCGCTGGGACCTGGGTGACATCATCGGCGCCGAAGGCACCGCCTTCAAGACCAAGACCGGCGAGCTGTCGGTCAAGGTCACCAAGCTGCGCCTCCTGACAAAGAGCCTGCGGCCACTGCCCGATAAGTTCCACGGGATGGCTGACCAGGAACAGAAGTACCGCCAACGCTACGTCGACCTCATCACCGATGCGGCCGCGCGCGAACGCTTCACCGCACGCAGCCGCGCCGTGAGCGCCCTGCGCGAATTCATGGTGGCAAACGACTTCCTCGAAGTCGAGACGCCGATGCTGCACCCCATTCCGGGCGGCGCCAACGCCAAGCCTTTCGTGACGCACCACAACGCGCTCGACCAGGAGATGTTCCTGCGCATCGCGCCGGAGCTCTATCTGAAGCGGCTGATCGTGGGCGGCTTCGAACGCGTGTTCGAGATCAACCGGAGCTATCGCAACGAAGGCATTTCGGTGCGGCACAACCCCGAATTCACGATGATGGAGTTCTACGCGGCCTACTGGAATTACCGCGACCTGATGGACTTCACCGAAACGCTGATCCGCACGATCGCCGACAAGACGGTCGGCAGCCAACAACTGAGCTATCAGGGCAAGGAAGTGGATCTCGCGACGCCTTTCGAGCGGCTGACGATCCGCGAGGCGATCCTCAAGTACACCGATGCAGGAACGAAGGTCTACGACGCGAGTTGGCTGGTCAACGCCCTGCGCAAGCTCGGCCTGACCGAGGAGAAGGACAAGCTCTCGCAACGCAGTCTCGCCAGCCTGCAGGTGATGTACTTCGAGGAGACAGTGGAAGAGAAGCTCTGGCAGCCGACCTTCATCATGGAACATCCGACCGAAATTTCGCCGCTGGCGCGCGCCAATGACGATCGTCCCGAAGTAACGGAGCGCTTCGAGCTCTACATCACGGGCCGCGAGTTCGGCAATGGTTTCAGCGAGCTCAACGACGCCGAAGACCAGGCGGCGCGATTGAATGCGCAGGTCGCAGCCAAGGACAGCGGCGACGATGAGGCGATGTACTTTGACCACGATTTCGTGCGCGCACTCGAATACGGCATGCCACCCACAGGCGGCTGCGGCATCGGCATCGATCGCTTGATGATGCTGCTGACAGATTCGCCGAGCATTCGTGACGTGATCCTGTTTCCTGCCTTGCGTCGGGAATCTTGAACACCCGCGGATCGGCGATCGGAATCGACTTCGGCACGTCGAATTCCGCCGTCGCCTTCGTCGCGGAGGACGGGACGGCGCGTCCGCTGGCCCTCGAAGGCGCCGCGACGACGATCCCGACCGCCGTCTTCTTCAACGCCGAGGAGCGCACCACGCACTTCGGCCGCGAAGCAATCGCGCTCTACCTGGCGGGCACCGAAGGCCGGCTGATGCGATCGCTCAAGAGCCTGCTGGGCAGCTCTCTGGTGCAGGAGCAGACAGAGATCTTCAACGAGCCGGTGCGCTTCGAGGGCATCATCACCCTCTTCCTTTCGGAGCTCGGAAACCGTGCCGGAAAGCAACTCGGCAAGAAGCCGAGCCGCGTGGTGGTGGGTCGCCCGGTTCGTTTCGTCGATGACGACATCGACCGCGACAAACTCGCGGAGGAGACCCTTCGGCGGGCGGTGAAGAACGCCGGACTGGGCGAAGTGTCTTTTCAATATGAGCCGATCGCGGCGGCATTCGATTACGAGCGGCGCATCAAGCGCGAAGCGCTGGTCCTGGTCGTCGACATCGGTGGCGGCACTTCCGACTTCACGGTGGTGCGCCTCGGGCCTGATCGCATGGCCGCCAGCGATCGCGCTGTGGACGTGTTGTCCACCACGGGTGTCCACATCGGCGGCACCGACTTCGACCAGCGACTGAGCCTTGAATGCGCGATGCCGCAGCTCGGCTTTCGCCATATCGGGCCACAAGGCCGCGAGGTGCCGAGCCGCACCTTTTTCGACCTCTCGTCGTGGCATCTGATCAACTGGCTCTACGCGCCGAAGGCGATCCGGCAGGTTCAGGATCTGCGCACCAACTACGTCGAACTGCGTTTGCACGACCGCCTGATGAACGTGCTTGTGAATCGCGAAGGCCACCGCATCGCGAGCGAAGTTGAAGCGGCCAAAATTCGAGCGTCCATGGCCGAAGACAGCGTGGCCATCGACCTGTCTTGTGCGGAGGCCGGCTTGTCGGCGCAGTTCGCGCCCGACGCCATGGCACTACACCTGGCCACGGCGCTCGAGAACGTGATCAGGTGCGCGCGGGAATGCGTTCAGGGAGCGATGTTGGGCGGCAACAAGCTTGATGCGATCTACCTGACAGGCGGCTCGTCGGCGCTGCGCCCATTCCAGAGCGGACTGCGCAAGGCATTTCCCGACGTCGAGATGATCGAAGGCGATCTTTTCGGCGGTGTGGCTGCTGGGCTAGCTTATGCGGCGGCCTCGAAACGCGTCGCGGAAACCGCATGAAGTATCTGGCCGCATATCCTGCGGCGCTTCGCACCCAGATCGAGCAACTCATCGAGCGCAACGGCCTTGGCGAGTGGCTGCAAAAGCGCTACGGCAGCACGCACGACATCCGCACCGACCGCGCGCTGTACGACTATGTGGGCGACATCAAGAGCCAGTTCCTGCGCAATGCAGACCCGGTGTCCAAGGTCATGTTCGACAACAAGCTCCATGTGATCCGGAACGCCCTCGGCACGCATACAACGGTTTCGCGCGTGCAAGGAAGCCGCCTGAAGGCAAAGCGCGAGATCCGGGTGGCGAGCCTGTTCAAGGAAGTGCCGGAAGAGTGGCTGCGGATGATCGTGGTGCACGAACTGGCCCACACGAAGGAGCGCGAGCACGACAAGGCGTTCTACCAACTGTGCACGCACATGGAGCCGCAATATCACCAGTTCGAGTTCGACCTGCGTCTGTATTTGACGCATCTCGACCTCGGCGGCGAACGGCTCTGGTCCGAGACCGCCGCGT
The DNA here is from genome assembly GCF_056397405.1 of Variovorax sp. 05N34. Lineage (NCBI taxonomy): Bacteria > Pseudomonadati > Pseudomonadota > Betaproteobacteria > Burkholderiales > Comamonadaceae > Variovorax > Variovorax sp. 05N34. The sequence continues at coordinate 205,997 of NZ_JBFTNI010000010.1, forward strand.
AGGTCGTCGTTCAATCAAGCCGCTGCAGCATCTCAATGGCTTGGCGATAGGCGGTCGATTGCATGAGTGTCGTCCACTCCACTGACGGCACCTTGGGAAGCAGGCTCAGGCGGCGTGTCTCGCTCGCGGGGTTCGGCGCCCATCGGCCATCCCGGACGGCCGCGGCGAAGCCATCCAGCAATTCGTCGAGCACAGCGCCGCCGCCCAGGCTCTGGTTGCAGAGCAGCGCCAAGTCGCAGCCGGCGTGGAGAGCAGCCATGGCGGCGTCCGTATAGCTCAGCAGTTTGCCCTGTACCCGGCGCGCAGCTTCCATGCTGAGGTCGTCGCTAAATACCGCGCCCTCGAAGCGCAACTTGCCGCGCAGGATCTCCTTCAGCCACTTCGAGGAAAACCCTGCCGGTCGCCCATCGACCTTGGGGTAAATCACGTGTGCCGGCATGACCGCTGCGAGCGAGCCGACAAGCCAGTCGTAGGGGCGAGCGTCGTCGGCGAGGATTGCCTTGAGGCTGCGCCGGTCGACCGGCATCGCGACGTGCGAATCGGCCTTGACGAAGCCGTGCCCGGGAAAATGCTTGCCGCAATTGACCATGCCCGCTTGAAGCAATCCATGCATGAGGCTCCTGGCCAGCATCGCGACAACGCGCGGGTCGCGATGAAAGCTGCGGTCCCCGATGACGCTGCTTTCGCCGTAGTCCAGGTCCAGCACCGGTGCGAAAGTGAAGTCCACCCCGCACGCCCGGAGTTCGGCCGCCATGACGTAGCCGCAGGCCACGGCGACCTGCGCTGCCCGGAGCGGGTCGTTCATCCACATCTCGCCAAGCTTGCGCATGGACGGCAAACGCGTAAACCCATCGGTGCGAAAACGCTGGACGCGACCACCCTCGTGATCGACGCAGATGAGAACGTCCGGGCGCAGTGCCCTGATCTCGGCATTCAGGGCACACATCTGCGCACGATCTCGCCAGTTGCGGGCGAAGTGAATCACTCCCCCGACCCATGGATCAGCGAGCCGACGGCGGTCAGCAGCGTTGAGTTCGGTCCCAGCGACGTCGATGATCAGCGGGGCGTGTGGTGCTTTGTCGGTCATTGCTTTCGCTCGACGACTACGAAGCTCGCCGCATAGTCGGTTTCGTCAGTCACAGTCACGTGGGCAATCAGGCCCTCTCCTTCGAACCATTCCTTCAGGGCGCCGTGCAGCACGATCACGGGCTTGCCGCTCTTCAGGTTCGCGATCTCGCAGTTCCGCCAGGTCATCGGCATCCGCATGCCCATTCCGACTGCCTTGCTGAAGGCCTCCTTGGCCGAAAACCGAGTTGCTAGATAGCGCAGGCCGCGGTGGGGCCAGCGAGCGCTGCGGGCCTGCCAAGTCGCGTACTCGGCGTCAGTCAAGACTTTTCGGGCGAACCGGTCGCCCTGTCGCTGCAACGTGGCGGCGATGCGCCGGACGTCGCAGATGTCGGTACCGATGCCGTAGATCACTGGGCCTCGTCGATTCGGCGCAGATACTCGCGCGTCGCGGCGGCGTATCCGAGTTCGAGCGCGTCGGAGACAAAGGCATGGCCGATGGAGACCTCGCGAACATCGGGCACGGCGCGCAAAAACTCCGTGAGGTTCTCGCGGCTCAGATCGTGGCCGGCATTGACCTCTAGACCGGCCGCCTGCGCCGCCCGTGCGGCTTCGACGTAAAGCTGCAAAACGGCATCTGCCTTCGAGGTATCACGGGAGGCCGCATAGCCTTCCGTGTAAAGCTCGACGCGATCCGCCCCGACGGCTTTGGCAGCCGCCATCATTTCGGGATCCGGATCCATGAACAGGCTCACGCGCACACCTAGCGCGCGCGCTTCGGCAATCACCGGCCTGAGGCGTTCGGCATCTTCGGGAAAGCTCCACCCATGGTCGCTGGTCGACTGTGACTCGCTGTCTGGAACGAAGGTCGCCTGGTGCGGACGCAGTTCGCGGACGAACTCCATCAGGTTGTGAAAAGGATTGCCCTCGATGTTGAACTCCGCGTCGGGCCAGTCCTTGTGCAGCAGCGCGGACAGATCATGCACATCCTGCGGGCGAATGTGCCGCTCGTCCGGGCGCGGATGTACCGTAATCCCATGCGCTCCGGCGTCGAGGCACAGGGCGGCCGCGAACACGACGCTGGGGATGCCGAGCTGGCGCGTATTGCGCACCAAAGCGACCTTGTTGAGATTGACCGAAAGGACGGTGGAGTTGGAAGTGCTCATAGGGCTTGCAGGTCCCGCATCATCTGTCGCGTACGCAGCGTTGCAACGCCGCAATGGTAGTTGAGCAAGGTGCGCAATTGGGTACGAAGCGCGCCGTTCACACCAGCACACACTCGCAGAGTCGAGGCAAATGGCGCGCGATCACCGAGCGCTGTCTGCAATAGCAACCAATCGGCGCCCTGGAGCGCAGCCTCGTCGTCGAATGCTTCCCGCAAGCCCGCCTCCGGCACGAGCGCATAGCGCGCGGCGGGCGCCAGCGGCGCCAAGGTCAGCGTCTGCGCATCGAGTGCTGGAAGCAAGCCGACTTCGCGCAACACAAGCAGTTCGAACGCGCGCAGTGCAGCGGCTTGCGTCGCGCCCTGAGCGGCCGCGTGGTCACCTGCCAAAACCTGGACAACCGCCGCATAGGCATCGAAAAGCGCCTCGTGCGGGTCGTCGCGAGCTAGCAGGCGCAGCAAGAGTTCGTTGACGTAGTAGCCCGACAGCAGCGCCTCGCCGGTAGGCATCACGTGCCCACCCATCCACTCGGCGCCCTTGAGGGTGCGGATTTCAGCATCGCCGCTGAAGTTCAACTGCAGCGGCTGCAGCGGCAGCAAGACGGGCCGGAAATTCGAGCTCGGACGCTTCGCCCCCTTTGCAACCAGCGCAATGCGGCCGTGGTGCCGCGTGAAGGTCTCGAGGATCAGGCTCGATTCGCTCCAGTCGTAGCGATGCAGCACATAGGCCGGCTCATGAGTGGCTCGCATACCCGCAGACTTGCTCATCTCGGGTGGCCGTCACCCTTTTTGCTCATTCATAGCCGAAAGATCGCACACGGGCTTCATCGTCGGCCCAGCCGGAGCGCACCTTGACCCAAAGCTCGATGAACACCTTGGCGTCCATCAACTTTTCGAGCTCCTGGCGCGTCTCGGTACCGATGCGCTTGATGCGCTCGCCCTTGTCGCCGATGACCATCGCCTTGTGGCCGTCCCGCTCCACCACGATCGTCGCGGCGATCTTGAGCAGGCGCTTCTGGCCCTTGCGCGCAGGCGGCTCTTCCTCGAACTTGTCGATGATGACGGTGGATGTGTAAGGGAGCTCGTCGCCCGTGAGGCGAAACAGCTTCTCGCGCACCATCTCGCTCGCCAGGAACTGCTCGCTGCGATCAGTGAGTTCGTCTTCGGCGTACCACCAAGCCTGTTCGGGCAGGTATTTTTCGCAGATGCCGAAGAGGCGCTCGATGTCTTTCGAATTCTTTGCCGACATGGGCACGAACTCCGCAAAGGCATGCTTCTGCTGCATCGTCTGCAGCCACGGTGCGACGTCGGCGCGGCGATGCACGTTGTCCAACTTGTTGGCGATCAATACCGTGGGAATACCTGTGCCGAGAAGCTTGAGCACGCGCTCGTCTGCCGGCGTGAAACTACCGGCTTCGACCACAAACAGGATCAGATCGACGTCCGAAACCGCCCCGACCACCGTCTTGTTGAGAGATCGGTTCAACGCGTTGGCGTGGAGTGTCTGAAAGCCGGGCGTGTCGACGAACACGAACTGCGTGGCTCTGAGCGTGCGCATGCCCGTGATGCGGTGGCGCGTAGTTTGTGCCTTGCGCGAAGTGATGCTGATCTTCTGGCCGACGAGAGCGTTGAGCAACGTCGACTTGCCGACATTGGGCTTTCCGACGATGGCGACGAGGCCGCATCGCTGGGAAACGGGATTGGCTGCTGTGGCCGTGTGCGCGGCTTCCGCACCACCTTCTGGCAATTGGGGAGCGGAGTCTTTGGGGTCGTTCATGGGGATGCTTTCGCGCCGCGCGCCTTGAGCCGGATCAACATCGCCGCCGCGGCAGCCTGCTCGCCGGCACGGCGCGAGCCGCCAATGCCGTGCTCACGCAGACCCAGATCAGGCGCTTCGCACTCAACCTCGAAAGTCTGCTTGTGCGCCGCGCCGAGGGTTCCGACTACGCGATAAACCGGCAACTTCATTTTGTGGCCCTGAAGCCATTCCTGCAATTCAGTCTTTGGGTCCTTGGCCACAGCTTCCATGCGCGGATTGATCTCGACAGGCTCGTACAGGCGTTGCACGAGCGCTTGAGCAGCGACGAATCCGGCGTCGAGGTAGACCGCGCCGATGACGGCTTCTAAAGCGTCAGCCAGGATCGATGGCCGGTTGGGCCCTCCTGAACGTGCCTCGCCTTCCCCCAATCGCAAGAGCGGCGACAACGCCAGCTTGACCGCGAGTTGATGCAGGGTTTCCTGTTTGACCAGATTGGCCCGAACCCTGGACAGGTCGCCCTCGGGCATTTCCGAAAGGCGGGTGAAAAGCAGATGCGAGACGGCCAAATTCAGGACGGAGTCGCCGAGAAATTCGAGCCGCTCGTTGTGATCAGAGGAGAAACTGCGATGCGTCAATGCCTGCTGCAGGAGTCGCAGGTCCGCGAACGAATGCTGAAGGCGCGCCTGAAGCGCAGCCAGGCCATTGCCGGTCACGACACGATCGGCGCTGCGGGCCGGCCACCGGCAAACCTGGACGTGCGTTTCATCTAGCTCGATTGGCCTCGGTACTTGAGCACCAAAAAGGCGGGTCCAAAGAGGTGAATTTCACGATCGTAGGCAAAGGACACCACCACCTTGTCGCCGTCCTTTTTCACGTCGAGATCCCGTCCGCTGACGGACTTGAAGTCGTCGATGGCCTGCGCGCGATCGAAGATGGCGCGGACTTCTGGCACGGTCGTGCCTTCCTTGGCCTTGTTGGCAGCCTTGGTGATCGCCTGATATTCAATCAGCGTCGGAATGACCTGGGCCACCACGACGCCCACGCACGCGACCACAATGGCCACGAACAAAAGTCCCAAGAACGAGATGCCGCGCTGCTTTTGCTTTGCCTGCTGAGTCCTCATGCCCTCTTTCCCCTCGATGAATTACCGAATACTTATTTGAATGTGCCGATGCGCCTCAGGTCACCAAAATTCATCCAGATCAAAAACGCCTTGCCGACGATGTTCGCGTCTGGAACAAACCCCCAATAGCGCGAATCGAGCGAATTGTCACGGTTGTCGCCCATCATGAAGTAATAGCCAGGCGGCACCTTGCACACGACACCTTCAACACTGTAGCGGCAATTTTCCTGATTAGGGAACGGCATGATCTCAACTTCGGAAAGCCCGGCTCGGCGCGTATCGTCGTTGAGCAGCTTGTGCTGCGTGTCCCCCAGCTTTTCGGTGTATTGCTTGAGGTAGCGCATCGTCTCTTCGTCGAAGAAATCCGGCACCGCGTCCTTGCTCACGGGCTGGCCGTTGATCGTGAGCTTCTTGTTGAGGTATGCCACCTCGTCCCCGGGGACTCCCACCACGCGTTTGATGTAATCCATGCTCGGCTTGGGCGGGTAGCGGAATACCATAACGTCCCCCCGCGCTGGCGGTCGACCATCGGTGATTTTGGTGTTGATCACAGGCAGGCGCAGGCCATAGACGAATTTGTTGACCAGGATCAGGTCGCCCGTGAGAAGCGTCGGCATCATGGAACCCGACGGGATCTTGAAGGGTTCGAAGAGGAACGACCGCAGCAGGAACACGACGAGGATCACCGGGAACAGCCCGGCGGTCCAATCCAGCCACCATGGCTGCATGATCAGGCGTTCGCTGGCCTTCGCGTCGACTGTGTCGACCTGCGTGATGCCTTGGCGACTCAGCTCCTCACGCCGTCTCGCGAGCGAGGCGTCGAGCGCTTCGGCCGCGCGTCGGCGTCTGGGCAGGAAATAGAAGCGCTCGGCGAGCCAATAGGCGCCGGTGACAACTGTTGCCAGGAAGAGCAGCAGCGCAAAGTTGCCTTCGACTGCGCCGAAATACCAGGCGCCTACATAGCCGACGAAGGCCGCGAGAATCAGGGAAGTGAGAAATGCCATCTTTAGTCTTCGACTTGAAGGATGGCGAGGAAGGCCTCTTGCGGGACCTCGACCGAGCCGATCTGCTTCATTCTTTTTTTGCCCGCCTTCTGCTTTTCAAGCAGCTTCTTCTTGCGGGTAATGTCGCCGCCATAGCACTTGGCGAGCACGTTCTTGCGCAGAGCCTTGATTGTCTCACGTGCAATGATGTTGGCCCCGATAGCTGCCTGGATCGCAACGTCGTACATCTGCCGCGAAATGATTTCGCGCATCTTCGAAACGACGGCCCTGCCACGGAACTGGCTCTGGCTCCGGTGCACGATGATCGACAGCGCGTCGACCTTTTCTCCGTTGAGCAGGATGTCGACCTTGACGACGTCCGACGCGCGATATTCCTTGAACTCGTAGTCCATGGATGCATAGCCCCGGCTCACCGATTTGAGCTTGTCGAAGAAATCGAGCACGATCTCGCCCAACGGCATTTCGTAGGTCAACATCACTTGCCGCCCGTGGTACGCCATGTTCATCTGGACGCCGCGCTTCTGGTTGGCAAGCGTCATGACCGAACCGACGTACTCCTGCGGCATATAGAGATGAACCGTGACGATCGGCTCGCGAATCTCGGACATCCGGCCGACGTCGGGCATCTTGGAGGGGTTCTCGACCATGATGACTTCGCCATCGTTCTTGACGACTTGGTAGACCACGCTGGGCGCGGTCGTGATCAGGTCCTGATCGAATTCACGCTCCAGACGCTCCTGCACGATTTCCATGTGCAGCAGGCCGAGAAAGCCGCATCTGAATCCGAAGCCCAGCGCCTGCGAAACCTCGGGCTCGTAGTGCAGCGACGAATCGTTGAGCTTGAGCTTCTCGAGGGCGTCGCGAAGAGAGTCGTACTCGCTCGCCTCCGTGGGATAGAGCCCGGCGAAGACCTGGGGCTGGATCTCCTTGAAACCCGGCAATGCCTCGGTCGCTGTGGCGGCCGCACCACCCGTGCCCGGCTTGATCAGCGTGACTGTGTCGCCCACCTTGGCAGCCTGAAGTTCCTTGATCCCGGCGATGATGAAACCCACCTCCCCGGCTTCAAGAGACTGGCGCACTTCAGTTGCGGGAGTAAACACACCCAGGTTGTCGGCGTTGTAGGTGGCGCCCGAGGCCATCATCTTGATTCGATCGCCTTTGGCGAGACGGCCATCGACAACGCGCACAAGCATCACGACACCAACGTAGGCATCGAACCAGCTGTCGATGATCATCGCACGCAGTGCGCCGTTTGGATTGCCACGCGGCGACGGCACTTTCGCGACGATCGCCTCGAGAATTTCATCGATGCCCATGCCCGTCTTGGCCGAACACGGAATCGCGTCGGTTGCGTCGATGCCGATCACGTCTTCGATTTCAGCCTTCGCGTTATCGGGATCGGCCTGAGGCAAATCCATCTTGTTGAGCACCGGCACAACCTCGACGCCGAGGTCCAATGCGGTGTAGCAGTTGGCCACTGTCTGTGCTTCAACACCTTGGCTTGCATCGACGACGAGCAGCGCACCTTCGCATGCGGAGAGCGAGCGGCTCACCTCATAAGAGAAGTCGACGTGGCCCGGCGTGTCGATCAGATTGAGGTTGTAGACCTGCCCATCGAGCGCCTTGTAGTGCAGCGCGGCTGTCTGCGCCTTGATGGTTATCCCACGCTCTTTCTCGATATCCATCGAGTCGAGGACTTGCGCTTCCATCTCGCGCTCAGCGAGTCCACCGCAGCGTTGGATCAATCGATCCGCAAGCGTCGACTTGCCATGATCAATGTGCGCAATGATCGAAAAATTTCTGATGTGATTCATCAACGGGAACGCTTAAGTACTTGAATTGGCTTGCGCGAAGTCGGAAGCAGGCAAGAAAAAAGGGCGCGTCTACAAGAGACGCGCCCTGAACCAACAAGCAATGGCAACTGCAGTAGTTGGAACTTCATTGTAGGCAAAAAGGGGGGCGCGTACAGCGGGACCGAGGTCCGGGATTGGTCGTTGCAGGCCAGCAACATGGCTCTTATGAACAGCTTATCAACAGGATCGGTGGACCGAATGCTTAACAACTTGTGGGCGAACTGTGGACCACCGGTGGACGGCTATTGGGCATCTCGCATCGTGAAGAAGATCGGGTTCCTTATGCAAAGTTGAACCGCCACGGCTCCTATATTCTACTGATTTTCGTCGTTAGCCGATCCTGTAGTTAGCGAGTGCCAACTACGAAACAACGCTTGGTGAGTCGATTTTTTTTGATCGAGACGCTGTCTCCGCGCGACAACCCGGAAAAAAATCGAACCCAAACCCGACCGCGCGGTGGGGCCACTTGACGCACGAGAAGAGTTCAGCGTGCGGGCCGGAGCAGCGCATATTGCGCCCAGTCGCCTCGACGGAAAAGCAGGCTCACAGGCTTGTTCTTGTCCGACTTCGCAAGGGCCGCCTCGAAGTCCTTCACATTGGCCACTTCCACGTTGCTGATCGCGAGGACCACGTCCCCCTCGCGCAATCCAGCCCGAGCCGCGGCACCCGAGGCTGCATCGACCTTCACGCCACCTTTCAGCTTCAGCTCTTTCTTCTGCGCTTCAGTGAGATCGCTCAACGTCAGGCCCATCGACTTGGCAGCGGCTGATGCTGGCGTTTTGCTGGACGAGTCTTCCCGATCAGAGGTTGGCTTGATTGGCTTGTCAGGTTCGATCTCAGCGACTGTCACGTTCAAGTCCCGCAAATTGCCGCGGCGGAACACAGTCACCGAACTCTTGGTCCCCGGCTTCGTGTTTCCGACCAGGCGCGGCAGATCGCTTGGCTTATCGATGGCTTTACCGTCGAACTTGGTGATGATGTCGCCCGGCTCGATCCCGGCTTTCTCGCCCGGAGACCCTGACTCCACTCCGCGCACGAGCGCGCCTTGTGCCTTGCCGAGGCCAATCGATTCGGCGACATCCTTGGTCACCTGATCGATTTGCACGCCGATTCGCCCACGCGAAACACGGCCGAACGCACGCAACTGATCGCTCACGCGAATGGCTTCATCGATCGGGATGGAGAAGGAGATACCCATGAACCCGCCGGACCGTGAATAGATCTGGCTGTTGATGCCAACGACTTCGCCGCGCATGTTGATCAACGGGCCGCCCGAATTTCCGGGATTGATCGCCACGTCAGTCTGGATGAAGGGCAAGTAGTCGCCGGTATCCCGTTGCTTGGCGCTCACGATGCCAGCGGTGACCGTGTTCTCGAGGCCGAACGGAGACCCGATCGCCATCACCCATTCGCCGACCCGCAGCTTCGAAATGTCTCCGACCTTGACCGCAGGAAGACCTGTCGCATCGATCTTCACGACCGCCACGTCTGTCCGCTTGTCTGCGCCGATGATCTTGGCCTTGAACTCACGCTTGTCCGGCAAGGTCACGAGCACCTCGGACGCGCCATCGACGACGTGGGCATTGGTCATGACGAAGCCATCCGACGAAAGGATGAAGCCCGACCCCACGCCGCGGGGCCGCTCCTCTTCCTGCGGCGCTTGAGGCCGATTCGGCCGGGGACCCTGCCGCGGCACCCCTGGCATGGGCTGGCCGAAGAAGCGCCGGAAGAACTCCTGCATCTCCTCGTCCATTTCGGGGTTGCCGCCCTGCGTCACCTTTTCGACCGTACGAATGTTGACCACGGCGGGACCGACCTGATCGACCAGATCGGTGAAGTCCGGAAGCACGCGCGTTTGGGCGGATGCCGGAGTTGATGGCAGCAATGCAGTTGTCGATACGACAGCGACAGCGCAGGCCAGCAAGCATGAGCGGAATGTGTTCCCCTCGACTTTGAACATCATCAGCTTCTTTCGTTTGAGAGACTTAGACTGAAAACACCATCTATGCGCGCCAACACTCAATGCAAGCGCGCGAGGTTTTGTGCAAAAGCGTCCAGCGCCTGCGGCGGCACCTCACCCACGGCAGTCAGCCACCATTCGCCATCCTTGTCGACCAAGCGGCGCGTGAGCGTGAAAGTGGCTCCGAGCGCAAGGAGCACTTCCTGCGGTTTGCGCTCGGCATCGTAAGGCTCCAGGAACAACGAGACAGAGGCAAGGCCATCCGAGAAAGTCCATTGCATCGTGTGCCCCTGACCTTCGCCGGCGGTAGGTCGTCGATAGCAATTCACCGGCCTGAAGCCGGCAACGTCTTTCTTCAGCGTCCACCCTTCGCGCTGCGCCGTCGTGCGCTCGAGCTCGGACTTCTCGACCCGGTAACCCGCGGTGCTGCTCATCATCTGCGTCAGCGCGTGAACCTTGATCGGTGCATCGAGCTGAAGCTCGGAAAAAGCCGACTGCTCGATCACCTTTTTGTCGCCGTCTACCGTCTGCAGCTTCAAGACCAGCCCTGACCGCCGCTCGCTCCACACGCGATAGCCGAACCGAAGTCTATCCCGCGGTTCGAGTTGCACCACGTCGGTATCGAAGCCAGCCACACGGTCCTTGCCGATCACGCGAACATCATAGAAATTGGCGATCGAGGAATCCGGAGAACCCGACAAACTCGGGAACAGTTCAAGGTTTTCCCGCTTTTCGCTTTTGACGATTTTTGATTCCGGCAGAAAGGTCACGACATGGTCGTTGCGCCGGAAAGTGGACCGGGGCGGCCCCGACAAGGCTTCGATCCGCTCCATCTGCAGATCGCCTTCGCACACGTGCCAGATCCGGGCGCTCGAGAGATTACCGGCTTCGGCGGAAACAACGAACGTGCCCGCATAGCTACGCTGCCGAGAAGCGGCATGCATGCGCTGGAGCCACTCCACGACACCCAGAGCCGGAGCGTCGCCCGCACTACTGGCGCCTTTCGCTGGCGGTGAGGGCATCCGCGTCTGCCCGACAGCAAACTGCGCCATGCACAGTGCGGCCATGAGGATCGCGGACCTGCGCGCGGGTATTTGCATCGAGACAGTCATTGCATGAGGAGCAGGCACGCAATTAGCGCGAAGGTCTTTCGAAGGTGGCATTGCGCAGGAAGCCCGACGGCAACTGGGACGCGCCGCCAACCTGCTGATGGGCCTCGAGCAATTGGTCCAGCCTCGGGTCACGAATCATGACCTGAGGATCTCCGGACCCGACGAGCACGCGCGCAGGAACCAATGTCTGCGGCGGCCTGGGGGTGTTCGCCGTTGCGACGACCGCTGAAGGAGCTTGTTGCTGCGCCAGTTGCGCATCCGCGGAACGCCCACCACCCACGCCCACCCAGTTCCAGCCTATCGCCGCCGCCGCTGCCAGAGACGCGGCGCCCGCGACCAGCTTCCAGCGAAACGCAGGTTCGTTGGCGGCTTCGCCATGCACACTCTGTACCGGACTTGCATCCACCGGTGCAGCAATGAGAGGCGGGGCTGCGGGCTCGGACGCCAATCGGCCCTGCAGCCGGGACAGGAACGTCGAACTATCGCTGCATGCCGCATGCGCGCCCGACCGAAGCACATCACCAACCAGATGGTAGGTTTGCCATACAGAACGCAATTCTTCGTCCACGCAAATTCGGCCGATGATCTGTGCGAATTCATCATCGCGCAGATGGCCATCGGCAAGCGCGGACACCTGCTCACGAACCAAGTTTGTGTTCATCTTATTCACCTGCTCACCAGCGCTTGCCGGACTGGTTGTCCAGCAAGGGTTTGACCCTGGCCGAAATCGCTTCACGTGCCCGAAAGATGCGCGACCGCACCGTGCCGATCGGACAGCTCATGACTTCGGCAATCTCTTCATAGCTCATCCCCTCGATCTCGCGCAGCGTCACTGCCTGCCGGAGCTCGGCGGGCAGTGCTTCCATCGCCGCTTCAACGGCCGCCGCAATTTCATTGGCAGCCAAAACGGATTCGGGGGTCTCGTCGCTGATTGGTTCGTTTCCGGGTCGGTAAGTTTCATCGTCGTCTTCGGAAGACGAACGCAAGGCACTCTCCGATACCGTCGGGTCGCGCTTCATGTCTACCAGCGCCTTTTTTGCCGTGTTGACTGCGATCCGATAGAGCCAGGTGTAGAACTGAGCTTCGCCGCGAAACTGATGGAGCGCGCGATAGGCTCGGATAAAAGTCTCCTGGGCGATGTCTTCGACCAGATTGACGTCCCGAACCATCCGTCCAATCAAGCGCTCGATCCGCCGCTGGTACTTGATGACGAGCAGCTCGAACGCCTTCTGGTCTCCGGCGACTGTTCGCTGAACGAGCTGAAAATCGACCTCCCCAGGTTTGGCAGCTTCGGCCGGCCCATCGGCAAGACCGGCGCCGGGTGGCACTGGGGGTGGCGAAGCTGTCATGATGAGGATTTGAGGGCGTTCGGCCCAGTCGAACTCGGCGCGCGACTTGATGGATCGGTCGGAGCAGCGCGCGAATATAGCGCACGGCGCAGATCTGTCCATCGAGCAGGCATGGCATTGCGGTCGAGCCAGATCCAGCGCCGCCTACGACCAGATTGAGACAAGCAGACCAGCAGCAGGAACTGGAGATCCAACGCCACGCTTGCCCGAGCCGTTTGAATCGGAGCTTCTCCTGACGCTGTCCAATGCTGCCCGTCAAAGATCAGATCAGCCGATGCCGAGTGACGGATGGCGCCAACCAATGCCATCATTCCCGCGCCAATGGCGGTCAACAGCAGAAGGCCCTCTCGCCACCCGGTGCCCGGCGTCCGCACGCAGGCAATCGAGACAGCGCAGACGCCAAGTCCCCACGAGATCAGCAGAATGCGCTCCGCATTGCGCGAGCGCCCCACCGGATAGCTCACCGAGGGGGCGCTGTGCATGAGTCGAACAGAATCAAACGCGCTTGAACACCAGCGTGCCGTTGGTGCCGCCAAATCCGAAATTGTTCTTGACCGCGACATCGATCTTGAGATCACGCGCTACATTCGCGCAGTAGTCGAGATCGCACTCCGGGTCTTGATTGAAGATGTTGATCGTCGGCGGGCTCTTTTGATGATGTAGCGCAAGAACCGTGAACACCGATTCGATGCCGCCGGCACCGCCTAGCAAGTGGCCGGTCATCGACTTGGTCGAATTGACGACGAGCTTTTTGGCGTGATCACCAAACGCATTCTTGATGGCGTTGGTTTCGTTCAAGTCGCCCAACGGGGTCGACGTTCCATGGGCGTTGATGTACTGCACCTGATCAGGGTTTACGCCAGCATTGGCCAGCGCCATTTCCATGGACCGCCGCGGACCGTCGACGTTCGGCGCAGTCATGTGAAAGGCGTCTCCGCTCATTCCGAAACCTGAGACTTCAGCGTAGATCTTGGCGCCTCGTGCCTTTGCGCGCTCATACTCTTCGAGCACGAGAACGCCAGCACCTTCGCCGAGTACAAAGCCATCGCGGTCCTTGTCCCACGGCCGAGACGCGGTGGACGGATCGTCATTCCGGGTGGACAGGGCTCTTGCCGCTGCAAATCCCCCCAATCCCAAGGGGGAAACCGTAGATTCGGAGCCGCCGGCAATCATCACATCGGCGTCGCCGTACTCGATCATGCGAGCGGACGTTCCGATTGCATGCAAGCCCGTCGTGCAGGCAGTAACGACAGCGATGTTGGGACCCTTGAATCCATATTGAATGGAGACGTGGCCGGAGATCATGTTGATGATGGACGCCGGCACGAAGAATGGAGACACACGGCGTGGGCCGCGGTTCACCAGTTCGGCGTGGGTGTCTTCAATCAACGGGAGCCCGCCGATGCCGGAGCCGATGTTGCATCCGATGCGCACCGCCTGCTCTTCCGGCAATGCATCACCGGTTGGCAAGCCGCTATCCTGCACTGCCTGCATTGCTGCGGCGAGCCCCAAATGGATGAAGCGGTCCATGTGGCGCGCTTCCTTCTCCGGGATGTACTGCTTGATGTCGAAACCCTTCACTTCGCCTGCAAACCTGCAGGAAAAAGCGCTCACATCGAACTTGGTAATGGTCTCGATGCCCGACTTCCCGGCCAAGAGATTGGCCCAGGATTCGGTGACGGTGTTTCCGACAGGAGCGAGGCAACCGAGCCCGGTCACGACGACGCGGCGTTTGGTCATGCCGGCAAACCTTTCTGGGAGCACTGAGACCGCTGCATGGCACGCGCGAGCATGGAAACTGCGGGGCCGAAGAAACGGAGACTCAGCTTGGCCGATCAGGCCTTTTGGTTCTTGGTGGCGTAGTCGACGGCGTTCTGGACCGTCGTGATCTTTTCGGCGTCTTCGTCCGGGATCTCGATGCCGAATTCGTCTTCGAGCGCCATCACGAGTTCGACCGTGTCGAGCGAGTCTGCACCGAGGTCGGCGACGAATGCCTTTTCATTGGTGACTTGGGACTCTTCAACGCCGAGTTGTTCGGCAATGATTTTCTTGACACGTGCTTCGATATCGCTCATTTTGTTCCCTCTGAGGGTTGTAGGTAAACGGTGGATTTTAGCCGGCCGTATTGTGGCAATTGCCGCACAGCCGCTGGTGAAAAGTGTTGCGCCCGCAGCTTACATGTGCATGCCGCCATTCACGTGCAGTTCCTGCCCCGTGACGTAGCCGGCTTGCGGAGAGGCCATAAAGGCGACGGCATGCGCGATGTCGGCGGGCTTGCCCAAATGACCCAATGGAATCTGGGCGAGCAGCGCCTGCTGTTGCGCCTCCGGGAGACTGGCGGTCATATCGGTTTCGATGAAACCCGGAGCCACGCAATTGACGGTGATATTGCGGCTGCCGAGTTCGCGCGCCAAGGCTCGCGTCATTCCTGCAACGCCAGCCTTTGCAGCCGCATAGTTGGCTTGCCCCGCGTTGCCTGAAGCGCCGACCACGCTCGTGATATTGATGATTCGGCCATAGCGCTGCTTCATCATGGGCCGCATGACCGCACGCGAAAGGCGGAAAACGGCCTTCAGATTGGTGTCCAGCACGGCATCCCAGTCAGCGTCCTTCAGCCTCATGGCGAGCGTGTCTCGGGTAATGCCGGCATTGTTGACCAGTACGTGGATGGCGCCGTAAACCTTGACGATCTCATCGATCAGCGCCTCGACCGCCGGGCCGTCGTTGACGTCCAGTGCACAGCCGCGGCCACCATGCGCGCTCAGCGCCGCAGTGATCTTGGCCGCACCTTCTTCGGTGGTGCCTGTGCCAATGACCTTGAGCCCGCGCTGCGCCAGTTCGGCCGCGATCGCGGCGCCGATTCCGCGCGACGCGCCGGTAACCAGCGCGACCTGTCCTTCGAATTTGGGTGTACTCATGAAAAACCTTCGGGCTCAAGCGCCGAGCAATTGCCGCGTTTCGGCGAGCGTCGCCGGGTCGTAGACCGATGCCGCCGAAATTTCGGGCTCGATTCGCTTTGCCATGCCCGCAAGCACCTTGCCTGGCCCGCACTCGACAATGACCTCCACGCCGCGTTCCTTCAAGGCACGCACAGTCTCGACCCATCGCACCGGGCCCGCTGCCTGACGCACCAAAGCATCGCGAATGAATTCGGGATCGGACGTCACGCTCACGTCGATGTTGTTGATCACCGGAATGCGCGGGGCCACAAGCACCACCGACGCCAGCCGCTCACGCAACGCCTCTGCGGCAGGTTTCATCAGGCTTGAATGAAAGGGCGCCGACACTGGCAAAGGAAGCGCCCGCTTTGCACCGCTCGCCTTCAATACC
Source organism: Variovorax sp. 05N34 (assembly GCF_056397405.1). NCBI lineage: Bacteria > Pseudomonadati > Pseudomonadota > Betaproteobacteria > Burkholderiales > Comamonadaceae > Variovorax > Variovorax sp. 05N34. Next base: position 221,714 of record NZ_JBFTNI010000010.1, read on the forward strand.
TCGCACGCCTTGTCGACGGCAGCCTTGCTGCCTGCAATCACGGTCTGCTGCGGATCATTGAAATTCACCGCTTCGACGACTTCTGCGCTGGCAGCCCCGAACGCTCGGGTCACCTCGGCGCAACCTGCCTTGACCTTCTCTGCATCCATGCCAAGGATGGCCGCCATTGCACCGACGCCGATGGGCACGGCCTGCTGCATCGCCTGAGCACGGAAGCGCACCAACGGTGCAGCTTCGGCCAACGTCAAGGCCCCTGACGCGACCAGTGCGGAGTATTCACCCAGCGAATGGCCAGCGACGACAGACGGCAGATCGCCGCCCTCTGCAATCCAGGCGCGCCACGCCGCCACTCCGGCGACCAGCATCACAGGCTGCGTGTTCGTCGTGAGGGCCAGCGACTCCTTCGGACCTTCGTTGATGAGACGGCCGATGTCCTGGTCGAGAGCGTCGGAAGCCTCACGCAAGGTTTCAGTCACTGCAGGGTGATCACCCCAAGCGTCGAGCATCCCAACAGCTTGGGAACCTTGCCCAGGGAAGACAAAAGCGAAAGTTTTCATTGTTCGTGGTGATTCAGCGGGGGCTCGGTCGGGGAAACCAGCTTGTCAATAGTTGAGCAACACCGCGCCCCATGTGAAACCGCCGCCAACGCCCTCGAGCATCAAGGTATCACCCTTCTTCACCTTGCCGCTTCGAACAGCATGGTCGAGCGCCAGCGGTATGGAGGCTGCCGAAGTATTGCCGTGCTCGTCAACGGTGACGATCAGCTTTTCACGAGGCAACTTCAGTTTCTTTGCTGTGCCTTCCATGATGCGGATGTTCGCCTGGTGCGGGATCAGCCAATCGATGTCGTTGTCCGACTTGCCGGCCTTCTGCAAGGCAGCGCGAGCCGCGTCTTCCAGCACGCGCACGGCGAGCTTGAAAACCGCTTGCCCGTCCATGTGAAGCAATGGCGTGCCCAGGACCGAGCCGCCCGACACATGACCCGGAACGCACAGGATGCCCACATGCTTGCCATCGGCGTGCAGATCGCTTGAAAGTATTCCCGGTTCGTCGCTGGCCTCGAGAATGACAGCCCCAGCGCCGTCGCCGAAGAGCACGCACGTGGTGCGATCGTTGAAATCAAGAATGCGAGAGAACACTTCCGCGCCGACGACGAGCGCACATTTGGCACTTCCCGTCCGAATCATCGCGTCTGCGACCGTCAACGCATACACAAATCCGCTGCATACCGCCTGAACGTCGAAGGCCGGACATCCGGCAATGCCCAACTTGTTCTGAAGAATGGCTGCCGAGGAAGGGAACACCATGTCGGGTGTGGAGGTCGCGACGATGATCAGGTCGATGTCCGCTGCACTGCGTCGGGCAGACTCCAGCGCATGCTTTGCGGCTTCCAGGGCCAGATCGCTGCTCGCCACGTCGGGAGCCGCGAAATGCCGAGCCCGGATACCGGTCCTCTCGATGATCCATTGGTCAGAAGTCTCGACGCCCCGGGTGGCCAGGTCTCTGGCGAGATCGTCGTTCGTGACACGGCGAGGTGGCAGGTAACTGCCAGTGCCTGTAATGCGGGAGAAAGGAGTCATCAATCGTGGAGCGCCGCGGCGGCGGCCGGCGCCGCCGAATTCTGACGCGCAAGCAATGGCGCGGCGTGGGCGATGCGAGCCCGCACGCGATCGAGCAGGTTGTTGCGAGCGGCATCATAAGCGCGATCAAGCGCGTGCCCGAAGGCCACTTCATCGGCAGAGCCATGGCTCTTGAAGACGAGGCCGCGCAGGCCGAGCAATGCTGCGCCGTTGTACCTGCGGTGGTCAAGCCGCTTTTTGAGCGCTTTTAGGACCGGATAGGACACGATCGCGGCAAATTTGCTGAATAGCCCATTGGTGTATTCGATCCGCAGAAAGTCCACGATCATCGAGGCAACGCCCTCGGTTGCCTTCAGCGTGACGTTGCCGACAAAGCCGTCGCAGACGACGATGTCGGTGGTCCCTTTGAAAATATCGTTGCCCTCCACGTTTCCGTAGAAGTTCAGATCCTGCGAGTTGGCAGCCTTGCGTAGCAGCTGACTAGCTCTTTTGATAGTTTCGCTGCCTTTAATGGCTTCTTCGCCAACATTGAGGAGCCCCACGGACGGGGCCTCGTTGCCAGTCAGCGCCGACACCAGCGCAGATCCCAACACCGCAAACTGCAGCAGATCTTCGGCGTCGCAGTCGACATTGGCACCGAGATCCAGCACTGTTGTTGCGCCGCCCTTGCTGTTGGGCAACTGCGGAGCAATCGCAGGGCGATCAATCCCGTCCAGTGTCTTCAGCAAGTACCTCGCGATCGCCATGAGAGCGCCCGTGTTCCCGGCAGAGATGGCGGCTTGCGCCACACCATCCTTGACTTGCTGGATGGCGACTCGCATGGACGAGTCTTTTTTCTTTCGCAGTGCCACCTCGACAKGATCGTCCATGCCGATCACTTCGCGAGCGGGAATCACCGTCGCCCGAGGGTGCGAAAAATTTGCAAGTGCGTCAGGCATTCCCACAAGAAGCAGCGATGCTTCCGAGTGACGCTCTAGAAATGCTCGACATGCCGGGAGGGTGACCCGCGGACCATGGTCGCCGCCCATGCAGTCAACAGCAAGCGTGATCACGGGCGACGCTGAAACGAGTGCAGGCGGTGTGGGCATCAAAACAAAGGCCCGACGCTACGGGAAAAGTAGCTTCGGGCCCTGGCCTTGAGGAGAAGTTAGGCTTCAGATTTGGTCTTGAGCACCTTGCGGCCGCGATAAAAACCGTTGGGGCTGATGTGGTGACGCAGATGCGTTTCGCCGGTGGTTGGCTCGACGGCAATGCCGGGCACGCCCAGCGCGTTGTGCGAACGATGCATGCCGCGCTTCGACGGCGACTTCTTGTTTTGCTGGACGGCCATACTGGCTCCTGGAAGTATTCGGGTGAGTTGGTGTGCATGCGGGGCGGCGATAACGCTTTGAAGCACTAGCGGCGGCGCGCGCGAAGCCCGTGAGTATAGCCCAACGCGACACCACACGCCAAATGGAAGTGTTGCGGCCTATTTTGTCTTGTCGGAACGCAATGCGCCAAGGGCAGCGAACGGGTTGGGCCGCTCTGCCTCTGCTGCCTCGAAGTCGGGGTCCACGGCGGAGAGTCGCATCGGCTCAGGACAAACCTCGTGCCGCGGCGTGACGGGGATTTCCATCAGAAGTTCGTCTTCAATGAGCTCGTGAAGGTTGAAGTCACGACTCGCCACGAGCACGTCCTCTTCCGCCTCCTCATCTTCCGCCGCGGCGGTCGCTTCGTCGGCGGCAAAACGAAACCAGCGGTCGATATGCAGCGTCACCTCGACAGGCGCAAGGCAACGTTGGCATACCAGCTGAACCCGAACTTCCGCGGTCAGGTGTAGCCACGGCACGTTGGCGCCTTCCGGCCCGTTGCGGGTCTGGCCGGCGGCTTCCCATCGAACGGTCAAATCGTCAGCGGGGGCCGCCAACTCGGCGCGCAGGCGTTCGTAGTTCTGGAGGGGCTCGTTTGCGGAAAGGACTGCAGCAGATGCGGCGAAGCCATTCACGTCGAGCCGGCTGGGGGCAAATTCTCTCGTCATCCGCGCCAGTCTAAACCGCTCGCGCACAATCATGACCATGCAACGCCAAGTGATTCTTGCCTCGACATCGCGCTATCGCCGGGAACTCATGCTCCGACTGCGCCTGCCTTTTGACATTCAGGCGCCTGAAGTTGATGAAACTGCAATGGAAAGCGAAACGCCAGCCGCGCTCGCCGATCGACTGGCACTCGAAAAAGCAAAAGCGGTCGCGCGCCTTTTCCCCGAAGCGATCGTGATTGGATCCGACCAAGTGGCCGACCTGCACGGCGAGCCCCTTGGAAAACCTGGGGACCACGCACGTGCTACAGCCCAATTGCGGCGAATGCGCGGCCAAACCCTGATCTTTCAGACGGCAGTCGCGGTTGTTTGCCAAAGCACCAGCTTCACCCAGCGCGACCTTGCGCCGGTAAAGGTAACTTTTCGCGACTTGAGTGACGCAGCCATCGAGGCTTACTTGAACGCGGAGCAACCCTACGACTGCGCCGGTAGTGCCAAGAGTGAAGGCTTGGGCATCGCATTGCTCGATGCCATCGAAAGCGATGATCCAACCGCCCTCATCGGCCTGCCGCTGATTCGAACAGCCAGGATGCTGCGCGCGGCAGGAGTCGACCTGCTGTGAATATCGAGGCCTACGGAAAGCTGTACCTCGTGCCGGCACCGCTGGACTTCGGGTGTGACGAGCAACTGGATCTTCAAGCCACAGTGCCACGTGGCACCCTACAAGCGGCCGCCCAGATCACGCACTGGATCTGCGAGAACGCGAAGTCGGCTCGGGCCTACCTCAAGCGGATCGACGCCATCTTGCCGCTCGCGGCCCCGCTCCAAGCTCTGCAGATCCAGGAATTGCCGCGCGAAGTGCACAAGAAAGGCGACCACGGCGGCCAGTTCGATGCCGGCCCTCTTCTTTCCGCTGCGCTCGAAGGGCACGACGTTGGCCTGCTCAGCGAAGCAGGCATGCCCGCCGTCGCGGATCCGGGATCGTCCGTAGCGAGGGCAGCGCATGAGTTGGGCATCGCGGTCGTTCCGCTGACCGGTCCTGTATCTCTGCTGCTCGCGCTGGCAGCGAGCGGGCTCAATGGTCAGAACTTCGCTTTTGTTGGGTATCTCCCGCAGGACACCGAGGCGCGAATCCGGCGCATACGCGAGCTCGAAGCGCTTGCCCTGAAGACCGGCCAGACGCAGCTTTTCATCGAAACCCCCTATCGCAATGCCGTGATGCTGCAGGCGTTGACGCAGACGCTCCAGCACAACACCCGCCTGGCCGTCGCGAGCGGGCTCACCCTGGGGTCTTCGCACGTTCGCAGCGAAACGGTCAAAGCCTGGCGCGCGCGTCCTCGGCTGGCGGAAGAGCGTGCGCCGGCGGTATTCGCCATCGGCCGCTGACCACCCCGCCGACGCCATGACGGTCGTTTCCGCAAGCATGCGCTGGGCTTCGCGAGCGCAGTTCTTCTGTTCAGGATTTGTCTTTGCGACGTGGGGAGTCCACATCCCCACCGTGAAAGCGCACTACGGCGTCGATGAAGCGCAATTGGGGCTCGCGCTGCTCGCGGCAGGAGTGGGGGCGCTCCTGGGCCTGACGCAGGCGAGTCGATGGATCGGCCGCTACGGCGCGGCTCGTGTGGCGGGCGTTTGCGGTTCGATATATGCGCTGCTGCTGGCAGGTTTGTTGATCGCGCCAGGCTATGCCGCGCTGCTCGTCCTACTCGCTGCATTCGGTATCGCCACGAGCGTCTTCGACGTGGCAATCAATACCGAGGCAGCGCAACTCGAGCTTCGAGGCGGCAAACCGTTGATGAGCGGCATGCACGGCATGTTCAGCCTCGGCGGCATGGTTGGCGCTACCACGGGCAGTGCGGCCATTGCAGCGGGGATGGCCGCGCACCACCATCTGTTGCTCGTCGCGGCGGCGATGGCGCTCACCGTCTCACTGTCCGCGCGGCGGATGCTCCCGAAAGAGGCAACGGCGTCCGCCAGCGCGGCCGAAGGCTTCCGGATGCCTCGCGGCACTCTCGCGGTACTCGGGGTGCTGGCGGCGCTCGGACTGATTGCCGAAGGCGCCATTTACGACTGGAGCGTCCTCTATCTTCAGCAGGAATTGGGCAGCCCGCAGCAGCAAGCCGCCCTCGCCTATGCGAGTTTTTCCGCGGCAATGGCTCTGACCCGCTTCGGCGGCGATGCCCTGCGCGCGCGCTTTGCGCCGGACGTGCTCCTGCGCGGCAGCGCGCTGCTCGCCGCCTTGTCGATGACGCTGGTGCTGATCACGGACACGCCCTGGATGGCCCTGATCGGATTCGCAGGTGTTGGCGTCGGCTTCGCCAATGTGGTGCCGATTCTTTTTGCGGCCGCTGCGCGCGTGCCGGACGTCGATCCGGCACAAGGCATCGCCGCGGTATCGGCCGTGGCCTACCTCGGCTTCATGTCAGGGCCGCCGGTGATCGGCTTCCTTGCGCAGCTCAGCAGTCTGACGGCCGCGCTGTACGTCGTGGTGGTCTTTGCCGCCGGACTCGCCGCGTCGGCGCGCCGCGCCAATTCAGAGTAGCCCGCTCAATTCAGCGCAAAGCAGGCGCGGCGTGCAGGGCTCGCACCGAGGCGTCGCCGAGGGCTGCACCAAATTTCTTCGCAAGCTTCTCGGCGACGTTGTCGCGACGCGTGTAGTCGATGACTTCTTCAGCTTTGATCACCTCGCGGGCCACATAGTCGACATTGCCGAGCTGATCGGCGAGCCCTAGTTCGATCGCCTGCTGGCCACTCCAGAACAGACCGCTGAACAAGCCGGGAGTGTCCAATTTGAGCCGATTGCCGCGGCCGGTCTTGACCACGTCGATGAACTGCGCGTGGATCTGATCCAGCATTTGCTGCGCGTGCGCACGCTGGGCGTCATTCATCGGGCTGAATGGATCCAGGAAGCCCTTGTTTTCGCCCGCGGTCAGAAGCCTGCGTTCCACGCCGACCTTGTCCATGAGGCCGGTAAATCCGAAACCGTCCATCAGCACACCGATGCTTCCGACAATGCTGGCCTTGTCGACGAAAACCTTGTCGGTTGCGGCGGCAATGTAGTAAGCGGCGGAAGCACAGGTCTCCTCGACAACGGCGTAGATCGGCTTTTTGTACTTGGCGCGCATACGCTTGATTTCGTCGTTGATGATGCCGGCCTGCACCGGACTGCCGCCGGGCGAGTTGATCAGCAGCACAATGCCCTTTGCGCCGTCGTCTTCGAACGCCGTCTTCATAGCCGCGACCACGAATTCAGCGCTCGCATCCGCGCCCGCCGCGATTTCGCCCTTGATTTCAACCACAGCGGTATGCGCGGTCGTCTTGGCGGCTGTTGGCGTCGCGCGCGAAACGGCAAACCACGCCAGGAAGATGAAGAACGCCAGCCACGCGAGCCGAACGAATATCTTCCAACGGCGGCTGGCTCGTTGTTCGCGCAAGGCAGCAAAGGCCAGCTTTTCAAGGGTCGCGCGCTCCCAGCCGGCTTGCTGCGTCGGGTCGTTCTTTGACATGATCGTTGGGTTAGGGCCGGGCGCAGTGCGCTCGAGAGGCTCGAAACCCTCGGGCTCCTTGCGGGTGGAATCTGTCATTTCAGAAGACGAGAGGTTGGAGGTTCCAGTCAGTATGCCAGTGGACAACGCCGTCATGCTCGCTCAACGCGATCTTCACCAGCCCGCCACGGCAAGGGCCCCCGGCACATTCCCCTGTGTCGGGCTTGTAGACGGCACCATGGGTTGCGCACAGCAGCCACTGCCCGGAGTCGTCGAAAAAGCGATCGGGCTGGAAGTCCAACTCCATCGCGACGTGGCTGCAGCGGTTCAGAAAGGCATATGGCCGGCCTTCGAATCGGATCGCAAAGGCGCGGCATGCTTGCCCGCCATGCACCACATCGAACGGCACGCCACGCCCGCCCTCGACCAGATCAGCGGCATTGCAAAGAGGAATGCACTCGCTCATGCGCGAATTGTCACGCGTTCCCAAGAAGCCAGTCGGTCAAACCAGAGACTGAATGCGCCACATGCAGCGGAGACAAGGCGTCGAACTCATGGGGTTTGTGGGCTCCGTAGCTGACGCCGACACTCGCACAGCCGGCGTTGATCGCGAGTTGCAGATCGTGCGTGGTGTCCCCGATCATGAGGGTTCGTTCGGGGCACGCATCGAGCTCTTCCATCAGTTCGAGCAACATCCGGGGATGCGGCTTTCCGAAGGTCTCGTCGGCCGTGCGAGAAGCATCGAACCGATCGCGCAAAGCAACTGTAGCCAGCGCCTCATTCAGTCCGCGGCGCGATTTGCCGGTTGCGACGGCGAGCATGTAGCCGCGCGCCCGAAGCGCATCGAGCATCGGCAGAACGCCGTCGAACAACACAAGATCGTCCTGATGCTGAAGATAGTGATAACGATAGCGCGCACCCAGTTCGGCGTACTTTTCCTTCGGTACGTCCGGGGCGGCTCGAGCGAGCGCTTCGGCAAGGCCGAGGCCAATCACCCAGGCGGCGTCGTTTTCGCTCGGCTTGGCACCGCCGACGTCGACCACCGCCGCCTGAATGCACCGAACGATGAGGCGGGTCGAGTCGTAAAGTGTCCCGTCCCAGTCAAAAGCAATCAGATCGAAACGGCGTGGGCGGCTATCAGTCATGTGGAATCGTCGAGGAATGGGTCGCGAGCACTTCAAGTGCAGCTTGGGGCATCAACGCGTGCAGTTCAGGCGGCAGATTGGCCCGAAGCTCCATGCGTTCATTGGTCGCTGGATGGGTGAATTGCAAGAGCCACGCATGCAGAAACATGCGTTTGAGGCCGATTTTCTGGAGGGCTCGATTGCGCTCGAAATCGCCGTATTTGTCGTCGCCCGCGATCGCGTGACCTGCCGATGCAAGATGCACTCGGATCTGGTGCGTTCTGCCAGTCTTGATGGTGACCGACAGCAGTGATACAGGCGCAGTGTCTCCCTTCAGGGTGAAGCTGGAAAGCACCTTCACCAAGGTGACCGCCCGCATGGCGTCCGGGTGGTCCTTGGCGACGACCCGCACGCGCCGCTCTCCTGCATCAGAGGTGCCGTCAGCACCCGGCAACAAATACTTGGCAAGGGACGCGTCAAGTACCTTCTTGTTGGCCGGCCAACTTCCTTCGACCAGCGCGAGATAGGTCTTGCCGGTCTCGCGCTCGCGGAACTGGTTTTGCAGCGCGGTCAATGCGCTGCGCTTCTTGGCGACCAGGAGGATGCCCGACGTTTCCCGGTCGAGCCGATGCACGAGTTCCAGAAATCGGGCGGCAGGCCGCGCCCTGCGCAATTGCTCGATGACCCCAAAGCTCACGCCGCTGCCGCCATGAACCGCCACGCCCGCAGGCTTGTCGATGGCGACCAACGCATCGTCTTCATGGATCACAGGGAATTCACGGGCGGGCGCTGGCGCAGATGCGCCCTCCTCTGACCGAGGTGATACGCGGACCGGAGGAAGACGCAAGACGTCACCGGAGGCCAGGCGAGTCTCGGCCTGCACGCGCCCCTTGTTGATGCGCACCTCTCCCGACCGGATGATCCGATAGACGTGGGTCTTCGGTACGCCCTTGAGTTGGCGGAAAAGGAAGTTATCCAACCGCTGCCCGGCAGACTCTTCGTCGACCGTCAGAAAGCGAACTTCGGTCGCCGCGGGGCTCGGCTTCGCACCTATAATGTTTTTCACCAGCGCGGCCATGTAAGTGCTTGATTAATCAGAAGTTTAGAGCACTGCAAGCGGCGCTGTGAGGTCGATGCCGCTTTGATGTCGAGTTCGCAAGCCACGCGCAAACGCGCAAGGCGGCGGGCACTGCACCCGAGTCAAGCCGACGCCCACGAAACACCGATACGGAATACCCCAGCCGGCAGGCTCATAGCTGCCGGCGGATCGAAGCGAGTACCTTGTGTTGATGCTATTGGTTCAACTTGTCCTGCGTTGGCTGATGCCGACGAGTTCGGGCATTGAGCCGCCAGCTGTGCGCGCCACCATTGCGCCAGTCGCCGTTGACAACACGGCGAGTCAACATCACGTCGGGCTCGCGCCCATCCATGCGCCCCCACCCTGGCCGGCATCGAGTTGACTCTCGATGCGGCTGCTCGCGCTCGCGCGGCAGCCACCATCTGCCAGGGCTTAGCGGCAATTCCTTCGTTTCGCGACGCGTCGTCCGTGCATCGTTAGGTCCGTCATGGACCGGTAGAACGAGACGAAACATACAGAAGGACAACGCATCATGAAACGGATGCTGATCAACGCCACGCAGGCCGAAGAGCGCCGCTTGGCCATTGTCGACGGGCAAAAGCTCCTCGACTACGAAATCGAAATCGAAGGACGCGAACAGCGCAAGGGCAACATCTACAAGGCCGTGGTAACGCGCGTCGAGCCGTCGCTTGAAGCCTGCTTTGTCGACTACGGCGAAGACCGCCACGGCTTCCTGCCGTTCAAGGAAATCTCAAAACAATATTTCGCCGAAGGCGTGTCGGCAAGCCAGGCTCGCATTCAGGACGCCATCAAGGAAGGCCAGGAACTGGTCGTCCAGGTCGAGAAGGAAGAGCGCGGCAACAAGGGTGCGGCGCTGACGACCTTCATTTCGCTGGCCGGACGCTATGTCGTCCTGATGCCGAACAACCCCCGCGGCGGTGGCGTGAGCCGGCGAATCGAGGGCGACGACCGCGCCGAATTGAAGGAGGCGATGGACCAGCTCGAATACCCCAAGGGGATGAGCATCATCGCGCGCACGGCAGGCATCGGGCGCTCGGCCCCAGAGCTGCAGTGGGACCTGAACTACCTGCTGAAGCTCTGGACCGCCATCGATGGCGCAGCCCAGGGCGGCAAGGGCGCCTTCCTGATCTACCAGGAATCGTCTCTCGTGATCCGCGCCATTCGCGACTACTTCAATCACGACATCGGCGACATCCTGATCGACACCGACGACATCTACGACCAAGCGCAGCAGTTCATGGCGCATGTGATGCCGGAGCATGCGTCGCGCGTGAAGCGCTATCGCGACGATGCGGCCCTTTTCAGCCGGTTCCAGATTGAGCACCAGATCGAATCGGCCTATGCCCGGACCGTGCAGCTCCCGAGCGGCGGCGCAATCGTCATCGATCACACCGAAGCACTCGTGTCGGTCGACGTCAACTCGGCACGCGCCATCAAGGGCGGCGACATCGAAGAAACCGCCACTCGAACCAACCTCGAGGCTGCCGACGAAGTGGCGCGCCAGATGCGCTTGCGGGATCTGGGCGGGCTGATCGTGATCGACTTTATCGACATGGACGAGTCCAAGAACCGCCGCGAAGTCGAAAGCCGCCTGCGGGACGCGTTGCGACAAGACCGTGCACGCGTTCAGTTCGGTTCGATCAGCAAGTTCGGACTGATGGAAATGAGCCGCCAGCGGCTGAAGCCGGCGCTCAGCGAAGGCTCCTCCATCCCCTGCCCGCGATGCGGCGGTTCCGGCCACATTCGCGACACGGAGTCGAGCGCTCTGCAGATCCTTCGAATCATTCAAGAAGAATCGATGAAGGACAACACCGCGGCCGTCCACGTGCAGGTTCCGGTCGAGGTTGCCTCGTTCCTCCTGAATGAAAAGCGCCCGGAGATCGCCAAGATCGAACTCAAGCAGCGCGTGACCGTGCTGATGGTGCCCAGCAAGACGCTCGAAACGCCCAACTACAAGCTGGAGCGGCTCAAGCACGACGATCCGCGCCTCGACCACATCGAAGCAAGCTACAAGATGGCAGACGAGGTCGAGGACCCAACTTCGGTGACCCGTCGATCGCAGGAGCCCACCAACAGGCAGACGCCGGTGATCAAGGGCGTCCTGCCCGATGCGCCGGCGCCTGTGATGGCACCGAAGCCGGAAGCCGCTCGCCCTCCAGTCGCGACGCCGGCAGCTGCAAGCCAAGCGCCGGCGGCCCCGGCGCCAGTCAAATCGGCGGAATCCGGACTCTTTGGCTGGATCAAGAGCCTTTTCGGTGCTGCTCCGGTTGCCGCCCCCGCTCCCGCCGCCATTCCAGTCGAAGCTCCGAAACCTCGCAAGGAAGGCCGCACGGCTCGAGACGGCGAAGCTCCACGCACCGCTCGAGACGGCGAACAGCGTCGCGGGCGCGGCGAAGGCCGCAACGGTCGCGAGGGTGAACGTCGCGGTGGTCGCTCCGGCGAGCGCCGCGAGGGGGAACGCCGCGAAGGCGAACGTCGCGAAGGACGCAACGAAGCGCGCAACGACAACCAGACCCGGGAACCGCGAGAAGCACGGCCCGTCCGCGACGGAGAACGCCGCGGTCGCGGCGAACGACGCGAAGGCGATGCACGCCAACAGCCGATCGAGGCGGCGGATGTTCAATTCGACGCGCAGGCAATGGCCTCGACCAGCCCTCCGGACAACTCCGCAGCGCCCTCCGAACGCACTCCGCGCGCTCGCGGCGAGCGCAGAGACCGTACGGGTGAACGTGGCGAACGTGGCGAACGCAGCGTCGAAGCCACCCGCGACACGAGCCTCAATGCGGAAGCGACGCCGAATGCTGGACAAGCCGAGCGCGGCGGGCGGAATGCTCGGGAAGAGCGCGCACCCCGCGGCGATCGCGGTGATCGCGGCGAAGGACGTCGGGAACGGCGCAACGAGAGCGTCGCACAAGCCGGGGAGATTTCTACTCCGGAACAGCAGCCGATGCTTGATCGCGACGCTGTTGCGGCGACGGACGGCCATGAGGACCGCGGCCAGGAAGCGGAACTTGCACCGCGCCGCGAAGGCGACGAGCGCCGCGGGCGTTCCCGTGATCGCTACGGCCGCGACCGTCGCGACCGCGCACCGCGCGAAGAGACCGATGCGGCTGCTCCGCTGACGGCTCCAGCCATCGCAACGGCCATGGCGACGCCGGCGGCCACGGAAGGCGATCATCTCCGGGAAGTGTCGGCGCCGGCTCGCAAAGAACCCGCGCTGGCCGTCGCGGCAGCGCCGATCGTAGTCGAGCCTCGCGTGTCTGCCCGCGCACTTCCGAAGGTCCAGCCATTCGTCCTGCCTCTGGACGAACTGGCGCAGGTCGCCGAAGGATCGGGCTTGCATTGGGTCAATTCGGATGCAGAGCGGGTTGCGCAGGTCAGGGCTGCCATAGCGGCAGAGCCGAAGCCGGCACACATTCCCCGCCCACGGCCGCCGGCGATCGTCATCGATGAAGGCCCGCTGGTCTTGGTCGAAACTCGCAAGGACCTGGCCGGAATGGTGTTGCCCTTCGAGAAGGCCACGCAAGACACGGGCGCTCACCCCTGAACTGGGGAGGCTCGCCCTCCGTCTCGATCAAAGGGAGGCTTGTCCTCCCTTTTTTTTTTGTCTTGTGGGCGGCGAGGCGCAGAAAAAGCGGGGACCGCCCTCATCGCCAGACTCCGCCGACACGAGTGTCCGCCAAATGCTGGCACGCGGCGTCCTTCACCTGACCATCATTACGACCACCGCGCCCCGAGGGGCCGCGGCGCGGCTCGCTATTTCCTCTCACGGGAGCTCCAGCTCCCATCCGAAACGGCCTTCCCGAGTCATTCCTGAGGCCGCATCGCCCAAACGACTCCCGTTGGGATTTCTTCACGTTTCGCCAAACGGCGTATGTAAACAACACCTTTTCCTACAGCCTCGTTAACAATTTGTCATACCAAAGGACTACACTGTCACCGAGCATGTTGCGATGCACCAAGCATCCGAACGCTTCCCTTTACAGAGGGGAAGCCTAGGCCGTTTGGCGGAAGATGTACGGCTTTTGTTGACACGACAGCGGCAGCAGCATATGTTCAAATTCTTGCCGATAGTAGTAAAGCGTTACACTGCCCCGCTCACTCGATTGAGGCAGCACCCGATACGGGAGAAGTTCAAATGTTTCGTTCCGACTCGACCGCAAATGGCAACGTGGTCCGGCGTTTTTCTTCCGAAGGGGGTGGCCCTTCGGTGCCCCCTGCTTACGCGCAGCCAAGGCGGTTGAGCTACTTAGAACGCACAGCCAAAAGGATGATCGATATCGTCGGTGCGCTCATTTTCTTTGCCCTTTTCGGCCCGCTGTACCTCATCGTGGCGTTGAGCGTGGCCGTCAGCATGGGTCGGCCGGTGCATTTCTGGCAAAACCGGCTTGGCGAACGCGGGCAGCGGTTTCGCTTCTACAAGTTTCGCTCGATGGTGCGCAACTCGGAGGACGTACTGGATGAGTTCCTGAGCCGCAACGACATGGCCAGGACCGAATGGGACACGTTCCAGAAGCTCGAAAAAGACCCGCGGATCACCCCCATCGGAATGTTCATTCGCAAGCTCAGCCTGGACGAACTGCCCCAGTTCTGGAACGTACTGAAGGGCGACATGAGTCTCGTCGGGCCACGCCCCTGCATGGAACGCCAGCGGAGTCTCTACGGAAAAGGCTGGGAACACTACTGCGCAGTGCGCCCCGGCATTACCGGCCTTTGGCAAGTGAGCGGCCGCAACCGGCTCTCCTATGCGCGCCGCGTCGAACTCGACGTTGAATATGTCTGCAACTGGTCGCTCTGGCTCGACATCAAGATCCTGCTGAAAACGGTTCGGGCCGTCGTGAGCGGAGAGGGGTCTCGATGAATTCCGTCCAGCCCGTCGTGCTCTGCGGTGGTAGTGGCACGCGCCTGTGGCCACTTTCGCGCAAGACTCTGCCCAAGCAGTTCGCCCCCTTGGTGGACAACAAGAGCCTGCTCCTGCTCACGCTCGAGCGCCTTCGCAAGCTCAATACTGAAGTCACTTGTGTAGCCGCCGAAGAGCATCGGTTTCTCGTCCAGGAAGGCATTGACGCCGCACAAGTGAGCGGCAAGCAGTTGCTCGAACCTGTCGCTCGAAATACGGCAGCCGCGATGGCAGCGGTGGCGCTCCTGGCTGAACCCGATCAATTGCTGCTCTTTGCGCCGGCTGACCATCACATCCCGGAAGGTGACCGGTTCGTTGCGACCATCCAACAGGGGATTCCCGCGGCGCTGCAGGGCTACCTCGTGACGTTCGGCGTGGAGCCGACTTTTCCGAGCACGGCCTACGGCTATATCCGTCAAGGCGAGAAGCTCGACGGCGCGCTTGCCACCGAGGCAGGCCATGCGGTGGCAGCGTTCATCGAAAAGCCGGCCGCGGCACGTGCCGAACAGTTGCTGCTTGAGGGCGGCAATCTCTGGAATGCAGGCATTCTCCTGGTGCAGGCCAAAGTGCTGATCGCCGCACTCGCGGAGCATGCCGGCGACATTCTTGACTCATGCAAGGCGGCCACTGCGGCGATTGAGACGGACGGGGATTTCCTCCGCATGGACAGCGCAGCCTTCGGACGCTGTCGCAGCCAAAGCATCGACTACGCGGTACTGGAGAAATGCAGCCGGGTCGCGGTGATCCCTTTTCAGGGCCGCTGGAGCGATGTCGGCAGCTGGAATGCGGTCGCCGATCTGCACGACGCGGATGTCAACGGCAACCGAATCAGCGGCCACGGCTTTGCAATGGGCGCCAGCAATACTTTCATCCATGCGCCCAGCCGGCCCGTGGTCGCCCTGGGTACGAAGGATCTGCTGGTCGTCGACACGCCCGACGCGCTGCTCGTTGCTCACAGTGAGTGTGCGGAGCAGGTCAAGGATGTGGTCGCCTTGCTGACCGCACAAGGACAAAGCCAGGCAACCCGGCATCGCCGCATTCCGAGGCCGTGGGGCGCCTACGACAGCATCGACGACGGCGAGCGTTTTGCCGTGAAGCGGCTGACCGTCAAACCCGGCGCGCGACTTGCGTTGCGGATGCACCATCACCGCGCCGAACACTGGGTCGTCGTCAAAGGGGCGGCGCGGGTCGTCTGTGACGACGTGGTGCGGCTCGTGAAGGAAAACGAATCGATCTACATCCCCGTCGGTGCGGTCTATCGGCTTGAAAACGCGGGCAAGACCACGCTCGAAGTGATCGAAGTCCAGACGGGTGGCTACTTGGCCGATGACGATGTCGTTCGTTTCGACGAGGCGTCCGCGGCCGCAGAAGGCGAAAAAAAGCTCGCCTGAATCTTCAATCCTGCGCCGAGGTGACATCGAATGAACGAGTTTCAGAAGCGAATCTTTGTGGCGGGCCACCGCGGGATGGTGGGCAGCGCGATCGTCCGCAGCCTCTCTGACAAGGGCTACACGAACATCATCAGCCGGAGCCATTCGGAGCTCGACCTCACCGACCAGGCTGAGGTCAGAGCTTTCTTTGCCGCCGAAAAGCCGCAAGAGGTCTATGTGGCGGCCGCCAAGGTCGGCGGCATCCACGCCAACAACACTTATCCGGCAGAGTTCATCTACTCGAACCTGATGGTCGAAGCGAACCTGATTCACGAGTCCTGGCGCACGGGCGTGAGCAAGCTTCTCTTTCTGGGGTCCAGCTGCATCTACCCGCGTCTCGCGCCGCAGCCGATGTCCGAGGATGCCTTGCTCACGGGCAAGCTGGAGCCGACCAACGAGCCTTATGCCGTCGCAAAGATTGCCGGCATCAAGCTCTGCGAGAGCTATAACCGGCAATACGGATGCGATTTCCGCAGCGTCATGCCGACCAATCTCTACGGACCCGGCGACAACTACCACCCAGAGAACAGCCACGTATTGCCGGCAATGATCCGCCGCTTTCATGAAGCAAAGCTGGCCGACGCACCTGCGGTCGTGATCTGGGGCACGGGCTCGCCGAAGCGCGAATTCCTCTACGTGGACGACATGGCAAGCGCCTGCGTCCACGTCATGGACCTTCCGCGCGAGGTCTATGCCGCCCACACGGAAGTCATGGCGAGCCACATCAATGTGGGAACCGGCGAGGATCTGTCGATCGCCGAGCTGGCGCAGCTGGTGAGCGACGTGGTGGGCTATCGCGGTCAGATTCAGTACGACACCAGCAAGCCGGACGGTGCGCCGCGCAAGTTGCTGGAGATTTCAAGGATTCGCAAGCTGGGATGGACGCCCAGGATGTCGCTGCACGACGGGATTGCGCACGCCTACGAAGATTTCTGCAGCGAAGAACTGGTCGCCTGAGCGGGGTTTGCCGGGCCGGGTTCGCCAACATGCAAAGATCATCGGTTTCATTGATTCCCCCCGGCGGCGGTGGCGTGCAGGACTATGCGAGCACCATCGCAGGTCCGCTTCACGCTCCGCCGCTCGAACTCACGCCGGACACAGACTCATCATCGTGGTCCGGCGATCTTCTGCTGCTCCACTTCAGCGGCTACGGCTTCCAGAAAAGGGGCGTGCCCCTGTGGCTCCTCAAGAGGATTGACAGCCTGCGTTCGCAGTTCGGCTCCTTCGGCGTCGTCTTCCATGAACTTTTTGCGTTCGGGCCGCCTTGGGGCTCGGCGTTCTGGCTCAACAGCATTCAGAAGCGGATCGCGCGCGAGTTGGTGTCCGTTTCAGACTTCTGGTTGACCAATCGGGACGAGTCGGCTCGCTGGCTGCTCGACCAACGCCAAGGCACGCCCCATCGGGTGCTGCCGGTTTTTTCAAACGTCGGAGAGCCGCAATCGATCGATGCCGAGAGACTTCCGAGGCTCGTCGTCTTCGGCAGCGCAGGCGTTCGTGCGAATGTCTACCGATGGGCCGAGGGCGAGGTTTTCCGCTGGGCCAGGAAGTCCGGCCTGGAAATCCATGACATCGGGCCCGCTTCGCAGGACCCGTTGCTCGTCCAGCGGCTTCGAGCAGAAGGCGTCGTATCGCACGGAAAGCTTTCGGCAGACCAGGTCAGCAAGGAGTTGTCGCAGGCAAGTTGCGGCGCCCTCGCCTATCCCACGGACTACGTTTCCAAGAGCGGCGTCTTTGCCGCCTACTGCGCGCATGGCATCTGCCCTGTCTTGCTTTCGAAGGAATACGACGCCCATGACGGGCTGCGGCCCAGCGTGCACTATGCTGCGGGCTTCGCCTCGCTGGACCCTGCGACTTCGGACACACTGGCCATCGGCCGCGAGGCGCGCCAGTGGTATGAACCCCATCGCATCGATGCGCATGTGTCCGCGTTGAAGACTTTGGTGACCGAGGTCCAAAAGTAAAGTGAACGACCTGCAATTTCTCTGGACGTCACGCGAGCGCCCCGAACTGGGTTCGAGGCGCTGGGTGGTGGTCTGGGCGAAACGTGCACTTCAGTTCCGCGCGCTCATGTCCATGACCTGGCACAGGCGCAAGCTGCGTTCAAGAGGCACTCAGATTGGACGGCTTTCAGTGCTGGACTCGCCCGACCTGAAGGGGCCCGGCGCCAACATCAGCATCGGGGAGCGGACATTCATCGCCCGCTCGGTGGAAATCGTCGCCCTTGAAAAGGTCACCATCGGCTCGCGGGTGGTCATCAACGACCGGGTGACGATCCTCACTGGGAGTCACCACGTCGGCGATCCGACCTGGCGCCAGTTCCGAAAGCCCGTTCGTATCGACGACTACGCGTGGATCGCCGTCGGTGCGACGATTCTGCCGGGCGTCACGATAGGCTATGGCGCCGTCGTCGGTGCTGGCGCCGTGGTCGCGAAGGACGTTCCACCGCTGGCGGTTGCGACGGGCAATCCCGCCAGCATTCGCCTGGACGTGCGGCCGCGCGACCTCGACTACGACCCCGTGATCTTCCTGGCGCCCTACGAAGCCTGGATCGGGCGCAGCAAGGGTCCGCTCGTCGCTTCGGCCGATGCTTTCCCGGCATCCGACAAGGGCTCGATGAATCCGGAAAAGCCGTTGCCATGAGCGCCACGCTCGCCAACTCCGCCTTTCCGCGGGCTTTGAACAAGTCGCTGGCGCTCAGCCGCGCCGGCTGGATGTTCCTCACGGTGTTCGTGATCATCGTTTTCGAAGGCGCATTGCGGAAATGGCTGGCGTCTTCGGTCACGTTGCCGCTGATCCTGCTGCGCGACGTCACGGCGCTACTCTTGATCTTTCACGCATGGAGATACGGCCACCTGAGACGGCAGATGAAGGTCGTGTCCGTGATGATCGCCTGGTCGTGCCTGGTGCTCGGATGGGGGCTGCTGCAACTCGTCGGAAGCGAGAGCTCGCCGACCATCCTCATCATCGGCTTGCGCTTCTGGCTGCTCTATAGCTGGTTCGCGGTGGCTGCCTTTGCGAGCTTGACCGAGGCCGACTACCGGGCTTCGATCATCGCAGGCGCCTGCATGATGCTGGTGATGGCGCCGCTTGCCGTGGTGCAGCACTTCTCTCCGCCAGGTGCCCGCATCAACACACAGTTGGACACCACAGACGAGGAAGGGATCTTCGTCGCCGTGGTCGGGGTCGTGCGCACAACCGGCACGTTCAGTTTCACGTCCGGCTATGCCACCTTCATGACGACGATCGCACCGCTGGTTTTCGGTATCTTGTCGGCGCGCAAGAACCGCAGCTGGCAATTCATGTTCGCGCTCGCGGTCTTCACGGCCTTCGCCGTGGGGGCGCTGGTGAGCGGCTCGAGAACCGCCGTGATCTCGTCAGGAATGATGTTCGTGGCCTACCTTGCCGGCCGGCTCTTTTTCTCGAAGGTCCAGCACAAGCCGGCGGCTGCTCTCGCCGTCGTTGCCGCAGTGGCGCTTTTCGCGCTCTTCGCCTACTTCTTTCAAGAGTCGATCAGCGTCACCCAAACTCGTTTTGAACAAGCGTCGGAAGCGGAAAACTTCTGGGGTCGCGTTCTCACGATCCTGTTCGGCGAATCGGACGTCTACAAGGCGGTCGGCTGGTTAGGCAGCGGCGTAGGCTACGGTTCGAACCTGGCGACCTTCGTGCGCGTCGGCACTTCGGAGGCCTTCGCGCTGGCCGAATCCGAGGGCGGGCGCATCTTGCTCGAAGGCGGCCTGCTGGGCTTCGCCTATACGTTCTTGAAGATCATGGTCATCGGGGTCGGTATCTTCAAGAGCCTGCGCCTTAGCGCGAAGACGAACTCACCCTATCCCTTGATCGTCTGGCTCGCCGCTACGCTGGCCATACTGACGTGGCAGTCGAGCGGTCAGTTGACCGCCAACGGCCTGTTCGGCATCGTGCTCGCCTTCGCCCTCCTGGTCTTCCGCTACCCGAGGCTCGAGATCTTTCCGCGTCGTATCTCTCAAACGTGAGACTGCTCCACTTCGTTCCATCGGTCGATCCGCGTGGCGGCGGCACCGTCGAAGGCGTCAGGCGTCTTCGTGATGCCCTCGCTGCGCTTGGGCACCAGGGTGATCTGATCACGCTCGACAGCCCCGATGCGGATCACGTGACCGGGTTTCCCGGCCAGGTCACCGCGCTCGGACCCTCGCGCGGCAGCTATCTCTACAACGATCGCGTGGTCCCCTGGCTGCAGGCGCATGCCGACGAGTACGACGCGGTGATCGTCAACGGCCTCTGGCAATACACCGGGCTTGCCGCATGGCGCGCGCTGCGCAGTTCGACGACACCGTACTTCGTCTATACACACGGCATGCTGGACCCATGGTTCAAGCGCCGCTACCCGCTCAAGCACATGAAGAAGTGGCTGTATTGGCCCTGGGGCGAATACCGCGTGCTGCGCGACGCCGCGGCGGTGATCTTCACATGTGAAGAAGAACGCCTGCTCGCGCGCGAATCCTTCTGGCTCTACAGGGCGCGCGAAGTCGTCGGCTCGTACGGAACCTCGACACCGCCTTCGAATGGCCGAACCCTCTCATCGACGTTCCTGTCGGCATATCCCGAGCTTCAAGGCAAGCGATTTGTGCTCTACCTCGGCCGCATCCATGAAAAAAAGGGCGGCGATCTGCTGGTGGATGCGTTTGCGCGCGTGCTCGCCGACTCGCCGGACCTGCATCTGGTGATGGCCGGCCCGGGTGATGACGACATCGTCGGCCGGCTGAAGAGTCGTGCCCAGGAGTTGGGCATCGCTTCGCGCATCTGCTGGACAGGGATGCTCTCCGGCGATCTCAAGTGGGGAGCGTTCTACGCCGCCGACGTGTTCTGCCTGCCCTCGCACCAGGAGAACTTCGGCATTGCCGTGGTCGAAGCGCTCGCTTGCGGCAAGCCCGTGCTCATCAGCGACAAGGTGAACATCTGGCGCGAAATCATGAACGACGGCGCGGGTATCGTCGCGGCCGACACGCTCGAAGGCACCGTCGATCTGCTCCAGCGCTGGCTAGCGTTGCAGAGCGCGGAAGTGACCGCCATGCGCATCGCGGCACTGCGATGCTTCCAGGAACGATTCCAGATCGGACAGGTGGCGGAGACGCTGGTTCGTATCATCGGTGACCACTCTCCCGGCACCTCGCACTTCGGCCCCATCGAGCGCGCGCCGAGCGAGCATCGGAATGCCGCCTGAGGGTCAATGAAGCTTCTCGTCTACGGTATCAACTTCGCGCCTGAACTGACCGGCATCGGCAAATACACCGGTGAGATGGTCGCCTGGCTGACTGCGCAAGGGCACGAAGTGCGCGTGGTCACGGCGCCGCCCTACTACCCCGACTGGGCCGTCTGGCCCGCCTACAGTGCATCGCGCTATGCCCGCGAAGACTGGCATGGAGCGACGGTCATTCGTACGCCGCTCTGGGTGCCCCGCAAGGTGACCGGGCTGCGCCGCCTGCTCCACCTGGGCAGCTTTGCCTTGACCAGCATTCCAGCCCTTCTGGCGCAATGGAAGTGGAAGCCCGATGTGGTCTGGGTCACCGAGCCCCCCTTGTTCTGCTCGCCCGCCGCCCTGGCGTTTGCGCGTCTTCGTTCAGCCAAGGCATGGCTGCACATCCAGGACTACGAAGTGGATGCGGCGTTCGAACTGGGTTTGCTCAAGGGCGCGCGGCTGCGATCACTGGTTACTTCAGTCGAACGCGGCCTGATGCGACGCTTCGACCGCATATCGACGATTTCATTGCGCATGCGGGAGCGCGCGAGCAGCAAGGGCATCGACGAGGCGCGCCTCGTCTCGCTCCCCAACTGGGCCAATGTCTCCGGCATTCGGCCGCTCAGTGCGGAAAGCCCGTATCGCGCCGAGTTGGGCATCGCGTCGGATGCGGTGGTCGCCCTCTATTCTGGAAACATGGGCGCCAAGCAAGGGCTGGAGACGCTGGCGGAGACTGCTTCCGCGCTGGCAGGCCGGCCTGAACTGCAGTTCGTGTTCTGCGGAAACGGCGCGGGCCGCGCAGAACTCATGCGGCGATGCGAAAAGCTGTCGAACGTGCGCTTTCTCGATCTTCAGCCGAGGGAACGCCTCGGTGATCTTCTGGGGCTTGCGGACATCCATCTGCTGCCACAGCGCGCCGATGCGGCGGACCTCGTGATGCCATCCAAGCTCACGGGCATGTTGAGCAGCGGCAGGCCCGTGGTGGCCGGGGCGCGGCCCGAGACCGAACTCGGCCAAGTCGCCTCGCGTTGCGGGATTGCGGTTGCCCCCGACGATCCGGCAGCCTTCGCCGCCGCCGTGGTTTCACTCGCATCGAAGCCTGAATTGCGGCGTGAACTTGGCCTCACGGCGCGGCGCTATGCCGAAGAACGCTTCGATCGCGACGCCGTGCTCAAGCAGTTCGAGCAGGATCTGGTGGCCTGCGTCAACGGCTCAGGCTCCGGCGGCTGACGCCGCCGCTGCTTTATCGCCCCGTCGACGCTAGTGCTTCACTGCTCTTCGGGCAGGATGCTCTCGTAGTTGTAGTTGGTGTGGCGATAGCGGCCGTACTTGTAGGCGGTGTAGCCTCTGCGCCCGATATTCATCGCGTTCAGCAGCACGCCGGTGGCGACCTTGCCGCCCATTGAAAGCCGTCGTGTGCTTTCCTTGATTTCACCCATGGTCGAAAGATCGGATCGCGCCACCAGCAGCACGGTGCCGGTATGCGCAGCAACCGTGCTGGTGTCGGCCGCCACCAGCACCGGCGGCGTGTCGATGACAACCAGGTCGTATTGCTCCGACAGGCGTTCCAGCATCGACTTGAACGAGTCGGACACCAACAGCTCGGCCGGGTTTGGAGGCAGTTGGCCGGTCGCCAGGAAATCGAGGCCCGGAACCACCTGCCGGTGCACAGTCTGCTGAACGGTCAAGCTGCCGGCGATCAACTCCGAAAGCCCGCCGTGGCGCTGCAGGCCGAAATACTGGTGCGTGTGGCCGCGTCGCAGATCGGCGTCGATCAGCAAGGTGCGGCGCCCGGCAGCAGCCATCAACGCGGCGAAGTTGGCCGAGACGAAGCTCTTGCCGACGCCCGGTGTCGGTCCCGTGATCAGCACCCGGTTGTTGGGTGACTCCAACATCGCGAACTGCATCGCCGTACGCAAGCTGCGAAGGCTCTCGACGGCAGGATCGTCCGGATGCTCGATCGCGAGCAGCCTGACGCCCGTCGCCCCGGTCAAGCGCCGCTTGGCAATGGCGTCCTGGTTGGCGCTCACCGGAATCGAAGAGAACACCGGCAAGCCGCTGTTGGCCTCGACCTCGTATGGATCGCGAATGCGGCGCTCCACAAAGGCGTTGCGCACGAAGGCGGCGACGATGCCAAGGAACAGCCCCAGCGCCAGGGCCGCGGCCATGATCACATTGCGCTTCGGCTTGATCGGATAGAGCGGCAGCACGGGCTGGTCGAGCACGCGGACGTTGCCGACCTTGCCTTCCTTGACCAGGCGCAACTGCAGCGCGTTGTTCAGCAGCGACTGGTAAAGCTCGGTGTTCACCTTGACGTCGCGCTCCATGCGCACGGCTTCCTGCTGGATCGCTGGCAGGCCCTTGATCTTGGCCTGGATGTCGCCCATGTCCGTCTTGAGGGCCGCGATCTGCGAGTCCAGCGTCTGGATCAGCGGGTGTGCCGAGGTGAAGCGGCTTTCCAGTTCACGCCGGCGCTGCTCTGCCTCGAGCAGCTTCGTCTGGCGGTCGACGGCCTGGCCGAGCACGAGGTTGGCTTCCTCGGTGAAAGCCACCGTGCCCTTCTGGTTCCGATAGCGGTTGTAGACCTCTTCCGAAGCCTCGAGTTGTTTCTTGAATTGCGGCAACTGGACGTCGAGGAAGGCGAGCGTCTTCTGCGCCTCCGCCGATTTGCGTTCGATGTTCTGCTTGACGTACTGGTCGCCGACCGCACTCAGGATCCGCGTCAAGCGGTACGGGTCGGTGTCTTCCCGCGAGACATTGATGATGCCGGAAGCCTTGCCGCGTTCCGTCAGGCTGAGGCTGCTCTGCAGGCCGAGAATGGTCGGCAGCTTGGCCAGTCGCTGGAGGTTGAAGTTCGCGCCGGACTTGCCGGCCAGCTTGGTCACGACCAGTTCGATCGGCCCGCGCGTGGATTCAGTCTTCAGGGGCGCGCCCACGGTGCCGGCGACCGGCTCGGTCAAGCCCGGGCCTGAGAGAGTGAAGTTGTTGTCGCCCTTTGCAGTGATCGTGAAGAGCGCGCCCTCCAACTCGACCGGCACGTCGAACTGATCCACCGCGATGGCTTCCTGGCCCGAAACATAGCCGTCGAGCCATAGAAAGCCCGGGTCCGAGAGGCCGGTGGAGCGGCGTGCCAACCAGCCACCGATGTAGGGGATGTAGCGCGGACCCGCGACGATGTAGAGCCGCGTCGCTTCCGCCGCCTGGGTCGCAATCAAGCGCGAGCGGAGAATTTCGATTTCCGCGCTCGCGGGCGTCTTCAGGTCGATCAGGCCTCCGGCCTCGCTCAGCACGCCCTTGCCGCTCGCGTCCGGCTCCTCGACCTGGATGACCATGTTGGTTTCATAGACCGGCCTCTCCAGGAACGCGTAGACGAAGCCGACCGCGAACACCACGAGCGTGATAGCGGCGATCAACCACTTGTTTGCAAGCAGCACCTCGACGTAGCGCCCGAGGTCGAAGTCCTCCTCCTCGGTAGGGCCGAACGAGCTGGGACTTGGATTGGGACTCGGAGTGGGTCCGGTCTTGGGTGTGAATGAGGAGTTCATCAACTGGATACTCTAGAAATGCGTTTGGCCCACTGCTGGGTACCGTCCTCGATCAGCGCCAGAGCGCTCCTGAATGCATCGCGGCCCTCGCGATAGGGGTCGGGCACGTCCTGATCGCTGAACTCGCAAAGCCGAAATACCTTGCCCTTTGAAAATTGATAGCGCGTCTCGATCTCGCGCCGTTGCTCGCGGTCCATCACCAGGATCAGGTCGGCCCGCTGGCACATGTCCTTGTTGACCTGCTGCGCGCGATGGCCGGCAATGTCGACCGCCCGCTCTTTCATCAAGTCGCAGGCGATCGGGTCCGGCGGCTGCCCGACCAAGGCCTCGAGGCCGGCCGAGGAGAGCTGTGCTTGCGGCAAGGCAGCGCCCAGCAACCCGGTCGCCATCGGACTGCGGCAGATGTTTCCAATGCACACGATGAGGACATTTCGAATGCTCACGTTGCGCGCCTATTGCACCGGCCTGACGACCGCGCGATACGTGGTCGCGGTGGTCGCGGTCGGAAGAATCAGGTTAAGCACGCGGTTCCACTGCACCAGCGGAACAGGGTCCACGTACACCACATCCTTCGGACGAAGGTCGAAGCCGTTCGCCATTGCAATCGCCGTTGGCGTCGCCGCGTCGAGATGGAAGATCGACTGGCCGCCCTTCTCTTCGTTGCGGATGACGTAGATCTGCAGCGGATTCGCCGTGGTCAGGTTCAGACCGCCGACTTCCGTCAGGGCGTCATTGAGCGAGAGATAGCCGTTGCGCATCAGGATGCCAAGCTGCTGGGTCACTTCACCCATCACGGTGACCTTGCTTTCATCGCGGTTGCGCACGTAGATCATGTCCCCCGATTTCAAGGGAATGCGGCTCGGATCGATCCCTGCGTCGGCCATGGCCATCAGGTTGAGCCGAATCGTCTTGCCGTCGCGCGTCAGATTGATGGACGAGCGGTCGCCCGACGGCAATATGCCGCCAGCGCGATTGATCGCCTCGGAGAGCGTCATCGGGATGTCGGTGAACACGAGCAAGCCAGGTTGCCGGATCTCGCCTTCCATGTAGGCCCGCTTGCTCCGGAAAGCCTCCACACGGACGCTCAGTTGCGGGTTTCGGTAGACACGCGACAGCCGCTTGACCAGCGCATCTTCCATTTCCTGGATGGTCATGCCGGTGACCACGAGCGAGCCGGCGTACGGGAAGCTCAACTGGCCAGTGTTTGACACGATGAAGCCAGGCGCCGGGGAAACGCTGGCCGGGTCGGCCACGGTTGTCGCAGGGACGCCGCTGAACACGATTTCCGGGTGGTCCAGCACGGTGATGCCGACGACGTCACCGGGGCCGAGTCGGTACGGGCCCGGCTCGCCGAGCAAGCCCATGATTTCCGTACCCAATGTGGTCTTCTGCGTCGCAGCGCGCTGGGCCTGGATCAATTGCGGCGTGATCTCGGTGATGGCGCCAGCCGGCGGGGGATCGATCTCGGCCGTCGAGAAGCCGGAAGGCGAAACGGCTTTAGCGGCATCGTTGCCCGCGGAGCGGAAGCCTGGCGCCAGCGGCGCGCACCCCTGTACCAGGAGACCGACAGCAAGCAAACAAGCGGCGTGTAGTGAAAAACGTTTCAAGACCGACCTCATCGTGACCCAAGAATGAATACTTTTGCAAACAGTTACGAACTGTACCTCAGCTAAGGCTGGCACTCAAACCCTTTCTTGGCGTAGTTCATTAGGTAGAGGGCGGCGTAGGAAAAAGGCCGGTCGGGACGTCGTCCAGAATGCCCGACCCTCTCTACGGCCGATGTGCCCTCATCGGCATGCTATTGATTCAATAGCACTTTTCCGCAGCCGGCCGCGCGGCCTCAGGGGCTTTCGGTTTGCGCGGCACGCTTCCAGGCTGCGGAAGCCTGATCGGCATCGTCGCGAGCTTCGGCCAGTTGCGCAAGCGCTTGCCAGGCACGCCTGTGTAAATTAGCGTCCTGTAGGCCCAGTCCTGCCCGAGTCAACAACTGTTGGGCCTTGCCCCA
Source organism: Variovorax sp. 05N34 (assembly GCF_056397405.1). Taxonomy (NCBI): domain Bacteria; kingdom Pseudomonadati; phylum Pseudomonadota; class Betaproteobacteria; order Burkholderiales; family Comamonadaceae; genus Variovorax; species Variovorax sp. 05N34. The sequence continues at coordinate 248,111 of NZ_JBFTNI010000010.1, forward strand.
AAGCTGCCGCTTCATGCAGGCCATGCCGGCAAGGTATTGCAGGTTGGGGTCCCGCGGGTTGTTCTTCTGCGCTGATTCAATGCGGGCGAGCCATTCGGCGTCGACCGAGTCGAGCCCCGCTTCAAGCGCCCGCACCAGTTTCACACGCAGGGATTCGCCCAGACTCTGCGGCTGCTGAACCATGCGTTCCCAGATCGGCAGGAGCCACGCGCGCGCCACCGTCAGGTCGCCGCGCAGTGCCACCATGCGTTGTGCGGCATGGATTGCGACCTCAGGCATTTCGCGCTCGGAGTCTTCGAATGCACTCCATGCGCGCATCAGTTGGGCCGGATCGTGCACGCTCGACAGCAGCTCGGTCGCCAGGCCGCGCACGATACTTTGCGCCGCCGACTGCGAAAACGCCCGATGCTTCGCCAGCAGCCGAGCGGTTTCGAGCGCCTCCAGCGTCCGCCCATCCTGCCGCGCGCCCTTCAGGCGCAGCCTCAGCGCCAGCGTCCGCCGCTGGGCGCCGTGCGGCAGCTCTTCGAGGCGTGCCAGCGCAGCCGGCGCATCGCGATCGTCGAGGGCCCATCGGGCAGCGCGCAACTGCACGCCCTCGCGCGTCTCCGGAGTGACCATCAGTCCGCGCTCCGCGCTCTCATTGAGCGCCTGCTGAAGGTGGGCGTCACGCGCGGCCCGGTCCTGAAGGGCCTGGGCACTTTCAGCCGCCAAAAGATGCGCCATCACGCGAACCTGGTGCGCCTGCGGAAGCTTGGCGTCCAGTGCGGCAAGCGTCCTTTCCTGGACCAGCGCAGCGAGTGCCGCCTTGCGCGCGCGCGAGAAGCGCCCCGCCAGAAGCTGCACGGCCGAATCGAGCAGCGCGCCGTGCAATGCGCGTTCCTTTTGCTGCAGGCGCCATTGGCGCGCTTGCTTCGGCAGCGAAAACAGCGCCGAAAGACCACGCAAAGCGAAGTGCAGGAAAACGAAGGCCACCAGCAGGAGCAACAGCACCAGGTTCAGCGACAGATCAACTCGCCATGGCGGCCAGAACACAGTGATCGTGCCCTGGTTGTTGCCGGCGAAAAGCGCCACGGCGGCCGCGACGGCGAACAGTCCGAGAAGCCAGAGAGCTGCGCGCATGGGCCTAGCGACCGGCGGCCGCGGTGGCAAGCGCGGCCAAGGTTTCATCGACCCGCGGCGGCTCGCTGGTCTTCAGTTGCCCCTGAATCTCCTGAAGCATCGTCGCCGCAGCCTGCACGCGGCGCGATGCCGGATCGAAATAGCGATTGATCGACGTCGAGACGGACGCCAGCTCTCCGCGGGCCGTTTCCACCTGGCGCGACAGCACGGATAGCCGCGCGTTGAGCAGCTTGAGCTTCAGGTTCTCCCGAAGGAAGAAGGTCTGGTCAGGCGTGAGCAGCACCGCTTCCGGTCGGTCCACACGGCCGACACGCAGCAGCGAACGCGCTTCGTTCTGGACCAGCAGGAGGAAACGCCTCCACCATGGCGCGCCGGGCGGCAAGGGTTCGGACTGGAGCGAATTCACGCCTTTGCCGCCCGCGGAGACAGCATTGACAACTGGCAGGTCGTCGACGCTGCGGATCAAGTCGTCGATCCTCCGGAGCGTGTCGCCGGCATCGGCATTGGCACTGGCGCGGAGCCTGTCGGCATCGTGCTGCATCGCACGCTGCAGCGGCGCGAGGCGCGGTTGCCCGGCGCGGTCGATCCGCAGATCGCCGGCCTTGAGTGCCGCCAGCAACGGCTGCACGTTGCCCGTGACCTGCGCTTGCTGCAATGCCGACCGAATGGCCGCTTCGATATCGACCACCAGGTTCTCGTCGCGCGAGCGCGAGAGGCTTTGCATGAGTTCTTCGAGTTGGGAACGCTGAAGCGCGACTTCGCCGACGCGCGTCTCCACGAGTGCGAGTCGGCCGGCCGTATCGCGAACGATCTCCTGGGCCTGGCGGGCCAATGTGCGCGCCTCGAGGGACTGTGCCAGGGCATCGGCGCTTTGGCGCGCCAGCTGCTCCTGCATGCCGCTGACTCTTTGCCACAGCGCCAGCGAAACGATGAGCGCAACCAGCGCCACGACCGCAAGCAATCCGATCAGCAATCTCCACAGCAAGGCAGCGGCTGATGCGCCGGACAGGGAAGCGGCTTGCACAGGGGGGCGGACAGTGGAATCCGGCATGGGCTCGATCAGGACGGAAGCGTCGCTCATGCGCAGGATTCTATCGATGCGATCAGTGCCGCCAGGGACGGGCTGGAGACGATCACGCGCCCAAAACCCGCTGCACGCGCGGCGTCCGCCACGCGTTCGTGCGTGGCAATTGCGCTTGCGTCGTGCCAGGCGATACCGGGGGTCATCCGCTGCAGATTGGTGATCGCTTCCGAGCTGCTGAACAACCAGATTGCGGAACCCGTTGCAGCTTCGGCCGCGAGCCGCCGCTCATCGTCGCTGAAGCTGGGGCTCACGCGCCGGTAAGCGGCCACGCCTTCGCAGATGCCGCCTGCCTCCGTGATTTCGCGAGCGAGCCAGTCGCGACCGGTCGCTTGCCCGGACGCGTCGCCGCCGCGAACGATCAGCACGCGGGTGCCCGGCTGCACCTGGCCCCGCACGAGCTGCCAGAGCGCCTCAGAATCGAATTGCGCGGCATCGGAGGCCGGAGCATCAATGGACGACCCAGGCACGCCCGCTTCGCACAGTGCACGGGTCGTGCCGGGCCCGGTCGCCCAGAAGCGGCAGCGAACGGCCGCATCGACCTCCGACTCGCGAAGGAAATGGCCGGCGGCTGCCGCGCTCACGAACATCAAGGCGTCGTATTCGCCGACACGCTGGCGTGCAGCGTCAAGCAACGTCCGGTCATGGAGCGGGGCGATGGTGATCAGCGGCAACGCAAGCGCATCCCATCCCTCCGAATCCAACGCATGCACCCATTTCACCGCCTCTGCGGCAGGACGCGTGACGATCACTCGCCGCGGCATCGTGTCAATGGGCGCCAGCGGCGCGCAGCATCCTGGCGGCGGAGTCACCAAGCGCGCCAGCCTGGGCAAGATCAGCCGCCTCGGCCACGGCATGCACGCGCACCAGCGGCGTCACGCCCTCAGGGTCGCCCCAGGCGGCATCGATGCGCAATGCGCCGTTCGACTGCCATCGGGCGTGCGCCGCGAGCGGCATTGAACAACTACCGCCCATGGCGCGGCTCACTGCGCGTTCGGCGGCCGTGGCAATTCCGTCGGTGCGGCTCGACAACGGCGAGAGCAGGTTGATGAGGTCCGCGCGATCTGCCCGGATTTCGATGCCCAGTGCGCCCTGTCCCGCAGCGGGAAGTATGGTGTCGGGCTCGAATGTTTCGCGGATGCGGTATTCAAGATCGAGCCGCTTGAGCCCGGCGGCTGCGAGCACGATGGCGTCGTACTGCCCTTCATCGAGCTTGCGCAATCGCGTATCGAGGTTGCCGCGCAAAGGCTCGATGCGGAGGTCAGGGCGCAGTGCACGCAGCAGCACCACGCGCCGTAAGCTCGAAGTACCGACAACAGCGTTCGCAGGCAGTGCATCGAGAGAGGCATAGCGCGGCGAGACCAGGGCATCGCGCGGGTCTTCGCGCTCCAGCACGCAGGCGAGCGCGAAGCCTTCGGGAAGATCCATCGGCACATCCTTCAATGAATGCACGGCGATGTCGGCGCGCCCTTCTTCGAGCGCGAGTTCGAGTTCCTTGACGAACAGGCCCTTGCCGCCAACCTTGCTGAGCGAGCGATCCAGGATCTGGTCGCCCCGCGTCGTCATGCCGAGCAGACTGACGGTGTGGCCCTGTTCTTGCAGCAGCGCCTTGACATGCTCGGCTTGCCACATTGCCAGGCGGCTTTCGCGCGTGGCGATCACGATGTTGCTCAAGACCGTTCCAGTGAGAGAGAGTACCTGCAGGGATGCTAGCATGTTGCGCCGCAGCAACGTTGCCGCAGGCCGACCTGACGAGGAGAAGATTCGCATGAAGACGACCCCCGCCCCTGCTGCCGCCAAGCGCAGGCCCAGTGACGAAGACCTGCCGCTGATTGCCGACATCCGATTGCTCGGACGCATCCTGGGCGACGTGATCCGCGAGCAGGAAGGCGAGGAGAGCTATGCACTCGTCGAGAAGATCCGCAAGCTGTCCGTTGCCTTCCGGCGCGATGCGGACCATGCCGCGGACCGCGCGCTCAAGAATCTGCTCAAGGGGCTGAGCGCCGAGGCGACGGTCAGGGTCATTCGCGCGTTCACTTACTTCAGCCATCTGGCCAACCTCGCCGAAGACCGGCACCAGATCCGCCGCAGCACCGAGGCCGAACGGGCCGGAGAAAGCGCCGAAGGCAGCCTGGCGGTCGCCCTCGCACGCATCCGCAAAGCCGGCATCAAGCCCGAAGCCGTGGTCGAATCGCTCGCGCACAGCTATGTGTCTCCGGTGCTCACGGCACATCCGACGGAGGTGCAACGCAAGAGCATCCTCGACGCCGAGCGCGCCATCGCACAACTGCTCGCGGCGCGCGACGACATCGCGCTGCGCCAGCTCGCGTTCGCCGGCAAGAAAGATGCCCTCACGCCCATCGAATACGCCGAGAACGAGAAGCAGATGCGCACCCGCGTCACCCAGTTGTGGCAGACGCGCCTATTGCGCTTTTCCAAGCTGACGGTGGCCGATGAGGTCGAGAACGCACTCAGCTATTACGAAGCGACCTTTCTGCGCGAGATTCCGCGCGTGTATGCCGAGCTTGAGAAAGCGCTGGGCAACGGATCCGGCAGCGCGCCTCCCGTGGCGCCTTTTCTTCGCATGGGCCAGTGGATCGGAGGCGACCGCGACGGCAACCCCAATGTGACCGCCGAGACTCTGGAATACGCTCTGCGTCGCCAAGCCGAGCTGGCATTGCGCCATTACCTGACCGAAGTGCACTTCCTCGGCGGCGAGCTTTCGTTGTCGGCCACGCTGGTGGACGTGTCGGTGGAGATGCAGGCCATGGCCGAGCGCTCGCCCGACAAGAACGAGCATCGCGTCGACGAACCCTACCGCCTCGCGCTGACCGGCATCTATGCGCGGCTGGCAGCCACGCTGCGTGATCTGACCGGCGGGCAAGCCGCTCGCCACGCCGTGCCGCCGCAGAATCCGTACCTCAAGGCCGAGGAGTTCCTCGCCGATCTGCACACCATCGAAGAGTCCCTGGTGGATCAGCACGGCGCCGTGCTGGCCTCTTCACGTCTGCATCCGCTCATCCGCGCAGTGGAGGTGTTCGGATTCCATCTCGCCACGGTGGACCTCCGGCAAAGCTCGGACAAGCACGAGGCAGTGGTGGCCGAGCTCCTCGCCAATGCGCGCATCGAGCCCGAATACGCCGCGCTGCCCGAAGAAGCCAAGCAGACGCTGCTGCTGCGTCTGCTGGACGATGCGCGCCCCTTGCGCGTTCCCGATGCCGACTACTCGCCGCTCGCGAAGAGCGAACTCGCCGTCTTTGCGGCGGCCCGCGCCGCGCGCGCGAGGTTCGGCGCGGCGGCCATCCGTCACTACATCATCAGCCACACCGAAACCGTGAGCGACCTGCTCGAAGCGCTGCTTCTTCAAAAAGAGGTTGGCTTGCTGCGCGGCACCTTGGCGGAGAACGCCACCTGCGATCTGATCGTCGTGCCGCTCTTCGAGACCATCGAAGACTTGCGAAACGCCGCGCCGATCGTGCGCGCCTTCTATGCCCTGCCCGGCATCCATGCCCTGATCCAGCGCTCGGGCGCCGAGCAGGACGTGATGCTCGGCTACAGCGACAGCAACAAGGACGGCGGGATCTTCACCAGCAATTGGGAGCTCTATCGCGCCGGGCTGGCCCTCGTGGCATTGTTCGACGAATTGAATGCGGAGAGCCGCGTGCCGATCCGCCTGCGCATGTTCCATGGCCGTGGCGGCACTGTGGGCCGTGGCGGCGGCCCCAGCTACCAGGCAATCCTTGCGCAGCCGCCCGGCACCGTGCGCGGGCAGATCCGGCTGACCGAGCAAGGCGAAGTGATCGGGTCCAAGTACGCCAACCACGAGATCGGCCGGCGCAACCTCGAGACCCTGGTCGCGGCCACGCTCGAAGCCACGCTGTTGCCGACGGCCAAGGCGGCGCCAAGCACCTTCATGGCCGCGGCGGCAGAACTCTCGGCCGCCAGCATGGCCGCCTACCGCGCGCTGGTCTACGAGACGCCCGGTTTCGGCGACTACTTCTTCAGCGCCACGCCGATCCGCGAAATCGCCGAACTCAACATCGGCTCGCGCCCCGCTTCGCGCAATCCAAGCCGCAGCATCGAAGACCTTCGCGCCGTGCCGTGGAGTTTCAGCTGGGGGCAATGCCGGCTCACGCTGCCGGGCTGGTACGGCTTCGGTTCCGCCATCGAGCAGTTCCTCGCGGTGGGCAATCCGGCCGCGCGCAAGGAGCGCCAAGCGTTGCTGCAACGCATGTATGCGCAATGGCCGTTCTTTCGCACCCTGCTGTCCAACATGGACATGGTGCTCGCCAAGAGCGATCTGGCCCTGGCGTCGCGCTATTCGGAACTGGTGGCGGAGCGCAAGCTTCGGCAGAAGGTCTTTTCGATGATCGAGGCCGAATGGCACCGCACGTCGGACGCCCTCGTTCTGATCACCGGCGCGCGCCAGCGGCTGGAGGGGAATGCCGAGATGCAGCGGTCGATCCGCCATCGCTTTCCGTACATCGATCCGCTTCATCACCTGCAGGTCGAATTGATGCGACGCTATCGCGCCGGCCAGGTTGATGAACGCCTTCGCAGTGGCATCCACATGTCGATCAACGGCGTGGCCGCAGGGCTTCGAAACACCGGCTAGAGAGGCCGATCGGAAAGCTACTCGCCCAGCAGCTCTCCGATCGGCTGCAGATCCTCGATGTGGTCGCAGATGGCCTTGGCGACCATCATGATCGGAATGCCGAGCAGAAGCCCCCAAATGCCCCAGAGCCAGCCCCAGAAAATCACCCCGACGAACACGGCGACGGGATTCATGCGGCTCGAGCGGCTCGTGAGAAACGGAACGAGCAGGTTGCCCACCAGCGTGTGGATCAACAGCGAAACGCCTCCAACCAGCAGCCCCATCTGGATGCTGTTGAATTGAAGGAAAGACACCAGCCCGGCGGCGGCCATGACGATGACAGAGCCAATGTAGGGAATGAGATTGGTCACCGCCGCAACAATGCCCCAGACCGCCGCGTTCTCCAGTCCGATGCCCCAGAAGGAGAGCCCGGTGGCAACGCCGACCAGTGCGCTGGTCAGGATCTGCACCATCAGGTAGCGCTCGATGTTCTTGGTGATGTCGTTCAGCACGTGCACCGTGATCTTTTTCTTCTCCAAGCTGGGCCCTGTGATCTTCACGAGCTTGCGGCGAAAAGTGTCCCCCGACCCCAGCGCGAAAAACGTCAGGAACCCGACCAGCGTGAGCTGGCCGGCCGCGGCGAGCAGGCCAACCGTGCCACTCCAGAGATAGTCGCGCACATTGAATGACGGCCTCTCGATCACCACGCGAGCCACGCCTTTGCGGGCCGCAACCTTGGCCGAGTTTTCTTCCGCCGCCTGCTCGATCTGCGCGGCTGCCTTCTGCACCGTATCGAGGGCACTCGTGTCCGCGTTGCGGGGGCTGGTGCGCATCGCGAGCCTCAGCTTCTGCGCCGCAACCGGCAAGGCATCGAGCAGCGCCGAGGCATTGCCGTAAAGCGAATAGCCGGTCCAGCCGAAAGCTCCGCCGACGCCGAGCAGGATCACGGCCGCGCCGATCCAGCGCGAGATCCTGCAGCGTTCGAGCAGGTCGACCAGAGGCGACAGGGCATAGGTCAGCATCAGGCTGACCATCAATGGAATGAACACCGCTGCCGCCCAATGCAGCGCGAAGACACTGGCGAGGACGGCAAGCAGCACCAATGAGGCGCTGCGCACATCGACCGGCATGTGCAGCAGCACGCGTTCGGTCGGCGGCTCTTCGGCGGACGGAACCTCCTCTCCGGTTCTTTCGCTCGCCTTTTCTGCAGACGCCAGTTTGGCTTCGCCTTCGACCTCGACGACTTCGAGTTTTTTCTTGATCTTCAAGTCGGACTCGGTCACGGCGCTCATCGCGGCTCCTTCAACACTTCTCGAACCGTCGGCAGCTGACGTCGCGAGACCACAACCGGCTCGGGAATACCGTCCAGCCGCAACGCCCAGCCTTCCGCATCCTCGCCATCATCGTATTTTTCGAGCGCACGGATCGCCCCGCGTGCCACCAGCGCATTGCGGTGCACGCGCACAAAACGCGCCGGGTAGCGCTCTTCGAGCTCGGCCAGCGAGCCATCGAAGATATGGCTGCGAGATGCCGTGCGAACGGTCAGGTACTTGAACTCGGACTTGAGATACAGCACTTCGGACAGCGGCACTCTTTCGGTACGCCCGCGGTCCTGGATGAGCAGCACGTCCTGCGGCTCGGCCTGGGGGGTGGCGCGGCGATCGCGGAGATGGCGCTCGACCTTCTGCAGCGCTTGCTGAAGGCGTTCGCCCCTTACCGGCTTCGTGAGGTAGTCGACGGCCTCCAGGTCGAAAGCTGTCACGGCATGAGCGGCATAGGCCGTGACGAACACCACCGCCGGCGCACCTTGCTGGCTGCGCAGACTGCGTGCAAGTTCAAGGCCGTCGATGCCGGGCATATGGACATCCAGCAGCACCAGGTCGAAGTGCGTTGCAGAGAGGCATTTCAGCGCGACATCACCGTTCGCGGCCTCGGACACCACTTCGGCGGCCGGCGACCGGCATTCGGCCAGCAGCGCGCGCATGCGCGAGCGCGCCAGGGCTTCGTCATCGACGATCAATGTGCGTAGAGTGCTCATGATGCAGCGGGAATGGCAATGCGGACACGGTAGTGCTTCTGGTCCATGCCGGCACTGAATTGCGCCTGCATGTCGTGCAGAAGCCGCAGCCGGTCGCGCACGTTGGCGAGCGCGATCCCGTGGCCGCGCGGAAGGGGCTGGTCCGCCCATCGCAGTGGAGGAAGGCTGTTGATGACTTCGATCAGCACCAGGCTGCCCCGGCGTTCAGTGCGGATGCGAAGCTTGGCAGCTTCAGGGCTCGGCTCCACGCCATGCTTGACCGCGTTTTCCACCAGGGGCTGCAACAGCAGTGGCGGCAGCCGAGCCGAATTGGCATCGGGATCGATGTCCCAACGCACCCGCATGCGGTCGCCGAAGCGCACCTGCTCGATGGCAAGGTAGCGCTGCGCCAGTGCGATTTCATCAGCAAGGGTGACCGAGTCCCCGGGATCGGCGAGCGCCTGCCGGAACAGCTCGCTCAGGTCTTCAAGCATTGCCTCGGCTTTCGCGGGCTCTTCGCGCACGAGCGCGATGGCGCTGTTGAGGGTGTTGAAGAGAAAGTGCGGCCGGATGCGTGACTGAAGCTCTTCGAGCCGCGCGGTGGTGGCGGCAGGCGTCTGCCCGCGCGCCCGGAGTATCAATGCCGCCATCATCAAGCTTGCGAACAGCGCGCCCGCCAGGGCACTGCCGATCCATGGGGCGACGCCGACCACGCCGGTCAGGCGAAGCAGGGCGCATCCATAGAGCCCTGACGCAGCGCCGAGGATGGCACCGGCTGCGTACTGCCCCCGCTTGGGCAATCGCCCCAGCAGCTTCTTGAGCGCACAGGCAGCCAGCAGCCAGAGCAAGGTCGCGGGCAGCGCGCCGCCTGTCACGGTGGCTGCAAGCAGCAGCCACTCGGCGATCGTCGACGCGAGAAACAGCGCGACAATCGCGACGACTGTCTCGACGAACAGCACCGCACGCAGCACCACGCCGATCTGGCACGCATCGAAAACCACCGACCCGTCGCGCAGCGGCGCTCGCACACCGGCTTGCGAAGGCGTGGGCGAAGAAGGGGTGGCCGATAAAATCGACGGGTTTCGCATCAATGAAACACTGGGTGACCAACCCATTATTGCCTCCCGACTGTTTCCCATGACCCAAAACCAATTCGACAAGAAATCCGAAGCCTGGTCCGCCCTGTTCTCCGAACCGATGAGCGACCTGGTCAAACGCTATACCGCCAGCGTCTTCTTCGACAAGCGGCTGTGGCAGGCAGACATCGAGGGTTCGCTAGCGCATGCGGCGATGTTGGCAGCACAGGGCATCATCGGCGCGCAGGACCACGCCGCAATCGAACGCGGGATGAAGCAGATTTCGGAGGAAATCGAGTCCGGCAGCTTCGACTGGAAACTCGATCTCGAAGACGTACACCTGAACATCGAGGCGCGCCTGACGCAATTGGTCGGCGACGCCGGCAAGCGGCTCCATACTGGCCGAAGCCGCAACGACCAGGTCGCGACCGATGTCCGGCTCTGGCTGCGCGGCGAGATCGACCTCATCGGCGGGTTGCTGGTCGATCTTCAGAGGTCGCTGCTCGAGCTCGCCGACAAGAACGTCGACGTGATCATGCCGGGCTTCACCCACCTGCAGGTTGCGCAGCCGGTGAGCTTCGGGCATCACATGCTGGCGTACGTGGAGATGTTCTCGCGCGATGCCGAGCGCATGGCCGACGTGCGCAAGCGGGTCAACCGGCTGCCGCTCGGCGCCGCCGCTTTGGCGGGGACAAGCTACCCGCTCGATCGCGAGGCCGTTGCCAAGGCGCTGGGCATGGACGGCGTCTGCCAGAACAGCCTCGACGCCGTGAGCGACCGGGATTTCGCCATCGAATTCACCGCCGCGGCTTCGCTCGCCATGGTGCACATCAGCCGGCTGAGCGAAGAGCTCGTGCTTTGGATGAGCCAGTCCTTCGGCTTCATCGACATTGCCGACCGCTTCTGCACGGGCAGCTCGATCATGCCGCAGAAGAAAAATCCGGACGTCCCTGAACTCGCGCGCGGCAAGACGGGCCGCGTGGTCGGGCATTTGATGGCGCTCATCACCCTCATGAAGGGGCAGCCGCTGGCCTACAACAAGGACAACCAGGAAGACAAGGAGCCGCTCTTCGACACGGTCGACACGCTCAAGGACACGCTTCGCATCTTTTCCGAGATGGTGGGCGGAATCACCGTCAAGCCCGAAGCCATGGAAATCGCCGCCCTGCGCGGCTATGCAACCGCAACCGACCTCGCCGACTACCTGGTGAAGAAGGGCCTGCCCTTCCGCGACGCTCACGAGACGGTGGCGCACGCCGTCAAGGCAGCGATATCGCACAAGGTGGACCTGTCGGAGCTGCCGCTTGCCGTGCTGCAGGGCTTCAATCCGACCATCGACAAGGACGTCTACAGCGTGCTGAGCTTGCGCGGCTCACTGACCGCGCGCAATGTTCTCGGCGGGACTGCGCCAGCCCAGGTGCGCCAACAGATCGCACGGCACCGCGCACGCCTCTCCTGAGCAATACGCCCTTGGGCGAGGCCGCGTCGGCCGTCGGGAGTGTTCCCAATTGTAAGTTTGTAGTGCTAAAGTTTGGCACGCTTCGCGCTTGCACTTCAGCAAGACCTGCCGCCCGAAGGTCGACATCTAGCGTCTAACTCATGGAAACACCCAGCTGCGTCGTCGTCATCCTGACTTTCAACTCCGCCTCGATCGTGCGGGAAACCGTGTCCCAGGCGAAGAAGGTGAGCCCTCACGTGTTTGCCGTCGACTCGCATTCGACGGATGGCACGCCCGCGATCCTGGCCGAACTCGGCTGCACCGTGGTGCAGCGCCCGTTTTCGAACTACAGCGACCAGCGAAACTGGGCCATTTCACAGATCGAGCCGTCGTATGGCTGGCAACTCCATCTGGACGCGGACGAAGTGCTGGACGAGCGGGCGGTGGCGGAGATCAACGCCGTCCTGGCCGGCACGCCTGAATTCGATGCGTACCTCATCAGACGGCGCGACTACTTCATGGGCAAGATGCTGCGTTTCAGCGGCGTTAACCCCTGGCACCTGCGGCTCTTTCGCTCTGGCGTCGGACACTGCGAATCCCGGCTCTACGACCAGCACTTCATCAGCCCCGCGAAGCCGGGCCGGCTGAGCGGCTACATGCACGACAAGAACTCGGCGAGGCTGACGGACTGGATCGCCAGCCACAACCGCTGGAGCGATGCCGAAGCCAAGGAAAAGCTCGGCCCCCGCGCCCCATCCGACAAAGTCTTGCAAGCTCGGCTGACAGGCGATGCGCGCGAACGGACGCGCTTCATCAAGGAAATCTATTACAAGCTCCCCACGGGACTTCGTTCACTCAGCTATTTCGTCTACCGTTATGTTTTTCGGCTCGGCTTCCTGGATGGCACGAGGGGCTTCTACTTCGCCTTCTTCCAGGCGCTGTGGTTTCGCATGCTCATAGACGCGAAGATGTACGAGAAACGCACCCAGCAAACCCTGAACTGATCTTTACGGAGTGATCACGCGCATGCGTCAATACAACGCCTCCAAGCGAATGCTCGTCACCGGCGGCGCCGGTTTCCTCGGCAGCCATCTGTGCGACCGCCTCCTCGAACAGGGGCACGACGTGCTGTGCGTCGACAACTTCTTCACCGGCACGAAGCGCAATGTCGAGCACCTGCTCGACCACCCGCGCTTCGAACTGATGCGGCACGACGTGACCTTTCCGCTCTATGTCGAGGTGGACGAGATCTTCAATCTCGCCTGCCCCGCCTCGCCGGTTCACTACCAGCACGATCCGGTGCAGACCACCAAGACGAGCGTGCACGGTGCGATCAACATGCTCGGCCTGGCCAAGCGGGTGCGCGCCAAGATCCTGCAGGCCTCCACGAGCGAGGTCTATGGCGACCCGGAGATCCACCCGCAGGTCGAGTCGTATTGGGGCCGTGTGAACCCGATCGGCATCCGAAGCTGCTATGACGAAGGCAAGCGCTGCGCCGAAACTCTGTTCTTCGACTATCACCGCCAGCACAAGCTGCGCATCAAGGTCGTGCGCATCTTCAACACCTACGGACCGCGCATGCACATGAACGACGGCCGCGTGGTGTCGAACTTCATCGTGCAGGCGCTCCGCGGCCAGGACATCACCATCTACGGCGACGGCCACCAGACGCGCAGCTTCTGCTACGTGGACGATCTCGTCGAAGCCATGATGCGCATGATGAACACCGGCGACGACGTTCCCGGGCCGGTCAACATCGGCAACCCCGGCGAATTCTCGATGCTGGAGTTGGCGAGCAAGGTCATCGAACTCACCGGTTCGAAGAGCAAGCTGGTGCGCATGCCGCTGCCTGCCGACGATCCCAAGCAGCGTCGGCCGGACATTTCAGTGGCGCAGAAGGAACTCGACGGCTGGGCGCCCCGCACTCAGCTCGCCGAAGGTCTCAAGCAGACAATCGCCTACTTCGACAAGATCCTCGCGGAACCTGCCGCGACCTGACCTCATGAATATCACCATCATTGGCACCGGCTATGTCGGGCTTGTCACGGGCGCGTGCCTGGCGGACATCGGCAATCACGTCTTCTGTCTCGACCTGGACGAACGCAAGATCGCCACGCTCAATTCGGGCGGCATTCCGATCTACGAACCTGGCCTGGCCGAAGTCGTCGAGTCGAACGTCGCCGCCAAGCGGATTTCCTTTTCCACCGACATCGAAGCCGCCGTGGCGCATGGGGACATCCAGTTCATCGCCGTTGGAACCCCGCCCGACGAAGACGGCAGCGCCGACATGCAATATGTGCTGGCCGCCGCGCGCAACATCGGCAAATACATGAACAGTTTCAAGGTCATCGTCGACAAGTCGACGGTGCCCGTAGGCACTGCCGATCGCGTGACGGCGGTGATCCAGGAAGAGCTCGACAAGCGCGGCCGCGCCGATCTGCATTTCTCCGTGGTCAGCAACCCCGAATTCCTGAAGGAAGGCGCGGCCGTCGAGGATTTCATGCGGCCCGACCGCATCGTCATCGGCTATTCGGACGACGAACACGGCCGCGAGGCACTGCGCTGGATGCGCAAGCTGTATGCGCCCTTCAACCGGAACCACGAGCGTACGCGGGTGATGGACGTGCACTCGGCGGAGTTCACCAAGTACGCCGCCAACGCGATGCTCGCCACACGCATCAGCTTCATGAACGAGCTGGCCAATCTGGCTGATCGCGTGGGCGCCGACATCGAAGCCGTGCGCCAGGGCATCGGGTCCGATCCGCGCATCGGCTACAGCTTTCTGTATGCCGGCACTGGCTACGGCGGAAGCTGCTTCCCCAAGGACATCCAGGCGCTGACGCGCACCGCGCGGGGCAACGGGCAGACGCTGCGCGTGCTCGAAGCCGTGGAAGCCGTCAACAACGAGCAGAAGCGCGCGCTGACCAACAAGGTGCTCGCGCGATTCGGCAACGACCTCAGTGGACGGACCTTTGCGCTGTGGGGGCTGGCTTTCAAGCCGAATACGGACGACATGCGCGAAGCACCGAGCCGCGTCGTGATCGACGTGCTGCTGCGTGCCGGTGCCAAGGTGGTGGCGCATGACCCGATCGCGGTCGAGGAAACCCGGCGCGTGCTGCAACTCGACTTTGCGGACGCGCCTTCGCTGGTCGAGCAGATCAGCTACTGCTCGCCCAAGGATCCGATGAGCGCGCTGGACGGCGCGGACGCACTGATCATCATCACCGAGTGGAAGGCCTATCGCAGCCCCAACCTCGAGCGGCTCAAGTCGCTGATGAAGTCGCCGGTCATCTTCGACGGCCGCAACCTCTACGAGCCGAGCACGATGAAGCAAGCCGGCATCGTCTATCACGGCATCGGGCGCAACAGCTTCTGAGTCCGTGTCGATGGCGTTGAAATCTGCCCGGCTGGCCGTTCTCTCGCTGGCACTGCTGAGCGGGTTTGCGTCGCAGGCGCAAAACGTCTCCGCTCAGGCCCGCTGGCAAGGCGAGCTGAATGCCTTTGCGCAAGCCGACCGCGAGCATCCCCCCGCCAAGGACGGCGTTCTCTTCGTCGGCAGTTCGACCATTCGCATGTGGCCGGACATCGCGCGCGACTTTCGGGACCAGCCGGTGGTGATCAATCGCGGGTTCGGCGGCTCGACCATGGAAGATTCCAGCTTGTTCGCCCGGGAGCTCGTCGTGCGCTACAAGCCGAGGCTCGTGCTGGTCTACGCCGGCGACAACGACCTGGCCGAGGGCCGCTCGCCGATGCAAGTGCTTGAAAGCTTTGCGCGCTTCGCGAACGTGGTGCGCTCCGATCTGCCGGACACTCGCATCGCCTTCATCTCGGTCAAGCCCAGCCCCTCCCGGGAAAAGCTGATGCCGCAGATCCGGGAAACCAACGACGCGATCGCGGCCTATCTTCGCAGGCTTCCCAACAGCGACTACATCGACGTATACACGCCGATGCTGGGCGTGGACGGACGGCCCCGCCCCGAGTTGTTCCGCGCCGACCAGTTGCACATGAACGACGAAGGCTATCGCTTGTGGCAGTCGTTGATCGCGTCGCACCTGCCCGATCCGACCCAGCGCCCCGATCCGTCAGTCGCTCAGGGGCTGCGCTAGGCGGGCGGGCATTTTCTTTCGCTCGTCTCCCCAGAGGCTGATGCGCGCCACCGCGTAGAGCCCGCAAAACACCGCGCCCAGCAGCAGGGCGTCGCCCCACCAAGGCCGCACGGTCTGGCTGTCGCCGTAGATCGCGAGCACCAGCAGGACCGCCACCAATTGCGCGCAGAACACCGGCAATGAAGCGCGCCCCATCGCTTCCAGCCAATGCAGGCGCGGTATGCGCCGCATGAAGGCCGGACCGAACTGGATGGCGAGGATGCCGAGCACAGCGAGGTTCACGATCCGGAGCGGACCGAGCAGCCATTTGTCGAACAGCAGGTTGAGCTCCGTATCGCCCCCGAAAGGCGCTTGCCCGTTGATGCCGTGGTGCCGCCAGTAAACGCCGTAGATCGCCGTCGCGCCAGCGAGCGTGATCAACCACCTTGGAAAGCGAAAAGGCTGCGCGTCGGGCGCATTGCGGCTCGCGCCCATCCACAAGCCGGCGAACCAAAGGAACTGCCATGCAAAGGCGTTGAAAGCCCCCGTCTCATGAAACGGCACCGACAGGCCCAGGTGCCGTGCCGCCGCTTCGTAGAGCCACTCGCTCAAGCCGAACTGCGCCAGCGCCCAAACGGTTGCGCTCGCCGCCATCACGCCGATCCAGCCACGCCGCAGTGCGAAAGCCAAGACCCAGGGGCTCATCAGCATGAAGAAGATGTACATCGGCAAGATGTCGAGCAGTGCCGGTTCATAGATCAGCAGCAGCGAATAGATGAAGCCCTCGCGCGGATTGGCGAGATAGAAGGACAACAGGTTCTTGACTGCCGGCTGGTCGATGCGCAGCCCCACTGCCGAGATGATGGTGAACAGGAACAACAGCGTCGCGGCCTGGCTCAGGTACACCTTGAGCGCGCGCCGCCAGAAAGCCCGGCGCATCGAGCTCACGCCCTGGTTGTAGCTGACGCGGCTGTAGACCCCTCCCGACACGAAGGCCGACAGCAACACGAAGCCCTCCGCCGCCGAGACGAATCCGAAGGGCTGCCCCAGCGGATCGGTGAGGCGCGTTGGCAAGTGGGTCACTGTCATCAGCACAAGCATGAGCCCGCGCAGCGCATCGATCTCCCAGTAGCGTTTCACCGGATGCTCGGGTTCGTCTGAAGAAAGGTCAGGCCAGTTTGCTGATCGCGTCGATCACGGTGGCACTGTAGTTGCGCCACGTATAGGTGGCGGCGTGCTGAATCGCCTGTTGTTTCATCGCGGGGAGTTCCTGCCTGTTCTGGCTGAACCAGGCGAGTTTTTCCGCGATTTTTTCGGGCGAGCGAATCGGCACCAGGAAACCGGTCTTGCCCTCGATGATCAGGTCTTCCCCGCCGGTGTTGGGCGTGATGACCAGCGGCAAGCCCTGGCTCATGGCTTCCTGCATCACGAGCGCGCGCCCCTCGAAGAGCGAAGGCAGGCAGAAGACGTCGCAGCTTCGCATCAAGGCCAGCACTTCGGCGTGCGGCCGGCCCTTTTCGTAGGTGAAGCCCGCATATTGCCGGCGATAGAACTCGTGGCTGCCAAGCAGTGTGCCCATGACGACGAGTTCGATGTTCTCGCCCTCGAGCAGGTGCATGGCCTGCAACAAGTCGGCCAGGCCTTTGCGCTGTCCCATCGAGCCCGCGAACAGCACCCGCAACGGGCGCGACGGATCCACGGCTTGCAAGGCCCCAAGGTTTGCGGACACCGGCGAGCCGAAAGGCGACAGCACGCGTGCCTTGCCGGCAGCCCAGGCCGGCAGCGAGTCAGCGACGAAGGTGCTCGGAACGACCACCAGGTCGGCGAGTTCGAGTTCCTGGACCTTGCGCTCCAGCTTGGCCTCCGAATCGGACATGCCTCCGCCCAGGGTTTCGATCCATTCGGGCAGGCGCTGCGCCTCTTCCTGCATCAACTTGCGGCCCACCTCCCAGTAGGCGATCGGAAGGTCATAGACACGGTGAATGCCGAGCGCCTTCGCTGCCCTGAAACTGTCGAGCGCCGAGTCTTCGTAGCTGTAGACGGCGCCGAGTTGCTGCTGCCGATGCACGCCCGGCAGCGCTCGCGCGACGAAGCGATCGAAATCGTGCAGCACGGCATCAATCGACGCGAATCCCGCTTCATGTCGTCGCCAATAGTCCCAGCCGTATCGGTTGCAGATCATCCGCGCGAACTCGCGCCAAGGATGCTGGATGATCTTGCGGCTGGGAAGGTCGAAGCGCCGCCGAAGAAGCTGCCGGCCCAATCGCTCAGGCACGAGCTTGACGGCGACACTGTCGGGGCCGACCGCGAAAGTCGTTGCAAAACGAGCCAGCATGTCCGCCCCCTCCAGGCCATCGAGCATGGCTCGGACGTTCTGGTTGCCGGCGGGATGGCTGAACAGCAATTTCATATCGATCGATCATAGTGGAGGCACATCGCGTGCCAGAGCCGCGCGTGGTCGATGCGCTACCCTTCGGGCCGAAGGAGAAGTCTGTTGAAAACAACAATGACATTGCGCTGTGTGAGCGCCATGGCGCTGGCTCTGTCCGCGCTCGGCGCACACGCCTTTCAGATCGCCAGCCTCACGCCACAAGGCGAAGTCGCACGCATTCGCCAGGTGGTCGCCAAGTTCGACCAGGCTGCCGTCAAGTTCGGCGACCCCAAGGCACCGGCGCCGCTCGCCGTGAGCTGCTCGGACGCGCAAGCCGCCAAGGGCAACGGGCGCTGGACCGGCGAGAAGCAATGGGTTTTCGATTTCGAGAACGATCTGCCACCGGGCGTGCGCTGCACGGCGACGCGCGTGGCTGGATTCAAGTCGCCTGCGGGCGCGGAACTGACCGGCCCCGAGCGCTACCAGTTCAACAGCGGCGGCCCCTTCATTCGCTACTGGCAACCCAGCAACGGAAAGATCGACGAGCAGCAGTTGTTCATGCTCGAACTCAACGGCCCCGCCACGGGCGAGAGCGTGCAGGCCAACGTGTGGTGCGCCGCCGACGGCATCGGCGAACGCATTCCGGTCAAGCTCGTCGACGGGGCACAACGCGAGGCCCTGCTCAAGTCTTTCGGGCGCGACAAGGAGGCAGAAAAGGCGCCCCTGCGCTTCGTGACCCTGCAGTGCAATCGAACGCTGCCCGCTGGCGGCCGCGTGCAGCTGGTCTACGGCAAGGGCGTGGCCACACCTTCGGGGGTCGTGAACACGGTCGAACGGCGGCTGAACTTCGAAGTGCGCGAACCCTTCGCCATTTCGTTCAGCTGCGAGCGCGAGAACGCGCAGTCCGCTTGCCTGCCGCTGCGGCCGATGGAGCTGCGGTTCAATGCATCGGTGACCCGCAAGCTGGCCGCACAGATCGTGCTCAAAGGCAACGGCAAGAGCCTGCCGCCGAAGTTCGACGACAACGCCAGGAACGACGAGGACGCGGTGGTCGAATCCGTGAGCTTCCCGGCGCCTTTCGCGGAACAGACGCCGTACACGATCGAGCTGCCGAAGAACTTCCAGGATGCCTCCGGTCGCCCTTTGGCTTCGCAGGGCAGCTTTCCGATGAAGGTCGCGACCGGCGCGATGCCGCCGCTGGCTAAGTTCGCGGCCTCTCCGTTCGGCGTTGTCGAGCGCCTGGCGGAGCCCGATGGCGTCGCGCTGATGCCAGTGACGGTGCGCCGGGTCGAGCCTGCGCTGCAGGTGCGGGCGCTCACGCCTGGCAAGGTCAGCGACATGAACCCGAAGACCGACGCGGAAATCATCGCGTGGTTTCGCAAGGTTCGCCGCTATGACAACTACACGGTGTCCCGCAAGCTGGCAGCCCGGGACGTCAAGGGCGCGCTGCCGAAGGTGATCGACAAGGACGATCGCGACGACATCCAGACGCGCATGATTTCACTGCTGGCGGGCCAGAGCGGCGTCAAATCGCTGGACATGCCGAAGACCGAAGGCACCGACCCCCGGCCTTTCGAGGTGGTTGGCATTCCGCTGACACCAGGCTTTCACGTGCTGGAGATCGCGTCGCAGAAGCTGGGCGACGCACTGCTCGACGAACGCTACGGCAGCGGCCGCACGATGTACGTGCGGACTACCGCACTGGCGACCAACCTCGCCGTGCACTTCAAGCTGGGCCGGGAGAATTCGGTGGCCTGGGTGACCACGCTGGACAAGGGCAAGGTGGTGCCGAACGCCAGCGTCCGCGTGTCGAGCTGCAACGGCAAGGAAGTGGCCTCCGGCATGACCGACGCAAGGGGGATCGTGCAATTGACGGGCATCTCTTCCAATGCCCCAGGCTGCTCCACCGACGAGGACTACAGCGCCGACGCCTACTTCGTCAGTGCCCGCGCCAAGGATGCCGAAGGCGTCGAGGACCTCGCCTTCACATGGAGCGACTGGCAGCGCGGCATCGAGCCCTGGCGCTTCAATGTCCCGACGAGCCTGGACGCCGAGCCCGACCGCATCGCCCACACGGTGTTCGACCGCACGCTGCTGCGCGCCGGCGAAACGGTGTCGATGAAGCACATCCTGCGCACGCAGATGCGCAGCGGCTTCGGACTGCCTCCTGACCTCCCCGACACACTGGTCGTGACGCATGTCGGCAGCGGACAGCAGTTCACCCAGCCCGTCAAATGGCGCAACACCCCAACCGGTGGGCGCAGCGCGGAAAACACCTTCGACATTCCACCGGCCGCCAAGCTCGGCATCTACCAAGTCGAATTGCGCGCTGGCGCCGGAGACGGCCGCCGCACCTACGCCACAGGACAGTTCAGAGTCGAAGAGTTCCGCCTTCCGGTGCTCGAAGGCCGGATCGCACCCGCCGACAAGAATCCGCTGGTGGCGGCCACGTCCGTGCCAGTCGACGTGCAGATCAACTACGTGGCGGGCGGCGGCGCGGCCAGCCTGCCGGTGCGCGTGTCCGCGATGGTGCGTGGCAAGAGCCTTTCGTTCCCGGACTTCGAGTCGTTCAGCTTCTCGCCGCCTCGAAGGGAGCGCACGGCGGCCAGCGACACGGGCGAGGAGGAATCGACCCCCGACGACGCGCGCATCGTCGCGGACAAGCTGCCGCTCACGCTCGACCGCAACGGCACCGGCAAGGTCGTCATCGACAAGATCCCCGTCGACAAGGCGACGCCGCGCGAACTCCTGCTCGAGGCCACCTATGCCGATCCCAATGGCGAAGTCCAGACCTTGCGCAGCACGCAGACGCTCTGGCCCGCGGGCGTGATCGCCGGCATCAAGACCGAAGGATGGGTTTCGACGAAGCAGAAGATGCGCTTTCAGGCGCTCGCGCTCGATCTGGCCGGCAAGCCGCAGGAAGGCGTGACGCTCAACGTGCGTGCGGTCGCGCGCATCACTACCACCAGCCGCAAGCGGATGGTCGGCGGCTTCTACACCTACGACAACAAGACGGATGTCAGGGACATCGGAACGGTCTGCAGCGGCAAGAGCGACGCGCGCGGGCTGTTGTTGTGCGAGGTCGACCTCAAGGAAGCAGGCGAGATCGAACTCGTCGCCAGCGCCACCGACAAGGAAGGCCGCGACAGCCGCGCTGCGAGTTCGGTCTATGTCACGCGACAGGGCGAGCTCTGGTTCGGCGGGGAGGACAACGATCGCATCGACGTTCTTCCGGAAAAGAAGAGCTACCAGCCCGGCGAGGTCGCCCGTTTCCAGGTGCGAAGCCCGTTCCGCTTTTCGACGGCGCTGGTGTCCGTCGAGCGCGAAGGCGTCATCGAGACGCACGTGGTGCAGCTCAACGGACAGGATCCGACGATCAGCCTGCAGATCAAGCCCGATTGGGGGCCGAATGTCTACGTCAGCGTGCTCGCGCTGCGCGGTCGCCTGCGCGAGGTGCCGTGGTACAGCTTCTTCACCTGGGGCTTCAAGGCGCCGCGCGAATGGTGGACGGCCTTCTGGTACGAAGGCAAGGAATACGTCGCACCGACCGCATTGGTGGACCTCAGCAAGCCGGCATTCAGGCTGGGGCTGGCGGAAATCCGCGTCGGCACGCAGGCCAACCAGATCGACGTGAAGGTGGCGAGTGACAAGCTCAGCTACCCCGTGCGCGGCAAGGCACAGATCACGATCACCGGCAAGCTGCCTGATGGCAAGCCGGCTGCCGGTGCCGAAGTGGCACTGGCCGCGGTCGACCAGTCGCTCCTCGAACTGATGCCCAACGACAGTTGGAACCTGCTCGAAGCCATGCTGCAGCGGCGCAGTTGGGGCGTCAGCACTTCCACGGCGCAGATGGAGATCGTCGGCAGGCGGCATTACGGGCGCAAGGCGGTGCCGGCCGGCGGAGGCGGCGGCAAGAGCCCGACGCGCGAACTGCTCGACACGCTGCTGCTGTGGAAGCCTGCGATCGTGCTCGATCCCAATGGACAGGCTACCGTCACGGTGCCGCTGAACGATGCGCTCACCACCTTCAGGATCGTTGCGGTCGCCGATGCCGGCACGGGCTTGTTCGGCACCGGGCAGACATCGATCCAGTCGGCGCAAGACCTGCAGATCATCAGCGGCTTGCCGCCGCTGGTGCGCGAGGACGACCAGTTCCGCGCACAGATCACGCTGCGCAACACAACCCACAAGGACATGAAGGTCGAGGCGACGCCGCGCGCCACCCTGCTGACGCTGCCGCCGCAGACGGTGGACATCCCCGCCGGCGAGGCCCGCGAGATCGGCTGGACGGTGACGGCCCCGGCGCAGCTCGCGCAAACGCGCGCCGAAGCGATCCTGTGGGAGATCGAGGCTCGCGACACGCTAGGCGATGCTCGCGATGCGCTGAAAGTGCGCCAACGCATCGTGCCTGCGGTACCGCTGACGGTTCAGCAAGCCACGCTCGTGCAGATCGAGGCGCCCTTCAGCCTCGAGGTGGCGCCGCCGGCCGACGCCCTGCCCGGTCGCGGCGGCGTGCGGCTCTCGCTTCAGCCTCGCCTGGCCGAAGGACTGACCGGCGTGCGGGACTGGTTTGCGGCCTATCCGTACGCCTGTCTGGAGCAAAAGACCAGCAAATCCATTGGCCTGCGCGACGGCAAGGCATGGCAGGCCGTCGTCGGGCAGCTGCCGAGCTACCTCGACAGCGATGGGCTCGCCAACTACTTTCCCCCGCGTGACGGGGAAGCCAATCGCGGCAGCGACGTTCTGACGGCTTACCTGCTCGCCGCGACCCACGAAGCAGCGGCGCTCGATCCGGCCTTCGCGCTGCCCGACGCCGCGCGCGCACCGATGGAACAGGGCCTGATCGCGTTCGTCGAGGGCCGCATCCAGCGCGAGTTCTGGAGCCCGCGCAAAGACCTGGACGTGCGCAAGATCGCCGCGCTCGAAGCGCTGTCGCGCTACGGAAAGGCGCAAGGCCGCATGACCGGCAGCATCACGATCGCGCCCAACCAATGGCCGACCAGCGCAGTGATCGACTGGCTCAGCATCCTCAAGCGCGTGCCGGACGTGCCCCAGCGCCAGCAGCGGATGGACGAAGCCAACAACGTGCTCAAGGCACGCCTGAGCTATCAGGGCACGAGGCTGATCTTCAGCACTGAACAGGACGACAACTGGTGGTGGCTGATGACCAACGGCGACGTCAACACCGCGCGCCTCCTGCTGACGGTGATGGACGATCCCGCCTGGAAGGACGATATTGCGAAGCTCGCCAACGGCTTCATCGGCCGGCAACAGAACGGCGCATGGCACACCACCACGGCCAACCTGTGGGGTGGTCTGGCGCTGGAGAAATTCTCGAAGCAGTTCGAAAGCGCACCCGTCACCGGCGTCACGGCCGCGAGTCTGGGCGCCGCCAAGGCAGAGGTCGATTGGAACAAGGTCGAACGCGTCAAACCCGGCGATGCCGGCGGCGCGCCGAACCAGACGACCGCGTTCGGCGCTCCGGCGTCGCCGGGGAATTTGCGCAACAACAGCATGTTCCTGCCGTGGCCGACTTCGTCGACATCGCCGGCACCGCAGTCCGCCCACGACGCACTGCTCGTGACGCAAAACGGCGCCGGCAAACCGTGGTTGACGGCGCAGTCGATCGCCGCTGTCGAACTCAAGGCGCCCTTCGCTGCGGGCTATGCGATCAAGAAGACCATCACCCCCGTCGAGCAGGCGGTGCCCGGCATCTATACGCGCGGCGACGTGCTGCGCGTCAGCCTCGAAGTGAATGCGAGCGCGGACATGACCTGGGTGGCAATCACCGATCCGATTCCGGGCGGCGCGACGATTCTCGGCAGCGGGCTGGGGCGCGATTCGCAGATAGCGACCCAGGGCGAGAAGCGCTCCGGCAGCGGCTGGCCTGCCTTCGAGGAACGCAGCTTCGAGTCCTTCCGCAGTTACTACGAGTACCTTCCGAAGGGGGTCGTGAAGATGGAATACACCTTCCGGCTCAACAACGTGGGCGATTTTTCGCTGCCGCCCAGCCGCGTCGAAGCGCTGTATGCACCGGAAATGTTTGGCGAGGCCCCCAATGCCCGAATCAAGGTGGAGGCGCCGAAGTAGCGGTCGGGCTTGAGCTTCTGCTCGAACTTGAGCAAACTGCGCGCTGCCCGCAAGGAGTGAAGACGATGTGCAGAAGCATCAAGACCCTGTTCAATTTCGAGCCCCCCGCGACCGAGGACGAGATGCGCGCCGCGTCGCTGCAGTTCGTCCGCAAGCTCAGCGGGTTCAACCATCCTTCGAAGGCCAATGAGGCGGCCTTCGATCGTGCGGTGGAGGACGTGACGGCTGCGGCGCGCGCGCTCATCACGTCGTTGGTCACGACTGCCGATCCGCGCGATCGCGAGATCGAAGCGGCCCGCGCCCGCGCCCGCAGTGCGGAGCGCTTCGGCACGAGCCATTGAACGAAAGAACGAGAAACGGGCGGACCGGTCGCATGACCCTCATCTGAAAGACCTTTGAATGTCCATTGAACTCTGGCTCGCTTTCATCGCTGCTTCGGCGGTGCTCCTGATCATTCCCGGGCCGACCATCCTGACTGTCATCAGCTATTCGGTGGCGCATGGCCGGCGCGCAAACGTGCCGCTGGTCGCAGCAGTGGCGCTGGGCGACTCGACGGCCCTCGTCGTCTCGCTGCTCGGCTTGGGCGCTTTGCTGGCGACGTCCGCGTTCTGGTTCATGGTGATCAAGTGGGCGGGCGGCCTGTACCTGCTCTTCCTCGGGATCAAGCTCCTGCGTGCCGGAATCTCTCCGACCGAAATCGCGGCGCCCGCGGCGCCCGGTTCGCGCTTGCGGCTCTTCGCCAATACCTACTTGGTCACGGCGCTGAACCCCAAGGGCATCGTGTTCTTTGTGGCGTTCCTGCCGCAGTTCATCAATCCCCGCGCCGATGCAACGCAACAACTCTGGATGCTCGCGATCACCTTCGTGAGCATGGCGACGCTGAACGCCACGCTCTACGCGGTGTTCGCAGGCTCCGCGCGCAAATTGCTTTCATCGCCTCGCGCGCAACGGCGGTTCAATCTCGCGGGCGGTTCGCTGCTCTCCATCGCGGGGGTCTGGGCGCTCCTGGCGCGGCGTCCCGGCTGAAAAGTACGCCCGCGGTCGTTCTCGCAGGTTCGGCCCGGGGCACGCGTCTTGCTGGCCCGATGAGGTCGCGAGGTCTTGGGGCCGCGGGACGCCTCGAATTGGAGACCTCATGAACGCGCGCTACCTCGGCCTCTTGCCCACGCACGGCCGATTCGACTACACACCGATCACCCGACGGCCGAATCACGCATGGCCGAACGGCGCGCGCCTGGCGGTCTATATCGGACTCAACCTCGAGCATTTCGCCTTCGGCGAAGGCTTGGGCGCATGCATTGGCCCGATGGCGCCGCATCCCGATGTGCTGAATTTTTCGTGGCGCGAATATGGCAATCGCGTGGGCGCCTGGCGCTGCCTGGAGTTGTTCGACAGCCTGGGATTGCCATCCAGCACACTCCTCAATACGGCACTGTATGACCACTGCCCCGAGCTCGTCGCGGCATCGATGGCACGCGGCGATGAACTCATCGGGCACGGACACAGCAACGCAGAGCGACAGGCGGACATTGACGAGGCCGGCGAAGCGGCGCTGCTTGCGCACTGCCGTGCCAGCATGCTGGCGCACAGCGGCTCCGCGCCCGCCGGCTGGCTTTCGCCCTGGATATCGGAAAGCCACTGCACACCCGATCTGCTTGCGGAGGCAGGTTACAGCTACACGCTCAACTGGTGCCATGACGATCAGCCCATCCGCATGCGCACGCGCAGCGGAATTCCGCTGTGGTCGGTGCCGTATCCGCAGGAGCTGAACGACATCCCGATGATCGTGGCGCGGCAGATGGACGCCAAGGATTTCGCCCAGGCGATCATCGACAACGCCGACGAGATGCTTGACCAGTCGCGCCGTCAGCCGCTGGTGATGGGCGTTGCGCTGCATCCGTACATCGTCGGGCAGCCGTACCGCCTGCGCCATCTGCGGCGCGCACTCTCGCACTTGGCCCGCATGCGCGATCGCGGCGAAATCTGGTTCACCCAACCCGGCGCCATCTGCGAGCACATGGAATCGATCGAACCCGCCGCGGCTGTGGCAAGCTAACAGGCTGGCCGTCATGCGCGGCCACCTCGCTCATGCCACGCCGCCTCCCGACCTTTCTCTTTGTGCTGCCCGCCCTCGGGGCGCTGCTCGCCGCACCCGCGTGGGCGCTTGCCACGTTTGATGAGGTCCGTCGCGACTTCCATCCTTCCGACACGATGGTGCTGGACCGGGACGGCGAGCTACTGCAACGCGTGCGCACGGATGCGACTGCGCGACGCGGCCAATGGGTCGCCCTCCCGGACATCTCGCCTAGCTTGCGCACCGCGATGGTCCTGAGTGAAGACAAGCGCTTCTATGAACACAGCGGCGTCGACTGGCGGGCAGTGTCCGCTGCCGCCTGGGGCAACTTGTGGAACACGCGCACGCGCGGCGCATCGACCATCACGATGCAGCTTGCCGGGCTGCTCGACGACGATCTGCGGCGCAGTGGCGGCGGCCGCAGCCTGGCGCAAAAGGTCGGGCAGACGGTTGCGGCACAGCGGCTGGAGCACGGCTGGCGCAAGGACCAGATCCTGGAGGCTTATCTCAACGTCGTGCCGTTTCGCGGTGAAATCGTCGGCATCGACGCACTCTCGCGCACGCTCTTCGGCAAGGCGCCGCACGGTCTCGACGCGCGCGAAGCGGCCGTCGCGGCGGCGCTGGTGCGCGCACCCAATGCCAAGCCGGCGGCGGTTGCCCAGCGCGCGTGCGAACTGATGCAATCCATGGAGCCCGCAAGCAGGCCCGACTGCGATTCGATTGACATGTTCGCGAGCGCTGCATTGCAGCGACGGAGCTTCGACGCGAGCGAAGGCATCGCGCCTCATCTTGCGCGGCGGGTTGTCGCTTCGCGGGGCGACAGCGCACCGGACAGCATTCGCACCACCTTGCGCGCGCCACTGCAACGGGTTGCGCTGGGCAGCCTGCAACGGCATCTACGCGAACTGCGCGGCCGCAATGTGGAAGACGGCGCCGTCGTCGTGCTCGACAACCCGACGGGCGAAGTGCTCGCATGGGTCGGCTCGTCGGGCGGCATCAGCCGCGCGGCGGAAGTGGACGGCGTGCTCTCGCAACGGCAGCCGGGCTCCACACTCAAGCCCTTCTTGTACGCGCAGGCGATCGCCGAACGGCGGCTGACGGCGGCTTCGCTGCTCGACGATTCCTCGGCGCAGATCGCGACGGCGAGCGGCCTCTATATTCCGCAGAACTACGACCATCAGTTCAAGGGTTATGTGTCCATGCGCACCGCGCTGGCGGCCTCGCTCAACGTGCCTGCCGTCCGCACGCTGATGATGGTTTCGCCCGATGCCTTCGCGCGCCAGCTTCGGTCGGCCGGAATGACGCTCGCACAGGGCGGTGATTACTACGGTTACAGCCTTGCGCTGGGCAGCGCCGAGATCTCGCTGCTGGGGCTGACCAACGGCTACAGGACGCTCGCCAACGGCGGCCGGTTCGGAGAGACGCGCTACCTGCCGGCCCGGACGCCAACCACGCCGAACGTCGGCAGGGCAGTGAACGATGCGCCGGCCATCGATCCGCGGGCCGCATTCATCGTCGGCGACATCCTGAGCGACGCCAATGCACGCGCGCGCACCTTCGGGCTCGACAGCGTGCTCGGTACGCGCTTCTGGACGGCGGTGAAGACCGGCACCAGCAAGGACATGCGCGACAACTGGGCCATCGGCTGGTCGCAGCGCTACACCGTGGGCGTTTGGGTGGGCAACGCCGGCGGCGCGCCGATGTGGGATGTGAGCGGCACCAGCGGCGCGGCGCCCGTATGGGCCGAACTGATGGGCTTCCTGCATCGCAATGAACGCAGCCTCGCCCCTTCGCCRCCAGCCGGGCTCGTGCAGGCGCATGTGCGTTTCGGTGAAGAAATCGAGGCAGCGCGAGACGAATGGTTCATCGCCGGCACCGAACAGCCG
This sequence comes from Variovorax sp. 05N34, assembly GCF_056397405.1. Classification (NCBI taxonomy): domain Bacteria; kingdom Pseudomonadati; phylum Pseudomonadota; class Betaproteobacteria; order Burkholderiales; family Comamonadaceae; genus Variovorax; species Variovorax sp. 05N34. Next base: position 275,942 of record NZ_JBFTNI010000010.1, read on the forward strand.
GTGTTCTCGCTGGCGCCAAGCGTGTCGGTTGCCGAATCGTCGCCGCGCATCACATCGCCCTCGAACGGAACCATCATCGCGCTCGATCCGGACATTCCGCCCGATCGCCAGCGCGTGCGCTTCGAGGCCGAAGGCCGTGGCGTGCGGTGGCGCATCGACGGCAAGGCCTTCACGCGCGGCAGCACCGCACTCTGGCTGCCATGGCCCGGCCGCCATGTGGTGGAGCTTGTCGATGCCCAGGACCGCGTGGTGGACCAGATCAAGCTCGAAGTGCGCGGGGCGGGAGTCGTGGCCAGCGTGAAGCGCTGAATCCGACAGCTGTCAGTGCACATCGACTCCGCCGTGCTGTCGAATGTCGGACACCCATGTCGCTCCCCAACCCACGCTAGGCAGAGCAGCGCGCTGCTGGAACGAGCGCCGCCCCAGGACTATCACTGCTTCAACAGTCCACCAACAAGAACGGGAGCGCGAAATGTTGATCAGGATGAAAACAGTGCCGCAGTCTCAGGACCCGCAGGTCGTCATCGAATGCATTCGTGCATGCATCTGGGCGAGCATCGAAGGCTGGCCCTTCTGCCGGCTGAAGTAGCTTGAATCTACGGTGAGGCTCCCACGGTCAGGCTTGCTTCGACTCTCGCGCCCTGCGCGCCTCATATGCCTTGAGGTGCACGTAGGCCACCCGCAGCAGCGACAACGGCTTGCCATCTCCATCGCCACGCGCTATCAGGTCACCGATGATGTGGTCCGCCTCTATCGGCGCTGCGCGCTCGATGTCCTTGAACATCGACGCGGTCATCAATGACTCCGGCGCGGTGACGATCGCGCGAGCACGCTCGAGAGCGGCCGGACGCATCGTGAACCCGTTTCGCTCGGCAATGGCGGCGCACTCGTCCACCATGCCGACGGCAAGATCGGCGCCGCCAGCGCGCACGATGTCGCCGACCGCCGCCCGCATCAGGCAAGTCATGCTCGCGGCCGATGCGATGAGCACCCATTTCTCCCACATGTCCTGCAGGATGTTGTCCGAAGCGTTGGCGTCGAACACCGGCTTTTCGAACGCGGCCTCCAGCGCCTTCACTCGCGCGGAGCGTGTGCCGTCCAGTTCACCGTAGGCCAGGCTGTGCACGTCGCTCAGATGAAGCACGGCGCCTTCGTCGTCCAACACGGCCGAGATCATGCAAAGCCCGCCGAGCACGCGCTCCTTGCCGAAGCGCCGCGCAAGGTCGTCGAGATGGCGCATGCCGTTCAAGACCGGCAGGATCGCGGTGTCAGGGCCCACGGCGGGCGCGAACGAATCCATCGTTTCCGCGAGGTCGTAGGCCTTGCAGCCGACGATGACGACATCGAAGGGACCGCCGATGGCATCTGCCTGCACCGAGGGCGGCGAAGGCAGGATGAAGCCGCCGTGCGGGCTCTTGATCACGAGGCCCGTCTTGGCGAGCTGTGCCGCTCGTCGAGGGCGCAGCAGGAAAGTCACGTCTTCTTCGGCCTGCAACAGCCTGCCACCGAAATACCCACCCAGCGCACCGGCGCCCACAACCAGGAATCGCATCGGATTGTTCCCGCTCGAATGATGAAAAGGCGGATTCTGCGCCGCGGTGAAAAGTCTTGCTCACCGACCCGCTCGGGGCCTGCGGATAATAGGCACTACTCAAGACAGACAACCCAGGAGCCCTTTCCAGTGCCAGACCTCTCCAAGATCACGAACATCGAAGACCTGCGAGTCATCGCCAAGCGCCGCGTGCCCCGCATGTTCTACGACTACGCAGACTCCGGGGCCTGGACCGAAGGAACCTACCGCGCCAACGAGGAGGACTTCCAGAAGATCAAGCTGCGCCAGCGCGTCGCCATCAACATGGATGGCCGCTCGACACGCACCACCATGATCGGCGAGGAAGTCGCGATGCCCGTCGCCATCGCGCCGACGGGCATGGCAGGCATGCAGCACGCCGACGGCGAAATCCTCGGCGCGCGCGCGGCGAAAGCCTTCGGCATTCCGTTCACGCTGTCGACGATGAGCATCTGCTCGCTCGAAGACATCGCCGAAGCGACCGATCGCCATCCCTTCTGGTTCCAGCTCTACGTGATGAAGGATCGAGATTTCATCGAACGGCTCATCGAACGCGCACGCGCAGCCAACGTGTCGGCGCTCCAATTGACGCTCGACCTGCAAATCCTCGGGCAACGGCACCGCGACATCAAGAACGGCCTGACCGCACCGCCCAAGCCCACGATCAAGAATCTCATCAATCTCGCGACCAAGCCGCACTGGTGCCTGGGCATGCTGGGCACCAAGCGCCGCACTTTCCGCAATATCGCCGGCCACGCGGAGAGCGTGAAGGATTTGTCGTCGCTGTCGTCATGGACGGCCGAACAGTTCGACCCCACCCTCAGTTGGGCCGACGTCGAGTGGATCAAGAAAATCTGGGGCGGCAAGCTGGTCCTCAAGGGCATCATGGACGTCGAGGATGCGCGCCTTGCGGCCTCCAGCGGCGCGGATGCGCTGATCGTGTCGAACCATGGTGGCCGCCAGCTCGACGGCGCACCTTCGTCCATTGCCGCGCTTCCGGCCATCAGCGAGGCTGTGGGCACTGAAATCGAAGTCTGGATGGATGGCGGCATCCGCAGCGGCCAGGACGTGCTCAAGGCCCGCGCGCTCGGCGCCCGCGGGACGATGATCGGGCGGAGCTTTCTTTATGCACTCGGCGCGTACGGCGAGGCCGGTGTGACGCGCGCGTTGCAGATCATCCAGCGCGAACTGGAACTGACCATGGCGTTTTGCGGCCGAACGCAGATCGACGAGGTCGATTCGAGCATCCTGCTCCCCGGCACATTCTGACCAGATCGCGGCGCTGGCTGACAGCACGCGCGCCTCGGGGGCGGCAGTATATTCAGCGCCCCTATCGATCGCAAATCAGAGAGGCGCGAGTCCAGTTATGAGCACAATCACATCCCCAGCGGGGGCCACTCCCCTCGATCCTGAGGCATCCCACCGGGCCTACACCAGCGAAGAAAAGCGCCATCGCATCTTCGCGATCATGGCGGCATCGTCCGGCAACCTCGTCGAGTGGTTCGACTTCTACGTCTACGCCTTCAGCGCGCTGTATTTCGCGCCTTCGTTCTTCCCGAAGTCCGACCCGACGGCGCAGTTGCTCAACACGGCTGGCGTGTTTGCCGCTGGCTTCCTGATGCGGCCCATCGGGGGCTGGCTGTTCGGTCGCGTGGCGGACAAGTACGGCCGCAGGACATCGATGCTGATCTCGGTGACGATGATGTGCGCGGGATCGTTGGCGATCGCATGCCTGCCCACGTACGCCGCCATCGGCGCATGGGCGCCCTTCTTGCTCCTGGTGTGCCGCCTGTTCCAGGGTCTTTCGGTGGGTGGCGAGTACGGCACGACAGCGACCTACATGAGCGAGGTCGCGCTGCGCGGCCAGCGCGGATTCTTCTCTTCTTTCCAATATGTCACGCTGATCGGCGGCCAATTGCTCGCCGTGCTGGTCATTGTGGTGCTCGAACAGTTGCTGAGCGAGGCCGAGCTCAAGGCCTGGGGCTGGCGCATTCCGTTCGTGATCGGCGCCATCGCCGCCGTGGTTGCGCTTTTCCTGCGCCGGACGTTGCAGGAAACGCAGTCCGCCGAGATCCGCGCCAACAAGGAAGCCGGCAGCCTCTCGGTTCTGTTCCGCCATCACAAGGCTGCTTTCTTCACCGTGCTGGGCTTCACCGCCGGCGGTTCGCTGATCTTCTACACCTTCACGACCTACATGCAGAAGTACTTGGTCAACACGGTCGGCATGCCGATCAAGACGACCAGTTACGTGATGACGATCGCGCTGTTCGTCTACATGTGCATGCAGCCGGTGTTCGGCGCGCTTTCCGATCGCATCGGCCGGCGAACCAACATGCTGCTCTTCGGCGGCCTCGGCGCGCTCTCCACGGTGCCGATCCTGACGGGCCTGCAGAGCGTGACCAGTCCTGTCGTCGCGTTCTTGCTCATCATCCTTGCGCTGGCGATCGTCAGCTTCTACACCTCGATCAGCGGCATCGTGAAGGCCGAAATGTTCCCGCCCGAGGTGCGCGCACTCGGCGTCGGGCTTGCCTATGCGGTGGCCAACGCGATCTTCGGAGGCTCGGCGGAATATGTTGCGCTCGGTCTCAAGTCGATCGGGCACGAGACGGCGTTCTACTGGTACGTGACCGCAATGATGGTGCTTGCCTTCTTCGTCAGCTGGCGGCTGCCGCGACAGGCCGCCTACCTGCACCACGATCACTGACAGCGACTGCATTCACGCGCGATCCTCTGCGTCGGCCAGCGCATGCCGGATGGCGAACGCCGCGGCCTCGGTCCTGTTTGCCGACTGCGTCTTGCTCAGGATGCTGCGCACATGGTTGGCGATTGTGTTGGGGCTGACGAACAGTTCGCGCGCGATCTGCCGGTTCCCCTTGCCCGCCGCGACGAGACGCAGGACTTGCGCCTCTCGGCCGCTCAGTCCGGCCGGGTAGCGGGGCACTGCCGTCGTCGCTTCCATCCTCGTGCGGCAGACTTCGACGCGAACCGCGAGCGCGCGCATATCGAGCGCTGCGGCTTCCGCCGCGGCATCCTCGAGCAGGTCCAGCGCCGCGTCGCGATCTCCGGGCGCATCCCTGGCCAACAGCACGCGCGCATAGCCGAGGCACGCGTGCGCGAAGGCGGGTCGCGCGTTCTGGCCGCGATTCATAGACACCGCCGCCTTGAAATGCGCTTCGGCTTCATCCCATCGGCGCATGGTGGACGACAGCAGGCCCAGAAAGGCGTCCGCAGCGCCAAACGAGGCGATCGATGTGCCGACGAACAGATTCCGCCCGTGACACGGCTCCAGCAGCTTGTAGAGCACCGCCGCCCGCGCGGCATCGCCGAGCGCGGCGCACACTTGTGCCAGATAGGCCAGACTCGCCATCCAGATACCGTCGCGCGGCAATGATTCGAAGCTGCTCGCCGCCAGCAGTTCGAACTCGGAGCGCGCGTCTTCGAGCTGATCCAGCTCGGCGTAGATCAGTGCCAGCCCGGGCCGCCACAGGTTGCTCTGGGCATTGCCTTGCACAAAATGGCGGACCAGCGGGGCCACCTCCTGCAAGCGTCCCTGCTCGCGGCGCAAGGTGAACATCTGTACGCCGTAGACGCCGGCCGCATCCAGTCCGGGCATGCGATTGCCGATCTCGAAAGTGCGCCGCGCCAGCCGTTCGGCGTCCTCGAAGCGCCCTTCGAAGAGCGCATGCATGGTGCGAGACGACGAGCCGACGTACCGGAAGAAGGGCTGCCTGAATTCTTCCCCGCCGCGCTCGTAGCGCTCGAGTTGATCGCGCCAGGTCGCCATGTCCCCGAGTTCGAAGGTGTCGAACATGCGCCATGCCAATGCAGAGCACATCAGGAAGCGGTCGCCCTGCTGCATCGCGATCTCCATCGCCTCGTCCGCATTCGCCACTCGCTCGCCGATGCGGTCGTGGTGCCATCGCGCCGACAGTGTCGCCAGCAGGGTCACCGCAAGCGTGGACGGATCGCCCGCCTGTCGGGCAACGCTCACTGCCTCGGCATGCACCTTCGTTGCCTGGACCTCCTCGCCGCTGAAGATGAGCGCCCGCGCGAGCGAGCTGAGAAGTTGCGCCTTCAGTGCGCGGTCATCGACGGCAAGCGCGTTCAGCGCATCGCGCAGAAGCCGCGCCGCTGCGATGCCGGGCAGCCCGGGACACCAGCTAGCCATCTCGAATCCGATGGCGGCCCGGGCAAGTTCGTGCGCGGCATCGAGTTGCATGCTGGTTCGCGCCGCCTGTTCGAAGGCTTGTCGAGCCTGCAGATATTCGCCGGCACGGGTGTGTGCCTCTCCCAGTGCGTTCAGGGTGCGGCAACGCGCAAATCCCGCAGATGCATCCCCGCCTCGGATGACATCCATCGCCTGGAGCGCGAGTCGGTAGTAGCGCGTTGCTTCTTCATGGGCCTGCAAGGCATCGGAGCTCTCGGCAGCCTTCTGCGCGTAGTGGATGGCGCGCGCGGCGTCGCCCCCCGGTAGTGCAGCCCAGAAGTGATGGGCCAGCGCGGGGAGCTGATCGGTCGCGGCATCTCCGAAAACCTGTTCGATCGCTCTGCCCACCCTGAGATGCAATCTGCTGCGGCGCGGCGGCGGAATTTCGTCGTACAGCGTCTCCCTGAAAAGCGCATGTCCGAAGTGGTAGCGACCAGGATCGTCGAGCGCCTCGATCACGCGCGACTGCAGCGCCTCTTCGAGCGCGCCCATGCATGCGTCCTCCTCCACGTCGTCAATGGCGCGCAGCAGCAGGTCGAGGTCGAAGGCGCGGCCGATCACCGATGCGCAGGCGAGCACCTGGTTGGCGAGCGGAGACAAGCGATTCAGGCGCCTCCCGATCACTTCGCGCACGCCTTCCGGGATGCGCCGCGGACCGGCCGGCGCCAGCAGGGACGAAGGCACGGCTCGCGTTCCGTCGGCGAGCACCTGTTCCTGAATCATCAGCCGGGTCATTTCCCCGACGAAAAGCGGATTGCCTTCAGTCTGGCGATGGACGGCCTCGGCAAGGGCCAGCGGCACCTTGGCGCTCCCCGCAGCCAGAGCCATCATGCGGATCGTCTCGTCGCGGCCGAGGCCCGTCAGGCGCAAGCGCTCGAAGCCCGGCTGCCGGGCCAACTCGCCGAGCGTGGCCGAGAGCGGATGTTGGCGCGACAGCTCCATGTCGCGATAGGTGATGACCACCAGAATCCGGCAGGTCGACAGGTCGGGCGCGATGAATTCGAGCAGGCGCAGCGACGAAGCGTCGGCCCAATGCAGGTTGTCCAGCACGAGCAGCAAGGGCTGTTCGGCCGCCGCACGTTTCCAGAAGCTGGCCATGGCGTCGAAAAGACGAAAGCGCGTCTGCGCCGGATCGAACATCGGCAGCGACTGCGCACCCGCCGGCGGATGTTGCTTCAGATCCGGCAGGATTTCACCCAGGGGCGACTCCGCGTCCGAAAGAATGCGCCGTGCGGTTGCGTCATCGTGCGTCTCAACCCATGCGCGAAGCAGTTGCAGCCAGGGCCAGTAGGGGGGCGCGCCGGGTTCCTCATTGCAGCGCCCCCAGAGCACCTGCATGCCGCGCGCCGCCGCGCGCTGGGTCAGCATCTGCGCAGTGTGCGATTTGCCGATGCCAGGCTCGCCGGCCAGCGCCGCAGTGCCGCCGTTGCCTGCCAGGGCGCGGGTCAGACCGGCGTCCAGCGCGGCGAGTTCGCGCTCGCGCCCGACGAATCGCTCGGCCGGCAGACGTACCGCGTCGTCGCTTTCCACAGTCGTGAGTGGGGGCGGCTGCAGCGGCGCGCCACAACCGTCGCAGAAGGTCGCGTCCAGTCTGGCGTCGCGACCGCAGCGGGTGCATTGCACGGCGCGGTCCTCGTGGTTTCGGAAGCGGCGCCGCTAGACGACCGCTTCGGGACGAATCTGGTTGACCTCGATCACCACATCCGCAGGAACCCTGGCGAGGCGCGCCGCCTTGTGGATCTCCTCGGCGCTCGGCGCCTCGTAGAGGCAATACGTCTTCTTGCGATCCGCGGAAAGGAACGAGAACAGCCAGTTCACACCGACATCCGAATTGACGCGCTGAATGGCAGCGACGTCCGCCGCGGCAAGCTCCAACTCCTCGGCGAACTGTCGCTCAATAAGGAACAGTGGCATACGACCTCTTTTCCAGCAGGCCATGATGGGCCGCAAACGGAATTGGGCGACAAATCGAAGTCTCGGTCAACGCAACGACCGGCATAGTCAATCCTGACCATTCGACCTGTCCCGGCTCGATTTTCAAAATGATCAATCCGGCGGATCGTCAATTGGCCGGCCGCTTCCTAGACTTTGTTCACCCACACACAAGGAGTGAACATGTTCAACGAAGCCAGTCTGGAGACCTTCAAAGCCCAATTGCGCGGGACTGTGATTCAACCCGGAGACGCCGGCTACGAGGAAGCGCGCAAGGTCTACAACGCAATGATCGACAAGCGGCCCCTGTTGATCGCCCGCGTCGCCGATGTGGCCGACGTGATCGCATCGGTCAATTTTGCGCGCGACAACCGCCTGTTGCTGGCAGTGCGGGGCGGCGGGCACAACGGCGGCGGGCTGGGCATGTGCGACGACGGATTCGTGATCGACCTGTCGAGGCTGCGCGGCATCCGAGTCGATCCGAAAGCCCACACCGTGCGCGCGGAAGGCGGCTGCACCTGGGGCGACGTCGATCATGCGACGCACGCCTTCGGCATGGCGACGCCGGCGGGCATCATCTCGACCACGGGCGTCGGAGGCCTTACCCTCGGCGGCGGCATCGGGCACCTCTCGCGGCGATTCGGGCTGACGATCGACAACCTGTTGAGCGTGGATGTCGTGCTCGCAGACGGAAGCTACGTGACCGCCAGCGCCAAGGAGAACGAAGACCTCTTCTGGGCGGTTCGCGGCGGCGGCGGCAATTTCGGCGTGGTGACCTCCTTCGAATACCGGCTGCACCCGCTCAGCACGGTGGTCGCGGGGCCCACGCTCTGGCCGCTCGAACGCGCTGCGGAAATCCTCTCGTGGTACCGCGACTTCATCGGCAAGGCGCCGACCGAACTGGGCGGCTTCTTTGCTTTCCTCACTGTGCCACCTGCGCCGCCGTTCCCGGAAGAATTGCACCTCAAGAAAATGTGCGGCGTGATCTGGTGCTACGCCGGCGATCCCGCAGGGGCCGAAGCAGCGCTGGCACCGGTCCGGGCCAAGGAGCCTGCGCTTTACGGCGTCGCGCCCATGCCCTACCCGGTGCTGCAGAGCGCGTTCGACGGGCTCTACCCGCCAGGGCACCAGTGGTACTGGCGGGCCGACTTCGTCAACGAGCTCTCTGATGAGGCGATTGCGCAGCACGTCAAGCACGGTTCGCTCATGCCGACGATGCAGTCATCGATGCACATGTATCCGATCGATGGCGCCGTTCAGCGGGTCGGCCGAAAGGACACCCCTTTCAGCTATCGCGACGCCCGCTGGGCTTCCGTGATCGTCGGCGTCGATCCAGACCCCGCGAATCGCGAGAGCATCACCGCGTGGTGCAAGAACTATTGGGACGCCCTGCATCCGTATTCGGCGGGCGGCGCTTATGTCAACTTCATGATGGACGAGGGCGAAGATCGCGTGAAGGCGACCTACCGCGAACACTACGACCGTCTGGCGACCGTGAAGAAGCAGTACGACCCGGGCAATCTCTTCCGCGTGAACCAGAACATCCGCCCGGCGGCGAACGCCTGATTGCCGCCGCGGATCAAGGCTCTGCTTCCCACAAGGTGGGGTAATGCCTGACGAAGCCGTCCTCGGTCACGTCGAGCATTGCCGCATAGTCGAAACGCGGCGCTGCGTACCAGTACTCGGTTTCGCCGCGCCGCTCATAGCGCTGGCTGAGTTCCACCAGGCTTGCGCTTTCGAGATCGAGCCAGGCGGCCGGCGCATCGGAAGCCTCGCCAGGCGCGAGGTGAAGCCGTCGGAGGTGCAATAGATTGGTGGCTGGCGTAAACCCGAGATCGAGATCCACGCAATGACCGATTTCGGCGACGGGGACGTCGTTGAGCTTCCAGGCGCCGTGCGAATCCCGCACGATGGACAGGTCGATGGCTTCGCTTCCCAGCCAACCGCGCACTGTTCCCCACTGGGTGTGCCAGGCCCGATCGCACCGCACGCGGTAGTGCAGCTGGGCATAGCGCCCGTCTTCATTGCGGAATGCCGCGGCGCCGTCGATTTGCCAGTTCTCGCCGTTGCGGTCGAGCCGACAGACATCGTGCCCCGGAGTGCCGAGGCGGCGCCAGAGCATGGAAGCGACCGTCTGCATACTGTGGATGATGGCACTGGGTGCCCGCTGTGCGCAACCCTGCTTTGCCCAGACGACAATGACGGCCGTGACGACCGCACCGATCCGCCGCATTGCGCACCTCGACATGGATGCCTTCTACGCATCGGTCGAACTGCTGCGCTATCCGCAACTCAAGGGGCTCCCGGTGGTGATCGGCGGCGGGCGCCGCAAGGTCGACGAAGTCTTGCGCGACGTGCCGGCGGGCGGCACGCTGGCGGACATTCCGCTGGCGTCATTTCCTCTGCTCAAGAACTACGCGGGCCGCGGAGTGATCACCACGGCAACATATCCGGCTCGGCAATTCGGGGTTGGCTCGGCCATGGGCCTCATGAAGGCCGCGAAGCTGTGTCCGCAGGCCATCATCCTTCCGGTCGACTTCGACGAATACCGCAAGTACTCGCGGGCCTTCAAGCAAATCATCACTGAAATCGCGCCTGTGATGGAGGACCGGGGAGTCGACGAGGTCTATATCGATTTCACCGAAGTGCCAGGGGGCCAGAGAGAAGGCGGGCGCGTCCTCGCTCGGCTGATTCAACGGGCGATTTTCGAGGCGACGGGGCTCACCTGCTCCATCGGCATCGCACCGAACAAGTTGCTGGCCAAGATGGCGAGCGAATTCAACAAGCCGAACGGGATTTCAGTGGTGTTCGAGGCCGATCTCCAGGCGAGCATCTGGCCGCTGCCCTGCCGCAAGGTCAATGGAATCGGGCCCAAGGCGGACGAAAAGCTGCAGCGGCACGGCATCCAGACCATTGGCGAGCTCGCGGCGCGGGATCGCGACTGGTTGATCACGAATTTCGGGAAGGCCACCGGAGCCTGGATGCATGAGGTCGCCTGGGGGCGCGACAGCCGGCCGGTGGTCACTGAAAGCGAGCCGGTCTCGATGAGCCGCGAGACGACCTTCGACCGCGATCTCCAGGCCGTGCGTGACAGGGCCGAACTCGGCGCCATCTTCACGCACCTCTGCGAGAAGCTCGCCGAGGATTTGCAACGCAAAGGCTACGTCGGCAAGACGATCGGCATCAAGCTGCGTTACGACGACTTCAAGATTGCCACGCGCGACCAGACGATCGACCATTTCACAGCCGATGCCAAGACCATCCGGAACATCGCCGGACTTTGTCTCAAACGGGTGCCGCTCCAGCGCCCGCTGCGGCTTCTGGGCGTGCGGGTCGGAGCGCTGGCGAAAGCGGGCGAGGCCGATTCGATGGCGCTTGCGCGGCCCGCGTCGGGCGCGCGCCGCGCGTTGCCGGGCGACGCCGGGTCGACTGCCAGGACAGCCTCGCTGTTCTAGGGCTTTCTGTTCGATCTTTGGCTCTGCTCAGAGCGGTGGCACGCCCTTCTGCCATTGCGCCCAGTTGCCAACGATGTGGTCGACAACGCGACTGCCCACGAGCTCGACGTTTTCGACGGTTTCTGCGAAGCCGCCCGCCGTTTCACCCGGCGCCGGATCCAGGTGCTGCAGAGTCGTTTCACGTGGGTTTCCCTGATCGAAATTGACGGCGCCGCGCAGGCTCATCACGCGATCGATTCCATGGCTGCGCTTGATCACAAGCGTGATCGCCGCCGCTTCCATCTCGGTGATGACATAGTCATCCGCGCCATACAGCTTGGCGATGTATTGCGCCTGGTTGGACATCCCGGGGCCATGGAAGAAGGTGTCGCCGGTCATGTGAGTTCCGGTGCCCACGAAAGGAGCGCGTCGGGCAGCAGCTTGCGGATAGCGCTGTCGATAGGCGCGAGCGGCTTCCGAATCCTTCAGCGGGGTGCCGGCTGAAAGCTTCATCGCCCACGCGACCAGTTCCGGGTTGAGCTTGAAGCGACGGTACTCCTCGTAGCCTTTGCGGGGCATGAAGGTCGGCTCGCCTGCCTTGTTTTCTTCGGGGGCCCAGCGGTGGCCGAGGTCATAGTCGACGACCCACGTCGCCCAGCTCACTTCGCCGATGGTGCCGCGCGATGGCGGCGTACCGGCCACCCCGGAGATGACGTAGTAGGCCTTGGAAAAGTCGAACTGTGGGTTCTGCAGGATCGCCTGCATCGATGACGACGAATTCACCTTCCCCATGCCGAGGACTGCACCGCAGACGCCATCGGCATTGCAATACACCGGTTGCAGTGCTCCAGGTACCGCAATCGGCGTTGCGTTCATCCAGTAGCGCTCATACCAGTGCTGGAATTCACCGGCACGGTCGCCCGTGTTCTTGCCAATCTCGAACATCGATGCGACGAACACCTTCACCTTGATCAGCTCGGTGGGGCGCGGCTGCGAGGTCGACGCACAACCGGCGGCCAAGAACATGACCGCAAACATCGCGAGCAGACGCGCACGAAGGGACCGGACGGGGGACATAGAGCTTCTCCGAGTTGGGAAATGGAATCCGAGGGCAGACGGCAGCGCACTTGTTTCGTTTGCGGCGTCCTACAGCGGTGAAGTCACCGCGCGGTCAGCCTCCCGTCTGCATTCGAGAAGGATTGTCGCAAAGCTCATGCCTGCCAACGGATTTCGCCCGGTGCCCCTCGCCAACGGGTTGGTCTACATCAACCCCGCGATGCCTGGCATTCGGCGCTTCAAGCGGGGCGACACTTTCCGCTACAAGGATTCGAATGGCGCGTGGGTGCGCGACCCTGAACAGCTCGCCCGTATCCGGCGACTCGCGATTCCACCGGCCTACAAAGACGTCTGGATCTGCTCATTGCAGAACGGTCACCTTCAAGCGACGGGGATCGATGCACGAGGTCGCAAGCAGTACCGCTACCACAACGACTGGCGCGTCCTGAAGGACGAGACAAAGTTCGATCGCTTGGCAGCGTTCGGCCGGGCGCTCCCCAAGATACGGCGTCGCGTTGCGCGGGACCTCCGAATCGAGGCGAAGCAGCCTCTTCACCGCAACTTGGTCCTGGCAACGATCGTGCGGCTCCTCGACACGACATTCTTGCGCGTCGGCAATGAGGCCTATGCGACCGACAACGGCTCCTATGGCCTCACGACACTCCGCAACAAGCATGCGGAGGCGCGCGGAGGCACGCTCAAGCTTCGCTTTCGTGGCAAAAGCGGCGTCATGCATGAAGCGCGCGTTGATGACCCGCGCGTCGCAAAAGTGATCCGTCGGTGCCAGCAGCTACCTGGTCAAGAGCTTTTTCGGTACGAAAGCGAGGACGGCACGCCCCACAGCATTTCTTCGACCGACGTCAACGAGTACCTGCGAGAGGCATCCGGAGAGGAATTTACAGCGAAGGACTTCCGTACCTGGCATGGGACCGTCGAAGCATTGGAATTTTTGCGGCTGGCTTGCGACTGCGGGAGCAAGACTCAGGGCGAGGGTTTGGCACGCGTCAGCATCAAGGAGGTCTTGTCTTCTGTCGCAAGCCGCCTGGGCAATACCCCGGCCGTTTGCAAGAAAGCCTACGTGCATCCTGCTGTTCTGGAATTCGCCGCCCTGCTTGCTGCGAATTCGGAAGCGATGAGCCAATGGGCGAAATTTGACCAGTCCGCGCCAAGTATTCGCCTACTGCACGCGCACGAGACACGCTTGCTGGCGTTTTTGGACCAACACCGCTCCGGGGGTTTGGCCTTGTCGCTTGAGCGTATTGGAAGGGAAGTTACCGGGAGGGGCGTGGAGCGGTGTGCAGGTGATGGGAGGGCGCGGAACGCAAAAAGCCCAGCCTGAGAGGGCTGGGCTTTTTGGGGCTGTAAGAGCCTGACGATGACCTACTTTCACACGGGAACCCGCACTATCATCGGCGCTGAGGCGTTTCACTGTCCTGTTCGGGATGGGA
>NZ_JBFTNI010000011.1:0-130336 GCF_056397405.1 Variovorax sp. 05N34
TTTCGCGCGGACCCCGCCTGAAGCGAGCACCGCAGGTTGCCCGAAGCGAAGCGCAGGGACGCGCACAGTGGGGTCGCCTTTCTTTTGCTTACTTTTCTTTGGCGACCCAAAGAAAAGTAAGTCGCCCGCCGGGGCGAGTCCCGGCCAACCCCCTCACCAAACCCCCTCACCCCAACACCCACATCACAGTCCCCAGAGGAGGCAAAGTCAGAACAACAGACTCCCCCTGCCCATGCCACCCAACAGCTTCACTACTCACAACCCCATTCCCCACCCCACTCCCCCCATAAATCAAGTTATCGGTATTAATAATCTCCCGATAAACCCCAGCCAAAGGCACCCCCACCCGATACCCATACCGAACTTCCGGCGTGAAGTTGCAAACCACCACCACGAACCCCCCTTGCGCATCCCGCCGCAAAAACGCAAACACCGACTGCTCCACGTCGTCATGACAGAGCCACTCAAACCCCCGCGCCTCGCAGTCCAGCTCATGCAGCGCACCAAAGTGCCGGTACACGTTGTTCAGGTCCTTCACCAGCCTCCGAACCCCTTGATGAGAAGCCTGCTCCAGCAGGTGCCAATCCAGCCCGCGATCGGCATTCCACTCGGCCCATTGCGCAAACTCGCCCCCCATGAAGAGCAGCTTCTTCCCCGGATAAGCCCACAGGTAGCCGTACAGATTGCGCAGCCCAGCAAACTTCTGCCAGACATCGCCCGGCATGCGGCCGATCATCGAGCCCTTGCCATGCACCACTTCGTCGTGCGACAGCGGCAAGACGAAGTTCTCCGAATGCGCATACATCAGCCCGAAGGTAATGAGCCGATGGTGGAACTTACGAAAGACAGGGTCAGTCCCGGCATAGGCCAGCGTGTCGTTCATCCACCCCATATTCCACTTGTAGTGAAAACCAAGGCCGCCACTCTCGGGAGGACGCGTCACGCCCGGGAAGCTGGTCGATTCCTCGGCAATGGTCGCGGTGCCGGGCCGCTCGACGCCCACGACATGGTTCATGCGGCGCAGGAAGTCGATGGCTTCGAGATTCTCGCGGCCGCCCTGTGCGTTGGGCACCCATTCGCCGGGTTCGCGGCTGTAGTCGCGGTAGAGCATCGAAGCCACTGCATCCACACGCAAGCCGTCCACGCCATAACGCTCCAGCCAATACAACGCGTTGCCGACAAGGTAGTTGCGCACCTCCGTTCGCGCGTAATTGAAGATGAGCGTCTGCCAATCGTTATGAAAGCCCTCGCGCGGATCGGCGTATTCGTACAGCGCGGTTCCGTCGAAGGTGCCGAGGCCGTGCGAGTCGGTCGGAAAATGCGCGGGCACCCAATCGAGGATCACGCCGAGTCCGGCCGCATGTGCCGCTTCGACGAAGGCGCGGAAATCACCGGGCGTCCCAAAGCGCGACGTCGGCGCGTACAAGCCGATCGGCTGATAGCCCCATGAACCGTCGAACGGATGCTCGCTGATCGGCAAGAGCTCGATGTGGGTAAAGCCCATGTCGTGTACGTAGGGCACCAGCGTTTCGGCCAGCTCGCGGTAGTCGAGCCATTCGTGGCCGTTCTTGCGCCGCCAGGAGCCCATGTGCACCTCGTAGATGCTGATGGGCGCGTTGCGCGCATTGGCCTGGGCGCGGACGATCGGCACTTTGGCGGGCGGCGGCAGCGGCTGAACGACGCAGGCGGTGTCGGGGCGCAGGCGCGCAGAGAATGCAAAGGGATCGGCCTTGCGCAGCACATGGCCGTGGGCCGACAGGATTTCGAATTCGTAGCTGTCGCCCGGCGCGACATGGGGCGCGAAGATCTCCCATACGCCGCATTCGCGCCGGAACCGCATCATGTGGCGACGCCCATCCCATTGGTTGAAATCGCCCACCACCGAAACGCGGCGCGCGTTCGGCGCCCACACCGCGAAAGCGACGCCGCGCACGCCATCCATTTCGCGCAAATGGGCGCCGAGTTGCTCGAAAGGCCGCAAATGCGTGCCTTCCGCCAGCAGCCAGACGTCCGTTTCGCCCAGGACGGGCGGAAATCGATAGGGGTCTTCGAGCAGCGAGGTGTGCCCGCCCCAGTCGATGTGAAAGCGATAGCCGAGCCGGGCTTCCGATGCAGGAACGAGCCCGGCGAACAGATCGCTGCCGCCCTGCCGGACCAGTTCCGCCAGCGGCCAGCCTGAGCCCGACTGCATGACCGTCACGAACTTCGCGCCCGGCAACAGCGCGCGAATCTCGAGCCCCTCGTCCGTCTGGTGCGGACCGAGGACGGCGAAGGGGTCGCCATGCTCGGCACGCATCAACGCACCGACTTCGGCATCAGGTGTCATGGAGCGGCTCTCCGGTTCGTAAATCATTGTGGCACGCGAGAAGTGCGCCATGCCTCTAGCCGCGATAATCCGCCTTCCCCGGCCGCCTGGCGCCGGCCTTGCCCAAGCCTAATGAATCCCAGCTACAAACCCAGTGACGTCGAGTCCGCAGCCCAGGCCTACTGGACCGCTGCCGACGCCTATCGCGTGACCGAGGACGCGCGCAAAAAGAAGTACTACGCCTGCTCGATGCTGCCGTACCCCAGCGGCAAGCTGCACATGGGCCACGTGCGCAACTACACCATCAACGACATGCTCACGCGCTACCTGCGCATGAGCGGCTACAACGTCCTGATGCCGATGGGCTGGGACGCCTTCGGCCTGCCGGCCGAAAACGCTGCGCTCAAGAACGGCGTGCCGCCCGCGCAGTGGACGTACGAGAACATCGGCTACATGAAGACCCAGCTCCAGGCGATGGGCCTGGCGATCGACTGGAGCCGCGAGATCGCGACGTGCGATCCGAGCTACTACAAGTGGAACCAGTGGCTGTTCCTCAAGATGCTCGAAAAAGGCATCGCCTATCGCAAGACGCAAGTCGTCAATTGGGACCCGGTCGACCAGACGGTGCTTGCCAACGAACAGGTGATCGACGGCAAGGGCTGGCGCACCGGCGCCACGGTCGAGCGGCGCGAGATCCCGGGCTACTACCTCAAGATCAGCGACTACGCCGAGGAACTGCTGGAGCACACGCAGAACAAGCTCCCTGGCTGGCCGGAGCGCGTCAAGCTGATGCAGGAAAACTGGATCGGCAAGAGCGAAGGCGTGCGCTTCGCGTTCAAGCACAAGATCAAGGACGAGAAGGGCCAGTTGATCCAGGGCGGCCGCATGTACGTCTTCACGACGCGCGCCGACACCATCATGGGCGTCACTTTCTGCGCCGTCGCGCCGGAGCACCCGCTGGCGCTGCACGCCGCCAAGAACAATCCCGAGCTCGCCGCCTTCATCGAAGAGTGCAAGAGCGGCGGCACCACCGAGGCCGAACTCGCCACCCAGGAAAAAAAGGGCGTACCGACCGGCCTGACCGTCACGCACCCGCTCACCGATGAAGAGGTTCCGCTCTGGGTCGGCAACTATGTGCTGATCAGCTATGGCGACGGCGCGGTGATGGGCGTCCCCGCGCACGACGAGCGCGATTTCGCGTTCGCCAACAAATACGGCATCGAGATCATCCAGGTCGTCCTGGTCGACGACGAGCCGCATTTCGACTACCACCGATGGCAGGACTGGTACGCCGACAAGCAGCGCGGCGTCACCATCAATTCGGACAACTTCAGCGGCATGTCGCACATCGAGGCCGTCAAGGCCGTGGCGCACGCGCTCGAGCAGAAGGGACTGGGCGCCCTTCAAACCACCTGGCGACTGCGCGACTGGGGCGTGAGCCGCCAGCGCTACTGGGGCACGCCGATCCCGATCATCCATTGCGAAGAGCACGGCGCCGTGCCGGTGCCCGAGCAAGATCTGCCGGTGGTCTTGCCGACGGACTGCGTGCCGGACGGATCGGGCAATCCGCTCGCCAAGCACGAAGGCTTCCATGCCGGCGTCGTGTGTCCGGTCTGCGGCAAGGCCGCGCGGCGCGAAACCGACACGATGGACACCTTCGTCGACAGCTCGTGGTACTTCATGCGCTACTGCGATCCGAAGAACGACGACGCCATGGTGGCCGAGGGCGCGAAGTACTGGATGCCGATGGACCAGTACATCGGCGGCATCGAGCACGCGATCCTGCACCTGCTCTATGCGCGCTTCTGGACCAAGGTGATGCGCGACCTGGGGCTCGTCAAGGTCGACGAGCCTTTCAGCAAGCTGCTCACGCAGGGCATGGTGCTCAACCACATCTTTTATACGCGCGGCGAGAAGGGCGGCAAGGACTACTTCCCGCCTTCCGACGTGACGCCGGTGCTCGACGCGCAGGGCCGCATCACCGGCGGCACGCTGGCTGACGGCACGAAGCTGGAATACGGCGGCGTGGGCAAGATGGGCAAGACCGAGCGCAACGGCGTCGATCCTCAGGACCTGATCGAAAAATACGGCGCTGACACCGCGCGCCTGTACACGATGTTCACGGCGCCGCCCGAAGCGACGCTCGAATGGAACGACGCGGCAGTCGAGGGCAGCTATCGCTTCCTGCGTCGAGTCTGGAATTTTGGCGTGGCGCTTCAGGGCGCGGAGCCCGCCGCCGCGACCGGCAAAAAGGAAAAGGCACCGGTCTTCGGCAAGGGTGCCAAGGAATTGCGACGCGAAGTGCACACGGTGCTGCGCCAGATCGACTACGACTACCAGCGCATGCAATACAACACGGTGGTGTCGGGCTCGATGAAGCTGCTCAACGCGCTCGAAGGGTTCAAGCCCGAGGCTGCGGACGCCGGCGACCGCGCGGCAGTGCGCGAAGGCATGGGCATCCTGTTGCGCTGCCTCTATCCGGCGACGCCGCACATCGCGCACCAGCTCTGGCACGAGCTTGGCTACGACAAGGACATGGGCGATCTTCTCGACGCGCCTTGGCCGGCGGTCGACGTCGTTGCGCTGGAGCAGGACGAAATCGAACTGATGCTGCAAATCAACGGAAAGCTCCGGGGATCGCTGCATGTTCCTGCAACGGCCACGAAGCCGGAAATCGAGAAGCTCGCGCTTGCCAGCGAGATCTTCGTCAAGCATGCGGAGGGCGCGCCTGCCAAGCGGGTCATCGTCGTGCCGGGGCGGCTCGTGAACGTGGTGATATGAGCGGCATGACCCCGCGACACGTTTTGCCGCGCCGCGGCTTCCTCGCGGCTGCTTCGGCCGTGTTCGTGCTGGCCGGATGCGGATTCGAGCTGCGCAAGGCGCCGACCTTTTCGTTCAAGACCATCGCCGTGGTGCCGAGCACCACGCCGTTTGCCAATTACGTGCGTCGCAATCTTCGAGCGACCGGAACCGTCGAGGTGCTGCCGGCCGACCAGGCAGAGAAAGCCGAGGCCGTGCTCGACATCCTGGCGGAGAACCGCGAGAACGTCGTGATCTCGACCAACTCGGCGGGCCAGGTGCGGGAGATGCAACTGGTCCTGAGGGTGCGCTTCAGGTTGCGCGGAAAGGGCGGCAAGGAATTGCTGCCACCGTCCGAGATCCAGCAGTCGCGCGACATCACCTACAACGAAACCGTGGCGCTGGCGAAAGAATCGGAAACCGAACTGCTGTACCGGGACATGCAGACGGATATTGCTCAGCAGCTTCTTCGGCGTCTCGCTGCAGCTAGACAGATATGACCCCCCAGGCTGCGCGCACTGCGTGTCGCTTCGCCTACCCCCCGCGGGGGGCAACACCAGCGGCCCGGCAAAGCCGGTTCCGCGGTGTTCTGCGGGATCGGCTCGCTTCACTTTGCTCTTGGATATGCAACTGACCAGCGCGCAGCTTTTGGGGCATCTGGCTCAGCGGGTGGCGCCGCTCTACGTCATTCATGGGGACGAGGCATTGCTGGCTCAGGAGGCTGCGGACGCCATTCGGGCGGCGGCTCGGGTGCGGGGATACACGGAGCGGAGCGCCTATACGGTGGCTGGGGCGCATTTCGATTGGAGCGCGGTGCTGGCGGCGGGAGGCTCGTTGAGCCTTTTTGCGGATCGGCAGATTGTCGAAATACGCATTCCTTCGGGGAAGCCGGGCAAGGACGGCAGTGCGGCCCTTCAGCAGATCGCGGAAGCAGCGCAAGCGAATGACAGCACTCTTACTTTGGTGATGCTGCCTCGTCTGGACAAGGCGACGCGGACGGGCGCCTGGTTCTCGGCTCTGGAGAACAACGGGGTCAGCCTGCAGATCGAGACGATCGAGCGGGCCGCTTTGCCGCAATGGATCGCGCAGCGGCTTGCGCAGCAGGGGCAGCGGGTCAAGAGCGGGGAAGAGGGTCAGCGGACGTTGCAGTTCTTTGCCGATCGGGTGGAAGGCAATCTGCTCGCGGCGCATCAGGAAATCCAGAAACTGGCGCTGCTCTACCCCGAGGGCGAATTGAGTTGGGAGCAGGTCGAAGGTGCGGTGAACAACGTCGCGCGCTATGACGTGTTCAAGCTGTCTGAAGCCGTGCTGGCCGGCAATCCGCAGCGCGTCGCGCGGATGCTCGAGGGATTGCAGGCCGAAGGCGAGGCCGAGGTGCTGGTCCACTACACGCTTGCAGAGGACATCCGCGCGCTGAAGCGGGTGAAAGACGCCATGGCCGCCGGACGGCCCTTGCCCATGGCGCTGCGCGAAAACCGGATCTGGGGTCCGCGCGAGCGAGCTTTCGAGCGCGTGTTGCCGCGGGTCGATGATCGCGCGCTGACGCGTCTGCTGCGTGCAGCGCACGTGGTCGACGGCATCGTCAAGGGACTGAAGCAGCCGGACTGGCCGGCGGACGGCTGGCAAGCCCTCCAGCGGCTGGCGCTGATGCTTTGCCGCGCGTGCGCAAATCCATAAGCGCACAGGAATGGTGCGGACTCGTCCCTTCATGCCCATTGCTCTTCATGGGCGCGGCACAATCCTCAAATGAACATGCTGAATGTCCCCGACTACGTGCGGGCCCTGGGTGCGCAGGCCAAGCACGCCTCGACCCTGATGGCGCGCGCGGACGCCGCCACCAAGAACAAGGCTCTGAAGGCTTTGGCGCGCCGTTTGCGCGCTGCTGGCGGCGTGCTCGCCGAAGCCAATTCCAAGGATCTCTCCCGCGCCGAAGGCGCCGGCCTTTCTGCACCCATGGTTGACCGGCTCAAGCTGACGCCAAAGGTGATCGAGACCGTCGCCCTGGGCTGCGAGCAACTGGCAGCCATGCCCGACGTGATCGGCGAAGTGATCGGGATGAAGCAGCAGCCCAGCGGCATCCGCGTCGGCCAGATGCGCGTGCCGATCGGCGTGTTCGGCATGATCTACGAGAGCCGTCCGAACGTGACCATCGAGGCGGCGAGCCTGGCGATCAAGAGCGGCAACTCCGCGATCCTCCGGGGAGGTTCGGAGGCCATTGAATCGAACAAGGCGCTGGCTTTGCTCGTCGCCGATTCGCTTGCCGAGGCGGGCCTGCCTGCCGAGGCCGTCCAGCTCGTGCAGACCACTGACCGCGAAGCCGTCGGCCAGTTGATCGCGATGCCCGAATTCGTCGACGTGATCATCCCGCGCGGCGGCAAGGGGCTGATCGAGCGCATCAGCCGCGATGCCAAGGTGCCGGTGATCAAGCATCTGGACGGCAATTGCCACGTCTACGTCGACGACACAGCCGAACTCGACATGGCCGTGAAGATCGTCGACAACGCCAAGACGCAGAAGTACAGCCCCTGCAATGCCGCTGAGGGCCTCCTGGTGGCGGCATCGATCGCCGACGCCTTCCTGCCCGAGATCGGCGCCATTTTCGCGGCCAAGGGCGTCGAGATGCGATGCGACCCTGCCGCCGCGCGGATCCTGCGGGAAAGCCTGGAGACGAGTGGGAAGGCCGTAGTGGATGCGGTCGAATCGGATTGGTCGGAGGAATACCTCGCCCCAGTGATCAGCATCAAGGTCGTCGAGGACGTCGACGAGGCGATTGCGCATATCAATCACTATTCGAGCCATCACACCGACGCGATCGTCACGCGCGACCACATGAACGCACAGCGCTTCCTCCGCGAAGTGGATTCGGCCACCGTGATGGTTAACGCCAGCACGCGATTCGCAGATGGTTTCGAGTTCGGACTCGGCGCTGAAATCGGCATCAGCACCGACAAGTTCCATGCTCGCGGGCCGGTAGGAATCGAGGGGCTGACGTCCCTCAAATACGTGGTGCTGGGCCAAGGCGAGACCAGAAGCTGACCCCCAGGCTCGCGCCCGGCAAAGCCGGTTCCGCGGTGTTTCTGGTCTGGTTCCCGGGGCGGGATGGGTTGTCATTGGGGCATTGGGCCCCAAATCTACAATTCGCTCTTAGCTCAAGCTGCAAATCAAAGAAGGCCGCCGCATGGTCCCCCATCTCGTCACCGCCCTGAACGGCCCGATCAACGAACTCGAGCAACGCATTCTCGATTCAACCCCGGCCATCGAGCGCTGGTTTCGACTCGAATGGATGGAGCACACGCCGCCGTTCTACAGCTCGGTGGACATTCGGAACGCCGGCTTCAAGCTGGCGCCGGTCGACACCAACCTGTTTCCGCGCGGCTGGAACAACCTGACGCAGGAGATGCTGCCGCTGGCCGTGCAGGCGGCGCAGGCAGCCATCGAGAAAATCTGCCCCGAAGCGCGCAACCTGCTCGTGATCCCCGAGAACCATTCGCGCAACACCTTCTATCTGGCGAATGTTGCTCAACTCGTACGCATCTTCCACATGGCTGGGCTCAATGTCCGGGTCGGCTCGATTGACCCAGCCATCAAGTCGCCCAAGAAGATCGAGCTTCCGAACGGGGAGACGGTGTGCCTGGAGCCGGTCGTTCGCAGCAAGCGCCGTCTCGGGCTCAAGCATTTCGATCCCTGCACGATCCTGCTCAACAACGACCTTATCGCCGGCACGCCGGGCATTCTCGAAGACCTGCACGAGCAGTACCTGTTGCCGCCGCTGCACGCCGGCTGGTCGGTGCGGCGCAAGAGCAATCATCTTCACAGCTATGAAGAAGTGTCCAAGCGCTTCGGCAAGTTGCTGGGCATCGATCCGTGGCTGATCAATCCGATGTTCGCCAAGGCGGGCGAAATCAATCTCTCGACCGGCCAGGGCGTTGACGTACTGACCAGCCACGCGGACGCGCTTCTGACCAAGATTCGCCGCAAGTACAAGGAATACGGCATCAACGAGAAGCCCTTCGTGATCGTCAAGTCCGACAACGGAAGAGACGGCTTGGGCGTCGTGACGGTGCGCGATGCCAAGGAAATCGAAGCGCTCGCCCGCAAGTCGCGCAGCAAGACCGGCTCGGCCAAGGAAGGGCAGGAGCCGAGCGAACTGATCGTGCAGGAAGGTGTGCTCACGAACGAACGCGTGCATGACGGCGTCGCCGAGCCGGTCGTCTACATGATGGACCGCTACGTGGTCGGCGGCTTCTACCGTGTTCATGCAGAGCGCAATCCCGACGAAAACCTCAAGCTGCCGGGCGCGAGCTTCGTGCCGCTTGCCTTTTCGGAGAGTGCGCACTTACCGCAACCGGGGGCAAAGCCCGGCGCCAGCGCACCCAACCGCTTCTACATGTACGGGGTGATCGGGCGCTTGGCGATGGTCGCGGCGAGCTACGAACTCGAGGCCACGAACCCCGACGCCGAAATATATGAATGATTTCGGAGTACATATTGCAGGCCCCTGCGGCGGCGGCAAAATAGCGACCCCATAGCAACGCAAAACGAGGGCGGAGGCGACCGGCGACCATCAACGTCGCTGGCGCGCACGGGTGCAGCACCCCAACGCCCTCTGCATCGACTTCGTGTCCGCCCCAAAATCCTCCTCCCTTGCGTTGATCCTCGCTGCGATCGGCGTCGTCTACGGCGATATCGGCACCAGCGTTCTCTATGCGGTCAAGGAGGTCTTCGGCCACGGCCACGTCCCTTTCACCATCGAGAACGTCTACGGCATCCTGTCGATGTTCTTCTGGACCCTGACCGTCATCGTCTCGATCAAGTACGTGGTCCTCGTGCTCAGGGCCGACAACGAAGGCGAAGGCGGGCTGGTCGCGATGCTGGCGCTGGCATCGCAGGCGGTGGTCGACAAACCGCGGCTGCGCAGCGTGCTGCTGGTGGTCGGCATCTTCGGCACTTCGCTCTTCTATGGCGATGGCGTCATCACCCCGGCCATCTCGGTGCTCTCGGCGGTCGAGGGCCTGGAGGTCGTGTCGCCCGAGTTCCGGCACTATGTGATCCCGATCACCCTCGTCGTGCTGTTCTGCCTGTTCGCGGTGCAGAAGCGCGGCACCGCAGGCATCGGCCGGTTTTTCGGGCCGATCACGTTGACGTGGTTCCTGGCGATCGCGCTGCTCGGCGTGTCGCAGATCGTGACCCACCCCGAGATCCTCAAGGCGATGAGCCCGCACTATGCGCTGCGCTTCATGTGGGGCAATCCGCTCACCAGCTTCATCATCCTGGGCGCCACGGTGCTCTGCGTGACCGGGGCCGAGGCGCTTTACGCCGATCTCGGGCACTTCGGCAAGCGGCCGATTCGCGTCGCATGGTTCTCGGTCGTGATGCCGGCGCTCACGCTCAATTACTTCGGACAGGGCGCCCTGCTGCTCGAGAACCCCGAAGCGGTGAAGAACCCCTTCTTCATGATGGCGCCCGAATGGGCGCTGTTGCCGCTGGTCTTTCTTGCAACGGCGGCCACGGTGATTGCATCGCAAGCGCTCATCACGGGCGCCTTCAGCGTCACTCGCCAAGTGATCCAGCTTGGCTATCTGCCGCGCCTGAACATCGAGCACACCAGCGTGCGCACCACCGGGCAGATCTACATGCCCTTCGTCAACTGGGGCCTGTTCGTCGCCATCGTGCTGGCGGTGCTGATGTTCCGCTCGTCCAGCAACCTGGCGGCTGCATACGGCATCGCCGTGACGACCGACATGCTGATCACGACGGTGCTGACCTTCTTCGTTATCCGGTATGCATGGAAGTACCCGCTGATCCTGTGCATCGGCGCGACCGGGGCCTTCTTCGTGGTCGATTTCATGTTCTTCGCGTCGAACCTGCTCAAGCTCTTCGAGGGCGGCTGGTTCCCGCTGCTGATCGGTGGGTCGATCTTCATGCTGATGTTGACCTGGAAAGAAGGCCGGCGGCTGATGGGTCAGCTGCAGTTGGCCGAAGCCATCGACCTGCGCAGCTTTCTCGACTCGGTGTTTGTCAGTCCGCCGGCGCGCGTCGATGGCACGGCGGTGTTCCTGACGGCGGAGCCGGGCGTCGTGCCGAATGCGCTGCTGCACAACCTGAAGCACAACAAGGTGATGCACGACCAGAACCTGTTCGTCACCGTGCGCAACCACGAGGTGCCCTGGATTCCCATGGACAAGCGCATCGAGATGGAACCGCTCGGGCATCACTGTTGGCAGATCATCGTCCACTATGGTTTCAAGAACGACGTCGACCTGCCGCGCGCGCTGGAACATGCGCGCTTGCGCGGATGCCAGCTGGAGGCGATGACGACCAGCTACTTCCTGTCGCGCGACGTGGTGATCCCCACGCTGGGCAGCGGCATGGCCCCATGGCGCGAGAAGCTCTTTGCGCAGATGCATCACAGCGCCAGCGGCGCTGCGGACTTCCTTGGGTTGCCTAACAACGCTGTGGTGGAGCTGGGCTCGAAAATCGAGATTTGACTCGCCCCCAGGCTACGCGCACTTCGTGTCGCTTCGCCTACCCCCTGACCGGGGGCAACACCAGCGGACCGGCAAAGCCGGTTCCGCGGTGTTTCTGGAATGGGCTCGGGGGCCGGCACAATCTCTGCCATGCGATTTTTCAAGGACCTTAGTCTTTCGGCTTTTACTGCGGGGTTTGTTGCGGTGCTCGTGGGGTTCACGAGTTCGGTGGCGATCGTTTTTCAGGCTGCGCAGGCGTTTGGGGCTACGCCGGAGATGATTTCTTCGTGGATGTGGGCGCTGGGGCTTGGGATGGGGTTGGCTTCGGCGGCGCCTTCGCTTTGGTGGCGGAAGCCGGTCATGATTGCCTGGAGCACGCCAGGGGCGGCCGTGCTGGCGGTGGCAGGGGCGGGGTACTCGATGAATGAGGCGGTGGGGGCGTTCATCGTTTGTGCAGTGCTGATGACGGCTGCGGGCGCCACCGGATGGTTCGAGCGGGTGATGAACAAGATTCCGATGGCGCTGGCTTCTGCCTTGCTGGCGGGGGTGCTGGCGCGGTTTGGGCTGCAGGCCTTTGTGGCAGCGCAGACGGCTTTGCCGCTGGTGCTGCTGATGCTGGGCACTTATCTGGTGGGCAAGCGGGTGCTTCCGCGCTATGCGGTTCCTCTCACGTTGTTGGTGGCGATTGTTTTCGTTGCCGCGCGCGGCGAGCTTGCCTGGGGCGCGGTGCATTTCAGCGTGGCGATGCCGGTGTTCACGACGCCGGTGTTCAGTTGGCAGGCTGTGGTCAGCCTCGCGCTGCCGCTGTTCGTGGTGACGATGGCATCTCAAAATCTCCCGGGCGTCGCTGCCATTCGGGCGGCCGGCTACGAATTGCCAGTGTCCAAGCTCATCACGATCAGTGGACTGACGACGCTGGTTCTGGCGCCTTTCGGTGCGTTTGCGCTCAATCTCAGCGCCATCACGGCGGCGATCTGCATGGGGCGCGAGGCGCACGAAGATCCGGCACGCCGCTACACAGCGGCGGTGAGTTGCGGCGCGATCTATGTGGTGATCGGCTTTTTTGGCGCGGCGGTCACGGGGCTGCTGACGGCGTTTCCGAAAGAGCTCGTCGCCGCGATCGCCGGCTTGGCGCTCCTCGGCACGATCGGCGGCGGGCTTGCTGCCGCCGTGAAGGACGAATCGCATCGCGAGGCGGCGCTGATCACCTTTCTCGTCACGCTCTCGGGTGTGACGTTGCTTGGCATCGGCTCGGCCTTCTGGGGCGTGGTAGCCGGGGCGATCGCACTGGGCATTCAGCAATTGGGGCGCAGACCTTTCGCGGGCAAGGACATCGCCGCTGCCCGCAAGATCGAGTCCGACAACGTTCGAAAGACTTCCTGAATGCCAGCACTTTCCCAGATTCGCCCACTTCGTCGGGTCGCTACCTTCTCTTCAAAGACAGCCGCTGCGGCGCGGCAAGGCCAATTCGTGCGCGTCGCGCAGTGGAGCAACTGACATGCACATTCTTTTCGTCGCCGATCCGCTCTCCCAGTTCAAGATCTACAAGGACACGACCTTTTCGATGATGCGGGAAGCGCAGCGCCGCGGCCACGCCATCTCGGTCTGCGAACCGCGCGACTTGGGCTGGCAGCGCGGCCGGCCGGTCACTGCCAAGGCGCGTGCGATCACACTGACCGGCTCGCCGGACGACTGGTACCGCGAAGAATCCGTTGAAGAGCGCCCGCTGCACGGCTTCGACGTCGTTCTGATGCGCAAGGACCCGCCCTTCGACGCCGAATACATCTACGCGACGCACCTGCTCGAGCAGGCCGAGCGAGAGGGCGCCCTCGTCGTCAACAAGCCGCGCGCATTGCGCGATCACCCGGAAAAGCTCGCGATCATGGAGTTCGCAGAGTTCACCACGCCCACGCTGGTGACCCGCGATGCAGCCGCGGTGCGTGCATTTCATGCTGAGCACAAGGACATCATCCTGAAGCCGCTCGACGGCATGGGCGGGATGGGCATCTTCCGCGTCACGTCAGACGCGCTCAACCTCGGATCGATCATCGAGACGCTCAACAAGGACGGCGCGCAGACCATCATGGTGCAGCGCTTCGTGCCCGAAATCTCACAAGGCGACAAGCGCGTGCTGGTGATCGGCGGGCAGGCGGTACCCTACAGCCTCGCGCGCATTCCTCAGGGCACCGAAGTGCGAGGCAATCTGGCCGCGGGTGGCAAGGGTGTGGCGCAGCCGCTGACGGATCAGGACCGCCGGATCGCCGAGGCCATCGGACCGGTGCTGAGCGCGCGCGGACTGCTGCTGATCGGCCTGGACGTGATCGGCGGCTCGCTGACCGAGATCAACGTGACGAGCCCCACGTGCTTTCAGGAGATCACGGAACAGACGGGCTTCGACGTGCCGGCGATGTTCATCGACGCGCTCGAAGCGGAGCTGAAGAAGGCTTGACCGAGTCGGCGGCCCCGGCGGCCTTGGTCGCCGCTCGCCGTGCGCCCGGCCTTCCATGCCCAAGCTGCGCCTGGAGCAGGCGGGCCCGGCGTTTGCGCGCCCAGATGACGATGCCCGTGACCGACAGCATCGCCACCATCACGCCCATGAACGACATGAGAATGCGCCCGGGCAGCCCAAGGATGCGTCCCGAGTGCAGCGGGAACTGCAACTGCACGAAGATATCGGCCGCAGTTCCTTCCCATGGACGGTTCTGGCTCAGCACGCGGCCGTCCTGCGCGTCGATGTAGAGATTGCTCAGGCCCATGCCGGCCTCGCCGTGGTCATCGTCGGCTTGAAAGAACGACACGTTATAGAAGCCGCTGCGCTTCTCGTAATAGATGCCGCCGAGCGGCGTCGTCCATCCGCGTGCCCTTGCTTCCGCGTCGGCGATGCGCACCACCTCGGCAAAGCCGAGCTTCGGCGTCACTTCCTGGCCCAGTGGCACCATCGCGCGCGTCTCGTAAGGGCCGGGTGTGGTCTTGGACACCAGCGACAGCACGGGATAAAAAACTTCGCGGTAGAGGTTGAGCGAAAAAGAAGTGAAGGCGATGACGATGATCGCCAGCCAGATCCACAGCCCGCCCGCTCGGTGCAGATCGAAATTGAGCTTGTAGCCGCCGGCGCGCCAGCGCATCAGCCAAGAGGGCTTCCATCGCGCCCACCAGGTCGCTGCGTCGCGATGGTGCGGTGCACGGGAGCCCGCCGGAACACGCCGGCGTCGCGGCATGGTCAGGTAGAGCGCCACGAAGCTGTCGAGCAGCCACACGAGCGCGACGGTGCCCATGATCCAGTAGCCGATGCGGTCCGTGCCCCACATCGCCGGAATGTGCAGGCTGTAGTGCACGGTGCGAAGGAAGGGCATCAGGTTCTCGCGCGACAGCGAGACAGCGTGCGTGTCGCGCCGCCCCTTGATCTCACCCGTCACCGGATCGACGTGGACCTTGTCGTAGCCGAGCAAGTAGGGCTGGCCCGTGGCCGGGTCCATGCGCGGCTCGACAAAGTAGCCTGCGGTATGACCTTTCTCGAAGCCGAGCGAAATGTAGGAGACCTTGGCGCGCGGATCCGATGCCTCGACGGCGGCGGCAAGCGCCATCGGATCGCGGAACGGTCCCTGGCTGTCGGTCAGATACAGATCGCTGTTGAGCCACTCGTCCAGCTCGTGGTCCCACGAGGTGACCGCGCCGGTGAGGCCGGCGACGATCAGGAAGAGCGCGACCGCCAGTCCCAGCCAGCGATGGACCACCGTCCAGAGTGCGCGCATGGCCGTGCCCCTTCGCTGATCAGAACTCGACGGAAGCGGTCAGGCTGAAGGTGCGCGGGTTGCCCAGCACCAGGTAGCCGGCGCCTGGGTAGCCGCCGACGGACGCCCAGTAGTCGCGATTGGCGACGTTGTTGACGCGCGCGCGCAGCGTCACGAGTTTGCCGGCGACGCCCGTGACATAGCGGGCACCCAGGTCCAGGCGGCCCCAGCCGGGCACGCGCAGCGTGTTCAGATCGTTCGCATAACTGCCGCCGGTGGCGATCACGCGGCCGTCCAGCGTCAGGCCGGGCACGCCCGGCACGTCCCATTCGAGCCCGATGGTGCCCTGCTGGTCCGGCACGCCGATGACCTTGTTGCCGTTGGTCGCGATGTCGCCGGTGTTTCGCTGCACGGCGTCGAGGAAGGTCACCCCGCCAAGGACGCGAAAGCCCTTGACCGGTTCGCCAAACACCGTGAATTCGAGACCTTGGTGGCGGTCCTGGCCCTCCGCTACGAACAGGCCGGCCGAATTGCGCAATGCGCGCGGCTTTTCGATGGAGAACAGCGCTGCCGTGGCGCCGAGGCCGGCGCCTTCGTACTTGACGCCGATCTCCTGCTGCTTGGCGACGTAGGGGTCCAGCGTCTGGCCCACGTTGACCACGGGAAGCCCGCCGATCTGCGCGGGCGCCGTTTCGCCCGGAGCGAGGCTTTCGACGTAGTTCGCGTAGGCGGACACTTCTTTGCTGAACTTGAAGACGACGCCAGCGGCAGGGCTGGTATGGCTTTGGTCGCTGCCGCCTGCCGCGGCGCCGGTGTCGTATGCGAAGTTGTCGACGTTGATCGTCTGGCGGCGTGCGCCCAGGGTGAACAGCAGCGTGTCATCCATGAAGGACATGGTGTCGCCGAGAACATAGCTCGTCAGCCGCTTTTCTTGCGTGAGCGCGGGAGAAGCCAGGTTGTTGCCGCCAAGCGAGAGAGGGCCGAAGGCCGGCAGCGGCGAATAGACAGGGTTGTAGAGATTGGTCGCCTGCGTGTTGAGGAAGTCGAAGCGATAGGCGTTCTTTCGCTCCGAGTTGAAGTAGTCGTACGACGCGACCAGCGCGTGCTTGACCGGGCCCGTCTTGACGGTGCCGCGAATGCCGACCTGGCCCGCCTTCACGTCTTCTTCGCCCGTATTGTCGAAACGGTACGTGGTTCCTGCGCCGGTGAATGCGTTGTCGACGGTGATGTTGGCGAGCGAATTGGCTTCGCTGCCGCTGCGCGCGCCGGCGGCGAACCAGCCGGTGACGTTGTCGCTGAAGTCGTACTCGCCGCGCACCGTGCCGAAGGTGTCGCGTTCGTTCGAATAGGTCCAGGGCTGTGCCCAGTTGGTCTTGGCGTCCGGCGGTGACGGCACGCGGGTGAGGCCGCTTGCCAGCGTGACATTGGTGCGGGTCTGGCTCAGGCGATGATCCTGATAGCCGACGTCGGCGGAAAGGCGCGCATTGCGACTGCGCCAGTCGAGACCGACGGATGCGACGTCGAGGTTCACGCCTTCGTTGTCGACGCCCGTGCCGCCCTCGCGATGCGCGGCGTTGACCCGGATGCCCGTGCTGTCGTCAGGTCCGAAGCGGCGCGAAATGTCCGCCGCGCCATAGAACTCCGAGCCCGTGGCGCCTCCCAGCGTGATCTGCGTGAGAGGTTCGTTGCCCGCTCGCTTGGGCGACAGGTTGACCGAGCCGCCGATGCCGTCTCCACCGGGCGCCGAGCCGTTCAGGAAAGCGCTGGGGCCGCGCAGCACTTCGACACGCTCGAAGAGCTCGGACGAGATGTATTGGCGCGGCAGCAGGCTGTAGATGCCGTTGTACGCGATGCTGTCGGAGCCCAGGAGGAAGCCGCGGATGAAGTACGTCTCCTGGAAATTGCCGAAGCCGCGCGCAACGCGCACCGAAGGGTCGTTTAACAGCACGTCGCCCACGCTGCGTGCTTGCTGGTTCTGGATCAGCTCGTTCGTATAGCTCGTCGCGCTGAAGGGCGAATCCATGTTGTCCAGCGTGCCCAGAACCCCGAAGCGTCCACCGCGCGCGACCTGCCCGCCGGCGAACGGCTTGGCCAGGCCGGCAGCCGATGCGTCTGCGCTGGCTTCGACCGTCACCGTGGCCAAAGTCCCGCCCGATTCGGCCGGTGCGGCTGGCGTCGTTTGCGCGGTTGCGATCAGCGCCTGCAGGGCGAGAGTGGTGGCAAGAGCGGCGGGACGGAGGGGAAACCTGACTGGAAGCATGAGGGGGCTCGTTTTTGGCTACGGAAATGAGAATGATTATTATCTCCGCCGACTTGCGGACGAAGGATCCCACCCGCCCCAAAAGAGCCGGACACGTTGTTTTCATGTCAAAAAGAGTTCGGCGCAGCCGCGGACGCCGACCTCAGCCGTTGCGGCGGCCGTCCACGAACACCGCCAGCTCCTGCGGCGCAAAAGCCGTCCAGGTCTCGTTGGTCGTCAGCGGCGCCGTCACCACGACCGCGACGCGATCGTTCGGGGTCGTGTGCTCGGCGAAGTCGATGCTCAGATCTTCGTCCGACAGCTCTGCCGTCACGAACGGATGCTTGCGCTCCACATACCAGAGATGCGTTGATGCGTGCGCCCACAGCGCCTGTCCGTTCGAGAGCATGAAATTGAAGGTGCCATGGGCCGCAAGGCGCGGCGCCAGTTCGCGCAGCGTGAGCGTGAGTTCACTGACGCTCGGAACGCCAGCATGGGACTTGGCAAGCTCTTGCATGATCCAGCAGAAGGCGTGTTCGCTGTCGGTGCTGCCAACGGGATGGAAGTTGCCGTGCAGGCGGGGCCTGAAATCCTTCAGGTCGCCGTTGTGAGCGAAGACCCAGTAGCGGCCCCACAGCTCCCGCACGAAGGGATGGCAGTTCTGCAGGTTGACCGCGCCCTGCGTCGCCTTGCGGATGTGCGCGATGACATTGCGGCTCTTGATGGGATAGCGCCGGATCAGTTCGGCCACGGGTGACGCGCAGGCCGGCTGGTGATCGACGAAGTGCCTCAGCCCGCGATCCTCGAAAAAGGCAATGCCCCAGCCGTCCGCGTGATGGTCGGTTCGCCCGCCGCGCTGCGCGAAGCCCGTGAAGCTGAAGGTCACGTCGGTGGGCGTGTTGCAGTTCATTCCCAGGAGCTGGCACATGGGGTCTAGCTTACCCGCGCGGCCATGCGATTTACTGCACCGGCTGCTCGCTCAGCGCCTTGGGAGCTTTTTCGCGCAATTGCAGCGCGGCGCAGATGGCCAATGCGCAAAGTGCGGCCAACATGGCGAATACCTCGTCGAAGGCGGCCAGGCGGGCGGCGCTGCTCACCGGATTGCTGAGCGAATCGCCATGAGCGGCCAAGCGCCACTCGAGAACGATCGCGCAAAGGCTGACGCCGGCGGCGCCGCCCAGCATGCGCAGAAAGTTGATGGCGCTGGCGCCTTGCGGGATCAGCGGCTTTGCGAGCGGGCGCATCGATCCGAGATTGAGCGACGGAAGGATGAACCCCAACCCGAGGCGGCCCACGATGGCAAAGGCGACCAGCAGCCAGATCCCGCTGTCGAGATGCAGCACCATCATCAGCGCGAACGACGCGGCCAGAAGCACCAGGCCGATGCTGACCAGCAGATAGGTCGGATGCCGGTCGGCGAGCCGGCCTACGCCGGCAATCGTCAGGGCGAGCACGATGCCGGCGGGCAAGAGGATGGTGCCGACGTGCGATGCGGAAAGCTGCAATCCGACCTGCATATAGACGGGCAGCAGGTAGGTCGATCCGAACAGCGCAGTGCCGTAGATGAAGGCGACGATGCTTCCCATGGCGAACTGCCGGTACTTGAACAGCGCCAGGTTCATCAGTGGCGCCCCGCCGTTCGCCCCCAGCCGGGCCTGCCAGGCCAGGAACGCCGCGAACGACACGGCAGCGGCCACCAGCAGCGCGGCCGCTTGCAGTGGGGCGTCGCCGCGCAGTTCAACCAAGCCGTTCAGCAGGCACAGCGTGCCGACGGTGCCGAGCGTCAGGCCTCGCCAGTCCAGCCCGCTGCCGCGCTCCGCGGCCACCCCGCCCGGCGCCGTGGTCGGCACGAACTTGAAGGCCAGCCAGATCGAGGCGATACAGAACGGCACCACCATGAAAAAGATCGAGCGCCATCCAAAGAGGTCCACCAGCACGCCGCCGATGCTCGGCCCGATCGCCGGCGCCAGCACCACGCCCATGCCGAAGATGCCGCTCGCACGGCCTTGCTCATGCGGCTCGAACGCGCGCAGGATGATGATGGCCGGGATCGGTTGCACGACGCCCGCAGCCAGCCCTTCCGCGACGCGTGCGAGCAGGACGAGCGAAAAGCTGCTCGCCAGCCCGCCCGTCAATCCGCCCGCCAGCAACAGCACCATCGTCCCGACATAGGTTCGGCGGTAGCCGTAGCGGGACAGCAGCCACGGCGTCGTCAGCATCGAGACCGTCATCGCCACCATGAAGCCGGAGCTGACCCACTGCGCGCGCTCCTGCCCGAGCGCAAAGTGGTGGCTCATGCCCGGAATGGCCACGTTCACGATGGTGGACGACATGATCGAGGCCATCACCCCCACCATGACTGAGATCAGCAACAGCCAGCGATATCGCTTGCCGTAGCGGATGCTGAGGGCGTGGGGAGGTGGGGAGGTCATCAAGCTCAAGCGGGGCGATTCAGGCGTCCTACAAGGATATCGGCGTTTTGGTGCCGATACGCTTCCGACGCCCCGGCCACAATGGGCCATGCAAACCCAAGACCAGCAAGACCAGCAAGACCAGCAAGGTCGGCTTCAGGTTCAGGCAGGCCAGGCGCTGGAACTCCATGCCCCCACGCTCACCCGCGCCTATCAGTGCCAGTGCGGCCGACCGGTCTTCCTGCGCAACAGCGAGTGCCTCGCGTGCCACACGCCCCTGGGCTATGTGATCGAACGGCTCGGCGTGGTCCCACTGGCGCCGGCCACGCACGAAGGCGCCGAGCCGGACACCTTCACCCTCTTCGGAGACCCCGAGGGCAAGGCATACCGCCGCTGCGCCAACCTCTTGACTCCAGCAGCCTGCAACTGGATGGTGCCCGCGCCGCGCGAAGGCGACGATCCCGCCTTCAACGTCGAGGGGCTCGCGCCGGGCTTCTGCCTGTCATGCAGCGTCACGCGCACCATCCCGGATCTTTCGGTCGAGAACAACGGCAATCTGTGGCGGAACCTCGAACTCGCCAAACGCCGGCTGATCTCGCAACTGCTCGCGCTGGGCCTGCCAGTGGCCACGCGCTTGAGCGACCCGGTGCATGGCCTCGCGTTCGACTTTCTCAGCAACACGCCCGGCGGGCCGCACGTATTGACCGGGCATGACACAGGGGTCATCACGCTCAACGCCGAAGAGGCCGAGGACTCCGTTCGCGAGCGCATCCGGGCCGAGATGCGAGAGCCCTATCGCACGTTGCTGGGGCACTTCAGGCACGAAATCGGCCACTATTACTGGGACCTGCTGGTCGCGCCGACGCCGTGGATCGACAGCTTTCGACAGCTGTTCGGCGATGAGCGCGCAGACTACGCTGCGGCGCTGCGCAACCACTACGACAACGGTCCGCCGCCGGATTGGGCGGTGCGTTTCGTGACCAGCTATGCGAGCTCTCACCCATGGGAAGACTGGGCCGAAACCTGGGCGCACTATCTTCATATGGCCGACACGGCCGACACGGCCATGAGCTTCGGCATCGATGCGCACAACGTCGAACTCGCCAGTGACCTCTTCGAGCCCGCGGACCTTTGGGAGCCCGATCATCCGGACGCTGCCAAATTCCTGGATTTCCTCAACGGCTGGGTGCGGCTCACGAATGTGCTCAACGAGCTCTCGCGCAGCATGGGGCAGCCCGACTACTACCCGTTCGTGCTGCCGCGCGCCGCCGTCGGCAAGCTCCAGTTCATTCACCGGGTGATCACCGAACAGCGTGAGCGCGGCGACCAGCCGCCGAAGGCGCCAGCACCCGCACCGTCAGCGGCGACAGAGGCCGCCCCTCAGTCCTGAACGATGGCGACCGCAGCGCAGCTTGCGCAAATGCAAGCCAGCCCGCGCCTTTCCAAAGGCACCTTGTCGAGAAGCTCGGCGCTGAAGTCGGCCTGCATGCACCAGCACGAAGCCTGCTTGCGGCCGGTTTCGCGTTCGATTTCCAGCGCGCAGCGGTTCGCTTGCCCGCAAAGCGGACAGCGCGAGGGATCGATTGGCGCGGTCTCGCCCATCACGCGATCTCGAAAGCCTGGAGCTTCTTCGGCACAGTGTGGTTTTGCAGCGTCACGTACACCGGAAGGCCATCGCGGTAGGCCGGATAGTCCTCCCCCTGAATCAGTGGCAGCAGATACCGGCGACATTTTTCAGTGATGCCGTAACCGTCTTCCGAGATGAAGTCGCGCGGCATGAATTTCTCGGCATTGGCGACCGCATCGAGCGGCGCCGTGCCGATGCGGTACGAGTAGGGCACGTCGGAGAGGCGTTCGATCGTGGGCATGACCGAGTTCTTTCCTTCGATGGCGAGCTCGACCGCCCGCTGCCCGAGTTCATAGGCCTGCTTCACGTCCGTCGCCGATGCGATGTGTCGTGCAGCGCGCTGCAGGTAATCTGCAACAGCCCAATGGAACTTGTGCCCGAGGGCTTCCTTGACCATTTGCGCCACCACAGGCGCAGCGCCGCCGAGCTGTGCGTGCCCGAAGGCGTCCTTGGAGCCCTGCTCGGCGAGGAAGGTGCCGTCCGGGTGATGACAGCCTTCGGACACCACGACCGTGCAGTAGCCGTGGAACTTCACGAGCGCATCGACGCGGGCCAGGAAAGCCGGCTGATCGAACGGGATTTCGGGAAAGAGGATCACGACTGGAATGCCCTGATCGGCCACCAGCCCGCCCGCCGCAGCGATCCAACCCGCATGGCGACCCATGACCTCGATCACGAAGACCTTGGTGGAAGTTGCCGCCATCGAGCGCACGTCCATCGAGGCTTCCAGCGTCGACACCGCCACGTATTTCGCGACGGACCCAAAGCCAGGGCAGCAGTCGGTGATCGGCAGGTCGTTGTCGATGGTCTTGGGCACGTGAATGGCCTGCAGCGGATAGCCCATCGATTGCGACAGTTGGCTCACCTTGAAGCAGGTGTCGGCCGAGTCCCCGCCGCCGTTGTAGAAAAAATAGCCGATGCCGTGCGCCTTGAAGACCTCGATCAACCGTTCGTACTCGCGACGGTTCTTCTCGAGCGACTTGAGCTTGTAGCGGCACGAGCCGAAGGCGCCGGACGGCGTGGAGCGCAGCGCCGCGATGGCCTTGTCCGACTCGCGGCTGGTGTCGATCAGGTCTTCGGCCAGTGCGCCGAGGATGCCGTTGCGGCCCGCGTAAACGGTGCCGATACGGTCGGGATGGCGGCGCGCGGTCTCGATCACGCCGCAGGCGGAGGCGTTGATGACCGATGTGACGCCGCCGGACTGGGCGTAGAAGGCGTTGAGAGCGGGCATTGCGGCATTCTCCTGCAGCACCCGCCAGCGCGCCAGTGGCCCGTCAGCGTCCGGGCAGTCCCATCGATCGCGTGATCACCTCTTTCATGATCTCGTTCGTGCCGCCGTAAATGCGTTGCACCCGCGCATCGGCGTAGGCGCGCGTGACCGCGTATTCCCACATGAAGCCATAGCCGCCATGCAACTGCACGCATTCATCGGCGACCTTGCATTGAAGATCGCTGGTCCAGTACTTGGCCATGCTCGCGGTCGCGGTGTCGAGCTTTTCCTGCATGAGCAATTCGATGCACTTGTCGACGAAGACTTGTGCGACCTGCACTTCGGTTTGCAATTCCGCCAGCGTGTAGCGCGTGTTCTGGTAGGCGCCCACCGGCTGGCCGAAGACCTTGCGTTCCTTCACGTAGGCCACCGTCTGATCAATGACCGATTGCGACGCTGCCACTGCGCTGATGGCGATCTGAAGCCGTTCCCACGGCAACTGCTCCATCAGGCAGACGAAACCGCGGTTCTCCTGGGCGACCCCGCCGAGCAGCGCATCGGCCGGCAAGCGCACGTCGTTGAAGAACAGCTCGGACGTGTCCTGCGCTTTCAGGCCGAGCTTCTTCAGCCGCTTGCCTTTCTCGAAGCCGGGCGTGCCGCGCTCCACCAGGAAGAGGCTCGTGCCCTTGGCGCCGCCGGCCGGATCGGTCTTGGCGACGACGATCACCACATCGGCGTGCCATCCGTTGGTAATGAAGGTCTTGCTGCCGTTGAGCAGATAGCTGCCGTCCGGCTGCTTCAGCGCGGTCGAGCGCACGGCCTGCAGGTCGCTGCCTGCGGACGGTTCGCTCATCGCGATCGCGCCGATCATCTCGCCGCTCGCGAGCCTGGGCAGATAGTGCTGCTTCTGCACTTGCGTGCCGTAGCGAAGGATGTAAGGCGCGACGATCTCGCTGTGCAGCCCGTAGCCGATCCCGGTGTAGCCCCGCGCCCAGAGTTCCTCGAACTGGATCACCGAATAGAGCAAGTCCGCGCCCGAGCCGCCGTATTCCTCCGGGAGTGACATGCAGAGAAAGCCGTTGTCGCCGGCCTTGTTCCACACTTGGCGGTCGACGTAGCCCTGCTCTTCCCAGGCTTCGTGAAAAGGAGCGATCTCCTTGTCCATGAAACGGCGAAAGCTGTCGCGGAAAGCCTCGTGGTCGGGCGTGAAGAGTGTGCGTTCGATCATTGCCGTCACCCCTTCCGTCAGCGCTTCTGGAACACCGGCGCGCGCTTCTGCAGGAAAGCCGTCACGCCTTCTGCGAAGCTCGGCTGCTCGATCAGCTCACGCTGGCGCTCGCTCTCGTAGTGGAGTTGGTCCGGCAGTGAATGGCGCTCCGACGCCTCGAAGGCCTTGCGTGCTTCGGTCACGGCATGTGCCGGCAAGCGGGCAAGCCGCTGCGCGATCTTCTGGGCTTCGAGCAGCAGCAGGTCGTCTTCGACGCTCGCCCAGATGAGGCCCCATTGCGCGGCAGTCTCGGCACTCAGCTTTTCGTCCAGCAGTGCCATGCCCATCGCCCGCGCGGGCCCGACGCGCCGAGGAATGAACCACGTGCAGCCCAGGTCCGGCACGATGCCCAGCTTGGGCAAGAACGGCAGGTAGAAATACGCACCGCGCGCTGCGATGACGATGTCGCAAGCAAGCGCCAGCCCCACGCCGGCGCCAGCCGCCGGGCCGTTCACCGCGCAGACCACCGGCACCGGAAGCGAACGCAGTTCCTCGATCAGCGGATTGCTCATCGACTGCATCCATTCGGCGGTCTGGTCACCCAGCGTCTGCCCATCGGCGGGCGGCCGCATCGCGCTCAGGTCCGCGCCCACGCAGAAAGCCTTGCCCGCGCCGGTCAGCACCACGGCGCCCACCTCGCGGTCATTTCGGATGCGCGCGAGTGAATCCCGAAGCTCGCGTTGCAAATCGATGGCGACGGGATTCAGCTTGGCCGGAAGATTGAGCGTGAGCGTCGCAACGCCGTCTTCGACTTCATGGAGGACGAAGCTCATGTCAGAGGCGCTCGACGATCGTCACATTGGCCATGCCGCCGCCTTCGCACATGGTCTGCAGGCCATAGCGCTTGCCCCGCTGGCCGAGCGCGTTCACGAGCGTCGTCATCAGCTTGGTGCCCGATGCGCCCAGCGGATGGCCGAGCGCAATGGCGCCGCCATTCACGTTGAGCCGTGCCGGATCGGCGCCCAGCTTCTGCAGCCAGGCCAGCGGCACCGGCGCAAAGGCTTCGTTGACTTCGAAGAGATCGATGTCGTCGATCTTCATGCCGGCCTTGGCGAGCGCTCGCTCAGTCGCGGGAATCGGCGCTTCCAGCATGATGACGGGGTCGTGCCCCATCACGCTCAGATGATGGATGCGGGCGAGCGGCTTCACGCCCAGCGCTTTCAGGCCGCGCTCGTTGACCACGAGCACGCCGCTTGCGCCGTCGCAGATCTGGCTTGCCGTCGCGGCCGTGCAGCGCCCGCCTTCGGCGATGAGCTTGACGCCGGCGATGCCCTCCAGCGTGGCATCGAAGCGGATGCCTTCGTCGATCGTGTGCATCTCGCCGCTGGCCGAGCCGTCCGCGAGGCGGATCTCGATCGGCACGATCTCGTCCTTGAACACGCCTTCACGCGTGGCCGCAATGGCGCGCTGGTGGCTTTCGAAGGCATAGCGGTCGAGCGCTTCCTTCGAGATGCCGTAGTTCTTCGCGATCATCTCGGCGCCGGTGAACTGGCTGAACTCGATGCCGGGGTAGCGCCGTTGCATCGCCGGGCTCATGTAGGTGCCAAGACCTGCCTTCGCGGGCAGCGCATTGGGCGTGAACATCGGCACGCGCGTCATGCTCTCGACTCCGGCGGCGATCACCGCGTCCATGGTGCCGGACATCACGGCCTGCGCCGCGAAATGCAGCGCTTGCTGCGACGAGCCGCACTGGCGGTCGACGGAAGTGCCCGGCACGGATTCGGGCAGCTTCGATGCCAGCACGACGTTTCGCGCAACATTGGTAGCCTGTTCGCCCACCTGGCTCACGCACCCGAGGATGACGTCCTCCACGGCTGCCGGGTCGATGCCGCTCCTTGCCACCAGTGCGTCGATGACCTGTGCCGCCAGATCGACGGGATGCCAGCCCGCGAGTTTGCCGCCGCGACGGCCACCCGCTGTGCGCGCGGTGGCAACGATGTATGCCTCTGCCATGGAAAGTCCTTCGTCCGAAATGAGAAGGGCCGGCTCAGTATGTCCATGGCCCCGGACGTCGATGGTTCAACGCCGGGTACTTTCGGTCAAGCCGGGGACATCCCGTGTGACCACAGTCGCCAAGGCGACGACGAATGCTGCGAACGCTCCGGGGTCGCGGCGATGGAAAGGCCTTCGGCGCTGAAGCGCACGCACGACGGCTCCAGCGCGGCGACCAGCGCGCGCCGATGCGCATCGCTGCGAAAGCGCTGGC
Organism: Variovorax sp. 05N34; assembly: GCF_056397405.1. Classification (NCBI taxonomy): domain Bacteria; kingdom Pseudomonadati; phylum Pseudomonadota; class Betaproteobacteria; order Burkholderiales; family Comamonadaceae; genus Variovorax; species Variovorax sp. 05N34. The sequence continues at coordinate 26,263 of NZ_JBFTNI010000011.1, forward strand.
CGCGTTCCAGCACGATGTCGCGCCGGTCGTGGTCGAGCGTGATCCACACCGTGCCGCTCTGGCATTCGATGTCGACGTCGTGCGAGTCGGGCAGGGTGAAGATGGCTCTCTTCGGCAGGCTGAGGCTCAGGCGTTGCGTTGTCATGGGAGCTCCTTGGCATTCGTTGTACGAATGAATATAGTCACCGGCAATACCTCTGTCATACGGTCATTCGGAACTCGTTGCATGCGTCTGGAGAATGCGAAACCACTGTCGGCCGCCGCTGACCTGCCGCCCCTCGAATTGCTCAGGAGCTTCGAGGCGGCGGCGCGCACGCTGAGCTTCACGCAAGCAGCGGGCGAGTTGTTCCTCACGCAGTCGGCCGTCAGCCGACAGATCCAGCAACTCGAAAGCAGCCTCGGCGTGATGCTTTTCGAGCGTCGCCATCGGGCGCTGGCCCTGACCGAGTCGGGCCACGTCTTCCAGCGTGCGGTGGTCGAGAGCCTGGAAAGGCTGCGGGATGCCGCAGCGAGAGTGCGCGAGGTGTCGGTGCTGCGCCAGGTGGCGCTCACCACCACGCCGGGCTTTGCGTCTCTGTGGCTCATTCCGCGTCTCGCGCGCTTCACGGCCGACCATCCACTGGTCGACGTGCGGGTGTCAGCCACGCTCGACGTGCTGGATCTGGAGCGCAGCCGCCTGGACGTCGCTGTGCGCTTCGTCCCGGTCGGGCGCGGCACCGGCCCGACGCTTTTTGAGGAATCTGTCATGCCCGTGTGTGCGCCGCGCATTGCGGCAGCATTGCGGGCGCCTGGCGATCTCATCGCGCAGACCCTGCTCACCGTCGACCTGCCCAACCATGCCGAGGCGCCCACGGCAGACTGGGAACCCTGGCTCGAAGTGATGGGCCTCACCGATCTGCGCATGAAAAACGCCATGCGCTTCACGCAATACGCCGACGCGGTGGCCGCCGCCGTTGCCGGACAGGGCGTCGTGATCGGCCGCCTCCCATTGCTTCGCGAACTGGTGCGGACGGGGCAGCTGGTAGCCCCTTTCGGCGAGAGTGCCGCGTCGCGCCGGGGCTATTTCATCGAGACTTCGCGCCGAGCGGCTGCCAATCCCGATGCACAGGACTTTGTACGTTGGCTGCGGGCGGAAGCCGAAGCCGCGCAACGAAGCTGAAGGCCCCGGGGCATTAAAGTCGGGGGCAACGCACCTCCGACGTGCACCGATTCCGTAGACAAGAAATTCCGATGACCTCGACGACCGAAAACGCCCCCGCGCCCACCGCTGCCAAGAGGGGCGGCCGCGAACGGCAGAACACCAACCCCAAGGGACCCCAGCGTCCGCGCAAGGTCAACCCGGTGCTCGAAAAGCTCTTCGAGCTCTATCCCAAGATGTTCGGCGCGCGCTTCCTGCCGCTCAAGCTCGGCGTGTACCAGGATCTGCTGACCCTGCATCCGGACGAGTTCAAGAAGGAAGACCTCAAGATCGCGCTCGGCCTGCACGCACGTTCCACGCGCTATCTGGAGGCGGTGGCCGCCGGCGAGAAGCGGCACGACCTCAACGGCGTGCCGGTGGAGCCCGTTGCCCCGGAGCACGTGCATCACGCAATCCTCGAAGTCTTCAAGCGCCGGCAGGCGCGCACCGAAGAAGACCTGCGCCCCAAGTTGCGCGCACGACTGGTCGACGCCATCGAATCGTCGGGCCTGACGCGCGAGGAATACATGCTGGTCGTCCGCACCAACGACGAAACATCGAACGCGGTGCTCGATGAAGCGTTTGCCGAAGTCGGCGCACGAACAGCCAAGCGCGAAGCCCTGCTCCGCGCTTTCGAGGCCAGTGGCCGCACGGTCGCCGAGTTCGCCGAAATGTACGGCATGGATCCGGCCGAAGTCGACCGGACCCTGGCGCGCGCGCGGGCTGGTCGGCCAGCCTGATCAGGCTGCGGCGGCTTTCACCTTCAGGCGCCATGCGTGCAGCAGCGGCTCGGTGTAGCCGCTGGGCTGCTCGATGCCCTTGAACACCAAATCCTGCGCCGCCTTGTAGGCGAACGAGGTGTCGAAGTTGCCGGCCATGTTCTTGTAGAAGGGATCGCCGGCGTTCTGCTGGTCGACCACCGCGGCCATGCGCTGGAAGGTGGCGTCGACCTGCTCGCGCGTCACCACGCCGTGYAGCAGCCAGTTGGCGATGTGCTGGCTTGAAATGCGCAGCGTGGCGCGGTCTTCCATCAGGCCGACGTTGTGGACGTCTGGCACCTTGGAGCAGCCTACGCCCTGATCGATCCAGCGCACGACATAGCCCAGGATGCCCTGCACGTTGTTGTCGAGCTCCTGCTGACGCTCGGCGTCGGTCCAGTTCACCGACGGGGCGACCGGCACCTTCAGCAGGTCATTGAGGATGTTGTCGCGCTCGGCATTGGCGTCGGTCTGTTCCAACTGCTTCTGCACGTCGGCAACGTTGACCTGGTGATAGTGCAGCGCGTGCAGCGTCGCAGCCGTCGGCGAAGGCACCCAGGCGGTGTTTGCGCCGGCCTTGGGATGGCCGATCTTCTGCTCGAGCATCGCCGCCATCAGGTCGGGCATGGCCCACATGCCCTTGCCGATCTGCGCCTTGCCGCGCAGACCGCAGGACAGGCCCACCAGCACGTTGTTCTTTTCGTAAGCCTGGATCCACGGCGTGGATTTCATGTCGCCCTTGCGCAGCATCGGGCCCGCCTGCATGGCCGTATGCATCTCGTCGCCTGTGCGATCGAGGAAGCCGGTGTTGATGAAGGCCACCCGCGAGGCCGCTTCGGCGATGCACGCCTTGAGATTCACGCTGGTGCGGCGCTCCTCGTCCATGATGCCGAGCTTGACCGTGTTGGCCGGCAGGCCGAGCAGTTCTTCGACGCGGCCGAACAACGCGCTCGCGAAAGCCACTTCGGCGGGGCCGTGCATCTTCGGCTTGACGATGTAGACGCTGCCCGCGCGCGAATTGCCCTTGCGCTTGAGGTCGACGGTGGCGATGGTCGTGGTGATCACCGCGTCCATGATCCCTTCCGGGATCTCCTTGTCGCCCGCGTACAGGATGGCCGAGTTGGTCATCAGGTGGCCGACATTGCGCACGAACATCAGCGAGCGGCCGTGCAACTTGACCGGCTTGCCGTCGGCGCCCGTGTATTCGCGATCGGGATTGAGGCCGCGCGTGAAGGTCTTTCCGCCCTTGGCAACCTCTTCGGTCAGCGTGCCCTGCAGGATGCCCAGCCAGTTCGAATAGGCGAGCACCTTGTCCTGGGCGTCGACCACGGCGACCGAGTCCTCGAGGTCGAGGATGGTCGAGAGCGCGGCTTCGAGCACCACATCGCTGACACCCGCGGCATCGCTCTTGCCGATGGGCGTGCTGCGATCGATCTGGATGTCCAGGTGAATGCCGTTGTGCTTGAGCAGCACCGAAGTCGGCGCGGCCGCATCGCCCTGGTAGCCGATGAACTGCGACGGGTCCTTAAGGCCGGTGCTGCTGCTTTGCAGCGCGATCACCAGCTTGCCGTGCTCGACCTTGTAGCCGGTTGCGTTCTTGTGCGAGCCGTTTTCGAGCGGCACTGCCTGGTCGAGCACGTTGCGCGCGAATTCGATGACCTTCGCGCCGCGTGTCGGGTTGTAGCCCTTGCCCTTCTCGGCACCACCGGTTTCGGGAATGGCATCGGTGCCGTAGAGCGCGTCGTACAGCGAACCCCAGCGAGCATTTGCCGCGTTGAGCGCATACCGCGCATTCAAAATCGGCACCACGAGCTGCGGGCCGGCCTGCAGCGCGAGTTCGGCGTCGACGTTGGTCGTCGTCGCCTTCACGTCCTTCGGTTGCGGCAGCAGGTAGCCGATCGATTCGAGGAAAGCGCGATAGGCGGGCATGTCCGTGATCGGGCCGGGATGCGCCTTGTGCCACTTGTCCATTTCAGCTTGCAGGCGATCGCGCTCGGCCAGCAGCGCCAGGTTCTTGGGCGCGAATTCGCTGACGATGGCGTCGAAGCCCTTCCAGAAGACGTCGCTCGCCACGCCGGTGGCGGGCAGGACCTTTTCTTCGATGAAGCGATGAAGTTCACTGGCGACCTGAAGGCCGTGGACGTTGGTGCGGGCGGTCATGTTCGTTTCTCCTTGGATGCAGGTGCAGCCGGTGACTTTATTCGATACCTGGTTAGAGAGTAATGACGAAAATCGAGTTTTATCAATGACCAAAATGGAGGTAATCGCCGCAGCGCTGCGACGATCCGGCCATTGAGAAGTGTCAAACTTCCCATTCATGGAGACAAGAAACGTGACAGTGCCCGAAGTGCTCATCAGCGAGGTAGGCCCGCGCGACGGCCTGCAGTCGGTCAAGGCGACCATGCCGACGGCCGACAAGCTGCGCTGGATCGACGCGCTCTATGACGCCGGCTTGCGCGAGATCGAAGTGGCCTCCTTCGTGCCCGCGCGCCTTTTGCCGCAGATGGCCGACGCCGGCGAGGTGGTCCGGCACGCCATCACCTTGCCGGGACTGACGGTGATGGCCCTGGTGCCCAACCGCAGGGGCGCCGAAGCCGCGATCGCTGCCGGGGTGCACAAGCTGACGATGCCTGTTTCGGCCAGCGCCGCGCATTCGCTTGCGAACGTGCGCAAGACGCGCGAGGAGATGGTCGAGGAGGTTCGCGCCATCGCGGACCTGCGCCGCCAGATGGCGCCGCACGTCAAGCTCGAAGCCGGCATATCCACCGCCTTCGGCTGCACGCTGCAGGGCAACGTGCCCGAGGACGAGGTCATCCGCCTCGCGATTCAGTGCGTCGCCGCGGGCGCCGACGAGTCCGGCCTCTCGGACACCGTGGGTTACGCCAATCCGGCGCAGGTGAGGCGCTTGTTTCGGCGATTGCGCGCGGAGCTTGGCGACAAGGCCGGCGCCGCTCACATGCACAACACACGGGGCCTGGGTCTCGCCAATTGCCTCGCCGCCTACGAAGAGGGCGTTCGCACGTTCGACGCATCGCTCGGAGGCCTCGGCGGATGTCCGTACGCCCCGGGCGCATCGGGTAACGTCGTGACCGAAGACCTCGTCTTCATGTTCGAGGCCATGGGCGTGCGCACCGGCATCGACATCGACAAACTCATCGCGGCGCGCGCGCCGCTCATCGCCGGCCTGCCGGGCGAACCGGTCTACGGCATGACGCCCGAGGCAGGTCTGCCCAAGGGATTCGCGCAACGAAAACAACGAAAGCAAGGAATGCAAGGAATGCAAGGAATGCAAGGAACCGCTCATGACTGAATCCACCCCGCTGCCCTACGCCGGCATCCGCGTCGTCGAGTTCACCCACATGGTGATGGGGCCGACTTGCGGAATGCTGCTTGGCGACCTGGGCGCCGAGGTCATCAAGGTCGAGCCGGTCGAGGGCGACAACACGCGGCGGCTGCTGGGCTCCGGCGCGGGCTTCTTTCCGACCTTCAATCGCAACAAGAAGAGCATCGCGCTCGACCTCAAGAAGCCGGAAGGGGTGGAAGCCGCCCTGCGTCTCATCGCGACGGCCGATATCGTCAGCGAGAACTTCAAGCCCGGCACGRTGAAGAAGCTGGGGCTGGACTACGAGAGCCTTCGCAAGCTCAACCCGCGCCTCATCTACGTGAGCCACAAGGGCTTCCTGCCCGGCCCGTACGACCATAGGACCGCCCTGGACGAAGTCGTGCAGATGATGGGCGGGCTCGCCTATATGACGGGCCGCTCGGGTGACCCGCTGCGTGCCGGCACGAGCGTGAACGACATTATGGGCGGCATGTTCGGCGCCATCGGCGCGATGGCGGCCTTGCGTCAGCGAGAGCGCACCGGCGAAGGCTCCGAAGTGCAGTCGGCATTGTTCGAGAACAACATCTTCCTCGTCGCGCAGCACATGATGCAGTTCGCCGCCACGGGCAAGGCCGCCGACCCGATGCCGAGCCGCATCTCTGCCTGGGGCGTGTACGACGTCTTCACCGTGAAGGACGGCGAGCAGATCTTTCTCGCGGCAGTGAGCGACAAGCAATGGGCGATCTTCTGCAAGGCCTTCGGGCTCGACGAGATGCTGGCCGATCCGCGCCTGAAGACCAACAACGACCGCGTGCTGGCGCGTGAATGGATGATGCCGATCCTGCGCTCGCACCTGGCCAATCACAGCGCGGCCGAGCTGAGCGCCGTGTTCGAGAAGAACGAACTGCCCTTTGCGCCGATCACGAAGCCGCAAGAGCTCTTCGACGATCCGCACCTCAACGCAACCGGCGGCCTCGCGCCGGTCCGCATGAACGACGGCAGCGAGTCGAAGGTGCCGCTGATGCCCTTCACGCTGGGCGGCGAACGTCCGGGAATTCGCCTGCAGCCCCCGCTGCTCGGCGAGCACACGAGCGCGTTGCTCAAGGAAGTGGGTTACAGCGACGCGCAGATCGCCGGGCTGAAGGCGCAAAACATCGCCGCCGGAGACTGAACCGTCAGGCGAGGTCTTTATTCGATGTCTTCATGGAGGCAAAGGATGTTGCCTTCAGGATCCTCGAACCACGCCGCCTTTTCGGAACCGAGCACGCAGACATGCTCGACTGTCTTGAGCCCCGGCAGGTCGTAGTCGGCAAAGCGAACGCCGCGCTCCTTCAGTGCGGCGACGGATTCGCCGATGTGGGTCACCCGAAAGCTCAACGCGGTGTGCTCGGCCTTGGTGCCCTCTGGCTTCGGAAAAAGTGCCAGTTCAGTCCCGCCGCACAGGTAGATGAACTTGCCGTCGGGTTTCGCGCCGAGCGGCTCCAGGCCTAGAGCGTCTTCGTAAAAACGTCGCGCCCGAGCGAGGTCCTTCACGGGCAGCATGCAAGTGACGTGGCTGGAGGCAAGTGGGCTCATGGTGAACGCTCCGCACAGTTCTCGACCCTCGTTGTAGGCCCTTCGCGCCGGCTTCGCCATGCGAAAGAAGGCCTAGGCCCATCGGTCGATGCTTTCTCACCGGGAGCCGGGGACCAGCAGAGTCAGCGCCAACCCTGCAAGCGCGCAGATGCCGAGCAGCGGCATCACGCCGAGCTTGAGCCGGAAGAGTGCAACGAGCGCCAAGGCTGCAATCACGGCCGAGGACACATCGAAGCTCCCGCCAAAGCCTCTGGGCCAAAACACGTGGTACGCGAAGAACAGCGCCAGATTCAGGATCACGCCCACCACCGCCGCTGTGATCGCCGACAGCGGTGCGGTAAAGCCGAGCTTTCCATGGGTGGCCTCGACCAGCGGCCCGCCGACGAGGATGAAGATGAACGACGGAAGAAAGGTAAAGAAGGTCACCACGGTCGCGGCCAACGCGCCGCCCAGGAACACAGCATCCGGGCCCAGCACGCGATGCGTCCAACCGCCCACGAATCCGACGAACGCCACCACCATGATCAGAGGTCCGGGCGTTGTTTCGCCCAGCGCGAGCCCGTCGATCATCTGCGTCCCGGAGAGCCAGTGATGCTGTTCGACTGCGCCCTGGTAGACGTAGGGCAGCACGGCGTAGGCACCTCCGAAGGTCAGCAGGGCCGCCTTGGTGAAGAACCATGCCAGCTGAGTGAGCGTCGCTTGCACGCCCTGTGCGGCGATGAGTGCGCCCATCGCCGCGAGCCAAAGTCCGATGCCCGCAGTCAGCAGCCTTGCCAGGTGGCGGCGCGAGAACCGCGCATGCGCAGGCGGCGGCGTGTCGTCGTCGATCAGCGCGCGGCCATAGCTCTTCTGTTCGCTCCCATGGCCGCCGCCGAGCGCAAATATCCCCGGCGCCCGGCGTGCGCCGAAGTGGCCGATCAACCCGGCCGCGGCGACGATGGCCGGGAAAGGTGTGTCGAAGACAAAGATCGCGATGAAAGCCGCCGCTGCGATGCCCCACATCCACGCATTCTTCAGCGCCCGGGTGCCGATGCGGTGCGCGGCATGAAGAACGATGGCTGTCACCGCCGGCTTGATGCCGTAGAAGATGCCGGCCACGATCGGCACGTTGCCGAATCGAAGGTAGATCCACGACAGCCCGATCAGGATGAACAGCGACGGCAGGACGAACAGCGCGCCAGCGACGATGCCGCCCCAGGTGCGATGCATCAGCCAGCCGATGTACGTCGCCAATTGCTGGGCCTCGGGGCCGGGAAGCAGCATGCAGTAGTTGAGCGCATGCAGAAAGCGCTTCTCGCTGATCCAGCGCCTGCGCTCCACCAACTCGGTGTGCATGATGGCTATTTGCCCGGCCGGTCCGCCAAAGCTGATGAATCCGAGCTTGAGCCAGAACCTGAAAGCCTCCGCGAAGCTGACGGGGGCTGGCGCATCGCGCGTCGAGGAAAGAGGCTGCATGCGCCGAGCCTAAGCGACATAGCTGACGGCAAGGCATTGAAGGCATCATTGGCGCCTGCCATGGACCGACTCAAGCAACTCGAAACCTTTGTCTCGATCGCAACGCGCGGAAGCCTCACGGCAGCGGCCAAGGCGGAGGGGGTCGCGCCAGCCATCATCGGTCGCCGCCTCGATGCGCTCGAAGAGCGCCTGGGCGTGAAGCTGCTGGTGCGCACCACTCGGCGCATCTCGCTCACTCACGAAGGAAGCGCCTTCCTGGAGGACTGCCAGCGCCTGCTCGTCGAACTCGCGAACGCGGAGGCCAGTGTCAGTGCGGGCGGCGTGAAGGCCAGCGGCCATCTGCGGGTGACTGCGCCTGCGGGCTTCGGGCGGCGGCACGTGGCGCCGCTGGTGCCGCGATTTCATGAACTGCATCCGGAAGTGACCATCTCGCTCAACTTGAGCGACCGCGTGGTCGACATGGCCGGGGAGAGCTTCGACTGTGCGGTGCGCGTCGGCGATCTCCCCGATTCATCGCTGGTCAGCCTGCGCCTTGCCGACAATCGTCGCCGCTGCGTCGCGACGCCAGAATTCGTGCGCCGGCATGGCGCGCCTCGCCATCCTGGCGAACTGGTGCGCTTTGCGTGCCTCAGCCTGTCGAGCGACGCATCGCAGACTCGCGGGTGGGCGTTTCGTGTACCGACCGACGGCGGGGAGCACGAGGTGATCCACCTCAAGCCAACCGGGCCGCTCGATTGCTCCGACGGTCAGGTACTTCATGACTGGTGCCTGGCCGGCCACGGCATTGCGTGGCGCAGCACCTGGGAAGTCGAGGCGGAAATAGATGCTGGACTGCTCGTGCCGCTGCTCGACGAATATGCCGCTCCGCCGAATGGCATCTATGCGGTCTTTCCGCAGCGCAAGCATCTGCCGTTGCGGGTTCGGCTCTGGCTCGATTTTTTGAAGGCGCAATATGCGCGGCCGGAGTTCTGGGGCGGCACAATCGCACCGCCGTCGACAACCGAGGAACCCCACCGATGACGCTTGAAGCGATCCTTGCATACCTGCATCTCCTGGCCATTCTCACGATGGTCGTTTTCATCGCGAGCGAGGCTGCGCTCTGCCGCGTGGAGTGGCTCAACGCCGCTGTCGTGGAGCGACTCGCCAAGGTCGACATGATCTATGGCATTGCCGCCATCAGCGTGCTCGCCACCGGCGTCGCGCGCACCTTGTGGGGCATCAAGGGCACCGCGTGGTACTGGACCAATCCGCTCCTGCACGTGAAGCTCGCGCTCTTCATCATCGTGGGCGCAATCTCCATCTTCCCGACCCTCACCTATTTCCGCTGGCGCAAAACCCTGCGCTCCAGCGGCTCGCTACCCGCAGAGGCCGACATCCGCAAGACCCGCAAACTCGTGATGATCCAGGCGCACATCATCGCCGTCATCCCCCTCGTCGCAGTCTTCTTCGCCCGCGGCTTCGCCGCAAGACCCTAAACCCCACCAACCCCACCGCCCCGCCCAATCCGTGGAACACCGCGGAACCGGCTTCGCCGGGCCGCCGGTGTTGCCCCCAGCAGGGGGGGTGGAGAGCGACACGAAGTGCGCGAGCCTGGGGGGTTAAGTGTTTTCACACTTTTTCATGAAGCTGTTCTTGGCCGCCCCAGCCAGCGCCTTGCCATTCTTGTCGATCGCCTTCGCCGCGCAACTCGACTCCACGGCTGCCTTCGCGTCTTTTTGGCACTTCTTGACGAAACTCGTCTTGGCGGCGCCGTTCAGCTTCTTGTCCGCAGCCTGAGCATCACAAGTGGATTGCGCATGCGCGGCGCCGAAGGACAGCGATGCGCCCAGAGCCAGCAGGGAAAGGAGTTTTTTCATGGTGTTTGGAATCCTTGACGACAGGTTGTGACTGGTTCCCCCACCCCGGGGCTGTCCACTCTAACGGGCGACCTTCACGGTTGGATGACCTTCATTGACGAACGTGACGTATCCCGGTTTTGCCCCCGGTAAAATCCCGCGATGCTATTGGTCAAACAGGAGCTGCTCGCGGCGCTCGCGAACACGCTCGAATCCCTCTCGCCCGGCGCCGGCAACAAGGCCGCGTTCGAGTCACCCAAGGTGGCCGCACATGGCGATCTCGCCAGCACAGCCGCCATGCAGCTCGCCAAGCCACTCCAGCGCAAGCCGCGCGAGCTGGCCGAAGAACTCAGCGCCGCCTTGCTCGCGACGCCGGCCTTCACCCAGTGGGTGGAGTCGATCGAAATCGCCGGCCCTGGTTTCCTCAACATCCGCCTCAAGACGGCCGCCAAGCAACAGGTGGTGCGCGAAGTGCTGAATTCGGGCGGCGCCTTCGGTAACCAGCCCGCCAGCGGCGAACGCGTCCTCGTCGAATTCGTTTCGGCAAACCCGACCGGCCCCCTGCATGTGGGCCATGGGCGCCAGGCCGCACTGGGGGACGCCATCTGCAACCTGCTTGCAACGCAGGGCCAGAGCGTCTATCGCGAGTTCTATTACAACGATGCCGGCGTGCAGATCCAGACGCTTGCGACCAGCACGCAATTGCGCGCCAAGGGGCTCAAGCCGGGCGAACCGGGATGGCCCGAGCAGGCCTACAACGGCGAATACATCGCCGATATCGCCGAGGATTTCAAGGCGAAGAAAACGGTCCGCTCGGACGACCGCGAATACACCGCCAGCGGCGACGTCGAAGACATCGACTCGATCCGCCAGTTTGCCGTTGCCTACCTGCGCCATGAACAGGACCTGGACCTGAAGGCTTTCCAGGTGAAGTTCGACAACTACTACCTGGAGTCCAGCCTCTACACGAGCGGGCGCGTCGAGGCGACGGTAAAGAAGCTCATCGAAGCCGGCAAGACCTACGAGCAGGACGGCGCGTTGTGGCTCAAGTCGACCGACTACGGCGACGACAAGGACCGCGTCATGCGCAAGGGCGACGGCACCTACACCTACTTCGTGCCCGACGTGGCCTATCACATCGCCAAGTGGGAGCGCGGCTTCCACAAGGTCGTCAACATCCAGGGCACCGACCACCACGGCACGATCGCGCGCGTGCGCGCCGGCCTGCAAGCAGCGGGAGTCGGTATCCCGGCCGGCTACCCGGACTACGTCTTGCACACCATGGTGCGCGTGATGCGGGGCGGCGAAGAGGTCAAGATCAGCAAACGGGCGGGCAGCTACGTCACGCTGCGCGACCTGATCGAATGGACCAGCACCGACGCCGTGCGCTTCTTCCTTCTGAGCCGCAAGCCCGATACCGAATACACCTTCGACATCGATCTCGCGCTGGCGCAGAACAACGACAACCCCGTCTACTACGTGCAGTACGCGCATGCGCGCATCTGCTCGGTGCTGGCGGGCTGGGGCGGTGACGTCGGCACACTGAAAGACGTCGACCTCTCGCCGTTGCAGAGCGCCGCCTCGCAGGCGCTGCTGCTGCAGATCGCCAAATATCCAACCATGCTCACGGCAGCGGCCAAGGATTTTGCGCCRCACGACGTGACCTTCTACCTGCGCGAACTGGCCGCGACCTATCACAGCTATTACGACGCCGAGCGCATTCTGGTCGACGAAGAGCCCGTGAAGCTGGCGCGCCTGGCCCTCGTCGCCGCGACCGCACAGGTGCTGCACAATGGCCTCGCTGTTCTCGGCGTGAGCGCGCCGAGGAAGATGTGATTTGACTTCCACCATGAATAAAAGACAAAGCGGCAATATCGTCATCGGCCTGATCATCGGCCTCGTGCTCGGGCTCGGTGTGGCGCTGGGCATCGCGGTCTATGTGACCAAGGTGCCGATTCCGTTCATGACGAAAACCCAGCGCAGCGGCCCCGAGCAGGACGAGGCCGAGGCGCGCAAGAACCGCGATTGGGATCCGAATGCGCCGCTGGCAGGCAAGTCGGCGCCGGCCGCCCGTCCGCCGGCCGCGCCAGCCAATGCCGCCGCGACGCCATCCCAGCCGGCCACCGTCGGCCCGTTGAATCCGCCGAGCTCGGCGCCTGTCCCCGTGGTGGTGGCGCCGGCAACGCCGACGCGTCCGCCGCGCACCGCACCCGTGCCAGCCGAGGCGAATGCAACGCCGTCCAGCGACCCCCTCGGTGATCTGGCCCGCGCCCGATCGGGCATCGGGGCATCGAGCACCACTGCGAGCGCTAGCGCGAATTCGTCGGGCGCCAGCGCCGATCCCTTTGTCTATTTCGTCCAGGCCGGGGCCTACCGCACGCCGGAAGATGCCGAAGCCCAGCGCGCCAAACTGTCGCTGATGGGTGTCGAGGCCCGCGTGACCGAGCGCGAGCAAGCAGGGCGCACCGTTTATCGTGTGCGTGCGGGTCCATTCAACAAGAAAGACGACGCCGATCGGCTCAAGGAGCGGCTGGACAGCGGCGGTCTCGAGTCCGCCCTGGTTCGCGTCCAACGTTGAGCTTTGCCAACCTTCACTTGGCGCTCCGGGAACTCCCCCCGGAGGCCGGGCTCTTTCAGCCGCATAGGAGAATTCATATATGAAACGTCGTGACTTTTCGCTGGCCGCAGCTTCGCTGGGTCTTCTTCCGCTGGCCGCACCTTCGCACGCTCAGCAGCAACCTCCCAAAGCTGGCAAGGACTACATCGTCCTGGGCAAGCCTGCGCCGGTCGACACGCCGGCTGGCAAGGTCGAAGTGATCGAATTCTTCTCGTACAACTGCCCGCATTGCGCAGCGTTCGAGCCCCAACTGGAAGCATGGGCCAAGAAGCTGCCCGCGAACGTTGCTTTCAAGCGCGTGCCCGTGCCTTTCGTCGGCAACGACACCGAAGCCAAGCAGCGCCTGTACTACACGCTGGAAGCCATGGGCAAGGTGGACGAATTCCAGCCGGTGCTCTTCGATGCCATCCACAAGCAGCGGCAGCCGATCTTCGGCGACGCGGCCATCCTCGCTTGGGCAGAAAAGCAGCAAGGCCTGGATGCCAAGAAGTTCGCCGAACTGTTCAAGTCTTTCTCGGTGGTCGGCAAAGCCAAGCGCGCCGCCCAACTCACGAACGACTATCAGGTGGCCGGAGTACCCGCATTCGGCGTGGCCGGGCGCTGGTATGTTGACGGTGAAACAGCCGGTTCGATGGAGCGCGCGCTTCAGGTCGTGGATTCGCTGGTTGCCGAAGCCCGCAAGGGCTGACAAGGTCGGGCCGGCCCGACTTCCTTCCCCCGAAAGGCCCGCTTTGGCGGGCTTTTTCGCTAGGCCTGCAGGGCCGCGCCAACCCGGGGGCATACAATCACAGAGCAAGTTTCGTGCCTCTATGCAATCGCCCCTTACCTTCATTCCCTTTCGTCATTCATGTCGCGCGCTGTTGCTGGCGCTGGTCTTCACCGGCATCGCATCGTTTGCGCAAGCCGAGCAGGCCGACCGCGCCAAGCCCATGAACATCGAGGCCGACTCGATGCGCTATGACGATCTCAAGCAGACCAGCGTGTTCACAGGCAACGTGGTGGTCACCAAGGGCACGATCCTCATCCGCGGCGACCGCATCGACGTCCGCCAGGACCCGGAAGGCTACCAATATGGCGTGGTCACCGGCGCACCAGGAAAACTTGCGTACTACAAGCAAAAGCGCGATGCCGGTACGGACGAGTGGATCGAAGGCCAGGGCGAAACCATCGAATACGACAGCCGCGCCGACAACGTGAAGTTCATCCGCCAGGCCGTCATGCGCCGGCTGATCGGCGCGACCGTCAACGACGAAAGCAGCGGCCCGATGATCGTCTACGACCAGAGCAACGACACGTTCACCGTCAACGGATCATCCGTGCCTCCGAATGCCGGCGTGGCCACTCAGCCCGGCGGACGCGTCCGAGCCATCCTGACGCCCAAGGCCGCCGCGGCCCCAGCGCCTGCCGCTGGCGGCAAGCCGGCGCCCGCCGCAGCCGCCAAGCCCGCCGAGGGCAGGGGCCTGCGGTCCACCACCATCTTGGGCGGAGAGGCAAAGAAGTGATCGAGACCGCTGGCATGAGCACAGGCGTTGATATGGCGGGAAGCCGCCTGGAGGCGCGCGGCCTGCAAAAAAGCTACGGCAGCCGTACTGTCGTCAAGGACGTCTCGCTGGGCGTGCAAAAGGGCGAAGTCGTCGGCTTGCTTGGCCCCAACGGCGCCGGCAAGACGACGTCTTTCTACATGATCGTCGGCCTCGTTCGCGCAGATGCCGGCGAGATCACCATCGACGGCGAGCCCATCGCCCACATGCCCATCCACCGCCGCGCGCGCATGGGGCTCAGCTACCTGCCGCAGGAAGCATCGATCTTTCGCAAGCTCACGGTCGAGGAAAACGTCCGGGCCGTGCTCGAACTGCAGTACGAGCCCGATTCCCAGGGGCGGCTGGCGCCCCTGAGTAAGCAACGCATCGAGGAGCACCTGGCCGAACTGCTGGCCGATCTGCGCGTCGACCATCTGCGCGATTCGCCTGCGCTGGCCCTGTCCGGCGGTGAGCGCCGTCGCGTCGAGATCGCCCGCGCCCTGGCCACGCAGCCGCGCTTCATCCTGCTCGACGAACCGTTCGCGGGGATCGACCCCATCGCCGTGATCGAGATCCAGCGGATCATCAGTTTCCTGAAAGAGCGCGGCATCGGTGTGCTGATCACCGACCACAACGTCCGTGAAACGCTGGGCATCTGCGATCACGCTTTCATCATCAGCGATGGGCACGTGCTCGCCCAAGGCACGCCCTCGGAAATCGTCGACAACGCCGAGGTGCGGCGCGTCTACCTCGGTGAGCATTTCAGGATGTGACCATGTTGCTCCCCCTCTGGCTACGCACTTCGTGCTCCGTGCAGGCGAGGGCTAACGGTTTCCTATGAAGCAGGGTCTCTCGCTGCGTGTTTCGCAGCACCTCGCGTTGACGCCCCAACTGCAGCAGTCGATCCGTCTGCTTCAGCTCTCCACGCTCGAGCTTTCGCAGGAAGTCGAGCAGATGCTGGACGACAACCCATTCCTGGAGCGCACCGCCGAGGAAGCTGCGCGCGAGGAATTCGGCCTGGATGCCGCTGACGCACCCGTTCGGGACGACGACCGGATGGCCGAGGGTGGGGGTGAAGGCGACTTCGTGGCGGGTCCATCCAGCTCGACGGCGGAATCTACAACCACGTCCAGCGCCGACACCGAGGCTGCCACCGGCGAAGGTACCGACAGCGAACCCGATTGGGAGGGCGACGGCACCACCGATCTCGCGCCGGACGACAGCGAATGGGGTGGCGATGCCCCGGCCCGTGCCAACAACCTCGGCGACGACGAGCGCACCGACGCGACCGAACTCGCGCGCAGCCAAGAGTCCCTCCAGTCGTTTCTGCATCGCCAGGCGCTGGGACTTCGGCTGACGGATACCGACCGTGCGGCGCTGCGCTTTCTGATCGAATCCCTCAACGACGACGGATACCTCGAAGACTCGCTCCCCGCGCTCGCGTCCGGCCTTGCCGGCGACGACAACGACCAGTTCGACGACCTCGTGCATCACTTCCAGGTCGCGCTCGGCCTGCTGCAGAGCCTGGAGCCGGTGGGCGTCGGCGCGCGCAGCCTTGGGGAGTGCCTCAGCATCCAGTTGCGCGCACTGGCGAGCGAGGACGAAAGCGATGAAGAAGCGCAGATCCGCAAGACTGCCATCGCCGTCTGCAAGCAGCCGATGGAATTGCTGGCACGGCGTGACATCAAGCGCCTGGTCACGCTCACGCGAAGCAACGAGAACGAAGTCCGCGCCGCGCTGCAGC
This sequence comes from Variovorax sp. 05N34, assembly GCF_056397405.1. Lineage (NCBI taxonomy): Bacteria > Pseudomonadati > Pseudomonadota > Betaproteobacteria > Burkholderiales > Comamonadaceae > Variovorax > Variovorax sp. 05N34. The sequence goes on from NZ_JBFTNI010000011.1 coordinate 42,266, forward strand.
TCATCGCCAAGCTCGAGCCCAAGCCCGGCCGCCGCTTCGTCGACGTGGAGCGCAACGTGGTCATTCCGGACGTGATCGTTTCGCGCGTCGGCAACGGCACGAACACCAAGTTCCGCGTGATGCTCAACCCCGAAGTCATGCCGCGCCTGCGCGTGCACGACATCTATGCCAGCGCGCTCAAGCAGCACAAGGGCGAAGGCAGCCAGGCACTGTCGCAGCGCCTGCAGGAGGCGCGGTGGTTCATCAAGAACATCCAGCAGCGTTTCGACACCATCTTGCGCGTGTCCAATGCGATCGTCGAGCGGCAAAAAAGCTTCTTCGTCCATGGCGAACTCGCGATGCGGCCGCTGGTGCTTCGCGAGATCGCCGACGAACTGGGCCTGCACGAATCCACCATCAGCCGCGTGACCACGGCCAAGTACATGGCCACGCCCTACGGCACCGTGGAGCTCAAGTATTTCTTCGGCTCGGCACTTGGTACTGAAACCGGCGGCAACGCCTCCAGCACGGCAGTTCGGGCGCTGATCAAACAGTTCGTGAGTGCGGAGGACCTCAAGAAGCCGCTGTCGGACAGCCAGATTTCCGAAATGCTCAAGGAGCAGGGCATCGAGTGCGCTCGCCGCACCGTCGCGAAGTATCGCGAGGCCCTGCGCATCGCGCCGGCCAATCTGCGCAAGGCGCTCTAGGGGACCGGATCGCGCTGCGCACGCAGCAGCAGCGTGCGCAGCGCTGAAGTCTGCACAGGCTTGCGCAGCGCCTGCCAACCGCGCTCGCGGGCCAGTTCAAGCGTGGCGTCGTCGATGTCTGCCGAAATCAATGCAATCGCGAGGCGCGGATTTCGCCGTTGCAGCTCCTGGGCGAGCGCGATGCCGTCGAGCTCGCCGGGCAACCGGATGTCGCACAGGGCGATTTCGAAATCGGGGAGGTAGGGCAGCGCCAATGCTTCCGCCGCGCAGGCGCAGACATATGGACGCGCACCCCATAGACGCAGCAGCGCCGCCACGCTGTCGGCCACGACGGCGTTGTCCTCGACCACGAGCACTGCGAGACCCGGCCGCAGTGTGGCCGGGGTGGCGGCGGCATCGGCGCCCAGGTCCACGGAGGACGCGGCTCGTGTGCCTTCTGGCGCGACCGGCAATTCGAAGCCGAACACGGATCCGCGCCCAGGCGCCGAACGCAGCGTGACCTGGACGCCCAGCCGCTCGGCAAGCCGCCGCACGATGGCGAGCCCCAGACCATGCCCGCGCTGCAGGTTGCGTTCGATGTTGCCGACCTGTTCGAAGTCGCCGAACACGCGCTCCTGCGCTTCCGGCGCAATGCCGATTCCGGCGTCTCGCACCTCGATGCGCCACCCTCCAGGGCGCCGCCGACAAGCCAGCAGCACGCGTCCCTTGGGCGTGAACTTCAGCGCGTTGTCGACCAGGTTTCCCAGGATGCGCCGCAGCGCCACGGCGTCGGTCCAGACCAGCACATTGGCGGGGCACCGCACACGCACGCGGCCGCTGCCGGCTTGGCGTGCCAAGTCGTTCAGCAGCGGCGCCAGAGCCACGGCAACCCGCGCGATCGGATCCACCGCGGCCTCGATGCGCCCGATCTCGAGCAACTGATTGGTCAAGCCTTCCAGCGCCTGCTGCGCCCGCGACAGCGCAGCGACGGTGTTCTGCACCGTCGATCGATCTTCGCCGACATCCAACTGGTGCCGGAGCACCTCGGCTTGGAGACCCATCGCCATGACCGGCTGGCGCAAATCATGATTGGCCGCCGAGAAGAAGCGCAAGCGCTCGGCCTGCGCCTGTTGAGATTCGCGCAGCCCCGCCAGTGCCTGCGCGCGCAGTGCGCTTTCGTTGTGGCGCAGGCCGATGTTTTCCTCGAGCTGCCGCGCACGCTCGGCCACCAGGCGCCAGACCATGGCGAGCAGGCCGATACCCAGCAGTGCCAGCACCATCATGGACGGCGCGCCGAATGCCAGGCCCATGACGATCACCGGCGCCAACAGCAAGGTGATCGCCAATTGCATGGCAGGCGTGTAGTACGAGACCGAAAACACCGACGACAGCGTCATCGCCATGACCACCAGACCGATCATCAGCTGCGAGGTGGCATCGGCACGATCGAAGAGCAGCACGCCCGCCGCGCCGTGGGCGCCCTCATGCACCGCGATGCGCAGGGTGTGCAGGCGCAAGGCCGGCCGGATGTTCTCCGGCGTGAGCGGATCCGGCAGCCGTTGCGGAAAGAAGCCGCGATACGCGGTGGTGGCCGCGATCATCGCGATCCAGATGGCCGCATGCTGCACCGAGTACTGCCATGCGAAAAGGGCTGCCACGCCGCAGTCGAGCAGAAACTGCACGAGCAGCACCGGCCCGCTCGGCTGGGTGCTGAGCCGCAGAACCTCGCAATGCACAGCGAACCGATCGGCTGTGGAAGCCTCTGCGACGGCTGTGGTGGGCAAGGAACTCATCGGCGGCCCACTATAGAGCAGCATCGAGACAAGGCGACAATCGGGCCGTGAATGATCTTTCGCTTTTTCTTCCCTGCGCCGCCGGTGTCGAGGATTTCCTTGCACAGGAAGTGCATGCGCTGACCGGCCGCGTCGGCCAGGATCTCCTGACGCTGCGCGGCGGCGTGCGGGTGCGAGCCGACTGGCGCGACGCCTTGAAGCTCAATCTCCACAGCCGTCTGGCGCAGCGCGTGCTGATCGAGCTGGCCCATGCGCCTTATCGCAGCGAGAACGACCTTTACGCCATCGCGAGCGGCGTGGCTTGGGAAATCTGGTTCACCCCCAAGCAGACCTTCAAGATCGAGACCACCGCCCAGCACAGCCCGTTGCAGAGCCTGAACTTCGCCACCCTGCGCATCAAGGACGCCATTGCCGACCGCTTTCGGGCCAAGGCAGGCGGCGTGCGGCCGAGCATCGAAACCCAGTGGCCCGACAGCCGCGTGTTCGCGCACCTGACCACCGACGATTGCACCCTCTACATCGACACTTCCGGCGAGCCGCTCTTCAAACGCGGCTGGCGGCAGGACAAGGGCGATGCGCCTCTCAAGGAAACGCTTGCGGCAGCCATGCTGGCTGCCAGCGGCTGGTGGAACCCCGAAACCGGCGCGGTGTCGACCCAGCCCCTGTACGACCCCTGCTGCGGCAGCGGAACCATCGCTATCGAGGCGGCGCAGATTGCGTCCGGCATCGCCGCGGGCTCGCTGCGGCGGTTCGGCTTCGAAAAGCTGCTGCCTTTTCAGGCCCACGTCTGGGCCGCCCTCAAAGCCGAGGCGGCGCCGAAGGAGCCGAAGCAGGCGCCCGCCGTTTTTGGCTCCGACGTCTCGCACCGCATGGTGGACTTCGCCGAACGCAATGCCGAGCGTGCCGGCGTCGCGCAAGCCATTCAGTTCCGCGGCGGTGACGCTTTGCAGCGAATGCCGCCCGCCGAATCTGGCGTGATCGTGCTGAACCCGCCTTACGGTGAACGCATCGAAGTCGGCGGCGTATCGCGCGGCCGCGAACAGGCGCAGACCGAAGACGGCGGACAGTTCTTCAGTCAACTGGCCACCCACTGGAAAAAGAACTTCGCAGGCTGGACCGCCTGGGTGCTCACGCCCGATCTCCAATTGCCCAAGCGCATGCGGCTCAAGGAATCGCGCCGCGTGCCGATGTGGAACGGTCCCATCGAATGCCGTTTGTTCCGATTCGACATGGTTGCGGGCTCGGCCCGCGCACGGCCTGCGCCGGAGCCGCCTGCCAAGGATTAGCGGCTGGGACAGAATGGCGCCCACGTCATTCCGTCAACCAAGTCCCAAGTCACATCGCACCATGACAGACCTGTCCGCTTTCCCCATCACCAAGAAATGGCCCGCGCAGCATCCCGAGCGGCTTCAGCTCTATTCGCTGCCTACGCCGAACGGCGTGAAGGTGTCGATTGCGCTGGAAGAAACCGGCCTGCCGTATGAGCCCCATCTGGTCAGCTTCGAGAAGCAGGACCAGATGTCGCCGGAATTCCTCTCGCTCAATCCCAACAACAAGATCCCGGCCATCATCGATCCGAACGGCCCCGGCGGAAAGCCGCTCGCATTGTTCGAATCCGGCGCCATCCTCATCTACATCGCTGACAAGACCGGCAAGCTGCTCCCGAAGGACCCGGCTGCGCGCTATGAGGCCATCCAGTGGCTCATGTTCCAGATGGGAGGCATCGGCCCCATGTTCGGGCAGCTCGGCTTCTTCAACAAGTTTGCCGGCAAGGCCTATGAAGACAAGCGGCCGCGTGACCGCTACGTCGAAGAGTCCAAGCGCCTGCTGCGCGTGCTGGACCAGCGCCTGGAGGGCCGCGCCTGGCTCATGGGCGACGACTACACCATTGCCGACATCGCGACCTTCCCGTGGGTGCGCAATCTCGTCGGCTTTTATGAGGCAGGCGACCTCGTCGGGATCTCCGACTTCCCGCACGTGACGCGCGCGCTGGAGGCTTTCATCGCCCGGCCCGCGGTCGTTGCCGGCCTGGGAATCCCGCGCCGCGATTGAGCCCGCTTGTGCCGCCTTCCGCGCCCATCGGCAGCGTCGTCCTCGACACCAACATCGTGCTGGACCTGCTGGTGTTCGATGATCCTGCACGCGCGCCGCTCGAAGCCGCGCTCCAGGCCGGAGGACTGTGCTGGCTTGCCACCGCAGACATGCGCGGCGAACTCGCGCGAGTGCTCGGCTATCCGCTGATCGCGAACCGGCTGGCCTCGCAGGGTCGCGAAGCCTCGGAGGTGCTCGCCGCCTTCGATGCGCGTTGCCGCATGGTCGATGGCACGCCAACGCGGGCGCCATGTGTCTGCAGCGATCCGGACGACCAGATGTTCATCGACCTTGCTGTGGCGCATCGCGCACGGCTCGTGAGCAAGGATCGCGCTGTGCTTTCAATGCGCAAGCGGCTGGCGGCTCTTGGCGTCGACGTCGATCGGGCTTAGCTTTCAGGTTTTGAATTTCTGTGCCGGAATGCGGCATCCGGTGGTACACCCCTTTCTTGCGCTCAACACGCAATGGCGTGCCGAGCGCGACAACCGGAAGCGAACCGTTCATCATCAAGGAGTCCATGACCATGGCAGATCTGAAAAACGCGAAGGATGCAAAGAAGCGGCGGCTGGCGCCCCTGAAGACACCGAGTCCCCTGGGCGCCGAGGCAGTCCGCGACATCTCGGCGGAGCTCAATGTGCTTCTTGCCGATACCTTCGCGCTGTATTTGAAGACCAAGAACTTCCACTGGCACATGTCCGGTCCGTACTTCCGCGACTACCACCTGCTGCTGGACGATCAGGCCGACCAGATCTACGCCACCATCGACCCCATTGCCGAACGCGTGCGCAAGCTCGGCGGCACCACGTTGCGTTCCACCGGCCAAATCACGCGCCTGCAGCGCATCGCGGACAACGATGCCGACTTCGTGACGCCGGCCGACATGCTGGCCGAACTGCGCGAGGACAACCAGCGCGTGGCCGCCTTCATGCGCGAGACCCATTCGATGTGCGACGAATACGGCGACGTCGCCACGGCCAGCCTGCTGGAAATGTGGATCGACGACGCTGAGCGGCGGACCTGGTTTCTCTTCGAATCAGGGCGCCAGACCTGAGCTAGGTGCCGTACCAGCGGGCCATCAGGCTCGCCACGGCACGCACTCGCTGCGTGTCGCGCCCCCAGCGGCGGCCGGACGGCAGGTGCCGCAGCCAGCGGGTGCGCCGCGCAGCCAAGGCGAGCCGTGCCCGCACTTCGTCGCTCGCATCGGCCAGCGTCCTGTGCCAGTGCGCTCCGGCGGCGTGCGGTGACGCAGCATCGACCAGCATCGCGGTGGAGTGCAGGTAGCTGAGCCAGTCCCGGGCCTGGCATTCGGCCAGCGGCAGCGTTTCGCCCGGGTCGTCCTCGAAATCGATATAGCCGATGGTGCCGTCGGGGCACTGCACCAGATTGCGATCGAAGGCCTGGCTCAGATAGGCATCGCGGGAATGGACGAGCGCGATGGCCGCAAGGCCCTCGCTCCATACCGCGAGCAGCGATGCGGGGCCCGCCGCCGCTGCATGGTCGAGCTTTTCCTGCAGCACCACGGCCGGCCGGCCGCTTTCGCCCAGGTCGGAGATCATCAGTCCATCAGGCTGCTGTGCCAGCACCGTCGGAACACGCAGGCCCGCCAATGCGAGTTGCTCGAGCCTGCGCGCCTCGATCACCAGCGCCGCCTCGCCGCCCGGGTTGGGCACGGGCGCCAGCACATCGAGCCGCAGGATGGCCGAGATCGCCGCTTGCAGGCGGTAGCGCATCATCCCGTGGCGCGGCCCGGCCTTCTTGATCCACACGCGCTCCGTGCCGAAGCGATGGCTGGCCACCGCTTTCGTCTGCTGCGGCAGCATGGCCCGGAGGAACTCGGCGTAATCGTCGGCCTGGTGTGGCAGCGCGGCCGCTTCGAGCGGCGCCGGCGCCGAGGCAAACCCCTTGCGCATCTGTACGCGGGTCGATATCCCGCCCCTTCTCACAGGATTCATACGGCCAAGGCCAAAGGCTGGAAGCTGCGCGCGCTGGCGAGCGGCCAGTAATTGCGAAACACGGTGTGCAAGCCGTCCAGCGGCCCCAGCAGCGCGCCCGGCTGCACCTGCATCACCAAATTGCTCAACAGGCGAACCTCCGTGTCGGAGATACGGCGCACGATGTGGTGCGCCGTGATTTGCCGGGGATGGTCGAGCCCCGCGGCCTGCACCAGTTCCTTCAGTGCATGCAGCGTGCTGCGATGAAAGTTGTGCACGCGGTCGGCCTTTGTCGGCACCACCAGGGCTTTCTGCCGCACCGGGTCCTGCGTCGTCACGCCCGTCGGGCAGAAGCCGGTGTGGCAGGCCTGCGCCTGGATGCAGCCCAGCGACATCATGAAACCCCGCGCCGCATTGCACCAGTCAGCGCCCAGCGCCATCATCCGCGCCACGTCGAAGGCGGTGATCACCTTGCCGGCACAGCCGATCTTGATTCGATCGCGCAGGCCGACGCCGATCAGCGTGTTGTGCACCAGCAGGAGCCCTTCCTGGAGCGGCGCGCCCACGTGATCGCTGAATTCGACCGGCGCCGCACCCGTGCCGCCTTCCGCGCCGTCGACCACGATGAAGTCCGGCGTCAGGCCCGTCTCCTGCATGGCCTTGACGATCGCGAACCATTCCCAGGGATGCCCCAGGCAGAACTTGAACCCGCAGGGCTTCCCGCCGGAAAGTACACGCAGCCGCGCGATGAAATGCATCATCTCCACCGGTGTCGAGAAGGCGCTGTGCGACGAAGGCGAAACGCATTCGACGCCCACCGGCACACCGCGCGCGGCGGCGATTTCGGGCGTGACCTTGGGCGCGGGCAGCACGCCACCGTGCCCCGGTTTGGCCCCCTGGCTCAGCTTGAGCTCGATCATCTTGACCTGCGGGTCGCGCGCGTTGGCGATGAAGCGCTCTTCGCTGAAACTTCCGTCGTCGTTGCGGCAGCCGAAGTAGCCCGAGCCGATCTCCCAGATCAAATCGCCGCCGTGGACGCGATGATGCGACGAGATCGAACCCTCGCCCGTGTCGTGCGCAAAGCCGCCCAGGCTTGCACCGCGGTTCAGCGCCATGATCGCGTTGGCGGACAGCGCGCCGAAGCTCATCGCCGAAATATTGAACACGCTCGCGCTGTAGGGCTTGGTGCAGACCTCGCCGGCGGCGGACGCCGGATTGGGCGTGCCGCCGATCACGATTCGGAAATCATGGTCGTCCAGGCGGGTGGGCTGCATCGAATGATTGATCCACTCATAGCCGGAGATCGTGACGTCGAGCTGCGTCCCGAAAGGCCGGTTGTCGGGCTCGCCCTTGCTGCGTTGGTAGACCAGCGAGCGCTGTGCGCGCGAAAAAGGCGCCGCTTCGGAATCGCTTTCGATGAAGTACTGCCGCATCTCGGGCCGGATGTATTCCAGCAGGAAACGCAGGTGGCCGATCACGGGATAGTTGCGCAGGATGGCGTGCGGCGTCTGCCGCAGATCGTGCACACCGGTGCCGGTGAGCACCGCGAAGACCACGAAAGCGACCCAACCCGTCCACAGGGTCGGCATGAGCAGTACAGCGGCGAGACTGGCAAAAAAGCCAGTCACGCACAGCACAAAGGCCGTGTAACGCGTTGGAAACGGCGGAATCAGCGGTGTAGGAATAAGGAGTCTCCGGGAACCTTGCTGCATCATAGAGGGCTCCCTGTGCCAGACATGACTACCCTTTCAGACCCCCAGACCCCCCCTCAGCCCGACAACGCACCGCTCGGGCCCGACGATTTCGACGCCCAGGACCAGGCGCTCGATGCAATGCGCGAGCAGGACGAAGAGATCCCCCAGTGGGAATTCTGCGAAGGCTTCATGGCCGCGCTGGTCTGCACGCGCCGGCCGATCGAGCCGGCCGAGTACTGGCCTGTGCTGCTCGGCGACACATTCGCACCGGCGCAGCACATGGAATTCGTCTGGCGGTGGAAACGCCGCTGGCGCGAGATCGAGACCGGCCTCGACGCCGATGTGCAATCGCTGGACGACGAACGCACCTGGCAGCCCGAAGTGCTCGACACGCGCGGCGCCATCGCCGCGCTGCCGGAAGAAGAGCGCGCCGAAATGGCGGGCGAGTCCATCCCGTCGTTCGCCCAAGTGTGGGCTCTCGGCTTCATGTATGCGGTCGAGAACTGGCCCGATGAATGGACCCCGCCGCGCGACAAGGAAGGCGCGCAGATGCTCGACGAAGCGCTCGACGCCATCGTCACGCTGACCGAGGACGACAAGGGCACACCGACGGTTTCGATGTACAGCGAAGACGGCCCGCCGAGCGTGAGCCAGGAACGCATCGACGATTTCGGCGCGGCGATATGGGCCGTGTACGACCTGCGCCAGCTATGGCGCAGCATGGGTCCGCGCGTGGAGACCATCCGCAAGGAGGCGACGCCCGGGCGCAACGATCCTTGCCCTTGCGGGAGCGGCAAGAAATTCAAGAAATGCCACGGCGCCTGACCGCTCAGTACGGCGGCGCCTTGCGCGCCCGCTGTTCACGGGCAGCCTCGGTCCACCAGGCAAGATCGTCCGCGAAACGTCCGAACGAACGCACCAGCGCATCGCCAGCGCTTCCGGTGGGTTTGGCATCCGCGTCCAGCGTCTGGGAAATCGGCCCGACCGCCAGCGTGCTCGAAACCACGACCATGCCCATCTCCGACAGGATCGAATGCCAGATCGTGCCCGACCGGACGCCTGAAAAGCGGCCCGCCGAATAGCTCGCAACGGCAGCGGGGCGCCAGAACCACTCCTCCAGAAAGTGGTCGGTGAGGTTCTTCAGACCGGGTTGCGGTCCCCAGTTGTATTCGCCCGTCACGAATACGAAGGCATCGGCCTTGCGGATCTTGTCGGCCAGCGCTTCCATCGCCGCCGGCGCGGTGCCTTTCGGGTACTCCTTGTACATCCGGTCCAGCATGGGCAGGCCCACGGCCTGGGCGTCGATCAGTTCGGGCTCCGCACCGCGCGCTGCGAGACCCCTGACGACGTAGTCCGCGAGGCGAATGCCCATCCGGTCGGACCGGTAGGAGCCGTAGAAGACCAGGACCTTGTCGGCCATGCTCGCTCCCGTTCAGATCTTGAAGGCGCGCTGGATGTCAGGCCGGACCAGGTCGGCATAGTCGCGGTGCTTGCGGATCCAGCCTGCGATGAACTGGCATACCGGAATGACGTGCTTGCCCTCGGACCGCGCCTCGTCGAGCACGTGCTTCGCAATGGCCGAGCCCACGCCCTTGCCTTCGAATGCCGGCAGCACTTCGGTGTGCGTGAACATGATCGCTTCGCTCAGCAGGTTGTATTCGCAGTAGCCGGCAAGCTCGCCACCAATGGTGGCTTCGTAGCGATGCGCGGCGGGATTGTTGGTGATGGTGATATCGGTCATTTGCGGTGTCCAGTGCCCGGTGTCCGGTGTTGGTGTTTCAGGGTCTATGACGTGCGCGCCAGAAAGGTCGCCAGATTGGCAGCGGCAGTCGCGCGCACCTTCTTCTTGAGCATCGGCGACCAGCCGAGCAACAGGCCCGGCGCGCCGAGCGCCTGCCGAGCCCAGCGCCAGAAATCGAATTCGTCGCGCTGCGTCGCGATCAGGCCCTGGGGCGTGAAGGTGAAGCGCGAATCGATGGCGTTGTCGACGATGCGCCCTGTCGCGCTGAAGAGGTAATGCGCATCCCAGTGCGCGCGGCCTGTGGTTGCATCGGCCTGAACATCGCGATAGCTCAGCTTCCAGACCGCCGCGCCCTTGGCCTTGGTTCCGCTGCAGAGCATCTTCCACATGCCGCCGATCTCGCGCGCGCCACGCAGCGAGAACGCTTCGTCATCGAAGGTGGCGTCGGGCGCGTAGCAGGCGGCCATGGTGTCCGCATCAAGCTGCGCAAACGCGTCGTAGAAGCGGCGGATGGTTTGTTCGTTGCGCATCGCGGCATCGTAGCCCAGCGACCACGCGTTTGGCGTTGATCTGCTAGCCGCTGACCAGCGTGGCGAGCACCTGCAGCGCGTACCGAACGGTGGCGGCGCGCACCTCGGCGCGGTCGCCGTCGAAACGGCGGCGTTCGGTGCGCACGTGGCCGTCCACCGACCAGCCAAACCACACCGTGCCGACCGGCTTTTCGGGCGATCCGCCAGTTGGCCCGGCAACACCCGTGACCGCCACCGCGACTTGCGCCTTCGAGTGCGCGACCGCACCTTCTGCCATGGCGCGCGCGACTTCCTCGCTGACCGCGCCATGCGCCGCAACCAACGCCGCATCCACTCCGAGCATTTCGGTCTTTGCCTCGTTCGAATAGGTGACGAAGCCGCGCTCGAACCAGTTGCTCGAACCCGAGACATCGGTGCATGCGCCCGCGATCAGGCCTCCGGTGCAGCTTTCCGCGGTCGCCATCATCCAGCGCTTGCGCTGCAGCAACTCTGCGAGCAGCGTGACGAGGGCGGCCGTATCGAGTTCGGAAGGAGAAGTTGTCGGGTTCATCGTTTCACCATGCACGCAACGCGGCGATCACCAGGAGGGTGCAGAACGCCGCCACCAGATCATCGAACAGGATGCCGAAGCCCGCAGCGCTCCAGCGCATGGTCTCGGGCGTGGCGCCGCGTTGCTTGAAGAGCCGATCAGCCCAGCCGACGGGGCCGATCTTCACCGCGTCGAAGAAGCGAAAGAGCGCAAAGGCGACGACCTGGCCGAAGAGCCCCGCGGGCATCACGATCCAGAGAATGATCCAGAAGGCGACCACTTCGTCCCAGACGATGGACCCCGGGTCGGCGATGTTCATGTTTCGCGCAGTGACCGTGCAGGCCCACCAGCCGACCGGCAGCGACGCCAGGATCACCCATCCGATGGTCGGGGCCGAGAGCCAGTGGCTCATCAGAAGGTAAGCGGCCCAGGCCCAGAGCGTGCCGACGGTTCCGGGCGCGTGTCGCGGCAGCCCTGAGCCGAAGCCCAGCGCAATGACGTGCGCCGGGTGCGTGAGCATGAAGCGCAACGTGGCGCGGCGCGGCGAAAAATCCGGCGCGGCACCGGAGGGAGAAGCAACTGGCATGGGCCGACAGTGTCGCGCATCTCCGGCGATGCCCGTCGCGCGAAAACGTCAGGCGGTGGCTGTCTCTTGCACCGGCTGGCCCCGCAGCCGAGCCAGGAGCTCATCCACGTTGGGCGGAAGGCGGTCGCCACGCCAGGCGACGTGCTGGTCCGCGCGACAGAGCAGCAGCCGATGCCGGTAAGCAGGCGGGATTTCCGCGGCGTCGACGTCCACCAGAGCCAGCGGCATGCCCGACGACTTCGCGGCTTGCACGAGCGCCGAGACATCCGCGCCATGATCAAAACGCAGCAGTGTGTAGCCGGGCCCGAAAGCGTCGTACAGCGAACGGCCGTCCGCGAGCCAGAAATGCGGTGCGCGGCAGCCGGGCACTGTCGAAGGCATGAAGTTGCCCATCGAGTAGGTCGGCGGTTCCTCGCCATCGGTCGCGATGATCGGCGAGCCGGTATAGAAATAGCCGAAGTTGAGCCCGGCGCAGCAGAACTGCTGCACGTTCAATTCATAAGCCTCGCGTCCGACCTCTTGGCGCAGGGTATCCCCTTCAGGGCCTGGCGCTTCGATGTTGGCGGGCACGGCGCGCCGGGCGCGGATCATCTTCTGCGCGTGGTCCATCGCAAAGTGCGACACCTGTTCGGTGATCGGCTGCCGCTCGGCCTCGTAGGCGTCGAGGATGCTTTCGTCAGCCCACCCCTGCACGCGCGCCGCGAGCAGCCATGAAAGGTTGACCGCATCCGCGATGCCGGCGTTCATCCCATAGCCGGCGTAGGGCACCCACAGGTGCGCCGCATCACCCGCGATGAACACCCGCCGGTCCCGAAAGCGGTTGGACAGAAGGCGCCGGCCTACCCAGTCTTCCTTGCTGATCACCTCGTAGCTGAAATCAGGACCCACGCCGAGGATGTCGCGAATCGACTGGTCGCGGTCGACCGAATCGAACTCCGGCTCTTCGGCGTTGAGGTGGTTGTGTACCAGCCAGGTTTCGTGTCCGTCGATGGCAAACATGGTGCCGCAGCGGCGCGGGTTGACCGAGTAGTACGACCAGGCCGGCTTGCCGGGGATCATCCCGCGCAGCCCAGGGGCACGAATGAAGGTCGACTGCACGCGCTGGATCACGGCGGTGCCTTCCAGCCTGGCGCCGATCGCCTTCCGAACGCCCGAGGCGCCGCCGTCGCAGCCCACCATGTATCGGCAGCGGATGGTGCGCGTCGTGCCTTTGTCGAGATCCGTGGCGGTGGCGCGCACGCCCTCGTCGTCCTGCTCGAAGTCCGTCACCTGCGTGCGGTTGAGCAGCGTCACGTTCGGCAGCGCGGCCGCGTGCTCCAGCAGGATCGGCTCCAAAAAAATCTGGTTGATGCGATGCGGAGGCTCCGGTGTGGGCCACCAAGCGTCCGGGCCTTCGGACTCTGTGTAGCGGTCCCGACGGCAGGGAATCGGAATGCGCGTGAGTTCGGTGCCCGTCACGCTCGTGCGAAACACCACGTCGTTCGGATAGTCCGCGGGCAGGCCCGCATCGCGCAGCTTCTGCGCCACGCCCAGGCGGCGGAACACCTCCATGGTGCGCGCTGATACATGGTTGCACTTCACGTTCGGCGGTTCGGCATAGCGGCGGATTTCCGCGATCGCGACTTTCACGCCGCGGGAGGCCAGATCCATCGCCAGCGTCAAGCCCACCGGGCCGGCGCCGACGATGAGGACGTCGGCCTGCAGTTCTTCTTTCGTCATTGCGCTCTCAACTTTTCAGTCCAGCTTGATGCCGGCGGTCTTGATGACCTTGGCCCACTTCTTCGTTTCCGAACGGATGTAGTTGTCGAAGTCCTTCGGCGTGCCCGGCGCCGGTTCCACGCCGAGGATGCGCATCGACTCCTTCACCTTCTCGTCGTTCAGCGCGGCCACGATCTCCGCGTTCATCCGCGCGACGATCGGCGCCGGCGTGTCGGCAGGCGCCACCACGCCGAACCAGCCCGTGGAGTCGTAGCCGGACAATCCGGCCTCGGCCACTGTCGGCACATCGGGCAGCATGGGCAGGCGCTGCGGACTGGTCACGGCATAGGCGATCAGCTTGCCCGCCTTGATCTGCTGCAGCGCAGAAGGCAGGTCGACCACCGCGAGCGGAATCTGTCCGCCCAGCGCGTCGAGCGCTGCCGGGCCCGATCCGCGGTAAGGCACTTCAACCAGCTTCACGTCGGCCATCTGGCTGAACAGCGCCGCCGACAGATGCATGGCCGTGCCGTTGCCGCCATGGCCGATCGACAGCTTGCCGGGCTGGGCCTTTGCCAATGCGATCAGTTCCTTCAGCGTCTTCGCGGGGACCGACGGGTGGCCCACGATCACGAACGGAATCGCAGCCAGCATGCCGACCGGCTTGAAGTCCTTCAAGGGATCGAATGGCATGTTGGGATAGAGGCTCACGTTGGCCGACAGCGCGCCGGCTGCGCCGACGCCCATCGTGTAGCCGTCGCCCGGCGCCTTCGCCACGGCGGTGAGGCCGACGTTGCCTCCGGCGCCCGGCCGGTTGTCGACGATCACGGGCTGGCCAAGCTTTTCGTTGAGCCTCGGCACGAGCATGCGGACGATCGCATCGGCGCTTCCTCCGGGCGGGAAGGTGACGATCATGCGGATCGGCTTGTTCGGAAAGTCGCTGCTGTTGCTGCTGGCCGCCTGGCCGTGCGCTGCACCAGCAAGAAGCGCGCAGGACGCGCCGAGCAGCGCCAGGGCGCGGACTAGTTTCTTCATGGATCGATGCCTCTGTGGGGGTCGGACTGCCTTGTCTCCGGCGCCATTTGACGCCAGGGATATTCATTCGTAAATCAATAAATTCCGAATGAAATATGATGTTTTCTGATGAATCAGAAGTTCAGCCCCACCATCCGGCAGTTGCGCGCGTTTCTGGCCGTGCATCAGTTGCGCAAGCTCAGTGCCGCGGCCGAAAAGCTCTTTGTGACGCAATCCGCCGTCAGCATGCTGATCCGCCAACTCGAGGACGGACTCGGCGCGCGCCTCTTCGACCGCACCACTCGTTCGCTTCAGCCCACGGCGGCGGCTGAAGAAATGCTGGCGACGGCGGAACGCATCCTTCGCGATGTCGATTCGTTGAGCGCTGGGTTTCTCGAACTCTCGACGCTCCAGCGCGGCCGCGTCAGCCTCGCCATCACGCCGACGCTGGCTTCGTTCCTGATGCCGCCGGCCATCCGCCGCTTCAATGAAGCGCATCCGCAGGTGCGTGTGCTCGTGGACGACTGCGCGCCGGAGCAATTCGTCTCGCGCATCATCGGCGAGCATGTGGACTTCGGCATCGGCACGCCCGAGCGGTCGGGCGCGGAGGTCGAGACACAGACCTTGCTGCGCGATCACCTGAGCCTCGTTTGCACGCCAGAGCATCCCCTCGCGCAAAAGAAGGCTGTGCGCTGGGCCGACCTGGGCGGGCATCCCCTCATCACCGTGCGGCCGGGCTACGGCATCCGCCCCTTGATCGACGGTACGGCCACACGCGCCGGCGTCGCGCTCAACGTGGTCAACGAGGTGTCGTTCCTGTCGACCGCGATATGGATGACGGCGAGCGGCATGGGGCCGTCGATCATGCCTTCGGCCTTCGCAAAGGCTGCGGAGAATCCTGCGCTGGTCATCAAGCCGATCACCGCACCGCGCGTGTCGCGCGACATCTCGGTGGTGACCAAGCGGGGGCGTTCGCTGTCGGCGGCAAGCCGCAGCTTCATCGAAGCGTTGCGCCACGGGCTGAGAGAAAGCTGAGAGAAGGCAGAGAGATAGGCGAGGAACGCCTGCCCGTTCAGGCCGCCTGAAAATGCTGCTCAATGCGCTGAGCGACCGCTTTAGGGTTCGCGCGCAACGCTTCGGTCGCACAGGCACCGAGGAACATGCCCTCGAAATTCATCTCCACGCTCGCGAAGTAGTGGTTGAGCGACGCCCCTGCGTCAAAGAGGCACTGTTCCAGCGACGTGAAGGTGCCGCCGGCGTCCTGCGGTTCGAATCCTTGGGCGCTGATGCGATAGTAGTAAGCATCCGCTGCGATGCGCCGGATTTCGATCAGGGGTTTCATGGCACTCGGATGATTCCCGCAATGGCGCATGCGGTAAATAGTCCATTTGGACGGGGCTGACTTCGCGCAGAATTCGCGGGTCATGTTGCCGCCCCGAATCCTGCTTATCGACGACCATGCGCTGTTCAGGTGCGGGCTGCGCATGGTGCTGCTGTCCGGCATTCCCGAGCTCGAAGTGGCCGAAGCCGCGTCGCTCGAAGAAGGCATGAAGACCGCCATGACRGAGCCGGCGCTGGTCCTTCTCGATATTCAGTTGCACGGCCTCAACGGCCTTGAAGGCATCGCGCTGGTCAACCGCAAGTGGCCGGACGCGGCAGTGGTCATCCTGTCGTCCGACGCCGCGCCGCAGAACGTGCGAATGGCCCTGGAGCGCGGCGCCGCCGCCTTTGTCTCGAAAGCCGACACGGCCGACAACATCCTCGCCGTGATCGAGCAGTTGCGCCGCGGCCAGGAGGTTGTGTCCGCGGTGCAGCCCCATGCGCACGGTGATGCGGACGGGGCCCGCCAGTTGCTGACGCCTCGGCAGTTCGAAGTGCTCGACCTGCTGTGCCAAGGCCTCTCCAACAAGGTGATCGGCAGGCGGCTCAATCTTTCCGAGAACACCGTGCGCGGACACGTGCAGGCCGTGCTTGCCGCGTTGCAGGTATCGAGCCGCTCCGAGGCCGGCTTCGCGGCACGCCGAAGGGGACTGGTCGCCTGATGAAGAACCCGCTGCGCCTTGCCGATGGGCGCACCCTTGTCGAGCAATTGCGGCTGCTGTGCGGCAACGTCGGCAGCTCGGTCATCCCGACCATCCTCGTCGCGCTGCTGCTGGTGTGGGTGCTTTCGAACGAGCACAACGTGCTCGCGCTGCGCGCATGGGCCGGGGCCGTGATCCTCATGAAGCTCATCTGCGCGCGTGAGGCGCGGCGGACGCTCGCCTCGGTGATATCGCCCGAACGCGCCCGGCAGCTGGTCTGGCGGCAGATCGTGCTGAACGCGGTCGACGCCGCGGTGTGGGGTTCGCTCGGTTGGGCGGCGCTGGGCACAACGACGGTGGCGGGCTCGGTGCTCGTGGTGGCGGTGCTGGCAGGCGTCGCCGGCAGTTCGATGTCTTCACTCGCGCCGGTGCTGCCGGTCTTCATTGCCTTCGGTACGGTGCAATTGGTCGTGCTCGCGTCAAAGCTGTGGACGCTCGGCGATCCGGCCTACAACGCACTGGGAATGGCCGGCGTGCTGTACGTCGTCACCCTGCTCGGGCAGGCGCGCAACAGCGCCAAGGCGGCGCGCGCGGCCATCGACCTGCGATTCGAGAACATCGAACTGATCGAACGCCTGCGGGTGGAAACCGAGCACGCACAGGCAGCACAACTGAAGGCCGACGAGGCCAATCTCGCCAAGTCCAAGTTCCTGGCCGCTGCCAGCCATGACCTTCGCCAGCCGATTCATGCGCAGGGCCTGTTTCTCGAAGTGCTGGCGCGCAGCAAGCTTTCCGCGGCGCAGTACGACGCACTCGCCAATGCCCGCGCCACCTGGCAGGCTTCGGCCGAGATGCTCGACACATTGCTCGACTTCTCGCGCATCGAGGCCGGCGTGGTCGAACCGCAGATGCAGGTCTTTCATCTGCAGCCGCTGCTCAACAAGATCGAGAACGAACTCGCGCCGCAGGCCGACGCCAAGGGCATCGTCTACCGTTCGCGCGAAACCCATGTGGCGGTGCGCTCCGACCCTGCGCTGGTGGCGCTGATCCTGCGCAATCTCGTCTCGAATGCCATCCGCTACACCGAGCATGGCGGCGTGCTCGTGGCGTGCCGCGTGCGTGGCACCGAAGTGCAGATCGAGGTGTGGGACACCGGCATCGGCATCGAGGCCTCGCAGCACGAAGACATCTTTCGGGAGTTTCATCAGCTCGGCAATGCGGAGCGCGACCGACGCAAGGGCCTGGGGCTTGGCTTGGCCATCGCCCAGGGGCTGGCGCGTACGCTCGGCCATGCGCTGTTGCTGTTTTCGCGGCCCGGTCGCGGCAGCGTATTCAGGGTCAGCCTGCCGGTTGCGCAGATGGGTGTCGCGAGTGGCGTCGTCGAGGTCGTGCCCGGTCACGCGCGGGTCTTTGACGTGCGCGTGCTCGTGATCGACGACGACGATGCGGTACGCGCCGGCATGCGCCAATTGCTGGGCGCCTGGGGTTGCCAATGCGACGTCGCCGATTCGATCGAAGAAGCGCTGGCGCTGGCGCGCGTCAATCCGCCGGGTTTGGTCATCAGTGACTACCGCCTTCGCGAACTGCGCACAGGCGCCGAGGCGATCGCCGCGCTGCGGGCCGAGTTCGGCGAAACGCTGCCCGCCTTGCTGATCACCGGGGACACCGCGCCGCAGCGCCTGCGCGAAGCCCGCGCGAGCGGTGTGCCGCTGCTGCACAAGCCCGTGTCGCCGAATCAGCTCTATCACGGTCTGATGTGCGTGCTGAACGATGTCGAAATCGATTCGTCGTTTGCGCGGCTCGAAGGGGCCGGCGAGAGCCTTCGGCGCGCCTGAGGCCCCTGGGCCCCTGACACTCCGGCGGCGCAGTCAGGCGAAGTGATCGAAGGACGTGAAGCGCTGCGCGACAGCCCTGCCTTGCGCGTCCACGATGCGCAGCCCTGATTCGGCTTCGATGCGCCCGATGCGCGCGACCGGCGTTGACGCAACGCGGCCCGCCTGTTCGACGGCATCCCGAGCCGAAGGCGGCGCGGTGAAGGCGAATTCGTAGTCGTCGCCGCCCGCGAGCGTGCAGGTGCGCCGCACTTCTGGACTGATCGCCGTGCTCGCAGCAAGAAGGGCTCCGGCAACATCGGCATCGACTTGTGCGCCGACACCGCTGGCCTTCAGGATGTGCCCCAAGTCGCCGACAAGCCCGTCACTGAGATCAATCGCCGCAGTCGCGATGCCGCGCAACGCAAGGCCCAATGCAACGCGGGGCGTGGGTCGCTCCATCCGCTCGCGTGCCAGCTCGAACGCATCACCCGGCAACGCGAGCGTGCCCCGAAACACTTCGAGCGCGAGCCGCGCATCGCCGAGCGTGCCGCTGACCCAGATATCGTCGCCCGCCTTTGCGCCCGAGCGCAGCAGCGCACCGCCAGCAGGCACTTCGCCGAACACGGTGATGCAAATGTTGAGCGGCCCGCGTGTGGTGTCGCCGCCGATCAACTCGCAACCATGCGCATCGGCCAGCGAGAAGAGGCCGCGCGAGAAAGCTTCGAGCCACGCTTCGTCGACCACAGGCAATGCAAGTGCGAGCGTGAAAGCCAATGGCTTCGCGCCGCACGCCGCCAAATCGCTCAAGTTGACGGCCAGCGACTTGTGCCCAAGCCTCTCGGGACTGACCGTCGAAAGAAAATGCCGGCCCTCCACCAGCATGTCCGAAGACACCGCGAGCTGCATCCCGGCAGCCGGCGCGAGCAGTGCGCAATCGTCGCCCACGCCCAACGGAGAGCGCTTTGCCGGCCGCGTGAAGTAGCGCGCGATGAGGTCGAATTCACCGTTGCTCATGTCGGTGGCCGTCCCGTATTTTAGATGGCGGAACTGCGAAACCGCAGTGCCGATTGCCGAACCACTTCGGCCAGCAGTTTTTCCTTGCCCTGAAGCTCGCGCAGCCAGCGCGCGTCGTTGCGGTTCGCTTCGACGCTCGTGCGCAGATCGGACAACGCCTTCGTGGCGTTGAGCGCTTCGCTGTGCCATTCGAGCTGCGTCATCGTCATCAGGATGTGGTCGCGCAGCGGCATGTGCTCGCCGCTTGCAGGGTCGACGTAGACGGCGTCGAGCCCGAAGCGGCAGGCCTGAAAACGGTTGTACGTGTAGACGAGATAGTCGTCCTCGGACGGCGTGAAAGGCTGCTCCTGCAGAAACCAGGCCGCCAGCGATTGCACGTAGCCCGCGAGCGCCGCGGCCCGCTCTACCGTCAGCGGCGTGTCGAACACGCGGATCTCGATGGTGCCGAATTCAGGCTTGGGGCGAATGTCCCAGTAGAAGTCCTTCATGCTGCGGACCACGCCGGTGCGCGTCATTCGCATGAAGTAGTTCTCGAACTCTTTCCACGACAAGGTGAACGGCGCCCGGCCCGACAGCGGAAACGCGAACACCGAATTCAGCCGCGCCGAATCGAACTGCGTGTCCTGCCCCTGCACGAAGGGCGACGACGCGGACAGTGCGATGAAGTGCGGGATGTAGCGCGACATGCGGTGCAGCATCAGCAGCGCGCCGTTGGCGTCGGGGCAGCCGATGTGGACGTGCTGGCCGAAGATGGTGAACTGCTTCGACAGATAGCCGTAGAGCTCCGACAGCTCCCGAAAGCGCGGCTTGTCGTAGATGCGCCGCTCGTGCCACTGCTGGAAGGCATGCGTGCCGCCGCCGACCACTGCGATGTTGAGTTTGTCGGCATTGCGCACGAGCGCATCGCGGATCGGCGTCAGTTGCGCGATGACGTCTTGCGCCGAATGGCACACGTCGGTCGAAATCTCGATCATGCTCGACGTCATCTCCGGCACAACGCTGCCGGGCAGTGGCGTCTGGGCCATCAGCCGGAGCATGTCCGCCGCGTAGGGCGCGAGATCGTAGTCGTGCGTGTTGACGAGTTGCAGCTCGAGCTCCACGCCCAGCGACAACGCCACGGAATTGTTGAAACGCTCCAGCGGCACGATGCGGCTCGCCGGCGTCGCAGGCGTGCCATCCGCCTGGAGTTCCATAGGGCGTGAGCTCATCGCTGTTCCTCCACAGTCCCAAACGCCTCAGGCAGCCACGGCCTGGAACTCTCGCCCGCGCCGTGAATGGCAATGGTGGCAATCACCGCGCCCAGCACTTCCATCAGCAGGATGGCGGGCAGGGCCACTTGCGTGATCATCGCACCCAGGAGTGGCGACGCGGTGACGAAGGCCGACGTAATCAGCAATGCAATCGAGGACAAGGGCGACATGGCGCAGCCGACCCAGAAAGCCTGCTTCCAGCTTGCGCCGCTGCCCGGATTGGCGATGGCGACGCCGGCGACCTTGGAGAAGGCGCGCACGCCGATCACCGCCAGCACCAGGCTCGCGACCGGCAGGCTCCAGTCGGCTTGCGCGGCGACGATCGACACCAGCACGAACATCAGCATCGTGATCAGCGAAGCAGCCGTGCCCAACTGCCGGGGCCAAGTCCACGGCTTGGGATTGAGCGCCTTGAGCAGCACCCCGCCGATCAACGCCGCCAGCGGCGCCGAACCGCCGAAGTGCGCCGCCAGCGCAGCGCCCGCGGCAATGATCGCGAGCAGCAGGATCGACGTGTTTTCGCTGGTCGGGCTCATCACGCGCAATGCCGAGCGCAACGAAAGCGCCATCAGCGCGCCGACCACAAACGACATCCCCAGCACCACCAACACGGGCGACAGCTTCTGCAGCAGCCCCGTCGGCGCATGCTCAATCAGCCCAGCCTGCGCATAGCCGAGCGACAGCGCATAGAAAGTATTGAGCGTTGCCAGCGTCATCGCGCGCTCGGTCACAGGGCCTGATGCGCGCGTGTCAATCACGACCCGGCTCAGTACGGCCGGAGACGCGACGATCGCCATCAGCGCAATGGGGTTGGCGACCGGGTCGGGCACTTCCATCCAGTGCAGCACCCAGAAGACCGCGAAGTACGTGATCGTCGATTCGAGCAGGCTCTGCACCAGCACCATCGGGTTGTGCCGAAACCAGCGCAGCGGCAGGCGTCCGCCCGCCTCGAAAAGCACGATCGCCACGCCGAGTTCGACCAGGAAGAGGCTGATGCCCTGCAGCGGCCAGATCGCGCCTTCGAAGCCGGCAAAGCCCACCACCGTGCCGACGATCGAATAACCGATCACCTTGGGCATGCCCATGTAGCGTTGCACCAGATGGCCCGAGGCGGCCGCTGCCGCCAGCAGCAAGGCCCACAAAACGGTCGGCAAGCCGGCCGAGGGGCGGACCCACTCGGACCAGAAGCTCAGCAGATCGCTGGAAAAGAAAGACGTCATCAATAAGATTCAAACAAGGGGGAAACGCTGCGCTGCCACCCTTCGGCGCGGGGCCCGGCGAAACATCCAGGAGCGCACGAGGCGTTCATGGTGCGAAGAAGGAAAGTGCGATCAGTGCAGCACGCGCGAGGAGGGCATGCCCCCCGCGTCGGCTTCCAGCACGAACATGGCAATCGGGACGTCGAAGCGCTCCGCACGTTCCGTCACGATAAAAAGGCTGCCGTGCATCGTACCGCTCGGTGCCTGAAGGCGGCAGCCGCTGGTGTAGCGAAACGATTCCCCCGGCGCCAACAGGGGCTGCTTGCCGATCACGCCCAGCCCGTCGACTTGCTGCGTGTTTCCGTCTGTGTCGTGGATCACCCAGTGCCGCGCAATCACTTGGGCCGCCACGTCGCCGTGGTTGGTGATCGTCACCGCATACGCAAAGGTATAGACCCGGTCGGCGGGCGACGACTGGTCGGGCAGGAAGCGCGGTTCGACCTGCACCGTCATCGGGAAGTTGGACATCGCCGGATGGTAAGGCACGCCGTACGCGGGTTTGCCCTGTACTGCGACAATCCGGCCCCATGAGCAGCCCCTTTCGCATCGCCCCTTCCATCCTTTCCGCCGATTTCGCGCGCCTGGGCGCCGAGGTGAGCGACGTCATCGCCGCCGGAGCCGACTGGATCCATTTCGACGTGATGGACAACCATTACGTCCCCAACCTCACCTTCGGCCCCATGGTGTGCCACGCCCTCAAGCCGCACGCGCAAAAGCCCGACGGCACGCCCGTGCCTATCGACGTGCACCTGATGATCGAGCCCGTCGATGCACTGGCCGCCGCCTTTGCGCAAGCCGGCGCAGACTTCATCAGCTTTCACCCGGACGCATCGCCGCACATGCACCGGAGCATCCAGGCCATCAAGGCCGCGGGGTGCAAGGCCGGGCTCGTCTTCAACCCCGGCCTGGGGCTCGAAGCGCTCGACTGGGTCATCGACGAAATCGACCTCATCCTGATCATGAGCGTGAACCCCGGCTTCGGCGGCCAGAGCTTCATCGATTCGGCGCTGCGCAAGATCGAACTCGCGCGCAAGCTCATCGACGCCACCGGCCGCGACATCCGGCTGGAAGTCGATGGCGGCATCAAGGTCGACAACATCGCGCGCGTTGCCAGCGCCGGCGCCGACACCTTCGTGGCCGGCAGCGCGATCTTCGGTGCAGGGGACTACAAGAGCGTCGTGACTGCGATGAGAGAGCAACTCGACGGATCGCTCAAGGCTTGACCTTGTCGATGTAGACGCGGTCATTCTTTGTGGCCGGGGCCTTCGCGGTGAGCATGACTCGCTCCTGATTTGTTGCTTTTGATTCATTGCTCTTGGTGGGCCATGTTGTCGCACGGCATCGCGGCAAACACGGTAGGAACTGCCTACTCGGCGTTGTAGGATGGCCGGCGAAATGACAGCCCCCAGCATCGAGCCCACCCTCAACGACCCCCTCAGCGACTCTCTTCGCATTCACGGCATCGCGTCCCCCACGCCCGGGCCGAAGCTCATCGTGCTCGGCGGCGTGCATGGCGACGAGACCTGCGGCACCGTCGGCATCGAACGCGTGGTGGCCGACTTCGACACCGGCAAGCTGCAACTGCTGCGCGGCGAGCTGACGATGGTGCCCGTCGCGAATCCTCTTGCACGTCGGCGCATGCGGCGCGAAGGCGAGCGCAATCTCAACAGGCTTTTTCAGCCGACACCGCCGGGCGTCGAACCCGCCGACTACGAAGCCCGAATCACCAACCTACTGTGCCCCCTGCTTGATCGGCACGATGTGCTGCTCGACCTGCATTCGTTTCAGAGCGCCGGAGAGGCCTTCGCGATGATCGGGCCGCGTGACAACGATGGCACGCTGGAACCCTTCGCGCGTGCTTTCGAGGAAGGGCAGCTTGCGCTGCATCTCGGCACGCCGCGTGTGGTTGAAGGCTGGCTGGATATCTACGCCGCCGGAGTGGCCCAGCGCACGGGCGGACAGTCGGCTGATGAGGCGGAAGTCGCCTTTGGACGCGGCACCAATGAATACATGCGAAGCCGCGGCGGCTACGGTGTGACGCTTGAATGCGGGCAGCATGAAGATCCGGCTGCGCCCGAGGTGGCGTATGCGGCGATTCTTTCCGCGCTGCGATTGCTGGGAATGATTGCGGCCGACCCGCAAGCCGAGCCGCCGAAGCCGCCTTCGTTGCTACGGCTGGTGAGCGTGACCGATCGGCTGCATGAGGACGATCAGTTTGTGCGGGAATGGGCGACGTTCGATGCGGTCGCGAAGGGCGAGGCGATCGGCGTGCGCGAGGATGGGAGCGTGCTGCACGCTGATCGGGATGGGTTCATCGTGTTTCCGAATGCTGAGGCTTTGCCGGGGAGTGAGTGGTTTTATTTTGCTGTGGGGAGTGAGCGGGATTTGCGGGTGAGGGGGAGTTAAGGCCCAGCCACTCTAATTCGAAGGCTCGGACGCAGCCGCGGCAATCACCGGTCGTTTAAAGAATTAGCTTCGAGTGCCGGCGCACATCCGTCATCAAGTCGCTCGACAATTGCAGTCGGGGTGACGGTCCACGATTGACCGCTCGAGATAGGTAGTCATGCAGGCTGCGATGTCGCGAGTTTTCCCGCTTCGTCGGGTAGTGGCATGATCCGTTGATTGTTAGCAGATGTAGCCATTCGATGCAGTTTGTTCGCCACGGCCCCGATATCCCTGAACGACTTTTGCAGTCTCACGAAGACGGGCGCGTAGTGTTTTTCTGCGGCGCAGGGATTTCCTACCCCGCGCGGCTACCCGACTTTTCCGGTCTGGTGGATAGGCTCTATGAAGCCCTTTCAGTCACGCCCAGTCTGGTACAGCAGTCCGCAATCAAGGCTGGGCAGTTCGACACCGCCATTGGCCTGTTGGAAGCGGATGTCGTTGGTGGCCGAGGAAAAGTGCGAAGTGAACTAGCGAAGATCCTGACGCCTAACCTCACGGCCCCAGACGCGACTGCCACACATGAAGCCCTGCTAACGCTGGCGCAGAACCGCGAGGGCCGCACGCGGCTCATCACCACGAACTTCGACCGTCTGTTCGAGGAAGTCAGGACAGCGAAATCGCTGTCATTTGCGGACTTCAAGGCCCCTCTACTTCCCGTGCCGAAGACCCGCTGGGACGGCCTGGTGTATCTACATGGCCTGTTGCCTATTGCGCCAACGGGAGGCGATCTGGATCGGTTGGTGGTTTCCAGCGGTGACTTTGGCTTGGCCTACCTGACGGAACGCTGGGCGGCACGCTTCGTGAGCGAACTGTTTCGCAACTTCACCGTCTGCTTTGTCGGCTACAGCATCAACGATCCAGTTCTGCGCTACATGATGGATGCGTTGGCCGCCGACCGTCTGCTGGGGGAATCTCCGCCGGAGATGTTTGCCTTCGGAAGTTTTTCGAACGGGAAGAAGGTGAATCGCGACAGCGAATGGAAGGCAAAGAATGTCACACCCATTCTCTACCGCGAGCACCAGCATCACGCCTATTTGCACAAGACCCTGCGCGCTTGGGCCAATACTTACCGCGACGGCGTTCGCGGCAAGGAACGTATCGTGATCGAATGCGCCATCGCGCGCCCGCTGGTGAGCACGAAACAGGATGATTTTGTCGGGAGGATGCTATGGGCGTTGAGCGATCCGGGCGGCTTGCCCGCAAAGCGGTTCGCGGAACTCGATCCCGTGCCGCCACTGGACTGGCTGGAGCCATTGAGTGAGGAACTCTATCGCCATGCTGACCTCGGGCGATTCAGTGTGCCGCCTCAAACTGCCGTGGACAGCAAACTTGCCTATAGCTTGATTAGCAGACCCACCCCATACCTCCTTGCACCATGGATGAGGATTGCCGACTCCGGGCATCGCAGTGGAGGCTGGGATGCAGTGATGCTTCAAGTGGCCCGGTGGCTGCTCCGTCACCTTGACGACCCAACGCTGTTGATCTGGCTGATAAAGCGCGGTGGTCAACTGCACGACCAACTAATCTGGTTGATCGAACGCCGTCTCCACGAACTGGACAAGCTCGCAAATGGCGGCGACACCATCGAATTGCATCGCATTCGAGCGAATGCGCCCAACGCCATTCCCCGTCCCGCGATGCGAACACTTTGGCGCTTGCTGCTCAACGGGCATGTGAAGTCCGGACTGAGTGAGCTAAGCCTCTACAGTTGGCGCAAGCAATTCGAACACGATGGGTTGACGGCGAGCGTGCGCTTTGCTCTTCGGCGAATATTGACACCCTGCCTGTCATTGCGCGAGCCGTTTCGCTGGTCTGGCGCGAGCGATGGCTACGAAGCGCAAGATAGCATCAAGAAAATTGTGGAATGGGAAGTTGTGCTGGCATCGGATCACGTCCATTCTGGCCTGCGTGACATGCCGAAGGATGAACAGTGGGTCGCGGCCCTACCGGATCTGCTGGACGACTTCAGCGCCTTGCTCCGCGACGCGCTCGACTTGATGCGTGAGCTTGGCGGCGTCGATAGCGAGAACGATCATTCGTATTTCCATCAACCTTCGATTTCACATCACTCGCAAAATAAGGACTTCCACGACTGGACAGCACTGATCGAACTGACCCGCGATGCGTGGTTGGCCGCCGCAGCGAAGTCGCCGGAGCGAGCGCGAACGGTGGCTGAGACTTGGGCGCACGGGGCGTATCCGATATTCCGACGCCTCGCGCTGTATGCCGCCGCACAGGGTCTGGTCATTTCGCGTCGGCAGGCTCTCGACTGGCTGTTGGCGGATGAGCGGCGGTGGCTCTGGTCCGAGGAAACCAGACGCGAAACCATGCGCCTGCTGGTCTCGTTGGCACCCCAACTGGATGCGGCGATGCGGGCCGAACTGGAGCAAGCCATCCTTTCCGGGCCGCCCCGCAATCCACAACTCGCCGACGTCGAACCCGACGCTTGGAACAACATCGTTGATCACGGCACGTGGCTGCGGCTTGCAAAAATTGTCCAAGCAGGCGCAACCCTCAGCGAGGCTGGGCAGTCGCGGCTCGATGCTCTCTCAGCGCAGTACCCGTGGCAGCTTGCACCGGATGAGAGCGACGAATTTCCCATCTGGATGGGAGGCGGCTGGGTTGGTGACCGTGATCCATGGAAGCCATTCATTCCCATTCCGCGCACAAGGCGCGGTGTTCTGAACTATCTGCTGGCGCATCCCGTGCTGGACAACTCGCAGCAGGACGACTGGCGGAAGCTGTGCTCGGAGATGTTTCAGGCTACGGCCTACGCCTTGTGCAAGCTCGGGCAGAAGAAAAATTGGCCGGTCGAACGCTGGCGCGATGCGCTGCAAGCTTGGGCCGAAGAAAGGCTATGCGACAGTTCGTGGCGCTTCATGGCTCCGGTTGTCGTCAGCGCCCCTGATGACTTGGTGCAAGCCTTATCGCATGGCATCAGTTGGTGGCTGAAGACAGTCGCAAAAGGCTTCAGGGGTCATGAAGCTCACTTCCTGATGCTTGCGCAGCGCATCTTGCGCTTGGATTTTGAGGATCGTGGCGAAAGCGAAGATCCGGTGCTACGCGCCATCAATCATCCCGTCGGCCATGTGACCCAGGCATTGCTCGACTGGTGCTATCGCCAAGAACCGGACGATGGGCAAGGGCTGCCGGAATTCATCGAGCCCATCTTCACGGAGCTTTGCGATACACGGGTCGCCAAGTTCAGGCACTCTCGGGTATTGCTGTCAGCCCATGCCCTCTTTTTGTTTAGGGTGGATCAAGGTTGGTCAGAGCAGCACCTTCTGCCATTGCTCGACTGGAACCGTTCCGAAGTCGAAGCGCAGGCTGCCTGGGAAGGCTTCCTTTGGTCGCCACGTTTGTATCGCCCGCTGATGGAAGCGATCAGGCCCAGCTTTCTCGACACGGTGAATCACTATGTGCAGTTGGGCAAGCACAACCAGCAGTTTGCGGCGTTCCTGACATTCGCTGCGCTGGATCCCGGCGACACTTTCACGGTCACGCAATTGGCCACTGCCATCCGCGCACTTCCTCCTGACGGCCTGCGCGAATCGGCTCAAGCCTTAGTGCGGGCGCTGGAAGGCGCAGGCGATCAGCGGGAGCATTACTGGAAAAATCGGGTTCTGCCGTTTTGGGAAAAGATCTGGCCGAAGTCCAACGATCAGGTCTCGAACGCCAATGCCCAATCGCTAGCTCTTCTGTGCATTGCGGCAGGCGGTGAATTCCCGTCAGCGATGGCCGCCGTTGGAAACTGGTTGCGCGTGATTCAGCACCCCGACTATGTGATTCGTAGGTTGCAAGAATCCGACCTATCCACCCGTTTTCCAGAAGACGCACTGCGGCTGCTATTCACTACCTTGGGCGAGCAGCCGTTGTGGTTGTCACCGGCACTGCGCCAATGCCTTGCTGCGATCGGTCAAGCAGCGCCGTACCTACTTCAGGATCGCAGATTCATGAGGCTGGACGAATTAGCGAGGAGATTTGTGGCATGACGGCAAGGGCAGAGATATTTGAGAGCCCTATTGGCCGGGCCGCCGCGTGGAAGAACCTCCAGAAGCAGAACACCGTGCGTCCGAACAATGCTTCGAATTTCATGAGCAATGAGAGCCCGTTGTTCTAACTCACCTTAAGCCAGTACGCCACCAGCGCCGAAATTTTTGAGGCCGGTGGCTATACTCCGCCCGTCACGCCGAACAAAAGGCGTGATCGGGTTTGGAAGCCCGAAGCAAGCGATCAGGGAAGCTAGCCGCAGTCAACTCAAACGTCTGCGGCTTTGCTGTTCGTGCCCCAGTTTTGGCGGCTCGAACGGGGAGCCGAAAGGCTCGCCGGTTCTCCCTGGAGCTGCCCGGTCTTCCAACCTGTTCGAGCTGCCGCCCTCGTTTGGAAGCGAGCGTGGCGGTTGTAGCAAACCGCAGCTTCAGGAGGCCTCATGGTCCACCCTACTTGCGCGCTCGCGCGCCACCCGAACGTTCCCCCCGCACACGAACACTCAACCGTGGAGGCCGATCTCAGCGCATTAAGAGAGGCCTATCGCGCAATCGCATGTGTTCACAACCTGCTGCTTCATGTGCGAAGTCCGCACACACCCGAGCGCGACGATCTTCGCGGCGAAGTGGAAGCGCTGGTGGCGCTGATCAACTCTGAATTCGAGCGCCGCGCCAAGGCCGCAAGGGCCAGCATTGCTTCAATGCCGCGCCACTAGGCTCTAGGCGAATACGGATGTCGGCCGCTGGCGCGCGTCGTCGCGGCTCTCCGATAGCTGCCCGGGCATCATGCTCGCCACAAAGTCGATGAACGCTCTTACCTTGGCCGGAACGTGGCTCCGGCTGGGGTAGTACACGTAAAGAGGAAAGGTCTCGCCGGCCCAGTCCCTCAGAACAGGCTCCAGCGTGCCCGCACGCAGATGCATGTCGATTCCGAGATCGATCACCTGCGCGATACCGTAGCCCGCAAGGCAGGCGCCGATTTTGGTTCCCGCATCCGTGACTGTCAGATTCCCCTTGACGGCGACCTTCACCTTCTCGTTGCCACGCCAGAACTCCCATTCGAAGGGCCTGCCGCTCGCCGGATCGATGGCGTGGATGCATTCATGGCCGTCATCGACGAGGTCCTTCGGCGAGTTGGGTCGGCCGCGTTGCGCAAGATATGACGGCGCGGCCACTGTCAGGACTCGCGGACTGTAGAGCCTGCGACAGACCAAGCTTGAAACGGAGGGTGGTCCAAACCGAATGGCGAGATCGAATCCGTCGCTCACCAAATCCGACAGGTCGTTTCGGGTCTCCAGCTTCAATTGAAGTGCAGGATGGTCTTTCAAGAACTGCGCCAACTCCGGTGCCAGCACCAGGCGCGCAAACACGGCGTCACACGCAACGCGCAATGTTCCGCTGACGACCGAGGTTTCGCCCGAAGCGCCCACAGTCGCCTCTTCAATTCCCTGGAGCAACGGCAGCACCTTTGACAGCAGCGCATGCCCAGCGTCCGTGACTTCAACATGTCGGCTGGTGCGATGCACGAGCTTCGCGCGCAGGCGGTCCTCCAGTCGTTGAACAGCGCGACTCACGGCGGGCTGAGTCTTGCCCAGGCGAGATGCGGCGCGGCCAAAGCTCTTGGATTCGGCTACAGCAGCAAGGGCAAGCAGGCCGCTTACAAGTCCTCCATCGAGGTCTTCCATGATCTATGTGTTCCTGTAATGGCAGCGATAACCGCTTCGCAGTAGCCGAGCGCGGAGGGATCTTTCACTATACGAGTCCTTTCGACCCTTCAGGAAAGTCAGCAAATGACCCAGACCCAAGCCGTACTCGCCTTGATCGATGACTATTTCAATCTGGCGTACGAGCCTGCGAGCCGTGACTTCAATAAAGTCTTCCACCCGAGCTGTCTCATCCAGTGGATTCAAGAAGGCCAGCTCAACACCATGTCGTCTCCGGACTATTCGGCGCTCATCCACGGGAGGCCGAGTCCTCGATCAACCGGCGCGCCCAGGGATGAAGCGGTTCTCTCCATGGAGAACATTTCGGACATTCTTTCAACAGCGACAGTGAGGGCGCGGGTTGGAAACAGGCTTTTCAACGATCACTTCGTGCTGCACAAGATCGATGGAAGTTGGCTCATAGCGAACAAGGCGTCCTTCATTGTGCGTACGTTCGAATGAAGAATGGAGCGGCCGATGCCCCGCTCATAAACTCGCGCTCCGCGAAGGGCGCAGTGCCCTTCTCCCTCTCCCGTTCCACACGCAATGATTTCCGCTTCATTCATCTTCAACAAGGCCGAGTTCGACGACGAGTACTACCAGCTGGACGAACAAATCGCGCAAGCGGCCAAGGCCACTTCGGGGTACATCGGCGAGGAAAGTTGGGAGAACCCGCAAAGCGGAAAGGTTTGCACGGTGTACTACTGGGAGGGAAGAGAAGGGCTTCGCGAACTGATGGCGAATGCCGATCACCTCAAGGCCAAGTCCGCAAGCTCGCGTTGGCTGGCGGGCTATCAGGTGGTGGTGTCGGAGGTTCTGGCGACCTACGGCACCCAGGGCTACGAACACATTCTGAACGGCCGCGGGTTCGACAACAGCGGCCTCAGGTCACCGCTGGGTCCGCAAGCCCCGGCGTCAACGTAAAAACACTCACTGCCCGCACCAGGCTCCCAGCCTCCATCTGCAGCGACTGCGCCGCCGCCGAAGCCTCTTCAACCAGCGCCGCGTTCTGCTGAGTCACTTGATCCATCTGTGTCACGGCCTGGTTGATCTGTTCAATGCCCGAGGTCTGTTCCTGGCTCGCCGCGCTGATCTCGCCCATGATGTCTGTCACCCGGCGCACACTGGCCATGATCTGTTCCATCGTGCGGCCGGCTTCGTCCACCAGCGAACTGCCCGCGTCGACCTTGCCGACGGAATCGTCGATCAGACCCTTGATTTCCTTGGCCGCGGCCGCCGAGCGCTGTGCCAGTCCGCGAACTTCCGAAGCCACAACCGCGAAGCCACGGCCCTGCTCGCCCGCACGGGCGGCTTCCACTGCTGCGTTGAGAGCCAGGATGTTGGTCTGAAAGGCGATGCCATCGATCACGCCGATGATGTCGACGATCTTTTTGGATGACGCGTTGATTGATTCCATGGTGTCGATCACCTGACCGATCACGTCGCCGCCTCGCACCGCCACTTCCGATGCCTGCGCCGCCAGTTGATTCGCCTGCCGTGCGTTGTCCGCGTTCTGCTTGACTGTCGTCGTGAGTTCCTCCATCGACGCCGCTGTCTGTTCCAGCGAGCTGGCCTGCTCTTCGGTGCGCGACGACAGGTCCTGGTTGCCCGTTGCGATCTGGGTGGTTGCGCTCGCGATGGTGCCGGTGCCTCGGCGCACTTCGCCGACGACGGTACTCAGGCTCTCGTTCATGGCCTTGAGTGCCTGCATCAGTTGACCGGTTTCGTCTTTCGATCGCACTTCGATCCGGCTCGTCAGGTCGCCGCCTGCGACCACTTGCGCAATCATGACTGCCTCACCGATCGGCCGGGTGATCGTGCGGCTGAAGAGCACACTGGCCACGCCGCCGACCACGCACACGCCGAGCATGAGCGACAGGCTGATCCAGAAGGCGTGGTTCGCGTCCTCGGCCGCCTGTGCCGCGACCACCGCACTGTCCGTCTGGATGCGGCGTGCCGCTTCGCCCAGCAATTTTGTCGCTTCGCGATCGACGCCGGCGACGGCCACATCGCCTGCGTGTGGCTCGAATCCGCTGGTCTTGAATGCCTCGAAGCCCTTCCTGTAGGCCAAGCCCATCGCGATGTGGGCGTCTGCGAATTTTTTTACCAGCTCAAGGCCCTCGCCCGGCGGAAGGGACACCTGCAGTGCCTTGGCGGCGGTCGCCACGGCGGTCTCCTGCTTTTCAAAGGCCGACCAGTGGTCGGCCAGTTCGGCGGGGTCCTTGCCGCGCAGCAAGGTGTCCTTCCATTCCTGGACCTGAGCCTTGAAGGTCAACAGCATCTGAGTGATCGCGCGCTCGTCGGCGACTCGGGCCTGCACCGTGTTGCCATAGGTGTCGAGCGAGCGGTTGAGAAAAAACATCCCGGAAAGCGCCGCTGCCAGAAGCAGCGCAACGCCGGCTGCGAAGGCCAGTGGAAGCTTGATGCTGAGTTTCATGAAAGTTTCTCCCTTGATGAAGGACGGTCGAGGGAATCCGGATCCCGCCTCCATATGTGATCCCTATCGGCAGAACCGGGCGAAACTTGAGCACCTTTTTGCTGGATCATCAGTAATGGCCACACCGAGCAGCACCACTCTCCCTTCACTCGCCGAGATCGCGCAGCGCGTTGGCGCCGCGTTGAAGGAGCGCAAGCAAACGGTCGCAGTCGTCGAGTCTTCCGCCGGCGGCCTCGTTTCAGCCGCGCTTCTTGCCGTACCGGGCGCATCGAGCTACTTCCTCGGTGGCGCGGTCGTCTACTCCAGGCGCGCAGGCAAGGCGCTGCTCGGCCTCACGCCGGATGACGTCGCAGGCATGCGCGCGGAGACCGAGCCCTACGCGCTAATGGTCGCAGGCAAGGTCCGCGACATGCACCGCGCCTCGTGGGGCATCAGTGAAAGCGGCGCCGCTGGGCCATCGGGCAGTCCGTATGGCGATGCGCCAGGCCACGTGTGCATCGCAGTCGTCGGCGCAGCTTCGGCAAGCAAGACTATCGCAACCGGCAATGACGACCGCGCAGCGAACATGGACCTGTTCGCGCGCCATCTTCTTGTGCTCTTCGAAGAGACATTGCTCGCCGCCGATCGCTGAACGCCGGCACGCGCTCCCGGGGCTGGATGTCAAAGCCCAAGAATGCAAGACTACGTGGATCCCCCGAATCACGCGGAGCAAGTCATGTCGCCTACAGCCCCGATCACTGACGCCAACCCCACGGTCGCTGAAATGGAGGCCCGAGTTGCGCGTTTCCGTTCACTTCAACCCACGGACGACTACGCCGATGCAGGCATCCCCGGTTGCGAGCGAACCACCTGGCGCGTGCTGGGTACGCCACCGGCGGCGCCGCTCGCGGCAGAGGGCTTTCATCTCAACATCGTCTGTTGCAATCCGGGCAAGTCTGCGCCGCTGCACAACCACCTGACGCAGGAAGTGTTCGTCGCACTGTCGGGTCGGTGGGAGGTCTTTTGGGGCCCGGCTGGCGAACGCAATGTGGTGCTGGAGACGTGGGACACGATCTCGATACCGCCCGGTGTGTCGCGCGGATTCAGGAATATCGCGGCGGAGCCGGCCTATCTCATGGGCATGGCAAGCGGCCGTGATCCCGGCAACATCAATTGGCCATCCCAGATTCGAGCCGCGGCGGCGGCGGTTGGAGTTTCCCTGCCTTAGACGAGATGGATCGGAGAATTCTGCTGCGGAGTCTCGATCTGAAATCAATCCTCGGAGAGGCCGCTGATGCCCGCAGCCCTGACGCGAGGTTCGACCTTTAGATAGATTGCGTCGCCGAGATTGCCAAGGGTAGAGTTGGATTCGGTGCGTCGCCTGAGATCTCCAACTCAAACCCTTCAAAGGGCAACTGCGATGAGTTTCAACATTCGCACGAAGATCGCCCGGGCCTTCAAGGTCGTGTTGGGCCCTTTGGGATTGAACAAGCCAACGCGGGAGCCG
This sequence comes from Variovorax sp. 05N34, assembly GCF_056397405.1. NCBI lineage: Bacteria > Pseudomonadati > Pseudomonadota > Betaproteobacteria > Burkholderiales > Comamonadaceae > Variovorax > Variovorax sp. 05N34. The sequence goes on from NZ_JBFTNI010000011.1 coordinate 75,950, forward strand.
TGGCCCAAGATTCTTCAAGTCGCAGCAGTCATTGCCCTGCAGACACTGGCGTACGGCATCGAGCAGCAAATCGAGCACCAAATTCTTGGCGAAAGGGTCGCCAACGTCGTCATCGCGGGTCAAAGCTGGTATCAGCTGATGGTGTCGGCGTACCCACGAGCGCTTTCGCCAAAGTTCAGCACCGTGGTGCACATAGACCCGAGGTTGGACCCGACCGCAGAATATTTTCCGAACAATTCATGCGTGCAAAGAAAATATTTTGCGGATCTCTTGCCTGTTCTGGCGGGCTTTGCGCCGCATGTCATCGTGCTCGACCGGCGCTTTCTGCCGCTTGGATGCGAACCAATGGCGTCAAACGATCCGACCGAAAGGCTGCAGCAGGCGATATCGCATGTCACCACGGTATTGCACGTCCCGATCATTCTCGGGATGGGTATCGAGGAGGCTCCTCCGACGCCGAGCGGCGATAGAACTGCGGCCCATGTCATTCCGTCGTTGGGTTTCGCGCCGTCCCCGCTGCTGACGGTCGGCATCCTCAATACAGACCGTACACCCGAAAGGCTCGCTCTCGGATGGACCGTCAAGGTGCAGCCTGGGGGATCGGAGGAATGGGTCAACGGACTTGCCCTGCAATCGGCGCTCCTCCGCGAGCCCAGGCTTGTGGATGACTCCTCCGTCCTCAAGCACCTCAAGGGGAGCGGCGAATCACCCTATATGAGCCTGATACGGCCCGAGAATCTTGTGCTCGTGCGATCAGGAGACTTGCTGTGCCTTCCGATGCCGTCCAGCGATCGGAGTCTGTCTAAGCGATGCCTTGATCTGAAGCCTTCTCTTCAAAATCTGGACCGCCTCCGTGGCAAGGTGGTTTTCGTGGGTGAGGTCGGACGGGGTGTCGACCGACACAGCACGGTCATCGGAGACATCTCCGGCGTCGATCTGCAGGCGAACGCACTTGAAGCACTTTTGGACGAGAGATTCTTCCCCCCCGCGCCGGCTCTCATCGATATTGTTTTCGGAATCTTGTTCCTGTTCGCAGTAGATTGGGCGCTTTCGCACAAGACCACCCTGGTGGCGATTGCGCGTTTCGTGTCCGTGGCGTGCATCACTCTGCTGTTGCTCGCTTTGACCATAAGGAGCACCGGCTACTACGTTTCACCATTGGGAGTGAGCGCGCTGGTCGTCATGAAGCTTATTTGGTGGGCAGGGGAACGCACAGGATTGTTTGGATCAGCCCACGCTCACCCCGACACAAGTGGTGTCAATTCGCAAACCAAGGACGGAGGCTCAGCATGAACGTCGACAGACCTCGTTTAGCTTTCGGGCTTCTTGCGCGAGCCTGCATTGCCTTGGCGGCTGTGGTCGCAACCGTCAGCGCCAATGGTCAAACGGAGACCGCTCCGCCCAAACATCAACGACCGCCAGGCGATGAGGCAGGTGGTGTGAGCAACAAGCCAGAGACTCAAAAGGAAAGCGAAGCTGCCGGTGCCACCGCCGGCGCCACGGCCGGTGCCGCGATGGGTGCCATGACCGGCTCAGCCAAAGAGAGCGCAAAGGCGGAAGCCCGGCGGGCGGAGGCAGCCACCAGCAGCAAAGCGCGGGCCAAACGGAGCGATTCGAACAAGATGAAGCAGGACTAGTAAACGCAAGAGGCTGTGGGGAGAAGGCAATGACCATCGCCAACAGCAGCCGGATCAGCGGCCTCGACGTTTTCCCGCCGCAGCGAAACTACATGCTGCTGACGCTGTCGGATCTCCTGGAAGCGCGCCGGCACTATCACGTCCACCTGGCCCGCCTCCCCAATGTCGTCGGTACCGCCGTGGGGCGCTATCTGATCCACGAGAAGGATTGGTTCGCGACCCACGCGCCAGGATACCTGCACGATGGCGAGCCTCAAGACAACGGAAAACCCAACCGCGGCGCTGGCGTGCACACCGAGTATGAAGAGACGATGCTGCGCCGGAATGCGGTGCCCTTTCTCGACAGCATTCAGAAGGCGCTCTCGTCGGGAGCCAGCCACGCCAGGACGCCAGCGACGGGCCACGCGGCGGCAGTCGAAACGGTGCGGCTGATGCAGCGCACCTTCAAGACTATCAAGCCACTGTCGATCGTTGATGCCTACGACGCAGGGGATGACCTGTGGGATACCTTCGGCACCAAGACGGTGGGCGTGATGGTCGACGGGGTGCGAACCCTTCGCGCGATCTGGCGGGGCGCATGGAATGTTGCGGGTGGCGAAAAACGCATCGTGGCCAGCCGGCTCGTCGGCGTTCCTCCCAAGGACCTCATTGACCTCTACATGCGCAACACGTGGATGCCGTCGAAGACGTCGAAGACGTTGAAGACGGTTGCGGCGGTCTTGAAGGGCTTGTAGCGGGGTGCTACCGCGGCGCCGCTTACGGGCGCCGCTTACGTCTTCGGCAAGCTGAGATAGTAGAAGACGAAGGACACGCCGCACCCCAACACAAAGAGGACGAGCGACACCAAATTCGAAGAGCCCTTCTCAAGCCAGGTCGGGGGCTTTCCCTCGGATGCCGGCTGCAGGCGTTTTGAGGCCTCGGCGGCGGTGGTCTTGAAGCTGCGTCCGTCGGCCAGTGTCACGGTGATCTCTTCGTTTCCAGGTGCCTGCCGGATTGCGTCGATGGCATCCGCGGAAAACCCATGACTGGTCAGAATTCCTGTCACCGCCGCCAGGTGAGGCTTGCCGCGCACAAAGTAGGCAATGACGGCCGAAATGACGATTCCCACAATGAGTATCCAGGTCATCACGTCTCCTTGGTTGATGAAGGCATGGTGGGAGCGGTGTGCGCCCTTCGGTGCAGTTCCACGACCGCGCGCCAGGTCGGAGAGAGYGCCACATTTTGCGCGGGGAAGTGCCCCGCAACAATGGTCCAGATGTTGTCGAAGAAGATATGGCAATGACGCGAGATCGTGTCGATCCGATCGGCAAGGTCGGGATGTGCGGCCTTGAGTTGCATCACCAGGAACGTCAAACGAGTACGGGGATGTGGATGCATGTCGTCACCATGGGCCCTGAAGTAGAGATGGCCCATGAAGGCCTCCGGCAGGAGTGAGTAGTCGATGCGAAACGCCAGGTAGTTGATGGTTCGATAGATCAAGCTCATGGTTTCGAACATCACCAGGACGGCAATGAGCGCAGGCATCGTGTTGTTGGCCGGCTGGTGGCTGGACAAGGTTCCCCGTAGCGCGTGCACGTCCGCATCGCACTCTCGCTGCTGCAAGGACCCCAAGCCGGCAGCGCCGGAGAAGTGACCCAGCGACAGATGCGACAGCTCATGCAAAAGACAAAAGGCGAAGGCATCCGACAAGAACTCGGCTGCGAACAGGTGGCTCCTCATGCTCGCGTAGTCGACGCCGTGCTCCGGATACGGCCAGTTCTGAGTGACGAGGCCGAATAGCGACTCGGCGACGCCATGCAGCGTGATCGCCGCTCTCTGGAGGTCCATCGCTGTGCTCTGGGAAAGAACCTTTTCCAGGTCGGTGGGTTGCGCAGGGCGGCCGTCTCCGGCGCGCGCAAGCACCTCACCGACGAGCATGTGCAGGACCAACATCCCAGTGCTGAATACGACGGCAGTCTTTCCGTCCAGGTCATTGCGAGTCACGCTGGGGTAGATGGAGGCCAGCGGCGCGGTGCCCATCAGCAACGAATCACCCAGCACGATGCCGGCGGGAATGGCGCCGGCTGCATTCAGCCTGCGGTAGGCCGCCTCCAGAAGAGGGAAGGTCAACTTCTCCTGGAAGCGCGATGGGGGCGAGGGGCCCCGAAGTTCAATGGGGCCTTGGCCACCCATCGTGATGAGTTCCAGTATCGAGATCTCCACTTCATGCGGCACGACATACTGGGCGGAGTAGGCGAAGCTCGGGTCGTCAACCCGGGCGAGAAAGCCAGCCTCTCGCCAGGCTTCTTGCTGGATGTACTCCAGCAAGGTCAACGCGGGCGGGGGCGGCACTTTTCGCCGACACAAGAACTGCAGCGCTCGTATTGGCACGTTGATCCTTTCGCCGCGGAGGACTGGTTCGCAAGAATACCGTGTGAGTGCCCCTACGCTGCGTCGAACGCCCGCCGGCTGACCAAGCTACCCGCGCTTCGTCGCGATCAACGGCTTCACATCCGGCGCATTGACGCGCGGCCGATTGGCCTCGACAGCGGGCAGCGCGTCGACTTCCTTCATGCTCGCAAGACTGCGCCGCGTGAGGTCCTGGTAGGTGCGGGTGCCTTCCAGCTTCCACGCGACTTCCTGATCGCTCAGCTCGCGCATCACCTTGGCAGGAATACCGGCGGCGAGCGAGCGCGGAGGGATTTTCTTGCCGGCCGGAACGAAGGCGCAGGCCGCGAGGATGGCCGCTTCGCCGACTTCGGCTTCGTCCATGACGACGGCGTTCATGCCGACCAGCGCGTCACGTCTGACGATGCAGCTGTGCAGCACGGCGCCGTGGCCGATGTGGCCGTTTTCTTCGACGACGGTGTCATGCGCGGGGAAGCCGTGAATCACGCAGGTGTCCTGCAGGTTGGAGCCGCGCTCGAGCACGATGCGTCCGAAGTCGCCGCGCAGCACCGCGCACGGCCCGACATAGCAGTCGGGGCCGACGATCACGTCGCCGATCAGTACGGCTGTCGGATGCACATAGGCGCTGGGGTCGATGACCGGCACCACTTCTTCGATCGAATAGCAAGGCAAGGCTGTCTCCTTTGAGTTGACGGGAAGGGGCGTCGGCAGATCGTCGGCAGATATGCGGGTTTCCCCGTGGGTCTTTTGACTTGCGCCCGACTGGTGTGCATCTTATGATTCACCGACCGGTCGGTCAATAATACTCGTGACCCGATCGGCCCCACCTCTCGACTGCGCCCATGACTGGAGACAAAGCTTGTCCGATTCACTCGTCCTTGCATCGCAAGACGGCCCGGTATTGACGCTCACGCTGAACCGGCCCGCCGCACTCAACAGCTTCACCGGTGCCATGCACGAGCAGCTTCGCGCTGCACTCGATGCGGCGGCGTCGAATGCCGAAGTCCGCTGTCTGATCCTGACGGGTGCGGGCCGCGGCTTCTGTGCCGGCCAGGATCTTGCCGACCCGATGGTCGCTCCGTCGCCTGCCGGCGAGCCGCCCAAGGATCTGGGCTGCGCGATTGAGATCCTCTACAAGCCCCTCGTGCGACGGCTGAAATCAATGCCGTTTCCGGTGATCGCCGCGGTGAACGGTGTCGCGGCCGGCGCGGGTGCGAACCTGGCGCTCAATTGCGATCTCGTGCTGGCGGGCCAATCCGCGAGCTTCATTCAGGCTTTCGCCAAGATCGGGCTTGTGCCAGACACGGGCGGCACGTGGTTGCTGCCGCGCATCGTGGGTCGCGCGCGCGCCATGGGGCTCGCGATGCTGGGCGACAAGCTCGGCGCTGCCGAAGCCGAGCGCATCGGCCTGATCTGGAAGTGCGTCGACGATGCAGCGCTGGCCGAAGAGGCGCGCAAGCTCGCAGTGCGCCTCGCCGCAATGCCGGTGAAGGCGCTGGCCGCCACGCGCAGCGCCATCGATGCAGCGCAACACCTCACGCTTGATCAGGCGCTGGACCGCGAAGCCGTTGTCCAAGCCGAGCTCGGCCGCGCACACGACTACCTCGAAGGCGTTGCCGCCTTCGGCGCAAAGCGCGCTCCCGTCTTCACCGATCGCTGATTCACCATGACCGCACCCCAATCCGACCGCACGCCGCAACAGACCGCGGAGCTCGTCCGCGAGCGCATGTTCGCCAATGACCGCGCCGCGAAGAGCCTCGGCATGGAAATCGCAGAAGTCTCTCCGGGCAACGCAACGATCTCGATGACGGTGCGCGAGCACATGCTCAACGGTCATGACATCTGCCACGGCGGATTGATCGCGACGCTCGCCGACACGGCTTTCGCGTATGCCTGCAACTCGTACAACGAACTGACGGTGGCTTCGGGCTTTTCAATCGACCTGATGGCGCCGGGCCGCGAGGGTGACGTGCTTACCGCGCGCAGCTTCGAGGTGTCGAAGGCGGGCCGGACCGGCGTCTACGACTGCGAAATCACCAATCAGCGCGGCGAGCGCATTGCCGTGTTCCGCGGCCGTTCGTACACCATCAAGGGCAAGCCGGCCGTCGCCGCGTGAGCCGCCCGAGGAGACATCCATGCCTGTGAAGCAACCCGCCCCGGGTGAACTCGACCCCATCGAGACCGCGAGCCGCGACGAGATCCAGTCGCTGCAGTTGCAACGCCTGCGTTGGTCGCTCAAGCACGCTTACGACAACGTGCCGCACTACCGCAAGGCGTTCGACGAAAAGGGCGTTCATCCGGACGATCTGAAGCAACTGAGCGACCTTGCCAGCTTCCCCTTCACGACCAAGAAGGACCTGCGCGACAACTACCCCTTCGGCCTGTTCGCGGTTCCGAGAGAGCAGGTCTCGCGCGTTCATGCGTCGTCGGGCACCACGGGCAAGCCCACGGTGGTCGGCTATACCAAGAACGACATCGACACCTGGGCATCGTTGGTCGCACGTTCGATCCGCGCTGCAGGCGGCCGTGCGGGCGACATCATCCACATTGCTTATGGCTATGGCCTTTTCACGGGCGGACTCGGCGCGCACTACGGTGCCGAGCGGCTGGGCTGCACGGTGATTCCGATGTCCGGCGGGCAGACCGAAAAGCAGGTGCAGCTCATCCGCGACTTCAAGCCCGAGATCATCATGGTCACGCCCAGCTACATGCAGGTGATCGTCGAAGAATTCGTGCGGCAAGGGCTCGATCCGCGCGAATGCTCGCTCAAGGTCGGCATCTTCGGCGCCGAGCCGTGGACCGAGGCCATGCGCCATGAGATCGAAGGCAAGGCCGGCATCGATGCGGTCGACATCTACGGCCTCTCCGAAGTGATGGGCCCAGGCGTCGCCAGCGAATGCATCGAGACCAAGGACGGCCCGGTGCTTTGGGAAGACCACTTCTATCCGGAGATCATCGATCCCGAAACGGGCGAAGTGCTGCCCGAAGGCTCGGAGGGCGAGCTTGTCTTCACGTCGCTGACGAAAGAAGCGCTGCCCATCATCCGCTACCGCACGCGCGACCTCACGCGTCTCTTGCCGCCCACTGCACGTTCGTTCCGCCGCATGGGCAAGATCGTCGGGCGCTCGGACGACATGCTGATCATCCGCGGCGTGAACGTCTTCCCGACGCAGATCGAGGAGATCGTGTTGCAGCACGCCAAGCTCTCAGGCCAATACCAGATCAATGTCAGCCGCGATGGGCTGCTGGATACGGTGGAAGTGCAGTGCGAGTTGCAGCCGCTTGCTGCGCCGACGACCGATGCGGCCGAGGTGCGCGAGATATCGCAGTGGCTCCAGCAGCGGATCAAGACGATGGTGGGCATCTCGACCACCGTCAACGTGCTGACGCCGGACTCCATCGAACGCACGCTGACTGGCAAAGCCCGCCGCGTGATCGACAAACGACCGAAATGAAGCCCAGGCTTCGCGCACTTCGTGTCGCTTCGCCATCCCCCTCGCTGGGGGCAATACCGGCGGACCGGCGGAGCCGGATCCGTGGTGTTTCCCGAAGAGGGGACGTTCGGTGGGGCCGGGGAGCGCAAGGCGCAGCGAACAACTGAAAGGATCAGATCATGTACACGCAAGCCATGGACACGATGGGCAAAGAGCCCGGCGACGGCAAGAAGGCCGTGCGCTCCGCTGACGAGATGCAGCTCGAACAACGCTTCGATGCCCGCATCGACGCTGGCGACTTCATCGAGGCGAAGGACTGGATGCCCGAGCACTACCGCAAGACGCTGGTGCGCCAGATCAGCCAGCACGCGCATTCCGAAATCGTCGGCATGCTGCCCGAGGGCAACTGGATCACGCGCGCGCCGACGCTCAAGCGCAAGGCCATCCTGCTGGCGAAGGTGCAGGACGAGGCGGGTCATGGCCTCTATCTGTATTCGGCCGCCGAGACGCTGGGTACTTCGCGCGACCAGATGGTCGATGCGCTGCACACGGGCCGCGCCAAGTACAGCTCGATCTTCAACTACCCCACGCTGACTTGGGCCGACATGGGCACGATCGGCTGGCTGGTTGACGGCGCCGCGATCATGAACCAGGTGCCGATCTGTCGCTGCTCTTATGCGCCGTATGCGCGCGCCATGGTGCGCATCTGCCGCGAAGAGAGCTTCCATCAGCGCCAGGGCTTCGAAGCGCTGCTCACGATGATGCAGAAGGGCACCGACGCGCAGAAGGCGATGGTGCAGGACGCGGTCAATCGGTGGTGGTGGCCGTCGATCATGATGTTCGGTCCGCCGGATGACCAGTCGCCCAACTCGGCGCAGTCAATGCGCTGGGGCATCAAGCGGTTCTCAAACGACGATCTGCGCGCCAAATTTATCGATGCCGCCGTCGAGCAGGCCAAGGTCTTGGGCGTGACGCTGCCGGACCCGGACTTGAAGTGGAACGAAGAGCGCCAGCACCACGACCACGGCCCCATCGACTGGAGCGAGTTCTGGCGCGTCATTGCCGGCGACGGCCCTTGCAACCGCGAGCGCCTCGGTGCTCGCGTGAAGGCGTGGGAAGACGGCGCCTGGGTGCGCGAAGCCGCGCTGGCCCATGCCGCGCGCCGCGCAGCCCCCGAACCGCTCGCGGCATAGCTCGCAGGCACACAGCAAGGAACACGATCATGAGCAGCAGCACCAATTCGACAACAACCGAAGCATCTGGCGTCGCGACCGAGTGGCCCCTGTGGGAGGTCTTCGTACGCAGCAAGTCCGGCCTCGACCACAAGCACTGCGGCAGCCTGCATGCCGCCGATCCGAAGATGGCGATCCAGATGGCCCGCGACGTCTACACGCGCCGGCAGGAAGGCACCAGCGTGTGGGTGGTGCGTTCAGACCAGATCGTCGCGAGCGATCCGGGCGACAAGGACATGTACTTCGATCCGATGGAAGACAAGGTGTACCGCCATCCCACGTTCTACCAGCTGCCAGGCTCGGTAGACCACATGTAAAGGCGGCCGTGATGCAAGGCTCCATTGCGCTCGATCTCCAACCTGCCGTGCAGTATTTGCTGCGCATCGGCGACACCTGCCTGATCCATGCGCAGCGCATCTCCGAGTGGTCGGGCCACGCGCCGATCCTCGAGGAAGACATCGCGATGTCGAACATGGCGCTGGACCTCATCGGCCAGGCGCGCGCCGTGCTGACGCTTGCCGGCCAGATCGAAGGGCAAGGGCACGACGAAGACCAGCTCGCGTTCCTGCGCGACGAGAAGGACTACCGCAATCTCACGATGGTCGAACTGCCGCGCGGCGACTTTGCGTTCACGGTGATGCGCAACGCGATGGTCGCCACGCTGATGAAGCTGCTGTGGGAACGCTTGCACAGCTCCAGGAACGCCGAACTCTCAGGCATCGCCGGAAAGGCCGTCAAGGAAGCGCGCTACCACCAGCAGCATGCGGCCGACTGGGTCGTGCGCCTGGGCGATGGCACGGATGAATCGCGGCAACGCATCGAGAAGGCGCTGAAGGACCTGTGGCTCTATGTGCCGGAGTTCTTCGATTCGGATGCGGTCGACGCCGCCGCGCACACCGCTGGCATCGGCCCGCGCTGGGTTGACCTGAAGGAAGGATGGCTCGCCGACATGAAAGCCATCCTCGAAGAAGCGAAGCTGTCACAGCCCGAAGAAGCCGCATTCCGCAGCACCGGCAAGCGCGGCGTACACAGCGAACACATGGGCTACATCCTCGCCGAGATGCAGCACCTGCAACGCGCCTTCCCAGGAGGCGTCTGGTGACCGCGTCGCCTGCCTCCGTCGCCGCGCGGTGCGATCAAGCGTGGGACGTGCTCGCCACGGTGCTCGACCCCGAAGTGCCTGCGCTGTCGGTGCGCGACCTGGGCATCGTGCGCGACGTGATCGAGCATGACGACAAGCTGGAAGTGGTGTTGACGCCGACTTATTCAGGCTGCCCTGCCACGGAGGTCATCGAGCACGACGTCCTCGCGGCGATCGACAAGGCCGGGCTCGGCCCCGCCTACGTCACGCTGCAACGCGCTCCGGCGTGGACCACGGACTGGATCAGCGCCGAAGGCCGTCGCAAGCTCTTCGAGTACGGCATTGCGCCGCCAGGACCGGTATCGCCGGACGGCGCCGTGCCGATCCGCATCTTCGGCCGCAAGGCGGATGCGGTCGCTTGCCCGCGCTGCGGCAGCAAGAACACCGAGCGCTTGTCGGCATTCGGTTCGACCGCGTGCAAGTCGATGTATCGCTGCATCGCCTGCCGCGAGCCTTTCGAACACTTCAAACCCATCTGAAGCGGCCAATGCCATGAGCGTCATGTTTCACCCACTGCGCGTGCGCGCGGTCGAGCCCGACACCGAAGAAGCGGTGATTGTTTCGTTCGACGTCCCGACCGATCTGCGCGACGTCTTCGGTTTCACCCAGGGCCAGTACCTCACCTTGCGCAAGGACATCGATGGCCAGGACCTGCGCCGCTCGTATTCGATCTGCGCGGGTGTGGACGATGGCGAGCTGCGCGTGGGCGTGCGCAAGGTCAAGGGCGGCACCTTCTCGAACTGGATCAACGAGCAGCTCCAGCCGGGCGACACCATCAACGTGATGGCACCGCAAGGCCGCTTCTTCGTGCCGATCGAGCCGCAGTCGCGGCGCCAGCACGTGGGCATCGTCGGCGGCAGCGGCATCACGCCGATTCTCTCGATCATGAAGACCGTCCTTGCGCGCGAGCCGCATTCGCGCTTCACGCTGATCTACGGCAATCGCAAGCTGCAGTCGACGATGTTCAAGGAGGAGCTGGAAGACCTCAAGAACCGCTACATGACGCGGCTGGTGCTGCATCACGTGTTCTCGGGCGAGCCGACCGATGCGCCGCTGAACATGGGCCGCATGAACCGCGACAAGATCGGCGAGTTCCTTCGCACGGTGGTTCCGGCCGGCAGCATCGACCACGCGTACATCTGCGGACCTTTCCAGATGAACGACGAGGCCGAGGCGGCGCTGCTCGCGGCTGGCGTGCCCGAAGAGCGCATCCACATCGAGCGATTCGGCGTTGCGGCGCCCGAAGGCGCGCCGGTGGGCGCCGTCATCCACGAAGCACGGCCCGGCGATGCCGAACTCGCGAAGATCGTCATCATTCGCGACGGCTTTCAGCGCGAGATCGAGTTCCACAAGGACCAGCCGAGCATTCTGGATTGCGCCTCGGCCGCGGGCCTCGAAGTGCCGTTCTCATGCACCTCGGGCGTGTGCGGCACCTGCCGCGCCAAGCTGGTCGAAGGGCAGGTGCGAATGGAGCGAAACTTCGCGCTCGACAAGAACGAGATCGCTGCCGGCTTCGTCCTGACCTGCCAGGCCCATCCGCTGAGCGAGCGCGTGGTCCTGTCGTTCGACGAACGCTAGAACATCCAACCCGAAAAGAAAAAATTCCATGGCACGCGGACGCTCACCCGGATATGAAGACCAGCGCGAAATGATCCTGGATCGTGCCGCGCAGCTCTTTGCCAACCGGGGCTATTCCGCGACGTCGATGAACCAGGTGGCCGAAGCCTGCGGCTTCTCGAAAGCGCTGCTCTATCACTACTACCGCGACAAATACAGCCTGCTGGTCAGCATCGCGGAAAACCATGTGTCGCGCCTTGAAGACCTCGTGGCCGATGTCGACCAGCAGGCCCTGTCGCCCGAAGCGCACCTGCGAGAGTTGATCCGGCGCTTCGTCCGGGAATACGCGGGCGCGCGGCATGCGCACCGCGTGCTGACCGAAGACGTGAAGTTCATGGAGCCCACGGACCGCGAGCGCGTGCTGGGCACCCAGCGCAAAGTGGTCGCCGGCTTCGCGCACGCGGTGATGGCGTTGCGCCCCGACTTGCGCAAGACCACGCTCGCCAAGCCACTGACAATGCTGCTGTTCGGAATGATCAACTGGATGTTCATCTGGATGCGGTCCGACGGCGAGCTCGACTACGACGCGATGGCGCCAGTAGTAGCAGACCTCTTCCTCGGCGGCCTTCCAGGTGTCAGACTTCCGCGGCCCGTTGTCCAGGCGGACGCCTGAGACAGCCGGACATCAATACCTTTTCATTTTTTCCAAACCAGCAAAACGGAGACAACCGCATGAGCATGAAACACCTCAAACCCTTCGCCGTGATCGCGGCGCTGATTGCATCGGCGTTCGCGCACGCCGACATCAACGTCGGCGTCACCGTGTCGGCGACGGGGCCTGCCGCATCGCTCGGTATTCCCGAGAAGAACACCATCGCGCTGATGCCCAAGACCATCGGCGGCCAGAAGGTCAACTACATCGTTCTCGACGATGCGAGCGACACCACGGCGGCGGTGAACAACACGCGCAAGCTGATCTCCGAGAACAAGGTCGACGTCATCCTCGGCTCGACCACCACGCCCAATTCGCTCGCCATGATCGACGTCGCGGCCGAGAGCCAGACGCCGATGATCTCGATGGCTGCCTCGGCCCGCATCATCGAGCCGATGGACGCCAAGCGGCGCTGGGTGTTCAAGACGCCGCAGAACGACATCATGATGTCGCTCGCCATTGCCGAGCACATGGCGGCCAATGGTGTGAAGACGGTGGGCTTCATCGGCTTCTCCGACGCTTATGGCGAAGGCTGGTTCCAGGAGTTCTCCAAGGCGGCCGATCTGAAGAAGATAAAGATCGTTGCCAACGAGCGCTATTCACGCACCGACACGTCGGTCACCGGCCAGACGCTGAAGATCATGTCCGCCAAGCCCGATGCGGTGCTCGTCGCGGGGTCCGGCACGCCGGCCGCACTGCCGCAGAAGAGCCTGAAGGAGCGCGGCTATAGCGGCAAGCTCTACCAGACGCACGGCGTGGCAAACGCCGACTTCCTGCGCGTGGGCGGCAAGGATGTCGAAGGCACCTTCCTGCCGGCCGGTCCGGTGCTGGTCGCGGAGCAGTTGCCCGCTTCCAATCCGGTGAAGAAGTCGGCGCTGGCATACGTGTCGGCTTATGAAGCCGCTTACGGCAAGGGTTCGGTGTCGACCTTTGGCGCGCACGCCTGGGATACCGGTCTGCTGATGACTGCTGCGGTTCCGGTCGCGCTCAAGAAGGCACAGCCGGGTACACCTGAATTCCGCGCTGCGTTGCGCGACGCGCTCGAACAGATCAAGGAACTGCCTGGTGCCCACGGCGTGTTCAACATGACACCGAACGATCACCTAGGCCTCGACCAGCGCGCACGAGTCATGGTCAAGATCGAAAACGGCGCCTGGAAATACATCCCCCCCGCGCAGTGAACGACGTGAGCTGGTTCCGCGCTATCTCTAAAACGTGCCCGGCGCTCCGGATCCTCTTTGCGGGAGCCGCCGCGGAACCGGCTTCGCCGGGCCGCTGGCAGCGCCCCCTTGAGGGGGGTGGCGGCCACACGCAGTGGGCGAGCCTGGGGGTGTGATGGATACTCAGATTGCTCTTTTGCTGGGGCAGGACGGCATCGTCAACGGGGCGGTCTACGGACTGATGGCCCTGGCGCTGGTGCTGGTGTTTTCCGTCACGCGGGTGATCTTCATCCCGCAAGGCGAACTCGTGGCTTTTGGCGCGTTGTCGATGGCGGCGCTCAACGGCGGGCGTACGCCGGCGACGCTGTGGTTGCTGCTGGCGCTTGCGGTCGCAACGCTTGCAGTTGAAGCCTGGCGCTGGAAGCGGGGCGCCACGGTGGATTGGAAGGCCACGGCTGTGTGGACGGTGGCCTTTCCGGTGCTGGCCTGCGCGCTGGTGCTCGGGTTGCATCCGTCGTCGCTCGCGATGCAGGCGGTGACGGCGCTGGTGCTCATCACGCCCCTGGGGCCGTTGTTGTACCGGCTGGCGTATCGGCCCTTGGCTGATGCGACGGTGCTGATTCTGTTGATCGTCTCCGTTGCGCTGCACGGCGTGCTGGTCGGCCTGGGCTTGCTGTTCTTCGGCGCCGAAGGATCGCGCACGCCTGCTTTCTCCGAGGCGCAATTCGATGTCGGCGGTGTGCCGATCAGCGGCCAGTCGATGGTGGTGGTCGGCGTCGCCTTCGTGCTGGTGGTGCTGATGTTCGTCTTCTTCGAACGCTCCATCGTCGGCAAGGCCCTGCGCGCCACGGCAATGAATCGCGTCGGCGCGCGGCTCATGGGCATCCCGACGGATCTTTCGGGGGATTTGAGTTTTGCCCTCGCAGCATTGATCGGCGCCGTCTCCGGCCTGCTCATCGCGCCGCTGACGACTGTCTATTACGACACCGGTTTTCTCATCGGGCTCAAGGGTTTTGTCGCGGCGATCGTGGGCGGACTCGGTAGCTATCCGATCGCGCTGCTCGGAGCGCTGCTGGTGGGGCAGCTCGAAGCCTTCTCTTCCTTCTGGGCCAGTGCATTCAAAGAGGTTCTCGTGTTCACGCTGATCATTCCCGTCCTGTGGTGGCGCTCGCTGCGCAGCCGTCATGTGGAGGATGAGGAATGACGCGGCGCTATCTCACGTTGCTGTGCATTGCGGCGCTGGCGCTCAGTTGGGCCTGGCTTCCGGAATTCACCGTCACGCTGTTCAGCTACATCGGTCTCTATTCGATGGTCGCGGCGGGCCTTGTCATGCTCACCGGCATCGGCGGCATGACGTCCTTCGGGCAAGCGGCTTTCGTTGCCGTCGGCGCGTATGCGACTGCCTGGGTCTGCACGTCGCCGGTTGCCGCTTCAGCGTTGGGCGGGGTGATTTCGCCGGGCGTGCTGCCGTGGGTCGGGCTGGTGCTCGGGCTCGTGCTCACCTTTGCGATCGCGTGGGGATTGGGCGCCATCACGCTCAAGCTGTCGGGCCACTACTTGCCGCTGTGCACGATTGCATGGGGGCTGAGCCTCTATTTCCTCTTCGGCAACCTGGAGTTCCTCGGTGGGCAGACCGGGATCACCGGCGTTCCGGCGCTCACGGTGGCGGGTTTCTCGCTCGCATCGCCGCGCGCATTGGGCCCGTTGATCTGGGCGGTCCTGCTGCTCGCACTCTGGGCGCTGCACAACTTGCTCGACTCGCGCGAGGGCCGCGCCATCCGCGCGCTCAAGTCCGGCCGCGTGATGGCCGAGTCGATGGGTGTCGATACGGCGCGCTATCGGGTCAAGGTGTTCGTTCTTGCGGCGCTGCTCGCGGCGCTGTCGGGCTGGCTCTATGCGCACATGCAGCGCTTCGTCAATCCGACGCCCTTCAACCTCAACATCGGCATCGAATACCTGTTCATGGCCGTGGTCGGAGGCGCCGGACATCTTTGGGGCGCAGTGCTTGGCGCAACGCTGATCACGCTGGTCAAGGAGCAGTTGCAGGACATCCTGCCCAAGCTGCTTGGCGCAAGCGGCAACTTCGAAGTGATCGTGTTCGGGCTGCTGATGCTCTTCGTGCTGCAACGCTTCGCCGAAGGGATGTGGCCCACGCTGGCGCGCGTGTCCGGTCGATTCCTCAAGCCGGACCCCGTGCCTGTGCCGAAGACGACCACCACGCTTGCCACTCGCAAACTACCTCCTGCGAGCCAACTGCTGCTGGAGGCGGACAAGGTCACGAAGCGCTTCGGCGGGCTCGTCGCCAACAACGCGGTGGCGATGACGCTCAAGGCCGGCGAAGTGCATGCGCTGATCGGCCCGAACGGCGCCGGCAAGAGCACCTTCTTCAACATGATCTCCGGCGTCGACGATCCGAGTGAAGGCGAAGTGCGCCTGATGGGCGAGCCGATGCGTGGCAGGCCATCGCGCGAGTTCGCGGCACGCGGGCTCGGTCGCACCTTTCAGCATGTGCGTCTGCTCGGCACGCGCAGCGTGCTGGAGAACGTGGCGCTTGGTGCCCACCGGCGCGGGCGACATGGCTGGTTGAGTTCGATGTTGCGGATGGACCGTGCGGAAGAAGCCGCACTTCTGGCCGAAGCCCGCCGCCAGATCGAGCGCTGCGGGCTCGGCGAATACGCCGACGCGCCGGCCGCATCGCTGGCGCTGGGCCAGCAGCGCGTGGTCGAGATCGCACGCGCGCTCGCGGGCCAGCCCGCCGCACTGCTGCTCGACGAACCGGCAGCGGGCCTGCGCCACCTCGAAAAGCAGGCGCTCGCAACGCTGCTTTCGCAACTGCGCGCCGAAGGGCTGGGCATCCTCGTCGTCGAGCACGACATGGAATTCGTCATGAACCTCGCCGACCGCATCACCGTGCTGGAGTTCGGCACCGTCATCGCCGAAGGCACGCCCGCTGAAGTGCAATCCAACCCCCGCGTGCTGGACGCCTATCTCGGCGGCAGCGACGAACCGATCCCGATGGCTGCATGACATGAACCCGCTCTTCGAACTCCAGGACTTCAGCGTCGCCTACGGCGCGGTCGAGGCGGTGCATGGCGTCGCATTGCGCGTCGACGAGGGCGAGATCGTCACGGTCATCGGCCCTAACGGCGCGGGCAAAACCACGTTGCTGTGTGCGGCGATGGGCTTGCTGCGCTCCACCGGCAGCCTCACGCTCGCAGGCGAGCGCATCGCACGGCCAAGCGTCGAAGCGATGGTGGCGCGCGGCGTGGCGCTCGTGCCCGAGCGGCGCGAGCTCTTCGGCGAAATGTCGGTCGAGGACAACCTGCTGCTCGGCGGCTTCTACCGCTGGCGCACGGGCAAGCGCGATCAGCGCGAGCGCATGGACGAAGTGTTCGCGATCTTTCCGCGCCTGAAAGAGCGCCGCGCGCAGCTCGCCAGCACGCTATCGGGTGGCGAGCGGCAGATGCTTGCTATCGGTCGCGCGCTGATGGCGCGTCCGCGTCTGCTGATGCTCGATGAGCCGTCGCTCGGCCTCGCACCGTTGATCGTGCGCGAAGTGCTGCATGTCGTCTCTTCATTGCGCTCGCATGGCGTCTCGGTGCTGCTGGTCGAGCAGAACGCGCGTGCCGCCTTGCAGGTCGCCGATCGCGGCTACGTGCTTGAAACCGGCGCGGTCGCATTGACCGGCCCTGCGCAGGCACTGCTGCACGACCGCCGAATCATCGACACCTACCTTGGCCTCGGCAACAAGAACGCCGTCGCTGCCTGACTGTCCGCAGAACGGAGAAATTCATGACCCAGACCCTTCAAAGCTTCATCGGTGGCCGCTGGCTCGGCCAGCAGGGCGCGCAAGAGCTTCGCAGTGCAATCAACGGCCGAGCCGTGGCGAGCACGCATGCCGAAAGCATCGATTTCGGCGAGGCGCTCGATCACGCACGCAACATCGGCTTGCCCAATCTTCTGGCGATGGATTTCCAGCAGCGCGCGCAACGCCTGCGAGCGCTGTCGAAGTACATCGCCGAGCACAAGGAAGAGCTGTACGCGATTTCTGCGCACACGGGCGCCACGCGCGCGGACAGCTGGATCGACATCGAAGGCGGTGCCGGTACGCTGGCCGCTTATGCCGGCATCGGCGGCAATGAACTGCCGTCGGGCAACCTCGTGCATGAAGGCCCGGCGATGYCGCTCGGCAAGAAGGGCGGCTTTGCGGGAACGCACATCCTGGTGCCTCGCCGAGGTGTCGCGGTACACATCAACGCGTTCAATTTCCCCGTGTGGGGCCTGCTCGAAAAATGGGCGCCGAGCTTTCTTGCGGGCATGCCCTGCATCGGCAAGCCGGCCACTTCGACCAGCTACCTGACCGAAGCGCTGGTGCGGATGATGCACCGCTCGGGTCTGTTGCCGGAGGGCAGTCTGCAACTGGTGATCGGCAGCACGGGCGACCTGCTCGACCGGCTCAATGGCTCCGATGTCGTGACCTTCACCGGCTCGGCGGACACTGCCGCGAAGCTGCGCGTGCATCCCAATGTCGTGCGCCAATCGATCCCTTTCAACGCCGAGGCCGACTCGCTGAACTGCGCCATCCTCGCGCCGGATGTCTCGCCCGACGATGAAGAGTTCGATCTTTTCGTCAAGGAAGTGGCGCGCGAGATGACCGTCAAGTCGGGCCAGAAGTGCACCGCCATCCGCCGCGCGATCGTCCCGCGTCAACATCTCGACGCCGTGGCCGACAAGCTGCGTGCGCGGCTCGCGAAGATGGTCGTCGGCGACCCCTCGCTCGAAGACGTGCGCATGGGCGCGCTCGCATCGCACGCGCAGCAGGCCGACGTCGCCGAGCGCGTGCGCATGTTGATGCAAGGCGCGGAACTGGTCTTCGGCGAGCGCGATGGATTTGCGCCGCGCGGCGAAGGCGCAGCGGAGGGCGCGTTTTTCTCGCCGACGCTTCTGCTTTCACGCGAACCGATGCGCCACGATGCCGCGCACGATGTCGAAGCGTTCGGCCCCGTGAGCACACTCATGCCTTATGAAGGACTCGATGAAGCGCTCGCGTTGGCAGCGCGCGGACGCGGCAGCCTTGTCGCCACGCTGGTCACCAAGGACCCGGCCACCGCCGCCAAGGCCATTCCCTTTGCGGCCGCACACCACGGACGCCTGCTCGTGCTCGACCGCGAAGCCGCAGCCGAATCGACCGGCCATGGCTCGCCTTTGCCCTTCCTCAAGCATGGCGGCCCGGGCCGCGCGGGCGGCGGCGAAGAGCTGGGCGGTATGCGCGCCGTCAAGCACTACCTGCAACGAGCGGCCGTGCAAGGCTCGCCGAGCATGCTGGCCGCAGTCACCGGCGAATACGTGCGCGGGGCGAAGCTGAACGAATCCGAAGTGCATCCTTTCCGCAAGCATTTCGAAGACCTGCAGATCGGCGACTCGCTGCTCACGCACCGGCGCACGGTGGGCGAGGCCGACATCGTTGCCTTCGGTGGCATCTCCGGCGACTACTTCTACATGCACTTCGACGAAGTGGCCGCGAAGGAGAGCCCCTTCGGCAAGCGCATTGCGCACGGCTACTTCGTGCTGTCGGCCGCCGCGGGGCTCTTCGTCTCGCCGGCGCCGGGGCCGGTGCTGGCCAACTACGGTCTCGACACGCTGCGCTTCATCAAGCCGGTGGGCATCGGCGACACGATCCGCGCGCGCCTGACCTGCAAGCGCAAGATCGATCGGCAGAAGAAGGATGCCAACGGCGTCGGACAAGGTGTCGTGGCCTGGGACGTCGAGGTGACCAACCAGGATGGCGATCTGGTCGCGAGCTACGACATCCTGACCCTCGTCGCCAAGCGGAGTTGATCGGCGCGGGCGTTCCACGCGCAAGGTGCAATCCTCCCGACGCTCGTCGCCGTTGCTTTCCTACAGCGGTGCGTGTCGGCGCATCCTAGGGTCCCAGCCTGGAGACCCGACATGCCCGCATCCGAACTCGAAGCGCTGGCGCCCTACCACCGCAAGCGCGACTTCAAGAAGACACCGGAGCCGAAGGCGGGCGGCAAGGCTGGCAAGGGGACGCTGTCCTTCGTCGTGCAGAAGCACCACGCGAGCCATCTGCACTACGACTTCCGGCTCGAACTCGACGGCACTCTGAGGAGCTGGGCGGTGCCGAAAGGGCCATGTCTCGATCCCAGCGTCAAGCGCATGGCCGTGCAGGTGGAAGACCATCCGATCTCGTACGCCGACTTCGAGGGCACCATCCCGCCGAAGCAGTATGGCGCCGGCACGGTGATCGTGTGGGACCGCGGCGAATGGTCCGCGCTGGGCGACGCGCGCAAGTCCCTGGCCGAAGGCAAGCTCAAGTTCGAACTGCGCGGCAAGAAGCTGCGAGGGCATTGGACGCTGGTGCGCATGCGCGGCAGGGGCGAAAAGAAGGAGCCCTGGCTGCTGATCAAGGAGCGCGACGACGAGGCGCGTGATCTCGCGGACTATGACGTCGTCGAGGCCGAACCCGACAGCGTCTTGACCGGACGAGACGTCGACAGCCCGCCGCCGGTCACCTACGGAACCAAGCCCGAGGCCGCCGCGAAGAAGACAAAGGTGAGCGCAAAGGCGAGCGAGACACCCGCTGTGGGCGCCATCGGTCGCAAGGCGCCATTGCCTGCAATGCTTTCGCCCGAACTCGCTACCTTGGTCTCCGCGCCACCGCTCCGGCCGGGCGATTGGTTGTATGAGCTCAAGTTCGACGGCTATCGCATCCTCGCTCGCATCGACGGCGACAAGGTGCAGTGCATCACGCGCAACGGCAATGACTGGACATCCAGGCTGCCAGGCGTAGCCAGGGCACTGGCGAAGCTCCCGACGAGATCGGCGTGGCTCGATGGCGAGATCGTCGTCCACAACGAGCACGGTGCGCCCGACTTCCAGGCGCTGCAGAACGCCTTCGACAGCGGATCCACTTCATCGATCGTCTACTGGCTGTTCGATGCGCCTTTTCTGGACGGGCGCGATCTGCGGGATGTTCCGCTGGAAGAGCGACGCGCAGCGTTGGCCCGGCTGATGGGAGACAAGCCGCCCGATCTCCTGCGCTTCAGCGAAGCCTTTGACGTCGCGCCGCGCGATTTGCTGGCTTCGTCGGCGAAGGTCGGCTTCGAGGGCATCGTCGGCAAGCGCAAGGGATCGAGCTACGTGTCGCGACGCTCGCCGGATTGGATCAAGCTCAAGAACCAGCGGCGGCAGGAGTTCGTCATCGGCGGCTACACCGCGCCGAAGGGCTCGCGCACGGGCTTCGGCTCGCTGCTGCTGGGTGTGTACGACGACAAAGGCGCGCTCCAGTATTGCGGCAACGTCGGCGCAGGATTCGACGTCGGTCGCCTGACGGACATCAAGGCGAAGCTCGACGAGGTGCAGACGAGAGAGTGCCCGTTTCAGACGCGGCCTGCGGGCGTCAAGGCGCAATGGGTCGAGCCGGTGCTGGTGTGCGAAGTGGCCTTTGGCGAATGGACGCAGGACGGGCGCATCCGCCACTCCGCATTCCAGGGGCTTCGCACGGACAAGCCCGCCGGGCAGATCCGTCGCGAGACCGCGGCGCCCCCTCAGCAGGCGACCCCGACCGAGGCGAAGTCCAAGAAGTCGACCAAGGAACCGAAACCTCAAGGAGCTTCGAAAGCCATGCCGCAGCGCATCACCCATGCCGAACGCGTGATCGACGAGCAGAGCGGCACCACGAAGGGCGAGCTCGTCGCTTATTACGCCGAGGTCGCCGAGCTCATTCTTCCGCACCTCAAGGGCCGGCCGGTGGCGCTGGTGCGTGCGCCGGAGGGCGTGGGCGGCGAGCTCTTCTTTCAGAAGCACATGAAGCAGAGCGAGCTGCCGGGCGTGAAGCTGCTCGACCCGGCGCTCGATCCGGGGCACGATCCGCTGCTGCAGATCGACAACGACCAGGGCATCCTGGCCGCGGCGCAGATGAACGTCGTCGAGTTCCACACATGGAACGCGACGTCGAACAACATCGGCAAGCCCGACCGGATGACCTTCGACCTCGACCCTGGCGAAGGCGTCGAATGGTCGCGTATCCAGGAAGCCGCCATGCTGGTGCGGACCCTGCTCGACGAACTGGGGCTGCCGGCATTTCTCAAGACCAGCGGCGGCAAGGGCCTGCACGTGGTCGTGCCGCTGCGTCGAAGCTACGACTGGGATGCCGTCAAGGGCTTCTCTCAAGCCGTCGTGCAACATCTGGCGGAGACCATCCCCGAGCGCTTTGTCGCCAAAAGCGGGCCTCGCAATCGCGTGGGCAAGGTCTTCGTGGACTACCTGCGCAACGGATTCGGCGCGACGACCGCATGCGCGTGGTCGGTTCGGTCCCGGCCGGGGTTGTCCGTGTCGGTGCCGGTGGCATGGGACGAACTGCCCGTGCTTGAAAGCGCCTGGCAGTGGACGGTGAAGAACATTGGCGCCCGACTGCCCACCGGCAATTCACCGTGGGCGGACTATGAGAAAAGTCGCACCGCCTTGAGCGCCGCGATGAAGCGGCTGGGCTACGTGGCGGGATAGGGCGACCGTCGCCAGCGCGCTGCCGCATAGATGGTTGTTGCATGGATGCAACTCTCCCTCCTCATCTTTGAGGATGACTCACCGGTTTTTTATGTGACAGGTTGTTTCACAACCTACGATTTATTGGTCAGGTGATCGTCAGTTCGACGCACCGACGCAATAAAAACGAAAGAGAAACCGAGATGAGGGCACCGTTTTCCGTCGCGAGCGCGACGATGTTGATCTTGAGTCTCGCCGCTTGCGGCGGCGGTAGCAGCGGCGGCAGCGCCGGCTTTTCGCTTCAGGCGCCGGGCGGCTCGGCCACCGGAGCCACCGGAAACACCCAGGCGCCGCAAACGACGCCGGAGGTCGCCGCCGACGCCCGCAACGGCACCTACCAGGTGTTCAGCGGTGCCGGCACGGAATTCAAGTTCAAGGTCGACTTCGACCTCAAGCAGTACGCGCTCCTCGACAGCGCAGGCGCCCTCATTCGTTCAGGCACGTTGATGACCGACCCTGAAACGGCCGGCACCTACGTCATGGTCGACGCGGTCACCAAGCTGGCGACCTCTAATAACGCGCGTTTTCGCGTCTCGGCGGATACGCTCGTCGGCGTTGCGCCGTTGCCTCTCCCGTTCGCCAATACCACCAACATCAGCGAGTCGCTTCCGTTTGTCGCCACGCGTTCACTCGTGACCGACAAGACCCAGCTCGACGGTCTGTACAACCGCCTGGACCTGACCTTGACTGCCGGATCGGGAAATTCGTTGCCTCAACTCAGTTCGCGGTTGCATGAAGTGAAGATTTCGGGCCAGGGCACCGGCCTCGACCAGTGCAACGAAACCAACACCTTGTCGAATCTCGCCAATTGCACGGGGACCGGCAAGACCCTGGTCCACTACACAGCCGCTGCCACTGCGGACGCGCAAGGGCACTGGACCTTCACGAACGACTCCGATGCGAGCGACAAGCTCGTCTTTGCGGTGGCGCGCATCGGCGGGGAGAACGTGCTGCTCGAATCGGATGCGGACGCACGCATGCCAGCGAATCGCGTCTTCCGCGTCGGCTTGCCGAGCGGCGCTTCGTGGCCGACTTCGACTGCGTATGGCGGCAGCGAAATGGGCGACTGGAGCAAGTACAGCATCGGTCCGACGTCGATCGACGTGACCAGCAAGGCGCTAGACGGCAGCAGCAGTTCCGAAAGCTACCCGCTCTCCGTTCCGTCGACCACCGAGCCACAGGGATGGAAGAAGGCGAGCTTCACCGTCGGCCAGACGACCGGAGTCGCCTTTGCGATGCAAGGCAAGGGCCTCTACGTCCTTATGGGCAGTCCCAGCATCCGCAACGGTTACCTCCATGTCGGCCTGACCCACTGAGGCTCACGCAAAGGTCGGCTGCGGCAGCACCTCATCCGTCGTCACCTCGAAGCGCTCCAGCGTGCTGGCACCGAACACCATCGTGATCGGCACGTCGGCCGCGTCCCGGCCGCGTGCGATCAGGATGCGACCGATGCGCGGCACGTTGTGGCGCGCGTCGAAGGTGTGCCAGCGGTCGCCCAGGTAGACCTCGAACCAGGCGCTGAAGTCCATCGGCGAGGGTATCGGCGGCACGCCGATGTCGCCGAGGTACCCGGTCACATAGCGTGCGGGGATGTTCATGCAGCGGCACAGCGTGATGGCCAGGTGGGTGAAGTCGCGGCACACGCCGACGCGTTCGCGATAAGCCTCCAAAGCGGTACGGGTGGCTCGCGCGCTCTGATAGTCGAAGCGCAGGTGCTGGTGAACGAAATCGCAGATGGCCTGCACGCGCTGCCATCCGGCCGGCACGCCGCCGAAGAGCCCCCACGCAAGCTGCAGCAGTTCGCTGTCGACCTCGCAATAGCGGCTGGGCAGCACGAACTGCAGTGTCGACGTCGGGAGGTCGGCAGGCGCATGCTCGATCGCATCGAATGTCGCCGGGTCAGGCAGGCCGGTGTCGTACACCACGCCCTGGCTCTGCAGGCGCACCTTGCTCACGCCGGAGGGTATGGCCACGCGCGCGCACTCGTTGCCAAACGTGTCCGTGTAGAAGTCTGTTCGCAGCGGCGGGCTGATCGTCGTGCTTTCGCCGGGCTGGATATCCTGCGCACGTGACGAGTGCACTCGCAGCATGTAGATCAATGCCGTGGGCGGAGTGACGCCCAGTTCGATGTCGAAGCCGATTTTGATGAGCATGATGCGCTGCGATCGAGTGGGTTGGGTCGGGTTGGGCCGGGTTGGGCCGGATGGGGTGGCGAGCGACTCATCCTATGCTCTTCGCGCCGGTGCCGGTGAGGGAATGAGCGCCTCAAGAAGCGTAGGCAAACGTCAGCCAGCCTCATCAGCCCCGCGCTTTCGTCGGTGCGCTCCTACTGTGAATCACTGGAGACTCCCACACGCTGCGGCGCGCGGCCACTACGGATTGCGGCACGGGGGCCACATACGCTTGCGAATTGGCACGCACTGCGCACTGCCCTGTCAGCACCGCCAGCTATCCCCGAAGGAATCTCCCGATGACGCAACAGAACAAGGCCGCCGCCCGGCGCCTCAAGCAGAGCGACGGCTATAGCGCGAAGCAGGAGCAACTCGAAGCCTTCACCGTCGACAGCAGCGCCACGCCGCTCACGACGAACCAGGGCGTTCAGATTCCGGACAACCACAACTCGCTGCGTGCCGGTGCGCGCGGCCCGACGCTGCTCGAAGACTTCATCCTGCGCGAGAAGATCACGCATTTCGACCACGAGCGCATTCCGGAACGCGCGGTGCACGCCAGGGGCTCCGCGGCGCATGGCTACTTCGAGGTCTACAAGTCGATGTCGCAATTCACCAGCGCCGACTTCCTGCAGGACCCGTCGGTGAAGACGCCCGTCTTCGCGCGCTTCTCGACCGTCGCAGGCTCTCGTGGATCGGCCGACACGGTGCGTGACGTGCGTGGATTCGCCGTCAAGTTCTACACGCGGCAAGGAAACTACGACTTCGTCGGCAACAACATTCCCGTGTTCTTCGTCCAGGACGCGATCAAGTTCCCCGACCTCGTCCATGCGCTCAAGCCCGAGCCGCACAACGAGATTCCGCAGGCGGCGAGCGCGCACGACACCTTCTGGGATTTCGCCTCGCTCATGCCCGAGACCACGCACATGCTGATGTGGGCGATGTCGGACCGTGCCATTCCGCGCAGCCTGCGCATGATGGAAGGCTTTGGCGTGCACACCTTTCGCTTCGTCAATGCGCGGGGCGACAGCCACTTTGTGAAGTTTCACTGGAAACCCAAGCTCGGCATTCATGGCCTGGCGTGGGACGAAGCGCAGAAGATCGCCGGCAAGGACGCCGACTTTCATCGCCGCGACCTCTGGGAGGCGATCGAGAACGGCGACTTCCCTGAATGGGAACTCGGCGTGCAGATGATTCCGCAGGACAAGGAGCATGCCTTCGGTTTCGATCTGCTCGATCCGACGAAGCTCATTCCCGAAGAGATGGTGCCGGTGCAGCGAATCGGGCGCATGGTCCTCAACCGCAATCCTGACAACTTCTTCGCCGAGACCGAGCAGGTGGCCTTCCACCCCGGCCATGTGGTGCCGGGCATCGACTTCACGAGCGATCCGCTGCTGCAGGGGCGGCTTTTCTCGTACACCGACACGCAGATCTCGCGGCTGGGCGGCGCGAACTTTCATGAGCTGCCGATCAACAAGGCCGTGTGCCCCTTCCACAACTTTCAGCGCGACGGCATGCATCGCCAGACCATCGCGCGCGGACAGGTGGCTTACGAGCCGAACTCGCTGGGCGATGGCAAGGAGTACCGCGTCGATGGCGGGAGCGCCGGCTTCCAGTCGTACCCCGAGGCGCTGGAGTCGCCCAAGGTGCGAAGGCGCAGCCCTTCGTTCGACGACCACTTCACGCAGGCCCGCCTCTTTTTCAACAGCCAGAGCGCGGCCGAGAAGGAGCACATCATCGGCGGCTTTCGTTTCGAGTTGTCGAAGGTGGACGTGCCTGCGATTCGCCAGCGCATGGTCGACAACCTCGCGCACGTCGACGAGAAGCTGGCGCGCCGGGTGGCCGAACCTTTGGGCATTGCCGCGCCCGATGCAAAAGCGGCTGCCGGCCGCGCGGGCTTTCGCGAGCACCGCATCTCGATGCCGATCGACGAATCGCCCGCGCTTCGCATGGTCGACACCGGCGACGGCTCGGTCAAGACGCGCAAGGTGGCGATCCTCGTCGCGGACGGCATCGATTCAGCCTCTCTCAAGCCCATCCGGGAAGCAATCGAGAAGGCGGGCGCCCAATGCAAGGTGATCGGCCCGCAGCTTGGCACGGTCGCGAGCATGTCCAAGCGGCAGCTCGACGTTGACGCCACCTTCGTCAACATGCCGTCCGTGATGTTCGACGCGGTGCTCGTGCCCGCCGGCGCTCAAGGTGCCGAGGCGTTGTCGCGCAACGGCGATGCGGTGCACTTCGTGCTGGAGGCCTACAAGCACTGCAAGGCGATATGCACAGTGGGCGACGGCGTCAAGCTGCTGTCGATGCTCGGCGTGCAGCCCGGCGCGAAGAGCTTTCCCGCCGGCGTCATCGTCGCCGAAACACCGGTGACCAATCTCGGCGACATCGCGGCCGCAACGCAGATTGCGCAGGACTTCGTCGCCGCCATTGCGAAGCACCGGCACTGGGACCGCGCCAACGTGGACAGCGTGCCGGCCTAGCCGGCCGGCGTGCGCCAGCGGGTCGACCAGCGCGACCGCGCCAGCGCGACGCATTCGACAGTGCCCCACAGGATGGCGAGCGCCACGCCGCGCACCTGGCGGCCGGATGAATGCTGGAAGAGACGGCTCATGATCACGCCAGCCTAGCCTGTGCGTGTGACGGATTGATGTCGCGGCAGGCCGCTATCCTGCGCGCACCACTCTTCCCGCTGCGCGTGACTTCAACGGACCTGCCAACAGACCTGCCCGAACTGCTGGAGCTGCAAAGGCTTGCTGAACTCGCCGGTGCGCACATCACCCGGCGCGTGCTCTGCCAGGTCGATGCGGGCCAACGGCAATTCTCCGTCGAGGCTTTCATGCTCGGCAGTGCGCGCGCGGACGCGCCGGCAGTCGGCTTCTTCGGCGGCGTGCACGGCCTGGAGCGCATCGGCGCCGAAGTCGCCATTGCCTGTCTGCGCAGTCTCGTGATGCGCCTGCAATGGGACGACACCCTTCATCGCCAACTGGAGTCGGTGCGCCTGGTCTTCGTGCCCCTGGTCAATCCGGGAGGGCTGTGGCTTGGCACGCGCGCGAATCCGAATGGCGTCGACCTGATGCGCAACGCACCGGTGGAATCCCGCGAGCGCGTGCCGTTCCTCATCGGCGGCCAGCGCGTCAGTGCCGCGTTGCCGTGGTATCGCGGCGCGGAGGGCGCGCCGATGGAGCGCGAGAGCGCCGCGCTGTGCGAACTCGTCGAGGCCGAACTGCTGGGCCGGCCGTTCAGCATCGCGGTGGATTGCCATTCGGGCTTCGGCCTGGCTGACCGCATCTGGTTTCCTTTCGCGCACACGTCGCGGCCGATTGCGCATCTCGCGGAGATGCATGCGCTCTGCGAGATCCTGGACGATTCGCTGCTTCATCACCGCTACGTACTGGAACCGCAGAGCCGCCAATACCTGACGCACGGCGACCTGTGGGATCACCTCTATCTGCGCGCCTGCGACAGGGCCGAAATCTTTCTTCCGCTGACACTGGAGATGGGCTCGTGGCTGTGGGTCAAGAAGAACCCGAGGCAGATTTTTTCGCGTCACGGCATCTTCAATCCGGTGATCGCGCATCGTCAGCAGCGCGTGCTGCGCCGTCACGTCGCATGGCTGGAATTCCTCGTGCGTGCGGCATGCAGTCACGAGCGCTGGGTGCCCACCGGCGCCCGCAGGATCGAACACACGCGCCGTGCGATGGCGCGGTGGTACGGCAAGGAAGGCGCGACATGAACACGTGGCTGCTGCTGCGCGGACTGACACGCGAAGCGGCGCATTGGGGAGCCTTTCCGGCGATGCTGCGCGATGCCTTGCCCGGGGCGCGCGTCATCGCGATCGATCTGCCGGGCAACGGCGGACTGAATGGGGAACGAAGCCCCGCCCGCATCGAGGACACGGTGGAAAGCTGCCGCCGCGAGTTGCGAAAGCTGGCAATCGAGGAGCCCGTCTGCCTGCTCGCCATGTCGCTCGGTGCGATGGTGGCGATCGAGTGGGCGCGCCGGTACCCCGACGAACTGGCCGCTTGCGCGATCGTCAACACCAGCGTGCGTCCTTTCAGCCCTTGGTACCAGCGCCTCCGGCCATCGAACTATGGGGCGCTGGCAAGCCTGTTGATGCCAGGGCGAGGCGATCGCCAGCGCGAGCAGACGATCCTGCGCATGACCACGCGCCACCCCCGGCAGCCAGCGGCGGTCATCGACGAATGGACGGACTTGCGCCAAGCCCGCCGCGTGCACGCTGCCAATGCATTGCGGCAGTTGATTGCCGCTGCGCGCTATCGTGCGCCTGCCGAGGCGCCGGCTGTGCCGCTGCTGGTGCTGGCGAGCCAATGCGACGCGCTAGTGAACGTGCAATGCTCGCGAGCACTCGCGCGGGCATGGAGACTCGCCATCGCCCTGCATCCCACTGCCGGCCACGATCTCCCGTTGGACGATGGGCCATGGCTGGCTCGCCAAATCGCCCAGTGGGCGAGCCTGTCGTTCACTTGCGGCCGTCAGCCGGGCGCAGCACGTTTCCCTTCAGGGTGACGGCCTTGCCGATGGGCGGCGCCGTGCTCGTTTCCACCCTGCGCACCGATCCGTCCTGCATGCGGACGCTGACGTCATAGACGGTCTTCGTGTGCGTGTGCTTTTCGATCGAGTTGCCCGCGAATCCCCCGCCGACCGCGCCGAGCACTGTGGCCGCGGTGCGGCCGTTGCCGCTGCCGATCTGATTGCCGACCAGGCCGCCCACCACGCCCCCGGCCACGGCGCCGACGCCCGATGTGGGTTGCTGGCGTTCCACCTTGCGAACCGACTCGACATGCCCGCAAACCGAGCACGGCTTGACCGGTGCGGGCGCCGGTGCGGAGCCAGAGGCGGCACCCGCAGGATTGGCCTGCACCACCTTGGGCGGAATGACCTCGGGGGCCCTGACGGGTGGCGGTGCCGGTGCCTGTGCCGGGGCCGCAGGTGGCGGAGGCGCGACTGCCTGCACCGGAGGCGGCCCGGGGAAATCGTCCGGCGTCTTGGCGGGCGGTGCGGCGGCGACGGCCGTCGAGGCCGGTGTGGGTGCTGTTGCCGTTGCGCTGCCGGTCACTTCCTTGTGAACCAGCGCGCCGCCGAGCGCCGCCACGGCGATCGCCAACACGCAGATCGCCGCCCAGAGCGCCTTGGACGGTTGCGACGGTTGCGGTTGCGTTTGCGGTTGCATGAAATCCTTCCTGTCATGGTGCGAAGGCACCGGATCAAGAAACAGCATCGCCGGCGCAGGGCGGCTGTCAATGCGCCCGAATCCCACAAACACTGTGCGTCTGCGGCTACATCGCTTTTGAAAGCCCGCTGTAATTCGCGTTCGTATGATGAACATCCGGCATTGCTCCCGCATTCATCTGCCATCTGCTTATTCATTCATGACGCCATCCAAGGACGACGCCTTCCATCAACTTTCCACGCAGACGCAAACGCCGCTCGTCTGCGTGGTCGACACCGACGAAGCTTTCCGGAATGCGGCATCCCATCAACTGAAGGTCGCCGGTTACCGCGTTCGCGCCTATGGCTCGATCGGCGAACTGCTCGAGACAGCGACGGAGACTGGGGACGAGGCGGCATGCCTTGTCCTGGACCTCCACATGGCCGCACCCGATTGGCTCGACCTGCAGGACGTGATCACGCGCAGCGCCGAGCCTCTTCCCGTCGTCGTGGTGACAGCAAGGGCCAGCGCGCGTGACACCCTTCAGGCCATGAAGGCCGGAGCGCGGGATTTCTTTCTCAAGCCGGTGGACGGCGAGGCGCTCGTGGGTGCAGTGCGAAACGCCGTGGCCCATCACATCTCGCGCCGCGAGGCCTTGAAGCAGGTCGACGCATTGAAGGCACGCTTTGCCACGCTCACACCACGGGAGCGGCAGGTGGCTGCCATGGTCGTGACGGGCGTTCCCAACAAGGACATCGGGATGGCGCTCGGCGCGGCGGAGCGCACGGTCAAGCTGCACCGTGCCAATGCAATGGAAAAAATGGGCGCCCGGTCATTGCCTGACCTTGTCCGGGCACTGGGCCGGATCGAAGCGGGCGTTTCGGGTCAGACTGCCTGAGTCGGCCGGGCGCCCAGCGACGCCCCACGAGAGACCGTGTCCTACATTCCGAAACTCGCCTGCCGGCCCATACTCGCCTGCTTTCGCTCCGGGGGAGATTTCGAATGAACACTCTGATCGTTGACGGCCGGCGGGTCCATGGGCGTCGCCAGTCGGGCGCTGCCAGCGGATGAAGGCATCGCCAGGCGCTCGCAGCTGGATGGCCGCCGGAGTGCGCCATGAATTGCTCACGCGGGCGCTTCCCGCGCTTCGCCACGAAATGGCCGCGCCGGTATCCGTGATTCGCATGAGTGCGCTTCTGCTGAAACGCCAGATGTCGGCCCCGAGCGAAGCGGACATCCCCGCCTGGACCGAGCGGGTGGGCTTGATCGAAGAACAGGTCGCGGCACTCGCGCTCGGCGTTCACGCCTTGCGCGACTGGGAGCTGTCGACCGATGACGAGGGCATCACCCGAGGCGATCTCGTGGCGCGTTGCACGGCGCTCATGCGGGTGGCTTTCGAGCTGCGCGGCATTCGTATCCAGGTCGCCGACGGGCTTTCGCCGGTGGAAGGCGAAAGGCGCTTTCCGGGCGGAGCGGCTCTGCGCTACATGTTCCTGGGTGCGTTGGGCTATTTGCACGACAGCGTGCCCAATATCGGAGAGATCCACGTCGAGGCCGACGGAGAGGATGCACTGCGCTTCTCGGCCCGGCCCGGTGAATCCGCGCCGGCCGATCCGTTGGCTCATGCGCATCGCGCGCCCCGCGCGCTGGCCATCGACGCCATTGCGCTGCAATCGCTGGCCGAAGGGCTGGGTTATGCGTTGTCCGTCGAAGCCGACACCGTGTGCTTCGCACTTGGCACCGCGCTGGCGCCGGCCTGAACGTCGCGGGTGGCCGGGGTGGCCTGAGCTCCCGGGGCGGATGCGTCATCGACCTCGGCCATCATCCGGATGCTGCGCTTGACGCGGCCGGTCATCTTCTCGTTCAGGTGCGTCCATCCGCGATACATCGGCACCACGACCAGCCAGCCCACACCGATGACGCCGCCCAAGGCACCCATGTACTCCCAATGCATCGGTTCCATCTCTGTCCGCTCGGCCAAAAATGGCAATGGTAGAGCAGTCGCAAGGCAGCCATGGAGCCGCTGAATGGTGGCGTCAACAGCACGCCAGGGCGCCGGTGCGGCGGGTCGACAGCAATGCCCGAAGTTTCGCTGGCGCGACCGGCTTGGTCAGGAGCATCACGCCGTCCTGGCGCAAACGCTGGAGTGATTCGGGCCCGGTCGCGCCCGACACCAGCACCGTCAGCGCATCGGGCTGAAGCCGGCGCGTGTCCTCGATCACTTCCATGCCGTCTTCATCGCCGGCCAGTTGCAGGTCGCAAAGCACGACGTCGAAATGCGCATCCGATCGGTCGAGCCGCGCGAGTGCTTCCTTGTGCGTGGATGCGCAGTCGACACGGCAGCCCCAGAGTTCGAGCAGGGTCCGGCTGGCGTCGAGGATGGCGGGATCGTCGTCCACCACCAGGCAATGCAGGCCCGCCAGCGGCGCCGGAATGGCGGGTTCTGGTCTGGGCAGCGCCACCCGCCGGGGATCGGCAATCGGGAGGTCGAGCGCGAAGGTGCTGCCGGCCTGAAGCGCCGACCGCACGCTGATGCGCGTGCCGAGCAGCAGCGCAATCCGAGCGCAGATCGACAAGCCCAGGCCGAAGCCCTGGCGGCGGTCGCGTTCGGTGTTCGCCACCTGGTAGAACTCTTCGAAGATGCGGGCCTGGTGGATGGGTGCGATGCCGACGCCGTTGTCGCGGACCTCGATGCGCACGCTGCGACCCCTGCGCCGCGCGACCACGAGCACCGTGCCGTCCGCCGGCGTGTGGCGAACCGCGTTGCTGACCAGATTGCCCACGATGCGCAGCAGCAAGGCAGGGTCGGTATGGACGGCGAGACCGCGGTCCTTCCACATCAGCCGCACGCGCGCCGCCTTGGCGGGAGCGGCATGCTGTGCGTCGAGCTGATCGAACACGGCGGCCAACGAGACGTTGGCGTTTGTTGGCGTGAGCACCTGTGCATCGAGCCGCGAGATCTCCAGCAGATCGTCCAGCAGCACGCCCATGAAGTCGGTGGCCTCCTGCAGGCGAAGCACGGCCGGCCGCTGGGCAGGGCTGGCCGTGGGCAGCAGCCCATCGATGAACAGGCCCATCGCATGCAGCGGCTGGCGCAGGTCATGGCTTGCCGCAGCAAGAAAGCGCGCCCGCGACAGCGCAGCCTGCTCCGCCTCGGCCATGCGTTGCAATGCGACGGCGGTGGCTTCGCGCACCTGCTCGTCGCTCAGTTGCCGGTTGCGCTGAAGGCGTTCCGCCAGTCGGTTGATGTCGTGCGCGAGGTTGACGAATTCATGCGGCGCGCGGTGCGTGCGGGCGCTCGCATCGCGGTCATCTTCCGCCGCCAGCGTCACGACATTGCATCGCGCATCGAAGCGGCCGGCCTCCAGCGCCGCGACGGTGCGAGAGATCCGGCGCAGCGGCTGCACGACGGCCCGGGCCGTGTGCCGCACCCACGCCCAGGCGAGCAGCAGCGCGATCATCGCAATGCCGATCCCCGCCATCAACGAGCGGGTGCGTTCGTGCGCATAGGCGGTGGTGTCGCGGAAGGTCTGGACCAATCCGATCGGGGCGTCGCCCGCGGCGGTTGCGCCTGCCGGTGCGAAGGCGCTGGTCGGTGAGGCTTCGCGCAAGTTGATGGGCGCCGTGAACGTGCGAAGCTGACCCAGCGGAGCCGGCTTCGGACCGGCGGTGACGAAGATGCCCGCGCCATTGCTGATCTCGACGCGCGTGGCCTGACCACCGCGCAATGCGGCATTGGCGACGTTCTGCAGCGCGGGCACGTCGCCCGCGTAGAGGCTCAGGTCGGACATGGCCGCGACCTGCTTCGCGACCGACTGCCCTTCGGTGTCGAAGGCGGCTTCGAGTGTGACGAGCCGGCTGTTCGTGAACCAGCCAGTGAGCGCCAATGCCACTGCCGCACACGGCACCACGCCGAGGCGGAACAGGTCGCGCTGAAGACTTCCCTCGACCTGCAGGTCGCGACTTTCCACGGCGGGCGGATCGCTCAGGCGCACCTCCGAAGCCGGGGCTGCCAATGGGTGGGGAGGCGCGGCGTTCATCGGACTGCGGTGACCCGCTCCGTGAGTTCTCGTTCATCAGGCAACCGCAAGCCCAGCCCGCGTGCCACGGTGGTGTTGACGCGCACCGTGGCCGGCGCCGCCGGCTCGACCATGACACCGGCACCGCCGTTCGCGGCCAGTTTCTGGCCCATCGCGCGAGCCTGCCGCGCCATTTGCGTCGGCGTCGACACGGCAGCGGCCAGGCCGCCGGAACGCACGAGCCCGTCGTTCGTGCCGAAGACAGGAAGGCCCGCGCCCGCGCCGGCGCGCAGCACCGTGAGGGTGGCAGCCTGGTTGTCGCCGATCATGTCGGGCAGCACGAGCAGGGCATCGCTGTGCGGCACCAGAACCCGCAGCGCCGCAGCCAGCGCTTTCGCATCGGGGGCGTATTCGACCTGGAGGTCCCAGCCTTGGGCGGCCGCCTCCATCTCGCGCACCACGGGCTCCGATTCGGCGGTTGCCACTACACCCAGCCGGCGCTTGTTCGGCAGCACGGCAGCGATCAATGCAAGCTGGTCGCTCATGGCCGGCTCGCGAAGCACCACGCCGATCTGGCGATCGGGGTTCCGCAGGGCCGGGGTCATCTTCAGGATCTCGTAGTCGAGCCGGCTCAGCATCACGAGCACCAGCGGATCCTGCCCGGGTCTCTCCACCGCCACACGAGCGGCAATCATCCCGACGGCCATGGTGATCGGCATGTCCGCGCCCGCGGGGCCGCTTCCGCCGCTTGTCTTCCGCGGGCTCGGGGCGCGGGGCTGATCCACACCAGGTATCCCGGCTGCCACCTGAACGAGGTCGATCGGGCTACCCGCCTCCTGGGTCTCGCGCAATTGCACGACGAAGTCCTTGTGGGCCGCGCTGTCGTCCGCCATCAAGACCGTGAGCCCGGCCGCGCTCGCGACGCTCCATGCCGCCGCACCGCAGCCAAAGGCAGTGGCGATGGAGATGGCCGCAATGGCGCTCCGCTTCTGGAGCAATGGGGGGAAACGGTTCGCAGGCATGAAGCTGCATTCGCAGTGAGTCTTGGGACCCAATGTACGGATGCGGCTCTTTGCGCGCGATAAGGCAGAGGGCTTATGTCGCCTGCGCGGGCTCGCATCGTGAGAGGGCAACGCCGCATCCTCGCCGTGGTGCGGTCTATGTCTGACGGCGTAAGGGCGAACCCAGCCACAACTCAGCAAGGCCGTCAGGCGACTTCGCGCACGGCTGCCAATTGGGCGCAGATCGCCTGGCGCAGCAGCTTGGGCGAGACCGGCTTGTACAGCACGGCCACACCGGCGCTCGCGACTTCACGCAAGCGGTCAGGCTTGGTTTCGCCGGTGACGAGCAGCCGCGCGGTCGACGGCCCGATGCCGTTCGGATGCCGTTCGAGCGCCGCCAGCACGTCCAGCCCGTTGTCGCCGCCTTGGAGGAGCAAATCGCTGATCACCACATCGGGCGGTTCGGTCCATGCGCTCGCGAGCGCCAGCGCTTCGGCGCGGGTCTGGGCGGCCATCACTTCGGCGCCCCAGTTCGAGAGGACGACCTGCAGACCTTCGATGATCGTGCGCTCATCGTCGATGACCAGCACGCGGATGTTCTGCAGGCTCGCCTCGTCCTCGGCGATCGCGCCGGCCAGCAAAGGAGCAGGCAGGCTGGTCGGGATCACCGGCTCGGTCGCGCGCACCATCACGCGCACGCAGGTACCCTCGTCGGGGCGCGAGTTGAGCGTGACCCGTGTGTTCAGCAAGGCGGCCAGCCGCTGGACAGTGGCAAGGCCCAGTCCCATGCCGCGCGTGCCGCGGCTGCCGGGGCGGCCGTTCGGGTCGACCTGATAGAACTCCTCGAACACTCTTGCCTGATGGTGTGCCGCGATGCCGATGCCCGTGTCCCAGACATCGATGCGGATGGCTTTGCCGCGCCGGCGTGCACCGATCAGCACGCCGCCTTCGGCGGTATGCCGAAGCGAATTCGAGACCAGGTTGTTGAGGATGCGCGACAGCATCACATAGTCGCAGCGTACCCATGCGTCGGTCTTGCGCACGACCAGCCGCAGGTTCTGCTGCTCGGCCACTGCCCGGAAGTTGCGGCTGATCTCGTCGAAGAGCGTGTCGAGCGCGAAGTCCGCCCATTGCGGCTGCAGCACGCCGGCATCGAGTTGCGACAGGTTGAGCAGTTCCGTGAAGAGCCTGTCGAGCGATTCGACGCATTCGCGGATGTGGCCGATGCGCTGCAGGCGTGCCGGGTCGGTTTCGCCGTTGGCCAAGCCGTCTGAAAACAGGGTGAGCGCGTGCAGAGGTTGCCGCAGGTCATGGCTGGCCGCTGCGAGCAGCCGCGTCTTGGCCTGGCTCGCGACTTCGAGCTGCTGGTTCTTTCTCGCGAGTTCGGCCGTGGCGTTGGTGATCCGGCTCTCGAGCTGGCTGCGGCTCTCCGACAGCGCGCGTGCCGCCTGGTTGAAACCATCCTGCAGGCGACGGACCTCGGCCGTGCCCTGGACCTTCACCTGAGCCTCTTCGCCCGCGCCGAGCCGATCGACGGCTTCTCCGAGTTCGCGAATCGGCGCGCTGATGCGTCGCGCCGCCCACCAGCCCGCCAGTCCGACGCCGACCAGGCTTGCAAGAAGCACCAGGAGCACGTTGATCCACACAGCTTGCCTGGCACTCTCGACGGCGGAGAGGCTCGTCTCGACCATCACCTTGCCGGCGTGCCTGCCGTCGTCCCCGATGATGGGCGCGATCACGCGCAGCCCTTCGCCGCGCTTGCCGGTCGTGCTTTCCGAATTGGCGACGATCTCCCCGTCTTCAGACCAGATCTGCACTTGCTGCACATGCGGCTGATGGCTGCCCGACTGCGCCGTGCGTTGCAGCGCGCGACGATCCATGTGCTGAATCTGCGATTGGGCCACCGTGGCGACCTGCAGTGCGACCGTCTGCGCGTTGGCGCGCATCAACTCGGTCACGTTGGCCAGGTGCTGGCGGGTCAGCACCCCGATCGCGCCCAAGGTGGCGACCATGGCCGGCAGCAGCGCCAGAAGCACGAGTTGCTGCGCCAGCGTGAGGCGCAGCCGACGAAGGGCGCGAGGGGGCCAGGTCATGGAGGAATGGCGAAAAATGACACGTGCATGAGTAAGATGGTTTTTAATTGTGTTCTCGACTGTATGGGTTTGACCAGCCTTGCCTCCATCGCATCCCGACCGGACTGGTTCCGGTCGCCGGCGCGGAGCGTCGGCGCGATGCTGGCGCGAGCGGCCTTGGTCCTGCTTCTGGCTTGTCAGGCGGTCGCTTCGGCACAGACGGCTTACCCGCCGGCCGGCACGGCCACGCCTTTGCGCTTCGGCATCCTGCCGCTGGGCGGCGCCTTCGAGTCGCGCAACGACTGGGAGCCCTTGCTTGGTGACATGAGCCGCGCCATCGGCCGGCCGGTCACGATGCTTTCAGTGACCTCGTACGAGGCGCTCGAGCAGGCCATCCAGCGCAATCAGGTCGACATGGCCTTCCTCTCCGGCAAGATGGCGCTCGACGCCGTGACGCTGCGTCGCATGAACGTCGTGGCGCAGGTGACCCGCCACGACGGCCTGCCTGGCTATCGCGCCTTGCTGTTGACGCGCAAGACCGGCGACTACACGAGCCTGAAGAGCCTGCTGGCCGAGCCGGAGAAGTGGCGCATCGCGCGCGGGGAGAGTCGATCGGTGTCGGGCTTCATCGTGCCGCAATTGCAACTCTTCCTGCCCAACCACATCGCCATGGAAACACGCTTTCGCAGCGAAGTGGTCGGCACGCACCAGGCGACGGCGCTGGCGGTCGCCAATGGCGAGGCGGATGTCGCGACCAACAACACGGCCGACTTCGAACGGTTCAAGTTCCAATTCCCCGCCGAGGCGGATCGGCTGCAAGTCATCTGGGAATCCGAACTCATTCCGCATGCGCAGATCGTCATCCGGCGCGAATACGAGCCCGCGTTCCAGAAGCAGGTGCAGGGCTTTCTTGTCGAATATGCGCGCAGCAGGGGGCCGCGCGGGGATTCGGAGCGTGCTGTCCTGAAGTCGCTCCACGATCTTGCAGGTTTCATGGCGGCGGACAACACGTCATTGTTGCCGGCGGCAAAACTGGCCTACCAATTGGCTCGGCAGAGCGCGATGACTTCGCAATGGGTGAATGAAGCGGCACGCCAGGCGCGCCTGYAGCGCATCGAGACCACTTACGCCGAGCAGGTGAGCGCGTTGCGCGGCGAAAGCCGTTGAACTTCGCGCCAGCGCAAGGCACGATAGTTCCTTCGCCGTAAGCCGCCATCTCACCGTAGGCCATCAGCCGGATTTGTTGCCGCGGCGGCGGGGACGAAACTGGGTGTTTCGACTGAGGCCTTGGCCGGAGGTTTTGTGAACGGCGAAGCGGATACCGTCCTTGGAGATGCGGCGCCGGGCTGGTTCGGCAAGCTGCCGGGCATGCACGACTTCGCGCATCGCCGCCTGCCGGTCGGGTTCAGCGAAGACTGGGACAACTGGTTGCGCACGGGTCTCGGACGGATTCGGGTCCGTCATCAGGACCAAAGCGAGCGCCGCCTCGATGCGCCGCGCTGGTGTTTCGTGCTCGGAAACGGCGTCGTCCAGATGCCATCGTGGATCGGCGTTCTCATTCCTTCGGTTCCGTCCGATGACGCGATGGGGCACTTCCCCTTCACGCTCGTGACTGAGTTGCTGTCTTCACATGCCGAACTCACGGGCGAGGCGCTGGCGAGCGTGCGCCAGTGGTGGGTGCTGGCCACCCGCGCCGTTTGCCAAGCGCTGGAAGACAAGCTCGACGCGGTCGGCTTTGAAGTGCTGCTGCATCAGCTCTTCGAGGGCCGCGCTGCGCCTGTGGCCGACGACAAAGGAGCCGTGCTCGCGTTGCCCGTGGTGGGGCAGTCGCTGTGGTTCACCGACCCGACAGCCGAAGGGGGCTTGGGAATGGCAAGCCAGGGCTTGCCGCAGGACGACCAGTTCGAAGCACTCTTCGGCGGTGCCGGCACAGCCGCACCGGGCGCGGAGGACGCATGAATCGACCGGCCGCACCCAGGGCGAAGACCGCGCTCCTGAGCGAAGGGCCGACCGTTGCGCCGACGATTGCGCCGACCTTGCGACCTCCGCCGCGCAACCTTGGAGCGGGGTTGCTGGCGGTCGGCAGCCGGCTCGCTGAATTCGAGGTGACACGCATCGTCGGCCAGGGCGGCTTCGGCGTCGTCTATGAGGCTTGGGACCCGATCCTCGAGCGCGTCGTGGCAATCAAGGAATACCTGCCGACGGCGTTGTCGGCGCGCAGGATGGACGGCGTGGTCGTGCCGCTGTCCGAGCGGCATCGCGAAACCTTCGAACTGGGCATGCGCAGCTTCATCAAGGAAGCGCGCCTGCTGGCGCAGTTCGGGCACCCGTCGCTGCTCAAGGTCTACCGCTTCTGGCAGGAGCGCGGCACGACCTACATGGTCATGCCGTTCTATCGCGGCGACACGCTCAAGCAGGCGCTGGCCGCGTCGAAAGGCGGTGCCGAAGAAGGCTGGCTGCTGCGCATCATGGACGGCGTCACCCAGGCGCTGGCGGTGATGCACCAGGCACAGTGCTACCACCGCGACATCGCGCCGGACAACATCATCCTGCTCGAAGGCTCCGGCCGGCCGGTGGTGCTCGATTTCGGGGCGGCCAGGCGCGTGATCAGCGACAGGACACAGATCATCACCGTGATCCTCAAGCCGGGCTATGCGCCTGTCGAGCAATACGCCGAAACGCCTGACATGGCGCAAGGCGCGTGGACCGACGTTTACGCGCTGGCCGCGGTCATGCATGTCGCGGTATGTGGCCGCGCGCCGCCGCCTTCGGTGGCACGCCTTCTTGCGGACAGCCATCGGCCACTGGCGCAGGACGAAGCGCTGCGCCGGCGGTACAGCGAGCGGCTGCTGGCGGCGATCGACGCGGGGCTTGGCGTGAGACCGGAGTCGCGTCCGCAATCGATGGCGGCATTTCGGGAGGCCATGGGTCTCGAACCGATCGCGGCGCCGATGCGTCCGGTTCCGGTTGTCGGGCGGCGCACGGCACCTGCAGGCTTGCCGCCGCCGACTTCGCCGACTTCGCCGACTTCGCCGCCGCAGGCACCGACGGGCGTCGAACGCAAGAGGCGCTTCGCTCTGACACCCATCATGGCCGTGGCGCTGGCGGTGGCCGTCCCAATCGTCATCGCCGTCCTCGTTGCATGGCAGGCGTTCGGCGCCCGCTGAAATGGACTTGAAAGTGACACTGAAAGTGAAAGGCGCCCCGGTGGACTTGGAGATCGTCAGCCTGTCGAGGCAGGGCGACCGGCAGTACAACGAAGACGTCTTCGGCCAATGGAGGGACGAACGCTTCGTCGCCTGCGTGGTGGCCGATGGCGCCGGGGGCCATGGCGGCGGCGATGTCGCGGCCGAGATCGCCTGCGCCAGCGTGCTCCAGGGCTTTGCAGCGGCGCCGGGGCTCGAAAGCGGCAGGCTCCGGCACCTGCTGGAGGAGGCCAATCGCGCCGTGGTGGCGCGCCAGGCCGAAGGCGGCAGGCTGGCGGCGATGCGCTCCACCGTCGTCATGGCCGCCATCGATCTTCATGCGCATGAGATCGCATGGGCGCATACCGGAGACAGCAGGGCCTATCTGTTTCGGGATCGGGCCATGGTGACCCGTACCGTCGACCACAGCTTCGTCCAGCAGATGGTGAGCAGCGGATTGATCGACGAGGAACACGCGAGGCAGCACCCGCGACGCAATCTGCTGCTGTCGGCGCTTGGCGCTCCCGACGAAGAGCTCGACGTCGAAGTGTCCAGGCGCATGCCGCTCGTGGCGGGAGATGCGGTGCTGCTGTGCAGCGACGGCGTCTGGGAGGTGCTGGGGGACGTCCGGCTGTGCGAGACGCTGCGGGCCTCGCGCGACGCGAGCGAGTGGATCGCGAACATCGGGGATGAGGTCAGCTTGCAAGCGGTGCCGGGGCAGGACAACTACACCGCCGTCGCCATTTGGCTCAATTCAGGCCTGAACCGATCCTGACCCGCATCGGCTTGCGTCCGGCCGGTCAATCCCGTACGCTGGATTGCCGTCCAGACGACGCGCGGCCCGGTCGGGCCGTTCGGCCGTCTCCGGGGTGTCGAGGAGACCCACTCATGCCAAGCCGATCGAACGGCCTCGCGGCCGAAATGGAAGCGGTGCGGACGCTGGCGCTCGTTGGAGCGTCCGCTTCCGGCAAGACCACGCTCGCCGAGGCGCTGCTCCACAGAACAGGCGCCATCGGCGCACCGGGCAGCGTCGAACGCGGCAGCACCGTCAGCGACCACGATCCGCTCGAACGGCGAATGCAGCACTCGCTGAACGCGTCGATCATGCATATGACGCATGCGGACACGCGGATCCACTTCATCGACACGCCCGGCGGCTCGGACTTCCTGGGCCAGAGCCTGCCAGCCCTGGAAGCCGTCGAAACAGCGGCGATCGTCATCAACGCCAGCACCGGCGTCGAGCAGATGGCTGTGCGCATGATGGAATACGCGGCGTCCCGGCATCTCACGCGCATGGTGATCGTGAACAAGATCGATGCCCAAGGCGTCGACCTGCCCGGGCTGCTGGCGCAGATCCAGGCCGCGTTCGGCCGCGAATGCCTGCCGCTGAACCTTCCGGACGACAACGGCAACCGCGTGGTCGACTGCTTCTACAGCCGCGACGGGCATTGCGACTTCGGCGCTGTCGACGCTGCGCACCGCGCCCTCGTCGAACAGGTGGTCGAGGTCGATGCGGCCTTTGTCGATCGCTACCTGAACGACGGAGATGTCGACCCGAGCGAGCTGCATGCACCGCTCGAGCAGGCGCTGCGTGAAGGCCATCTGATCCCCGTCTGCTTCGTATCGGCGCGCACAGGGGCGGGCGTGGCGGAACTGCTCGACGTAATGGTCAAGCTGCTGCCGGATCCGACCGAGGCCAATCCGCCGGACTTCCTCGTGGGAGAAGGGGCCTCGGCTGAACCCATGGCGGCTCGGCCGGCCCCTTCTTTGCACGTGCTGGCGCACGTGTTCAAGGTCACGGTCGATCCTTATGTGGGCAAGATGGGCATCTTCAGGGTGCACCAGGGAACCGTGACCCGCGACAGCCAACTCTTCGTGGGCGATGGCCGCAAGCCCTTCAAGGTCGGCCATCTCTTCATGCTGCAGGGCAAGGACCATGTGGAGGTGTCGCGCGCGCTTCCCGGTGACATCGTGGCCGTGGCGAAGGTCGACGAGATTCGCTTCGACTCCGTTCTGCACGACGCGGCCGAGGACGACCATGTTCATCTGGCGCCGCTGGAGTTTCCGGTGCCGGTACACGGCCTCGCCATCGAGCCCAAGCGGCATGGCGACGAGCAGCGCATGTGGGAAATCCTCGGCAAGCTGGTGGGGRAAGACCCGTGCCTGCGTGTCGAGCACGTGGCCGCGACCAATGAATCGGTGGTGTACGGGCTTGGCGAGTTGCATCTGCGGGTATTGCTCGACCGCCTGAGGGAGGTGTATCGCTTCGAGGTCAACACGCGCCCGCCGCGGATTGCCTACCGGGAAACAGTGACGGCACCGGCCGAGGGCCATCATCGCCACAAGAAGCAGACCGGCGGCGCGGGCCAGTTCGGCGAGGTGTTTCTTCGCATCGAGCCGCTGGCGCGCGGCGAAGGCTTCGAGTTCGTCGATCAGGTGAAGGGCGGAACGATCCCCGGCCAGTTCATTCCCGCCGTTGAGAAGGGCGTGCGCGAGGTGCTGACGACCGGCGCGATCGCCGGTTACCCGGTCGTCGACGTGCGCGTGGTGGTCTACGACGGAAAGCACCACAGCGTCGACAGCAAGGACATCGCCTTCGCCACGGCGGGCCGCAAGGCGTTCATGGCCGCGATCCGCGAGGCGCGGGCGATCGTGCTGGAGCCTATCGTGCAGATCGAGATCGCCGCACCCGATAGCGCGGTCGGCGACGTCACGGGCGACCTGTCGTCGCGGCGCGGGCTCGTGACCGGCACGTCGAATCTGGCGGCCGGCACGATCGTCGTTCGGGGCCAGGTGCCGATGTCGGAGTTGTCCAGCTATCAGTCGCGGCTCAATGCGATGACCAGCGGCCAGGGGCGCTACACGATCGCGTTGTCGCATTACGAAGCCGTTCCGCCCAGTGTTCAGCAGACCTTGATGGGCCAACACCGCGTGCGCGACGAAGATTGAAGCCTGCAAGCGTCAGATCCGCGTCGAATCGAAATCGCTGTCGCTGCCGGCGCCGGGTCTTCTCGAATGCGCAAGCGGCTGGTCGGTGGGAAGAAAGCGCGTGAAGAGATCCTGCGCGAAGGCGCCGCCGCTGCCGTCGGGCAGTGCGGCCGTGAAGTAGAGCCCTCGCCAGCGCGGCGAGCGCGGTCCCCGGCCATTGCCGAAGAGGCAGTCCGCCGTAGCGCGAAGGCCCGGTTGCAGCGACCGGACCTGCTCCACGAAGGCATGGATCGCCCGCCGCTCGGCCGGGTGTTCGCTGGAACGGAAAAGCGCCATCCGCAGTGCATACATGCGCTGCATGAACTCCGCGAAGAGTCCGTCCAGCTGGGTGTCGGCCGGCGCGCGAGGCGATGCGTCGTTGCGCAGCCGATGACCGAGCGCCTGCGAGAGAACTTGCTGCGGCAGCGAGTCGCGCACGACCTGATAACCGTCGAGGCGCTCCAGGCCGGTCACCACGAGATAGACCGGCAATTGAATGCGCAGATGCTCCGCTGCTTCCTGCACGAGCGTGCGCAGCCGTTGGGCGACCGTTGCCCTGCCGCGTGCAGTGTCCAGCAGCATCGAGACGCTGACGCACACCACGATGCCGTTGAGCGGCAATCGCTTGCGGCGCTCCGCGAGTTCCAGCAGGGCGCAATACCAGAGGCTGCGATCGCTGGGGCTCTGCGGGTCGGCCGTCCAGTGCGGATCGATGTCGATGGCGATCATCGACGTCAGTCGCTGCCAATGCCAGAAGGCAAATGGCTGGCTGGCGCTGTCTGGTGGTGCCGACGAACGACCGCTCGCTGCGGCGAGCAGATCGGGCACGTTCGCCAGGGGATCGCCCACGAACAGGAACCATGGGATGGCGTAGAGCGGATTGCGCACCGCACCCGAAGGCTTCACATTGGCGAGTGACTGCAGCTGGCTGGCGAGGGGCGCCTTGATTCTGATGACGTCGGCGTCTGTGGGCGACACGTGGCCCTCCGCGGAATTTTCGATGCACATGCGCAAGCGCCGCCGACGCGCGGCCCGGCCAGAACCCAGCAGCGCCCACCACAGGCTGAGGAAGGCGAGCAGGCACGCCACGAGCAAAGACCAGAAATGAGCGGGTATCGAAGTCATCGCATCAGCGTGGAACCGTCTCGAGAAAGACGAAGTCGGCGATCACCTGCGCGCCGGTATCAGCCGTCGCCAGCGACTCTCGCAAGCGCTGCAGGTAGGCGGAGGCCAGCTCGAAGGGTGGCCTGTCCGCGGTATCGCTGAAGGGAGTCGGCGACGACAGGGCCGTGAGGAGCACGGTGCCGAACGGCGGCGCCACGAGCCAGCTCGCGGGGATGTCCTTGCCCAGTTCGATCACTTCGCTGGCCCGCACGCGCGGCTGCCCCCTGCCCGCGTTGAGATGCATCACCGCACCGTCGGCGGTGTAGTAGTCGACCCAGAGATAGCCTTCGTACTTGGCGTTCGTCACCTGGAACAGCACGGGATCGCCCTCGCGCAGCCTGCCATGGTGTGCGGTCGAAGCCTCCACCTTCAGGCCGAGGCCCATGTCACGGTTGCGGGCCTGGTGGGTCTTCAGGATCGCAACCACCTCGCAATGAGGCCAGACCCGCAACTGCAGGTCGAAGTTTGCGGCACTGACTCCCGGAAGGGCGCGCACATCCTCCTGCACCTTCGCCACCTGCTCCGATTGAGACACGAAGCCGCTGACCTGGACCATCCCGTCCGGTGTGACCGCCGCCGAAAGATCCGTGCAAGCGTAAGTCTGCAGTTGCTGGTCGACACGCTGGACGAGCGTGGGCGGTGATTCCCGAGGCGACGCCATCAGCACCGAGAACAGATAAGCCAGCGGAATGGCGGCCGCCAGCGCGGCGCCCGTGCGCAACAGCGCCCGCTTGCGGCCTTGCGGATCGCGCGGGCCTGGCGGATCGGGCATGCCATAGGGCTGCGGAGTGATGTGATCCTCGGCCAGTTTTTCCAGGCATGCAGGTTGGATTGCCAACTGCTTGCCGTGGAGCTCCTTGAGCTTGCCAAGTTCGCCCCGGTCGTCGCCCTCGAAGTAATACTGGCCCTTGAAACCAAGCGCCAGTGCGTGCCAGTACACCTCGCGCACTTCCTGCTCGCCGGCAGGCAGCGCGGAAAGATGGTGGAAGAACTCGCTGTGTGCGTTGTTCGAATTGAAGAGCAGGACTTGCAGCGGCTCCGTCCCGTCCGCGCAATCGGGATGCCGGGCGAGGATTTCGTCGATCCAGGCCACCATCGCAAACAGCGCGGATTCGACCTGTTCTGCCGGCTTGTCCAGCTTGCGAGCGGCCGCTCGGGCCTCTTCGAGGAGCATGCGTGCTTTGCGCCGGGCCGCATCGCATGAGCCATTGACGCGGCCTGCGGCGATCGATGCATCGAG
This sequence comes from Variovorax sp. 05N34, assembly GCF_056397405.1. NCBI lineage: Bacteria > Pseudomonadati > Pseudomonadota > Betaproteobacteria > Burkholderiales > Comamonadaceae > Variovorax > Variovorax sp. 05N34. The sequence goes on from NZ_JBFTNI010000011.1 coordinate 120,765, forward strand.
CGCGAGGCCAAAGGAGAGCAGGGGCGAAAAGCAGTCGAGCAGGCGCGCCATGCGGAGCTCGCGGCTAGGCTTTGCTGGCGACGGGGTGGACGCTGCGATTGCGCCCGCATCGATGGCACATGGCCGTTTTTCCCTGTCGTTTCTGGATTGGGAAACGATTCTTTCATGCGCGCGGGCGCGCGCTATACCGCTTGGGAGCTATGTCGTTCGTAGGCAAATCCGCCTTGATGCGGGCGGGTTTCGCCGGTATCTTCGGCGTGCTGAGTTCATCAATGATGGGGCAAGCCATGAAAATCCTGATCGCCGACGACCACCGGCTCGTCATCGAGGCGGTCAAGGCCAAGCTGTCGGAACTGCAGTCCGAAATCGAATTCGTCCTGGCAATGAGCGTCGACGAATTGCTCGCCGGTGCATCCGACGACATCGACCTGGCCATGATCGACCTGAACATGCCGGGCGCCGAAGGCCAGGCTCACATCGACGAGATTCGCCGCCGGCACCCGGCTGTCCCGGTGATCGTGCTTTCCGGCTACGAAGATCCGGCCATCATGCGCAGTGCGCTCGAGCGGGGTGTGCTTGGCTTCATCCCCAAGGCCTATTCACCCGAGGTGATGCTGTCGGCCGTGAGGCTGGTGCTGGCCGGTGGCATTTATGTGCCGCCGATGATGTTGTCGGCCGTGCCGCCGGGCGTCATCGCAGGGATTCCGGGTACCGAAGGGGCACAGCGTGGATCGGCCGCGGCTTCCGCACAGACACTGGAGCATCTTCGCAATGTGCTGACGGAGCGGCAGGTCGAGGTGCTGCAGCTCCTGTCGCAGGGCAAGCCCAACAAGCTGATCGGGCGTGCGCTGGGCATCAGCGAAGGCACCGTCAAGATCCACCTTGCTGCGATCTTCCGCGCGCTGAACGTGCGCAACCGGACAGAGGCGGTCGTTGCCGCGCAGTCGCTGACCGAAGCCTGAGGGGTCGGCGCCTTTATCCTCGGGCGATGGCCCTGGATCTTGCAAACTTCGACGCGGCGATCATCGACCTCGACGGCACGTTGATCGACACCATCGGCGATTTCCTCATCGCCTTGAACCGCATGCTCGATGAACTCGACCTGCCGCACGTCGATGCACCGACAGTGACGGCCATGGTCGGCAAAGGCTCGGAGCACCTTATCCACTCCGTGCTCCAGCAGGTGCGAGCTACTTCTTTGGATGAGACCGCGTGGTTCGATCGCGCGTGGCCGCGCTACCAGCACCACTATCTCGCCATCAATGGCCAGCATGCCGCGGTGTACGCCGGCGTCGTAGAAGGCCTTGCGGCCCTGCAGGCGCGCGGTCTGCGCCTGGCCTGCCTGACCAACAAGCCGACAGCCTTCGCGCGGCCATTGCTGGCCGCCAAGGGGCTGGACAAATTCTTCGACGTCATGTTCGGCGGCGACGCCTTCGAACGAAAAAAGCCCGACCCACTGCCGCTGATCAAGGCTTGCGAAGCGCTGGGCGCTCAACCGGCGCGGACCTTGATGATCGGCGACTCGAGCAACGACGCGAGGGCCGCGCGCGCCGCCGGTTGCCCGGTGGTGCTGGTCACCTATGGCTACAACCATGGCGAACCGATCCGCGGCGTGGACGCGGACGGGTTTGTCGATTCGCTGGCAGAGATCGGCGCGTAGCCCAGGCGGCCTGCCTGCGCTACTTGCCGAGCAAGGCGTCCTTCAGCTTCCAATCGGCAGGCGCGGGGCCGAGCCAGATCCGCATCAGTGCGTTGAAGAAGGCTTGCTCCTTGATGGGCTCACCCTGCGGAACGCCTTTCACCGAAATTACCGTGCCGGTGCCCGGCGCCCAGTCGACGGTGAAGGTGTCGCCTGCCTTCAACTGCTTCTGGTCCGAGAAGATCTGGCTCATGCGCAGCAGGCCGGGAATCAGTTGCGACATCTCTGCCTTGGGCGAGTTGTCTTCCACGCCGCGGGTGAAGAGCTTGCCCAGCTCATTCGAGTCGATATCGCGCAGCATGGTGATGCTCATGCGCTTTGCACCCGGTGCGGCGAGCACTTCTTCGGGGGTTGCCGCCTTCTTGCTCAGGTAGAGACCGGCTGTGTAGACCTTGAACACAGCCTTGAATCGAACGCCCGCGCCGTTGAGTTGCAGCTTGCTTCCGTGCAGATCGAGGGCTTCGTCGATCTTGACGCCTCCCACATCGATCTGGGCGGCCGACGCCGCAAGCGACGCGAGGGTGAGGGCGGTCAGCGCGAGTGCGCGCCGAAGAGCAAGCTGAAACATCAATTCCTCCTTAGGTTCTGGGGTGCGAAAAGCGTGCAATGTATCTTTTTGTACCTTCGTTGTCCCTCGGCTAAACTCCGCATTCCATGTTCATTCATCACGTCATTCAGACAGGTCAAGGCAGCCGGGGAGCCTGGCCTTGGCGCACGCCATCGACGTTGCTTGCTTGATTGCACGGCGCACGCCGTGCGCCCGAGGCCCTCAGTCACCCTGAACCGGCCAGCCTTGAATGACCCCGCCAGCGACCACGTAGCGTCCGCTGGCCGACGGAGACCCCACCGTGATCACTGAACTCGAATTCAAAAGCCTCAGCGCGCAGGGCTACAACCGCATACCGCTGATGGTCGAGGCCTTTGCCGACCTCGAAACTCCGCTTTCCCTCTATCTGAAGCTTGCCTACACCAAGGACAGCGGCAAGCACAGCTTCCTGCTCGAATCGGTCGTCGGCGGCGAGCGCTTCGGTCGCTACAGCTTCATCGGATTGCCAGCCCGCACGCTCTTGCGGGCCAGCGGCTTCGGTGCTGATGCCGTGACCGAGGTCGTCACAGATGGCAAAGTCGTGGAAAAAGCCCACGGTAATCCGCTCGACTTCGTTGCGGCTTACCAACAGCGCTTCAAGGTTGCACTGCGACCGGGGCTGCCCCGCTTCTGCGGCGGCCTGGCGGGGTACTTTGGCTACGACGCTGTGCGGCACATCGAGAAGAAGCTCGAAAAGACCTGCCCGCCCGACACCCTGGACTGCCCGGACATCCTCTTGCTGCAATGCGAGGAACTGGCGGTCATCGACAACCTCTCGGGCAAGCTCTATTTGATCGTCTACGCCGACCCCGCTCAGCCGGAGGCTTACGCCAACGCGAAGCGGCGCCTGCGCGAACTGCGCGAGCAGCTCAAATATTCGGTGAGCGCCCCACAGGTGCGACCGACGCAGGCACACCCTGCGCAGCGCAGTTTTGCCAAGGCCGACTATCTTGCAGCCGTCGAGCGGGCGAAGGAACTGATCGCCGCGGGCGATTTCATGCAGGTGCAGGTGGGCCAGCGCATCAGCAAGCGCTACACCGAGTCCCCGCTTTCGCTCTACCGCGCCTTGAGGTCGCTCAATCCGTCGCCCTACATGTATTACTACCACCTTGGTGACTTCCACGTGGTCGGCGCTTCGCCGGAGATCCTCGTGCGCCAGGAGCACACCGGGGGCGGCGAGCAGAAGATCACCATTCGGCCGCTTGCTGGCACGCGTCCGCGCGGTGCGTCGCCGGAACTGGACAAGGCGGCCGAGGTCGAGCTCATCAACGATCCGAAAGAGCGCGCCGAGCACGTGATGCTGATCGATCTGGCGCGCAATGACATCGGCCGCATCGCAAAGATCGGCAGCGTCAAGGTCACAGAGGCATTCGCCGTCGAGCGCTACAGCCATGTGATGCACATCGTGAGCAACGTCGAAGGCACGCTGAAAGAGGGCATGACTGCGATCGATGTCCTGAAGGCCACCTTTCCGGCCGGCACGCTGACCGGTGCGCCCAAGGTTCACGCGATGGAGTTGATCGACCAGCTCGAGCCCACCAAGCGAGGCATTTACGGCGGCGCCTGCGGATACATCAGCTATGCCGGCGACATGGACGTTGCGATCGCCATTCGCACCGGCATCGTGAAGGACCAAATGCTGCACGTGCAGGCGGCGGCCGGCGTGGTTGCCGATTCGGTGCCCGAACTCGAATGGAAAGAGACCGAGGCCAAGGCCCGCGCCTTGCTGCGAGCAGCCGAACTCGTCGAGGAGGGCCTGGAATGAACGCCGCAGACAACCAGAACGACGACTTCTCACACGAGATCATCGGAGCCGCCGTCGAAGTGCAGCGGGTACTTGGCATCGGTTTGGACGAGGAGGTCTACGCAGCCGCTTTCGCCATCGAACTTGCCGAGCGCGAAATCGGATTCGTGCGTGACGTGCCGGTGTCGGCCAGCTACCGGGGCCGCTCGCTCGGCGAAGTCTGCCGGGCGGGCTTCGTGGTGGAGCAATCGACCGTCGTTGAGGTGAAGGCCGTGGATGCGCTCACCGACTTGCATCGAGCGCGGGCGCAAGCGGCAGTTCGCTTGTCGGGGCTCAAGCTGGGGCTCCTCATCAACTTCAACGTGTTTCCGGTTGTCAAGGGCGTCTACCGGATCGGAGCCAAGCCATGAAGCTTCTGATGATCGACAACTACGACAGCTTCACCTACAACCTGGTGCAGTACTTCGGCGAACTCGGCGCCGATGTCGAGGTGCATCGCAACGACGAGATCACGCTTGATGAATTGCGTGAACGGATGGCCAGTGGCGTCGGGCGCCTGGTGATTTCGCCGGGGCCGTGTTCGCCGGCAGAAGCCGGGGTCTCGGTGGGAGCCATCCGCGAACTTGCCGGCCGGTTGCCCATCCTCGGTGTGTGCCTGGGTCATCAGGCAATCGGTGCAGCTTTTGGCGGAAAGATCATCCGCGCACAACAACTGATGCACGGCAAGACAAGCGAGATCACCACCACGCGCGAAGGCGTCTTTGCCGGTTTGCCTGAGAAGTTCAGCGTCAACCGCTATCACTCGCTCGCCATCGAGCGAGCGACGTGCCCTGTTGACCTGGCGGTCACCGCATGGACATCCGACGGCGAAATCATGGGCGTGCGGCACACGGGCTTCGCGCATGATGTCCGGATCGAGGGCGTGCAGTTTCACCCTGAGTCGATTCTTACGGAGCACGGCCATACGATGCTCAAAAACTTCCTGGATTGAGACATGACCACCTCCGAATCTCTCGTCGACCTGCGCAGCGACACAGTCACGCAGCCTACTGGCGCCATGCGAGAGGCCATGCTGGCCGCGCCCCTGGGCGACGACGTCTTTGCCGACGACCCCAGCGTCAATGCGCTCCAGGAGCAGATCGCCGGGATGCTTGGCTTCGAAGCGGCCCTGTTCGTGCCGACAGGCACGCAGAGCAATCTCTGCGCGATCCTTTCTCATTGCCAGCGCGGCGACGAGTACATCGTGGGTCAGCAAGCGCACTGCTACCGGTGGGAAGGCGGCGGGGCGGCGGTTTTCGGCAGCGTGCAACCGCAGCCGTTGAATCACCAGCCGGACGGCACGCTCGCGCTCGAGGACATCGAAGCCGCCATCAAGCCCGACGATGCGCATTTCGCGCGGACGCGGCTGCTGGCGCTGGAAAATACCCTCGGCGGGAAGCTGCTGCCCTTTGCCTATGTGGAGCAAGCGACGCAACTCGCCCGGCGCAGGGGATTGGGCCGTCACCTCGACGGCGCCCGGCTCTTCAATGCGGCAACGGCGCAGGCTGCTCAGCGGGGAACTCAGGTGCGTGATGAAGCGCGGCGCATTGCTGGATGTTTCGACAGCGTCTCGGTGTGTTTCAGCAAGGGGCTTGGGGCGCCGGTAGGGTCGGCGCTCTGTGGATCTCGCGAATTCATCGCGCGTGCGCATCGCATTCGCAAGATGGCCGGCGGCGGCATGCGTCAAGCGGGCGTACTGGCCGCGGCTGCCTCGCATGCTCTGGAACACCATATCGATCGCCTTTCGCAGGATCACGCGCTGGGGACCCGGCTGGCGAATGGCCTTGCAGGAATTCCCGAGCTGAGAGTCGAGCCACCGCAGACCAACCTGGTCTTCGTTGATTTGCACGGCGAGGCGCGCAATCGATCCGCAGAACTGCTGGCCCATCTGAAGAGGAACAGCGTGCTCGCGACCGGACTCTATCGGCTGCGCTTTGCGACGCACCTGGACGTCGATGCGCAGGGCGTCGATCGCGCGCTTGGCGCCATCCGGAGCTTCTTTCGCGCCTGAGCTGCCGCAACGACCAATCCACTGAACCGAACGAGACATCCAAATGCCCATCACTCCCCAGGAAGCGCTGCAACGAACCATCGAGCACCGGGAGGTGTTCCACGACGAGATGCTGCACATCGTGCGGCTCATCATGAGCGGCGAGTGTTCGCCCGTGATGATGGCGGCGCTCATCACCGGCCTGCGAGTCAAGAAGGAAACCATCGGCGAAATCACGGCAGCAGCGCAAGTCATGCGCGAAGTCGCGACGAAGGTGCCCGTGGCGGACACGACGCACCTTGTGGATATCGTCGGCACCGGGGGCGACGGCTCGCACACCTTCAACATCTCCACTTGCTCGATGTTCATTGCGGCCGCTGCGGGCGCGAAGGTCAGCAAACACGGCGGCCGAAGCGTGAGCAGCAAGTCTGGCAGCGCCGATGTGCTCGAGTCGCTCGGCGTCAACATCAACCTGAAGCCCGATCAGATCGCCAAATGCATTGCCGAGGTGGGCATCGGATTCATGTTCGCGCCGAACCATCATCCGGCCATGAAGAACGTCGCGCCGGTGCGCAAGGAACTCGGAATCAAGACGATCTTCAACATCCTCGGTCCGCTGACCAACCCGGCGGGCGCGCCGAACATCCTCATGGGCGTGTTCCACCCCGATCTCGTCGGGATCCAGGTACGGGCGCTCCAGCGTCTGGGCGCCGAACACGCGCTGGTCGTTTATGGTCGCGACGGAATGGATGAAATCTCACTCGGGTCCGCAACCATGGTGGGCGAACTCAAGGGCGGCGAAGTTCGCGAATACGAGCTCCATCCGGAGGACTTCGGCTTCTCGATGTCGAGCAACCGCGCGCTGCGCGTCGAAACACCGGAGCAATCCAAAGCGATGCTTCTTGGCGTGCTGGAGAACCAGCCCGGACCAGCCCGAGACATCGTGCTGTTGAATGCAGGCGCGGCACTCTACGCGGCGAATGTCAGCGAGTCGATTGCAGCCGGCATCGAGCGTTCGCGCACCGCACTCGAATCCGGAGCAGCGAAGACCAAGCTGGCCGAACTCGTTGCCGCCACCGCGGCCGCAACCTGAGGAGGGCATCGGACATGTCGGACATTCTCGAGAAGATCGTCGCCGTGAAGCACGAAGAACTCGTCGCGGCAAAGAAGCGTGCTCCGCTCGAAGCAGTGCGCTTCGACGCGGAAAGCCGCGTGTTGACGCGCGACTTCACTGGCGCGCTGCGCGCGAAGATCGCCGCTGGCGCGGCCGCCGTGATTGCCGAGGTCAAGAAAGCCAGTCCAAGCAAGGGCGTCCTGCGAGCAGATTTCATCCCGGCGGACATCGCGCAAAGCTATGCCGAGGGAGACGGTAAGGTCAGTGCGGCTTGCCTGTCCGTGCTGACGGATCGGCAGTTCTTTCAAGGCGGCGTCGACTACCTGAAACAGGCGCGCGCATCGTGCGATCTGCCGGTGATCCGCAAGGATTTCATCGTCGATGCGTATCAGGTGTACGAATCGCGCGCGATGGGGGCCGACGCGATCCTCCTCATTGCCGCCTGTCTTGACGATGCCCAGATGCGTGATTTCGAGACGATCGCGGTCGCACTCGGCATGGCGGTATTGGTCGAAGTACATGACAGCACTGAACTCGAACGCGCGCTGCGGCTCAAGACGCCGCTGATTGGTGTCAACAATCGCAACCTGCGCACTTTTGAGGTGTCGATTCAAACGACGATAGACCTTCGCGCGCAGGTGCCGCCCGATCGCCTGCTCGTGACGGAGTCCGGTATCGCGACCCGTGATGACGTCGCGAAGCTGAGAGCTGCCGGCGTCCACGCATTCCTGGTTGGAGAAGCCTTCATGCGTGCTGACGAACCAGGCGAGGCCCTCGCTGATCTTTTTCGATGAGCGCCGATCAACTCGCGACCTGTGACCCGGCTGACTGGCCTGTCGCGCCCGGGTGGCAGTCGTTGGTGAGCCAGTTCTTCGATTCGGCAGTGGGGCAAAAGCTGCTCGCTTACCTGCGTGAACGCCTGGAAGGGGGTGCCGTGATCTTGCCGCCGCGGCCATTGCGGGCGTTGGAGTTGACGCCGCCGAGCGATGTTCGGGTGGTGATCCTTGGCCAGGACCCTTATCACGGACGCGGCCAAGCCGAGGGGCTTGCCTTTTCAGTGGCTCCCGGCGTGGCATTGCCCCCGTCGTTGCGCAACATCTTCAAGGAGCTCGAACGGGATCTGGGCACGCCGCCGCCCAAGTTCCCTGACCCCGGGGGTAGCCTCGTGAAATGGGCGACTCACGGCGTCCTCTTGCTCAACACATGTCTGACGGTGGAAGAAGGCCGCCCGGCCAGCCATTCGGGGCGCGGTTGGGAAATCTTGACGGACGCCGTGATCCGGCATGTCGCGCAAGGAGAACGGTCCGTGGTCTTCATGCTCTGGGGCGCGCATGCGCAGAGCAAACGCACATTGATAGATACAGGTCGACACAAATTATTGACGGCGAACCACCCATCGCCGCTCTCCGCCTTGCGTCCGCCGGTCCCCTTCATCGGCTGCGGTCACTTCGGCCAGGCGCGTGCGTGGAGGGAGGGGAACTGCGCCTGAGGGGGTCGGTAAGTACTTGATTTCATGCGAGAATCGCGGGCTCGGCGCAAAACACGCCGGTCCGAGCCAACCCGTTCCGGTTTGCCTGGCCGAAGGTGCGAGCGAGAGCATGATTTGCCAAGGCTGCGATCGACCGGCCAAGGTAACCGTGCTATATTCCGAGGTTCGCCGGAGAGGTGGCCGAGTGGTTAATGGCAGCAGACTGTAAATCTGCCCTCTTACGAGTACGCTGGTTCGAATCCAGCCCTCTCCACCAGCGAATTTGGATTTTGCAGAGCGCTTGAATGTGATGTGCAGAGCCGAAGCGAAAGCAAGGCTCTGTCCTAGCTGCGGCGCAGTCCGGTCTAGGGGCTGTGTCGTTGTGCGGGAGTAGTTCAATGGTAGAACCCTAGCCTTCCAAGCTAATGACGCGGGTTCGATTCCCGTCTCCCGCTCCAGCGTCTGCATTTGGTGCTTCTGTGGTTTGGTTTTATAGATATCGCCCATTTGGCTCAGTGGTAGAGCACTCCCTTGGTAAGGGAGAGGTCGCGGGTCCGATTCCCGCAATGGGCACCAGTTCTTGGGGTTGCAGCCTGGTGGCTGCAACCCCATGTCAGTGTGTTGATCTAGTTATTTTTCGGAGTCGAGAAAATGGCAAAAGGAAAATTCACCCGCACGAAGCCGCACGTGAACGTGGGCACGATTGGTCACGTTGACCATGGCAAGACGACTCTGACGGCGGCGATCGCGACGGTGCTGTCGGCGAAGTTCGGCGGCGAAGCCAAGGCCTACGACCAGATCGACGCGGCGCCCGAAGAGAAGGCGCGCGGGATCACGATCAACACCGCGCACGTGGAGTACGAGACGGCCAACCGTCACTATGCGCACGTGGACTGCCCGGGGCACGCTGACTATGTGAAGAACATGATCAC
>NZ_JBFTNI010000012.1:0-128631 GCF_056397405.1 Variovorax sp. 05N34
GCCTACAAGGCCAAGACAGTGATCGTGAACAAGCGCAGCATGGCCGCGGGCTATGCAGGCCTGGACAACGAGTTGTTCTACATGGACAAGACCATGATGGTGTTCGGCGACGCCAAGAAGGTGGTCGAGGACATGGCCAAGGCGATCGAATAAACAAACATGCCACGCCTGTGAGAGATGACGGATGCCAAGCGCTCGCTCGCTGGCTTGCTGCCTACATCGGCTCTATTCCCACCTTCTTCATCATGGCCTCGGTGAAACTCATTTCGTGTTTGAAACCCTGGATGTAACCGGCCGAATCCTGGATGTCGACGAGGCCGCCTTGCTGCTGAAGCGCGGCAATCACCTTGGGCTGGGCCAGCGCCTGCTGAAAGGCCGCCCGGATTTTGTCCACCACCGCATCAGGTGTGCCTGCCGGCACGGAGATTCCGCCCCATGATGTCAACTCGGCGCCCTTGATGCCCGCCTCGGCCAACGTGGGCACGTCGGGCAGGGTGGGGTTGCGTTTGGAACCCGCCACGGCCAACGCACGAAGCTGGCCGGCCTTGACGAGTGGATAAGCGACGCTGAAGATGGGCGCGCCGAAGGTCACCTGGTCGCCAATCACCGCATTGACCAGTTCCGATGCTCCCTTGTAAGGCACATGCGTCGCTTGCGCACCGGCGGACGTGAGCATCATCTCCACGCCCAGGTGTGACGGCGTTCCCACGCCGCCCGATGCGTAGTTCATCTGCCCCTTGTTGGCCTTCGCCTGGGCCACCAGCTCGTGCATGGTGCGGATGTTCGACCGGCTACTCACCACAACCACGATGTCGGAGCTGGTCAGTCGCATGATGTGGCGGAAGTCCTTCAACGCGTCGTAGCCAGGGCTCTTGTACATGAGCATATTCGCCGCCATCGGCGCTGCGGAATAGATCCACGTGTACCCGTCGGCTGGTGCCTTGGCAACCACGCGTGCTCCGATGTTGCCCGCCGCGCCCGCGCGGTTGTCGATGACGACCGGTTGACCGAGGATGGGCGACACGGCCTCCGCCAGGATGCGCGTGGTGATGTCTGGACCTGTGCCGGCCAGATAGGGCACTACCCACTTGATGGCGTGGTTGGGGTAGGGGTCCTGCTGCGCCAGGACGGCGTATGGCGTTGCAAAAGGAAGCAGTGCGGCAGCCACGGTGCCGCGGCGCAGCAATGTTCGCCGGGTGATGTCTCTCATGTCTCTCGTCTCCATCAGTCTTTTGTAGGGGAAAGGGAAAAGCCGTGCGGGCCTCAGTGGCGCCCGCATCGGCGCGCTTTTAGCGCGCCGGCAACTCGCCGAGAAGTTCCTTGGCGATGGTGTTCTTCTGGATCTCGCTGGTGCCGGTCAGTACGCGGTACATGCGCAGCATCCGAAAGAGAAACTCCACGCGGCGGCCCTGCACGATGCCCTCGCCGCCATGCACCTGCACCGCCTTGTCGGCCACCCGGAAGGCGGTCTCCGAGCAAAACAGCTTCGCCATCGACGCCTCTGCGCGAGCCTCGGCGCCCAGGTCGATCTGGCGCGCGGTGTTGATCATCAGCGCGCGGGCCGCGGCCAACTCGGTGGCGGCCTCGGCCAGCATGTGCTGGATGGCCTGGAACTGGCCGATTGCACGGCCGAACTGCTTGCGCTGCATAGCGTAGTCGCGGGCGTCGCGAAGCGCCACGGTGGCCAGGCCCACCATCGCAGGGCAGTGCAGGAGCCGGTTGACCGTGATGCGCCCCAGGGCCAGCGCCAGGCCGCGGCCCGGCTCGCCGATCAGGTTTGCGGCTGGCACGCGAGCGGCTTCGAACACGATGTCGCCAGTGCTGCTCTGTCCGGCCATGGTCTTGTAGCCAGCCTCCACCCGCACGCCGGGCGCGTTCAAGTCCACGAAGAACGCGGAGACCTCCCGTTCGCGTGACGGGTCCGCGGCGGTGGAAGCCATCAACACTGCATAGTCGGCGAAGGGCGAGCCCGAAATGAAGCGCTTGCGGCCGGTGATGACGAAGTGGTCGCCATCCCGCACAGCGTGCGTCTGGACCGCGCCAGCATCGGAGCCCGCCTCCGCCTCGGTCAACGCGAAGCAGATCGCCTTCTCGGCCTGCGCCACCGGGATGATGAAGTCGCGCATCTGCTCGGGCGTGGCTTGGCGTGCCAGTGCGCCCACGCGCGGCGGGCCACTCAGCTCGCCAAACACGTGCGGCGCAAAGGGCGAGCCCGTGGCGTAGATGGCTTCCTTGATCAGGACGTGGTCCAGCACCGACAGGCCCAGGCCACCCATCTTGGCGGGCAGCGTCATGCCGTAGAAGCCCAGCTCGCGCGAGCGCCGCCACACGTGCTGCAGCAGCTCGCGCGGCGCGCCGTGCTCCTGGTCGACCTTGTGTTCGTGTGCCAGATCGGCCAACTCGCCATGCAGGTACTGCTGCACGCGCTCGATGATCTCGGCGGCGCGCTCGGAGCCTTCAAAAGGGCCCGCGAAGAAAGGTGCGGGCACCTTCACGTTGGGAGTCGTTGTGTCCATCTCAGTTCACCATTCGTTCTTGTCCGGCCCAGTAGGGCGCCTGAACTGCCTTGCGCATCACCTTGCCGTTCGGGTTCTTGGGCAGCTGGGCGACGAATTCGATGTGACGCGGGCGTTTGAAGCCAGCCAGGCGCTCCCCGCAGAAGGCATCGAGCAGGCGAGCGTCCGCCGGCCGGCCGGGCTTGAGCACCACATGCGCCGCCACCGCCTCGCCCCACTTGTCGTCGGGAATGGCGAACACGCAGGCTTCCTTGATCGCCTCGTGCTGGTAGAGCACCGCCTCGACCTCCGAGGGATACACATTGAAGCCCCCGCTGATGACCATGTCCTTCTTGCGATCGACGATGTAGACGAAGCCTTCCTCGTCCATCCGCGCCAGGTCGCCGGTGTGATAGCGGCCGTTCTTGAGCACCTCGGCGGTGAGTTCGGGCGCGCGCCAGTAGCCGGCAAAGACGTCTTCGCCGCCCACCACGATCTCGCCGATTTCGCCGGTGGCCACAGGCAGGGCGTTGTCGTCGAGGATCTGCACGTCGCATTCCAGCAAGGGCCTGCCGCACGACGCCAGGCGTTCGGGTCGCGCAGCGCGGGCGTACAGGTGATCGGCGACGCTGAGCGCGCACACGCCCGAGGTCGTCTCGCCCGCGCCATAGCCTTGCGACAGCACCGGCCCGAACACGTCCATCGCCCGCAAGATGCGCGCGGGCGCCATCGGTGCAGCGCCATAGCCCAGGCGTACCAGATCCGGCAACGGACGGTATTGCCCTTCCAACTCGCCCAGCAGCATGTTGATCATCGTCGGCACCATGAAGGTGTGCGTGACGCGGTCGGCGCGCATATCCGCAATGAAGCGACCGGGCTCGAAGCTGTCGAACAAGCGGATCGTCACGCCGCTGCACAACGCCGGCACCAGTTGCATGCCCGATGCGTGGGTGATCGGGCCCACCAGTCCGAGCACCGAACCTTCGTTCATGCCCTCGGAGCGCAGCAGGAACTTGCGCAATTGCGCCAGCCGGTTGCCGAAGGTCTGCATCGCCGCCTTGAGCACGCCGGATGAACCCGATGTGTAGTGAAGCACCGCGACCTCGTCGGCCGTGACCGCCACCGCCTCGAAGGCGTCGCTTGCGCGGGCCAGCGCGTCTTCGTACGAACTGGATTCGCCGCTGCCGGCAGGCTGTTCATCCACCAGCAGCAGGTGTGGCATCGCGCCGCGGATGTGCGACCCGAAGGACTCGACCCGCGCGGCCGTGGTGACGATGACGGCCGCATCGCTGTTGGCCGCGATCTCGCCCACTTCGGACGGAGAAAGCCGTGCGTTGAAGGGTGCCTTGATGAGCCCGACCTTGTAGCAGGCCAGTTCCACTTCCACGATCTCGGGCCGGTTGGGCAGGTAGATGCCCACGCGGTCGCCGCGCTTCAAGCCCAGGCCAAGGAGCGCATTGGCCAGACGGTTGGAGCGGCGCTCGAGCTCGGCATAGCTGAGGCTGCGCGTGGCGGTCTTGATGGCGACGCGGTTCGCGTAGGCGCGAGCGCTTCGCGATACCAGTGCACCGACGTTGGCGACGCGCCGTTGCGCCGCGGCGGAAAAGGGAATCGGGGTAGTGATGGGTGTCTCCTGGAACATGCCCGGTGGCGCTGTGCCGTGGGGCTTGATTCGACTGTTCCAGAAGGCCGGGTATCAGGGAAATACCGTTTGTTGATCTACAGGGATCAACGGAATTGATGGGCTGGTCAGCTTCGGGCCAGCCATTCGGCCTCCCACGTGCCCGATTCGATCATCTGCTTGATGTGCTCGATCAGCGTATCCCTGACGACCTGCGTTGCCGCGTCCATTGGCTTGCCCGCCGGCATGGCCAGCGAATAGGTGCGCTGCAGGTCGGGCTTTGCGACGCGTGCAACGACCCAGTTCGGGCGCGGTGGCGGCTGGTCGTTCAGCGCGCAGGCCGGGGTGAATGTGAAGCCAGCGCCGTTCAAGTAGAGGGAGCGAATCACACGGGTGGAGTCTTGTTCGTGCGCGATGTTCAGCGACAGGCCCAGACCGGCCGCTGCATCCTCCACCCCTCGACGGATGGCGAAGCGACGTGATTGCAGTACCAGAGGTTGGGCGACCGCGTCGGAAAAATCGATCTCGGGGCGTTGGCTGCTGTCGCTGCTGCTCACCGGTTTCTTTTTTTGGCGGGCCGGCTTTGCTGCTTTCGCCGTATTCGCTGGGCCGGGTTTGCGCAGCATGCGACGCACGCTGCCGTCCTCATCGTGACCGCAGAAGTACATGGCTTCGCGCACCAGCAGCCTGCACTGCAAGCCTTCCACCTGCGGCGAATCAACCAGCACGCCCAAGTCCGCGCGCCGGTCCAGCATGGCCTTCTTCACGCCGAGACTCAGGTCGTCCAAGACAAAGACGCGGATGCGCGGGTGCGAGATCTTCAGCGCGCCAAGCACAGGCCCCATGAGCAGCGACGCCAGCAGAAAAGGCAGCGCCACAGTGACGGAGCCTTCCGGCCCCTGCGGAAGGCGCTGGATTCGCTCGCGCACCGCGTCGGCATCACTCAGCAGACGGCGCGCATCTTCATAGAGCTGCACGCCGGCCTGTGTGGGCGTGACGCCCGCGTGCGAGCGATCGAAAAGCTGCGCGCCCAGCTCCGCCTCGAGCTTTTTGATCTGCGCCGTCAGAGCGGGCTGAGCGATGTAGAGGCCGCCCGCAGCGCGCGAAAGGCTGCCGGCTTCAAGAACGGTGATGAAATAGCGGAGAGTGCGCAGGTCCACGGGCGCGGATATGAAATGCTGGTGAATGAAGCATTCTTGCTCAGTTCTTGAGCTACGGACGTTTGCCCGTTTGCACATAGTCACTTCTCTACAGCGATGCTTCCTGAGCACCAGGCTTGCACGTCGTCTTTGGCTACCTCTGCCGTGTCCACGGACCGCGATTGGCCAGATCGTTGATCAGGTGACTAGGGCGCGTATGGCCGTGGCAGGAAAAGGCTGGTTGTTGTCGTTCATGCGCGAAGGGCGAATAACAGGGAAGGGCCCCTGAGGAGACATCGAGCCCGCGCGATTGAGCGCCGAATAGCGGACGTTCGTTCGGAGCAGCAGTCAGGCTGCGGTATCCGAACGGCGGACACGCACGCACTTTGTGGCGTCCAAAGACGTGCCTTTGAGGCGCGGAATGTGCGCATCTTGTCTGCCATGTATTCATGGCAGTCGAGGTGTGCGCCCCTAGCGAGCCATTAGGAAGGGGCAGCTCATGAATCTTCAGGGTGTCGGCAATGCACCAATCTGCTGTAGAAGCCCGAGCATGTCGGGCTGGCCACGTTCCCCCGAAATTTGCCCGTTGGACCACCGATAGAAGTTCATCGCCTGCACTTGGATCCGCTTCTCAGTCGCTGGAATTCCTAAGAAGGTGCCCCGATGCGTGCCGCGCATCGTGAAGCGCGCAGCGACCTTGTCGCCTTCCGCGATCATCTCTTCAAGGGTCCACTGCACGTCCGGGAAGCCTCCGCGCATCATCGCGACAATGAACAAGTACCCCGCAGGACCCAGCAATGGCGTGGTCTGCGTCGGCACATGAAAAACCGCATCCTTGGCGATGAGTTCCTTCGCGAGGCGCTCATCGGCCGTGTTGATGAACTCGGTGAATCTGTGCATCAATTGTTTAATAGCCTCGGGGTTCATCTTGCTCTTTCAAGTTGTCGAATTTGGATCGTCCGGTCCAATCGCCGTCCCACCGCAACGGCGCAGCAGCGACTGTGCTTGTGAGATGCCATGCTGCTCGCCGAAGGGCCCCGGGCTGCTACGCATGCCGGCTCATCCCGTTTTCGACGCGCACTACCGCAACCGTCGCGCTGGGATCCACACCAGAGCTCACGTCAGCCCGCCGCTCCGAAGCCGATCGATCGTGATTGATCAAGAGAACCGCGATCATTCCAATGACGGCCGGGATGGCGATGGCGATGAAGTTCTGCTGCAGCGGCAGGTTCATGCCCACCAATACGCCAATCAAAATTGGCGCCAGGATCGCCCCGCTGCGGCCAACGCCCAACGCCCAACCAAGGCCCGTGGAGCGTACGGCCATCGGATAGAACTGTCCCGTGTAAGCGTTGGCTACGATCTGGGTTCCAATTGTTGACGCGCCAGCTAGTCCGATGAGAAGGAAGAGCACAGGAGTCGGCATCTTGTAGCCGAGCAGAGCCAAGGAGATAGCCGCCAACGCATACATGCCGGCAAGCACGAACTTGATGTGGAACCGATCAGCGAGCCAGCCGCCGACGATCGCCCCCAGCATGGCGCCCACATTCAGCACCAGCACAAACGTTAGTGCCGAACCGAGGCTATAGCCTGCGCTGGCCATCAGCTTCGTCAGCCAAGAGCTCAGCGCGAAGACCATGAAAAGGCACATGAAAAAGGCGACCCAGAACATGACCGTGCTGAAGCCACGGCCGTCGTAGAAGAGATGCTTAATCGGCGCACTGTCGGCCCTGTCCTTCGCTGGAACCACGAACTGATCAGTGGGCAATGGCTTGTAACTCGGATCAAGCCTCCCGACGATGTTCTTCAACTCCTCAGTTCGACCCTTGGCGAGCAAGAATGGCATCGATTCCGGCACGGACTTCAGGATGAGCGGAATCAGCAGTATCGGTATGCCGGCCGCAAAGAATACCGATTGCCAACCATACGATTCGATAAGACCTTTGCCGAGCAGGGATGCCACGATTCCTCCGACTGCGTAACCGCTGAACATCAGTGTGACGAGGGTCGCGCGAATCTTCTTCGGGGAGTATTCGGTCATCTGCGCCACAACATTCGGCATCACACCGCCGATACCCAGTCCCGCGAAGAAGCGGAAGGTGCCAAACGTCACCGGATCGTTAGCCAGTCCGGCTGCGGCAGTGAACACACTGAAGAGGCCCACACAGATCGAGATGGCCCAGCGGCGGCCGATTTTGTCGGCGATGGTGCCGAGGAAGATTGCCCCAAACATCATGCCGAACAGCGCAGAACTGACCATGAAACCAGCGTTGGTCGCGTCTACACCCATCTTTGCCATGATGGAGGGCAGTGCGATGCCCACGACAGACAAGTCGTATCCGTCGAACACGATGATCAACGCACACCAAAAAAGCACAAGGCCGTGAAAGCGGTTGAACCTGGCATCGTCGGCCAGTTGATGAAGGTCGATTTGGCGCATGAATCTTGTCTCCGATGGGATGCCTAGGAACGATTCGGCAGAGCGTGCGCGTCGGCGGGAGCCGCAGGCTGTGCCTCGCGTGAATGTGCAGTTTGCGAGGCTTCCGATGATCGGCACCATGCGTTGTCGGGTCCAACGGATTTTCTTGATGTCCCGTATGCAATCTGGAAATGATGGGGTGGGTCTACCCAAGGGAACGGCGAGTCAGGCGATCTTGGCGCTGTCGTGGGCGCGCGCGCGTCAAACCCACGCCGTTCGAGCCGTTCGAGTGGTTCGGTCATTCGACCTTTCCTCCATGCGATTCCCAAATGCTCGCTATCACGGAAATTCGTTCGACCGAGGGCACCGGGCCTCATTACATTGATCAGCAAGGCAAGCGCCACTGTGGAACTGCCATCAATCAATCGGCCTCGGCTATGGCCGAACATAGGAGATACGCATGCAAGGAAAAATCGGCCTCGAGGAGCACTTTGCAATTCAAGAGACGTTGCAGGATTCAGCTGGATTCGTGCCCGGTGACTACTGGACCGAACTTAGCAGTCGTCTGCTCGACATCCACGACAAGCGCCTGCATCAGATGGACGAGAACGGCATGGAAATGATGATCCTCTCGCTAAACGCGCCTGCGGTCCAAGCGGTACCTGATCCGAAGAAGGCTTACGAGCTTGCTGTCCGGGCGAACGACTTTCTAGCGGAGCAAGTCGCAAAGAGACCCGACCGTTTCCAGGCTTTTGCAGCCCTCCCCATGCAGGACCCCGAGAAGGCAGCACAGGAGCTCGAGCGATGCATGAGGGACCTCGGCTTTCGCGGAGCCTTGGTCAATGGCTTCTCGCAAGTCGGGTCGCCAGACAATGTCGTCTACTACGATGCGCCGCAATATGAATCGTTCTGGGACGTAGCCGAACGTCTCGATGCGCCGTTCTATCTGCATCCGCGCAATCCCTTGCAAAGTTGGGCGCAGATCTACGATGGCCACCCGTGGCTGCTCGGACCCACTTGGGCGTTTGCTCAGGAAACCGCAGTGCACGCTCTGCGCCTCATGGCAAGTGGGCTTTTCGACCGCCATCCCGCCCTCAAGATCATTCTTGGGCACCTGGGCGAGGGGCTACCGTACAACATGTGGCGAGTGGATCATCGCAATGCCTGGGTGAAGGCACCCAAGGGATACCCCGCGAAGCGCAAGCTTTGCGAATACTTCCAGGAGAACTTCTACCTCACGACCTCGGGCAACTTCCGCACCCAGACGCTGATCGATGCGATGCTGGAAATCGGTTCGGACCGCATCCTGTTCTCGACCGATTGGCCCTTCGAGAACGTTGATCACGCCTCGAACTGGTTCAACGACGCGAGCATCAGTGAGGCGGACCGCACGAAGATCGGCCGGACGAACGCGATGTCGTTGTTCAAGCTCAAGTAGCACAGGCTCGCCCGCCGAGCATGGAGATCAAATGATTGACATTGACGAATGGACCATCACCGGTGCCGTGCTGAAGGCGCAAGCGGGAGCATCCCATTCCCGCCTCAAGACGGTGATGGACAGCCTTGTGCGACACCTTCATGACTTCGCACGGGAGATTCAACTCACCGAAGAGGAATGGTCCGCAGGGATCGACTTTCTTACCCGCGTTGGGAAGATCACCGATGACAAGCGACAAGAGTTCATCCTCCTGTCCGATGTTCTGGGCCTTTCTACACTGGTCACAGCTCAGTGCAACCGAAGGCCCAGCGGATGCACGGAAGCGACCGTGTTCGGGCCCTTCTTCGTGCACGATGCGCCGACCTACAACAACGGCGATGACATCTCCAACGGCGCAACCGGCGAACCTTGTTTTGTCAGCGGGATCGTCCGCGGAATCCACGGCGAGCCGATCGCCAATGCAGAGATGGATGTGTGGCAATCGGACGATGAAGGTTCGTACGATGTACAGCGCCCCGGGCTCGACCACGCCCAAGGCAGGGGTCGGCTGACCACTCGTGACGATGGGCGCTATCACTTCAAATCGATCGTAGCCGTTCCTTACCCTATCCCTCACGACGGGCCGGTGGGGCAGATGCTGGAGACCGTCGGGCGCCACCCTTGGCGGCCGGCGCACCTGCACTTCATGATCCAGGCGCCCGGATACCAGACCCTGATCACGCACGTATTCCGCTCAGGCGGGACCTATCTGGATTCGGATGCTGTCTTCGGCGTGCGCTCTTCTCTCATCGCGGATTGGAAGCGCCATGAGCCGGGCACGGCGCCAGACGGAACGCAGGCAGATGTGCCTTTCTATACCCTCGAATACGACTTCGTCTTGAACAATGCGCGGGAGGACTAAGGCCATGGAGGTCAAACACATTGTCATGTGGCGCGTCGCCGGCGCGACGGCCGCCGAGCGAAGCAGGAATTCCATCGTAGTGCGCGACGCATTCATTGGACTTCTGGGGAAGATCCCAGGCCTTCGCGAGCTTGAGGTCGGCATTGACACGAGCCACGTCGACTATGCCTGCGACGTGGGGCTGTGTACCGTTTTCCAGGACGCGCAGAGCCTTAGCGCCTATGCGACACATCCTGAGCACCTCCGCGTCAAGCGCGAACTTGGCGACATACGCGTCTCCCGGCACCAGGTCGACTATCTGCTCATCCCGGCCTAATGATGGAAAACTTTGTCTACACCGCGAACGCATCGCGAATCGTCTTTGGACCTGACAGCATTGATCAACTCCCCGCGGAGCTTGAGCGCCTCGGTGCCAAGCGCGTACTGGTGATGTGCACGCCGAACCAGCGCGATCAGGCTCAAGCGATTGCAGAGCGGCTCCCGGGCCGTGTCGCATCGATCTTCGACGAAGCTGTCATGCACGTGCCAATCGAGACCGCGCGCAAGGCCCGCGCACTCGCTGTCGAACTTGACGCAGACTGCGCATTGGCGATCGGAGGTGGCTCTACTGTCGGACTCGGAAAAGCGATCGCCCTCGAAGCCGGTCTCCCCATCATTGCGGTGCCGACCACATACGCGGGCAGCGAAGTCACGCCGATTTACGGAATCACCGAGAACGGCCTCAAGAAGACCGGGCGAGACCCCCGCGTGCTTCCTCGGGTCGTGGTCTACGACCCCATGCTCACGCTGTCGCTGCCCCTGGATCTCACCGTCACCAGTGCAATCAACGCGATCGCCCACGCAGCTGAGGGGCTGTACGCTCATGATGGCAATCCCGTCATCGCGCTGATGGCTGAAGAGGGGATACGCGCCTGCGCCGCGGCGCTGAATCCACTGCAGCAGAATCCTCGCGATGTCTCAGCTCGCAGCTCCGCGCTGTACGGCGCCTGGCTTTGCGGCACTGTACTCGGTGCCGTGTCGATGGGCCTGCACCACAAGTTGTGTCATACGCTAGGCGGGACATTCGACTTACCGCATGCAGAAGTGCACACAGTGGTGCTACCGCACGCACTGCGCTACAACGCGAAGGCGGCGCCTGCGGCTATGGACCGGATCGCCAAGGCGCTCATGGTCGCGGATGCACCCTCGGGCATGTTTGAACTTGCGAGATCGCACGGAGCTCCCGTCTCATTGAGATCCATCGGCATGGTCTCTAGCGGACTTGACCAAGCTGCCGACCTGGCTGTATCGAACCAATACCCCAATCCGCGGCCGCTAGAGAGAGCCGCGTTGCGAGAGTTGCTGGGTCGTGCGTTTGAAGGCGAAACACCCTGACCGATCAGCAGCATGATGACGCGTTAGTCGAAGATTAGGCGCACTCAACCTGAGGGCGCAGCACGTCACCGAGACGCGATTTCACGTGAAAGAGGCCGAATATCAATTCACGCAACCAGCGATTGCCGCTGTCTTGGTGGAAACGCTCGTGCCACTGCTGGTGAATCTCGAAGGGCACCACTTCGAAGGGCGCAGGGATGCTGCGCAGGTCCGAACGAGACTCCACCATCGCCTTCGCGAGCCGGGCCGGCGCCGTCATGAGAAGTCCGGAGGCGGCGACGATCGACGCCAAGCCAAGTGAGTGCGCGGCTGTGAGGACTACTTGTCGGCGGTCCAGCGCCCCTGCCTTGCCGAGGGTTTGCTGGAGCTGGAAATCGGTTGTCCCCTGGGGTCGGTAGGCCACATGCTCGGCCGCAAGATAGTCCTCGATGTCGATGCGATTTCTGGTGGCCAAAGGAGAGGACTTGGACATCAAGACGACGAACGTCTCATCGAATAGCCGTTGCTGATAGAAGGATGGACCCATCATCTCCCAACTTCCGAGCGCGATGTCGATCTGCCCATGGAGCATCCGCTGTCTGGCTTCGGGCATTGACACATCCACCGTTTCGAAGCGAACTCCCGGTGCGATAGAGCGAGCGACAGAGAGCAGCTCCGGCATCATGACCAACTGACCAATGTCATTGACCGCGATCCGAAACAAGCGGGTCGATGATGCCGCTTCGAATGTTCTCCCCTGATCGACCGCATGCACGAGGCAGGCAAGGCCTTCCTCTATGGGGGTGATGAGGCGCTCGGCAACTGGCGTTGGGACCATCCCCTCCGGCGAACGCACAAACAGCACGTCGTTGAAGCGTTCGCGCATACGCTTGAGAGCATTGCTCACGGCGGATTGCGTCATGCCAAGGCGATCACCTGCAAGCGTCACGCTGCGCGTGTTGTAGATCGCCTGAAAGACAAGGAAGAGGTTCAAGTCGATCGCGATGATGTTCACTTTGCCGTCTCCGAAACTTTTTATTTGAAGACGCTCGGCGCTCAAGTCGAACACCGGGCAATTTCGTCAAGTCACCCCGTCGGGCACTGATGTCCTGTGCGGAAAGCGCATTTCCTCACTCGGTATCCAAAACCGCTAGGTTGTCGTAGACCATGGCGAGCATGTCTCGAAGCGCCTCTGCCTGCACGGCGCTCAACCCAGACAACGACACGCGCTCGTACAGCTGCGCGAGCGGGATGATTCGGAGCGTGAGCTCTCGTCCCGCCTCCGTCAAACCGAGAGCGATTGCACGAGCGTCCTCGTTCGATCGCTCGCGCACGAGAATGCCCCGCTGCAAGAGACCGTCTACCACTCTTGAGAGCGTGGAAGCGTCCGTTGATGTATGCAGTGCCAGATCCGACAGGCGCTGGTGCTCCTTGTGATGCAGAGCAACGCAAACCCGCCACTCGGTCAGCGATAGCTTGAACTGCTTGAGCTCCTTGCTGAACGACTGCCCCATTCGTGTTCCTGCGCGCGCAAGCAAGTAAGGGATCGCACGCTCCAGATCGTGATCTTCCTTTTTTCCTGCAGACGCATTCAACTCTGAGGGCGACCGACCGTTGGGTCGATGCTGCTGGATGGGCACCACTGAACCTGATTTTCGTTTCACAAAGGCGAATTTAACAGCAAATGATGCCGGAATCATAGAGTAAACCCTAGGCTCTTTTTAATTGCGTTTGCAAATATTATGGACTTTAATTGAGGCCTCACCCAACCCGTAGCACCTTGGAGACCTCCATGACCGAATCCGCCGCCCGCTTTGCTCCCTTCGCACAACTGAACCGCGTTGACCTCCCTGCGCCCGGCCGAAGGTCGCCCGTGGCTGACGCCCCTCCGATCGGGCAATTAGTTGCATCCGCAAGTGAACTCGTCCCGGTGCTGCGCGCCCGGGCGCAGCGAACAGAACAAGATCGCCGGGTGTCAGACGAGACCACCCGGGCCTTTCATGACGCGGGCTTCTTCAAGCTGATGCAACCTGCCCGATACGGCGGCTATGAGTACGGTTTCACTGCATTCATCGATGTGGTTAGCGAACTTGCACGCGGCTGCACCTCATCGTCTTGGGGCTGTTCTTTGGGCGCCATCCACCAGTGGCTGGTCGGCACGTTTCCCGAGCAAGCTCAGGAAGACGTGTGGGGCAAAGACCCCAGCGCCATCGTCTGCGGTTCATACGCGCCGGCAACCATGGCCGAGAAAGTCGACGGAGGCTACCTTGTGCACGGCAAGTGGCTTTTTGCATCCAACGTGGACAACTCTCAATGGGCTCTCCTCGGCGTCCAGTTTCCGCCCGAAGAGAAAGGTGCGGCACCCACCGCTGGGTTTCTGCTCGCTCCCCGATCCGATTGGTCTATCGAAGACAACTGGTATGTAGCGGGCCAAGCGGGAACGGGCTCGAAGGCCGTCGTGATCGAGAAGCCCACTTTCATCCCGGCACACCGCAAACTGACGTTCGCGGAAGCTTCGTCCAACTGCCCTCCGGGCACCAAGGTCAACGCAAATCCGATCTATCGCATCCCTTTCCTCTCCGCGGTGCCGGTGTGCCTGGTGTCTCCTATCCTCGGAACTGCTCAAGGTGCGGTCGACGAGATGATTGAATTGGCTGGCAACCGGGTCACCCGCGGCGCCGTATCTGGAGGTGGCAATCGCCTGAGCGAGTTCTTTCCTGTCCAGTCTCGCTTGGCCGAAGCATCCGCAAGCGTCGATGCGGCGCGGTTGCTGCTGTACCGGGACACCGCACAAGTCGAGCAAATGGCTCTCGACGGCAACACGATCAGTGTCGAACAAAGAATTCGAAACCGTCGAGACCACGCTTTCGCAGCACGTCTGTCACGCGATGCCGTTGAGGCCGTGTTCGCCAGCGTCGGGGGTGCGGGCTTGTCCCTGAATCAGCCCATTCAACGTATGTGGCGCGATGCGAACGCTATCTCTCGCCATATCAGTCTCAACTGGGACGCAGTTTCTTCGATGGTGGGGCAATACCTGCTCGGCCTGGAGCCCAAGGGACAGTACTGATCGCGGAGGCCAACCATGTACTCCTGGGCACTCATCACTGGCGACGAGGCCGACACGGTCGACGCTCGCCAACTCCGCCAGGCGCTGGGCGCATTCCCCACGGGCGTGTGCCTCGTCACGACCACAACGCCCGACGGCAAGCGCGAGGGGATGACAATCAACTCCTTCTCCTCGGTGTCGCTCGACCCACCTTTGATCTTGTGGAGCATTCGGGACGACACTCGCAGCGCCGACGCGTTCTTAGCAGCAAGGCCTTTCAACCTCAGCGTGTTGAGTTCCGAGCAGCGCGACCTCGCTTGGCATTTCGCGAAGCCTGCGCCAGACAAGTTCGAGCGCTTCGCTGACGAGTTCGAAATCGGATCCAACGGATGTGCAAAGCTGCTGCACAGCGTTGCAACATTCGAATGCTCCACGTATTCGCGCCATCAGGAAGGAGATCACACGATCATCCTCGGGCGGGTGGATGGCTTTTCGCGGACGGACATACCACCTTTGCTTTTTCATTCAGGGCAGATGGGGTCGCTGTGGGAGCTCGCCGATACGCTGGCCCGGCCACAATAGCTCAGCAGCGGTAGGAGAAAAATCCTCCTCTGTTGAGCATGGTCGACGCGACCGGCACCACGCAGGCTGCATGCTATGCGTCGACCTCACCCGCGGAGATAAGTTGTGTTGAACCGGGCAGCACCACGACGGCTGCTGCGCCTATGGTGCCTGGCATGAAGGCGACGGCGCTGAGGCCGGATCATCGTCGCGAGATTCTGGAGCCAGAAAAGAAGGGATACGCGCAAATGGAAGTCATATCCGATATTCCTGTCGAATCAGAGTCACCCATCGCTCTCACGATCGGCAAATTCGACGGCGTACATCTCGGCCACCGAGCAGTCGTCGAGAGATTGAAGCAGAACGCAGCAGCGCGGCAATTGCCCGCCTGCGCCCTGACGTTCGATCCGCATCCCATCGAGTACTTCCTTGGAGCGCGCGCGCCAGTCAGACTAACGTCGCTACGCGACAAGATCCGACTGCTCGAAGAAACACAGGCACTCGACAGGCTTTACGTCTTCCCCTTTACTGAAGCCATCGCGGGTATGTCACCTAAATCGTTCGTAGCTAACGTTCTTGTCGGACAGCTAGCGGTTCGGTCTCTGTTGGTCGGGAAGGATTTCCATTTCGGCGCTGAGCGAGGCGGTGACATAACTACTTTAAGGACGCTGGGCTGCGAAGTGGGCCTTGAGGTGGCCACGTTGGAGGACTTTTTCCTCGACGGGGTCCGCGTATCAAGTACCGCCATACGCGCTGCCGTCGCTGAGGGGGACGTCAGTCGTGTGCGACGCTTCCTTGGGCGGGGGTAAATGCCGGCGTAGAACACCGGCTCAATCGCTCCCGCATCGAAGTTAATTTAGCTCGCTCCAGAGCGGACGTCGGCGAACGGTAGGTCATGGTCGCCTACGGTAGTACGCGCGCATCGGCGCAAGGACCGCAAACGCTTGCGGATTCAACCGGTCGATGCAACACATTCGCTGAACATCTCAGCCGGTGTATGGAAACCGAGCGTCTTGCGCGGCCTCTCGTTCAATTGTCTCGCGATCGCGTTGAGTTGAAGCTGTGAGAACCCTGAGATGTCCATGCCCTTGGGCATGTACTGCCTGAGCAATCCATTCGTGTTCTCGTTGCTTCCGCGCTGCCATGGGTTCTGAGGATCGCAGAAGTACACCTGAATGTCGGTGGCCAACGTGAACTTCTTGTGAGCATGCATCTCCGTGCCTCTGTCCCAAGTCAGTGACTTGTAGAGTTCCTGGGGCAGTTTGCGGGCGTTCTTGACGAGCGCGTTGACGACAGTCTGAGAGTCCTTGCCATCCAGCTTGACCAACATCACATATCGCGTCTGACGCTCAACCAGCGTGGCGATCTGGCTGTTGGCGCTTCCAAAGAGCAAGTCGCCCTCCCAGTGGCCGGGAACTGCTCGATCTTCGACCGTGGCTGGCCGCTCGCTGATGGAGACGGCGTCGACGATTCTTCCGTGGACGTCTGTCTTCTGCGTGTACTGGCGTGAGCGGCGCATGCCCCGGGTGCGCCTGAGATGCTGCAGCAGCTCCTTCTTCAAGGCCCCGCGGGCTTGAATGAACAGGCTGCGGTAGATGGTCTCGTGGGACACGTGGGAGGTCTCGTCGCTCGGATAAGTATGCTTGAGCCAACCGGCAATCTGCTCCGGAGACCATTGCAGTCGAAGCTTCTCAGTGACGATGCGCGCCAGGTCCCGGTTCTCAACAAGTCTGCAGCGTTTGGGTCGACGAGCCCGATCCCAGGTCGCCTGATCGGCCTGGGTCGCTCGATAGCATCCCGGACCACCATTGCGCTTGATCTCACGGCTGATGGTGGATGCAGCTCGCCCGAGGATCAATGCGATCGAGCGAATCGAGAAGCCAGCCGCCATGGCACGCGAGATCTCCTCGCGCTCGGCGAGTGTCAGCGCCATCGATGAACGGCTTCGCTCCGGTGGTTGAATGCCACCCGTACGGGACAGAATCTTTTGCACGGACGTGTGTGCCCGATTGAACAGTTGAGCAATCTGATGCAGGGTCCATCCCTGCCTCCATCGCTCCCACATCAATGCCTTCTGGCTGTCCGTGTAGTAGGTTCGCGTCCGGTAAGCCATCTGCAACACTCCTTCTGCCTACGGCAGTCATCAGTGGGTTGCATCGACCGGTTGAATCCGCACTCCAAACGCGAATTCTGGGTAGAGCTCTTGCAACTTCTACCTGCTTGCCCTGGCAACGGCGCTACAGAGCATCAATCGATGCCACGCCAGGCGCCTCCTTGGGCGCTCAGGACGAACCGCGCGCGACTGTCGTACCCATAGTGGTCTTTCGCGCTGTAGCGCAGCACGCCTTGCGGCACAACGACTTCACCCATGCCTTCAAGTGCTTCCTTGAGCGCCAGGCGGAACTCCAGAGTGCCCGGCTTTGCCTTGTTCAGCGCCAGAGGAATCGCCTTGTCCAGGAGCAGCTTGGCACCCCAGACGTTGGCCGCAAACTGGTTGTAGCTTCCGGCACCGAATTTCAACTCGTAGAGCTTGATGAAGTCGAGCGCCACCTTCTTCGACGGATGAATGTCGGGCAACTGGTCGGCCGCCACCGCGGGCCCCGACAAGCCCAGCGTGCCTTCGACATCCTTGCCGCCCATTCGCAGCAGGTCGGGCGCAACGGCGCTGTAGGTCTGGTAGACCTTGCCCTTGTAGCCGCGATCAACCAGGGCCTTCTGAGGCATCACTGCGCCGCTGCCTGACGCGACCACGAGCACCGCGTCGGGGTTGTGGGCCAGCACCTTCAACGCCTGCGAGGTTGCGCTTGAGTCCGTGCGTGAGAAGCGCTCGGCGGCTACCAGTTTGATGCCCTCCTTGTCTGCGAAACGGGTCATTTCGCGCAGCCAGCTTTCGCCGTACGAATCGGAGTAACCCAGGAAGGCGAAGGACTTGACGCCAGACTTTTTCATCTGCGCAACGGTGCCCTCAGCCATCAAGGCGATGCCCTGTGGGAGGCGAAAGGTGAAGGCATCCGCGCCTTCGGGAAGTTCGATGGGCGCCGCAGCCAGTTGCACAGTCTGCGATGCCAACGCCACTTGGGCAATCGCCAGTGCAGGCGGGCTCGCGGTGGAACCGACGATCACGTCGGCCTTCTCGTCCGCGACGAGACGTTGCGCGTTCTTGGCACCCCCGGTCGAGTCAGTGGCATCGTCCAGAACGACTATGCGTACTTTCTCGCCGCCGATCTGATCGGGGAACAACTGCATCGTGTTGCGTGGCGCGATGCCAAGCGCGGCGGCAGGGCCGGTGATTGAAAAGCTGGCGCCAATGACGATCTCGGCCTGGGCTGGCAACGCAGCCCATGCAGCCGCTGCGAACGCGGCAATGCGCAAATTCACTCTCATGGTTGCCTCTTCCTGTTATGGGTTGGACGCAAGCGCAGACCCGCGAATCGTCACTGGCATTGCTGCCGCGGATGCGCCTTGTTCCTGCTCTGCACCGCACATTTCCTGTATCAGACGACGGAACTGCGCCAGTGCCTTGTCGGCCGCGATGGGGTGCATTTGTCCGCCGGGTGTCGCAGCCAGCATGTCGCTTTGCGCCTGGATGATCTGGCGGTCCTCCTCGAACGCGGTGCACAGGCTTTGATAGATCGACTCTGTGATGGTGGCGTCGTCCAGGCGGAACTTGTGGGCTTGCATGAAGAAGTAGTGGGTGCTGCCGGCGGTCTCCGGCGTCAGGGCCTGACAACTGTGGAATTGGAGGGCTCCCGTCATGTCGTCGTGCGGCGTGTCCGCAGGCTTGACGTGAGCGTGCATCAGCAACACACCGGGCACCAGGAAGTCGTATGCAAAGCGCCTGTTCACCTTCCCCGTGAATCCGCCGAGGCGTGCGTGATACGGGGCGGGCACGGTGTCGCGCACATC
Source organism: Variovorax sp. 05N34 (assembly GCF_056397405.1). NCBI lineage: Bacteria > Pseudomonadati > Pseudomonadota > Betaproteobacteria > Burkholderiales > Comamonadaceae > Variovorax > Variovorax sp. 05N34. The sequence continues at coordinate 18,880 of NZ_JBFTNI010000012.1, forward strand.
ACGCGTGACGTGCAGGCCACGATCGAGGCGTGTGACCTCGGGGCGCGATTGGGCAATGTTGGGCGACCCGCCAAGTGTCTTCTCATGCACATACGAGAGATGCGAAAAGTCCAGCAGGTTGTCGCAGATCAGCAGGTAGTCGGTGTCGTAATGCAAGTAGCCGGGCTTGTAACGCCATTCAGGGTGCTTCAGTGAGAAGGCGTCAGGAATGAGCGCAGGATCAGCGCGCTGTGGATCACCCATCCAGATCCAGATCCACCGGCCCCGCTCTTGCACCGGATAGCTGCGAACGCACAGTCGCGGCGGGATGTTCTCTTGCCCTGGGACTTCGGCGCACCGACCGTCGGCGCCGAACTTGAGGCCGTGGTACATGCAGCGGATCGCGTCACCTTCGCGCCGCCCCATTGACAGGGGCGCCCCGCGATGCGCACAGCGGTTGTCCATTGCCACCGCCACGCCATCGGCTCGGCGGTACACCAGCACGGGCTGGTCGAGGATCGTGCGCGCCAACAGAGTGTCGGCAAGCACTTCGTGGTCCCAGGCGGCCACGTACCAACAGTTCTTCACAAACATCGTGTGTCTCCGTCCCGGCGGATCGAGCCGCCTGTCTTCAGGTTCAGGGCAGGGCCACTCTAGGTATTGGCCCTCTATCGTGCAATACGCTGAACCGGAGAATCACTATCTGTGAAATCGATAGACAAGACTTTTGCGACCGCATTCGACCTGAACTTGCTCCGGGTACTGGTCACGCTGGACAGCACCCGGAGCGTGACCTACGCGGCTGACGCGCTGGACATGAGCCAGTCAGGCTTCAGCAGTGCGCTGGCCAGGTTGAGGCAACTTTGCGACGACCCGCTTTTCGTGCGCACTGCCGACGGCATGACACCGACGCCGCGCGCAGAACGCATGATTGCTACCGCACGATCTGTCCTGGAGCAGGTGGCAGAGGGCGTGCTCGGGCAACCTGGCTTCGATCCGGCCACCACCCGCACCGAGTTTCGTCTTGCCATGGCAGACGTCGCCGAAATCGTGTTCCTCCCAAGATTGCTGCGTCGCCTGCAGGAGCACGCACCTGGCGCCCGCGTGGCTTGCTCGACGCTCGCTCACGGGCCTTTGCAGGCTGCCATGACCGCGGGAGAAGTCGATCTGGCGCTCGGGTACTTTCCGGACCTCGGCTCGCAGTCGTTTTTTCAGCAGCGCTTGTATGTCCACACCTATGCCTGCATGGTGCGCAAGGGCCATCCCTTGGAGGGCAGCCGGTTGACTGAGAAGGCGTTCCTGAAGTTCGGCCACGCGGTTGTGGCTTCGCCCGCGCGAAGCAACGATCTCTTTGAGAAGTTCCTCGAGCAACGCGGTTTGAAGCGTCACATCGTGTTGAGCACTCCGCACCACATGAGTCTGCCAGCCATCATCGAAGAGACTGATCTGCTGGCAACGGTGCCATTGGCCACGGGCGCACGGTTTGCGCAGCTAGGCACCGTGCAGTTGCTTGGCCTGCCGTTCGATCCCCCGACGTTCTCGGTGCAACAGCACTGGCACCGGTTGGTGCATCACGATGCCCGTAGCCAATGGCTCCGAAGTCAGTGCTCTGCGCTCTTCAACGACGCATCCGACGAATGGCGTGAGGTTGAGGCAGCGCTTTACGGAACGGACCTTCGCGGTGCGACAAAGCGGCTCTCCGGCAGTGCTTCGTAGTGAGCTCGACGTGGACGTGCTGACAACTGTTGAAAGTGCGGTTACAGAGTTGCGCAAGCGTCTCATGCGCTTGGAATCCTCGCACTGCGCATGGCAATGAGACGAGCGTCGCTCAAGGCGGCAGTCCGATGATGGAGGACCGCCTTGTATTCCGGCGACTTGATCATGGCGGAGAAAGCATCGCGCGACGGGTACTCCACCAACAGCACCTCGTCCCAGGCTTCGCCCGCGGGGGCCACCAGGGCATGAAGCGCGCCGCCTTGCCAGACCACGCGCGCGCCCACCCTCGCCAGTAGCGGCGCCACGCCCGCGCTGTAGGCTGCATAGGCGGCGCGGCCGGAGCGCGGCGGCGCACCGGGGGCGTCAGCGGCCTGCTCGCGAAAGGCCAGCAGGTTCAGCATGGTCACTGGCGAGTCGGGCGGCACACGATCGAAGAGGCCTTTGAAGCTTTCACGGGTCGGATCGATGGCGATGCGTTCTTCGGGTTGCGTCATCCTGCGTCTCCTTGACGAGTTTCAATGTAGTGGCCTTCAGACTGGCACGCGCCTATAGCCCCAACTCCTGCTTCGCGATGATGTTGCGCTGGATCTCGTTGCTGCCGCCGTAGATCGACATCGCGCGACGCCAGAAGTAGTTGGGCGCCGCGCCGCGCACGCTGGCCTCGATGCCTTCGAGGTTCCCCTCGCCGCGCATCTGGGCCGGGTCGAGCACCTGCCCGTTCGGCCCCGACGCCTCGAAGATCAGCTCGGTGATTCGCTGTCCGATCTCGGTGCCGCGAATCTTCAATGCCGAGGCCAGTCCAGCGCCAGGGGAGCTGCCGCTTCCCATGCTCGACAGCGCCCGCAGTGTCGTGATTTCGAGCGCCTTCAGCTGCGACTCGACGGCCGACACCTTGGCGCGGAACACAGGGTCCTGGATCAGCGGACGGCCGCGGTGGCGCACGCCGGATGCGATGCGATGCAGGCGACGCATGGCGAAGGTGGAAAAGCCGATGTTCGAATTCTCGACGCGCTCATGTTCGAGCAGGAACTTCGCGTAGGTCCAGCCGCTGCCTTCCTCGCCGACCAGATTGCCCTTGGGCACCTTCACGTCAGTGAGGAACACGGCGTTGAAGGAACGCGTCCCTTCGAGCATCGGGATCGGCTGCACGACGATGCCGGGCGACTTCATGTCGATCAGCACGAAAGAGATGCCTCGCTGCGCCTTGGCCTCGCGGCTGGTGCGAACCAGGCAGAACATCCAGTCGGCGTAGTGGGCGTAGGAGGTCCAGATCTTCTGGCCATTGACGAGGTAGTGGTCGCCACGGTCTTCGGCCCGCGTGGCGAGCGACGCGAGGTCCGAGCCCGATGCGGGCTCCGAATAGCCCTGGCACCACCAGGTCGTCGATGCCCGAATGCCCGGCAGATGCTGCGCCTTCTGCGCCTCGTTGCCGAAATTGAAGATCACCGGCCCCACCATGCGCGGCCCGAAGGGCTGGATCGTCGGGCAGTTCAGCTCGGCGCTGATGGTCTCGAAGATGTAGCGCTGCGTGGCGTTCCAGCCCGGCCCGCCTTGAGAGATCGGCCATGTGTAGGCGTGCCATCCGCGCCGCCCCAGAATCTGCTGCCATCGCATGAAGTCCTCGCGATGCAAGTGCAGGTCGTGCTCCACGCGCCGCGAGATGTCACGCGGCAGGTTCTCGGTGATGAAGCTGCGCACCTCGTCGGCAAACGCTTGCTCTTCCTTCGAAAAGGCCAGTTCCATGGATGACTCTCCGTCAGTTCTTTGGGTGCAGCGAAAAGCGGATGCCGCCGATCGAGACGCTTGTGTTGTCGTTGGCGAGCCCGCGCGCCTGCGCGGCGCTGCGGATTGGGGTCGCGTCGCGAACCGACAGTTCGATGCCTGCGAGTCCTTCGCCGCGGTCGTCGCCCAGCGGGACGAATCGAAGGGCGGCGTTGTCGAGCCGCAGGTGCCAGTCGCCGTCCCCGCGTTCGACCGAACGCTGGAGGATGCGGCCCCAGCGCGTTGCCAGCGCCTCCGGGTCTTGGGCCTGCAGCACGGCGCCGGTGATGCCCCGCACATGAAGTTCCGAGACGGCATCGCGCCAGTGCGGTCCGGCAGGCCAGTAGGGGCCGTTCAGGTCCGCGCCGTTGCGCGTGGTGTTGATCTCCAGCAGCGCACCGCCCGTGTCGCGCGGATGCAGTTGCATGCCCTCGTAGTCGCCGATCGCAAGCGGCGCGGCAATGCGCACACCGATCGTGTCGACATGCGCCCGCCAGCGCGGCAGCGACTCGCTGTCCAGGATCACCATGTAGCCGCCATCGCCCTTGCGGCGCTCGATGTAGCGCCCGGCCGTGGTGCCTTCGCGCAGCGGCGCGACGACCTCGACAAAGCTGCTGCCGAAGGGCATCAGCGCGTTGTGCAAGCCGAACTGCCCCACCTCGGGATCGCGGTGGCAGACCTTCACGCCGAAGACGGCGCACAGGTCTTCTTCCACCGGCGCCAGTTGCGCGGCCACCAGGCAGAGCTGGCGCAGTCTCAGAAAAGTCGTTGTCAAAACGTTTGTCTCCTTGTGATCGTTCTTGGATGCGAGTTGGAATATGATATAACAAATACAGAACTGACAAGAACACAACCGAGACGAGACAAAGGCGCCTTTCATGACATCGCTTGCCGGACTGCGCGTACTGGATTTGTCGCGCTTCATCGCTGGACCGTACTGCGCCATGATGCTCGGCGACATGGGCGCCGAAGTGGTGAAGATCGAGCCGCCGGGAGAGGGCGAATACGCCCGCCGCGCCTTGCCGGCCGTGAACGGGCAGAGCCTCTATACCTTCATCGTCAACCGCAACAAGAAGAGCTTCGCGCTCGACCTGCGCAGCGAGAGTGGGCTCAGTCTGCTGCGCAGCCTCATCGCGAAGGCCGACGTGCTGGTCGAGAATTTCCGTCCGGGCACGATGGAAAAGATGGGCCTCGGATGGGATGCGGTGCACGCGCTCAACCCGCGGCTCGTGATGACGCGCATCTCCGGCTTCGGCCAGGACGGGCCGCTCGCTCACAAGCAATGCTTCGACGGCGTCGCGCAGGCCATGAGCGGCCTGATGGACATGACGGGCGCCGAGGATGGGCCGCCGACCATGATCGGCTCCTTCGTGTGCGACTACACCACGGGCATGTATGCCGCGCTGGGCATCCTTGCTGCGCTCAATGCGCGGCATGCGACGGGGCAGGGGCAACTGGTCGATGTTTCGCTGCTGGAGAGCGCCGCATCGCTGCTCATGACGGCGATCCCGCAGCAGAAGCTCTTCGGTACCACCATGACGCGCGTCGGCAGCCGCGACCGCTTCGTGGCGCCTTCGAATACTTTTGCCACCGGCGACGACCGCTATGTGCTGATCGTGGGCGGCGACGACAACATGTTCCCACGCGTCGTGCGGGCCATGAAGCATCCGGCGCTGCTGGACGATCCGCGCTTCGTGTCGATGGCGTCCCGCTTGGAACATCGTGACGCAGTGGAAAGCATCGTGGCCGACTGGATGCTCGCGCACAAGGCGGATGAGATCGTCGCCCGCCTCGAAGCCGAGGGTGTGCCCTGCGCCAAGATCGCGACGATCGACGAAGTGGTCGACAACCCTCAGCTTCGCCATCGAGGCGCCATCGCCGACATCCCCTTCGGCGGCACCAGCGTGCCGGTGCAGGGCGTGACCATTCATCTCTCGGCGACTCCGCTCACCATCGAGCGCGCCATGCCGGAAGTCGGCGAACACAATGCCGAGGTACTCCAGCAGTGGCTTGGGCTTGAACCCGACCCGCTTGCCACCCGGTGAACATCAACGACACGCAGCCACAATAGGAGACACCCACTTGACCACCGAGCTCATCGAACGATTCGAAGCGGGCGTACTGACGCTCACCCTCAACAGGCCGGAACGCCTCAATGCGCTGACCATGCCGATGACCGAAGCGCTGCTTGCGGCGCTGCGCCGCGCCGCGGTCGACAACGAAGTGCGGGCCGTCGTTCTGACGGGCGCAGGGCGCGCCTTCTGTGCCGGCGGTGACGTCAAGGCCATGGCCGAAGACGACGCGACCCGCCACACGCTTGAATCCCGCACCCTGCAGCTTCGCGAACACATGGAGTGCTCGCGGCTGCTGCACGAGATGTCCAAGCCCACTATCGCGGTGGTTCGCGGCGCAGCGGCCGGCGCCGGCTTGTCGCTCGCGCTCGCGTGCGATCTGCTGTTGGCGAGCGACACGGTCAAGCTCACATCGGCCTTCGCCAAGGTCGGCCTGTCGGGCGACTTCGGCAGCACCTATTTCCTGACCAAGCTGCTGGGGCAGCGGGCGCGTGCCTTCGCTTTGCTCTCGCCCGTGCTCAAGGCCGACGAAGCGCTCCAGCTGGGACTGGTCACGCGCGTGGTGCCGGACGCCGAACTCGACGCCGAAGGGCGCGCTCTCGCGCAGCAACTGGCCGACGGGCCTTCAATCACGCTCGGTCACATCAAGGCCAATCTCAACGCAGCGGAGCAGGGCGCCACCTTGGCGCAGGCACTCGACCACGAGGCCATCCGCCACATTCGCTGCGGCATGACCGAAGACCACCAGGAAGCGGCCCGCGCCTTTGTCGAGAAGCGTGCGCCGAAGTTCGTCAACCGTTGAAGGAGCCCGCCGTGGACCGCTTTTCTCTCAAGGGCAAGACTGCCATCGTCACCGGATCGTCGCGCGGCATCGGTCGTGCCATCGCCATCGCCTATGCCCGCGCGGGTGCGCGCGTCGTGGTCACCAGCCGCAAGGTCGACGCTTGCAATGCGGTGGTCGAGCAGTTGCGCGGCGAAGGCCTGGAAGCCATCGCCGTCGCCTGCAACATTTCCAGCAAGGAACAGGTGACCGCGCTGGTCGACCAGACCGAGAAAGCCTATGGGCCGGTCGACGTGCTGGTCTGCAACGCGGCCGTCAATCCGTACTACGGGCCGATGTCCGGCATCAGCGACGAAGCCTTCTCCAAGGTGATGGATGTGAACATCCGGTCGAACCTGTGGCTGGTCAACCGGGTTGCGCCGGGAATGGCGGAGCGGGGCGGCGGCTCGATCGTCATCGTCAGCTCGATCGCCGGCCTGACGGGCTCGCGCGTGCTGGGCGCCTATGCCATCTCGAAAGCGGCCGACATGCAGCTCGCGCGCAATCTCGCTTTGGAGTGGGGCAAGCAGGGCGTGCGCACCAACTGCATCGCGCCGGGCCTCATCAAGACCGACTTCGCCAAGGCGTTGTGGGACAACCCGAAGACGCTGGCCGCGGCGCTGGCGTCCAGCCCGCTCAACGCCATCGGTGATCCGGAAGACATTGCCGGAGCCGCACTGCTGCTGGGCTCCGATGCGGGGCGCTTCATCACCGGCACGACCATCGTCATCGACGGCGGCGCCACCATCGGCGGCGAAGCCTGAGAAAGGAAGGACATCGATGAGCTTCCAGGACATCACCATCGCGACCGAAGGCCGCATCCTCACCATCACGCTGAACCGGCCCGAGCGACTCAACGCATGGACGCACCGCATGGAGACCGAGTTCCGCCAGGCGGTCGAAGCTGCCGAGGCCGATGAGGGGGTGCGCGCCATCGTGGTCACCGGCGCGGGCCGGGGCTTTTGCGCCGGGGCGGACATGGACATTCTCGAAGCGGGCGCAGCCGGTGCGGCTGACACCACCATTCCGGTGGCCGCCGGATCCCGCTCAGCCAATGGCATCGAAGCCAACTACACATGGCGCTTCAGCTATCTGCTGCGCGTGCGCAAGCCCATCTTCGTGGCCATCAATGGCCCGATCGCCGGCATCGGCCTGTGCATGGCCGTCTTCTGCGACTTCCGCTACATGGCCGAGGGGCAGAAGCTCACGACCGCCTTTGCCAAGCGCGGGCTGATCGCCGAGCACGGCATCTCGTGGATGTTGCCGAGGCTGATCGGCCCGACGCATGCACTCGACCTGCTTCTGTCGGCGCGCACGCTGGTCACGGCGGAGGCGGCATCGCTCGGGCTGATCAAGGCATTGCCGGCCGAAGGCTTCCTGGCGGCAGTCCAGGCGATCGCGCGCGAGATGACCGAGAACGCCTCGCCGCGTTCCATCGGCGTCATCAAGCGGCAGGTGTACGACAGTCTCTTCCAGGACCTGGACACCGCCTGGCGCCGCGCCGATGAGGAAATGCAGGCCTCTTTTGCGAGCGAGGATTTCCGCGAAGGTGTGGCGCATTTCCTGGAAAAGCGCGCTCCTGCGTTCACGGGCCGTTGATCAGAGCGGCACCATTTGAAATAACATATTCGCTATTTGACAATTGACAAAGGCGTGTTTCCGCATGCCTCGCACGCCATGGAAGACCTTCTCACTCGCGACAGCCTCAACGCGCAGGCCTATGCCCGGCTGTGCCGCGACCTCAAGGCCGGCCGGTTCGCGCCCGGCGAAAAGCTCAAGCTGCGCGATCTCGCGGCCGAGATGGGCATCAGCCCGACCCCTGTGCGGGAGGCGCTGGCGCGGCTCATCTCGGAGCAGGCGCTCGAACAGGTGGGTCACCATTCGGTGCGGGTGCCGATCATGAGCGAGGAGCGCTTCGCCGAGGTGCGCGAGCTTCGCCTCATGCTCGAAGGGCAGGCGGCGGCCCGCGCGGCCCAGCGTGCCAGCGCCGACGACCTGAAGAAGCTCGAAGCCATCCACGAGCGCATGGCCGCCTTGCGCGAGGCGGGCGACATGGCCGGCGAGCTGCTCGAATCCGAGCGCTTTCACATGGCCGTGTATGCGTTGGCTGCCATGCCGGTGCTGCAGCGCATCGTCGAGAGCTTGTGGCTGCAATGCGGGCCGCTCATGAAGGCGCTGCAGACGCATGCGCTCGGGCAGCCTCGCAAGCAGCATCCGCACCACATGGTGATGCGCGGGCTGCGCAAGCACGACGGCGAGGTAGCACGGCGCGGCGTCCATGACGAGATCGAGCGCACCTCGGCGCCGATCCTCGCCTATCTGCGCGAGCGCGGCGCGCAGATTCCGGCGCAGGACGTGAAGCCTGCTCGCCGCCGCGTCGGCCAACCAGCCTGAGGCGCATCGCGTCAACACGATTGGGCATGTCCTGCAAGAGGGCGTGCCCGCAGGTCCATGCAGCGGGGAAATGCACTTGCATGCTCAATATTCATTGACCTGCGCTTGTCGCTTCCGGTGCAAGGCCGCATGATCGTGCACAAACCGGGCGTCCCGCATAGTGGGCCGAATCCGGACGAGCAGACCGCCTCGGAGACACGCCAGCATGATCGCTTACCGCCACGGCTCTCAGCCGCTGCATGAGTATTTGCGCCTGCACGCCCGCAGCACGCCGGACAAGCCGGCATTGATCTGGTACGGGCGCCGGATTTCGTACGCCGAACTCGACGACCTGAGCGACCGCTTCGCCCAAAGCCTGCGCGACCGTGGTATTGGCCAAGGCGACGTGGTGGCGCTCTTCCTGCACAACTGTCCGCAATACCTCATTGCGCACTTCGGCGTGCAAAAGCTCGGCGCCATCGTGAGCCCCTGCAACCCCGATGCCCGCGCGTACGAGCTGGAACACCAGCTCAACGAACTGGATGCCAGCGCCGTGGTGGCCGGCGAGGAGCTCCTCAAGGTCGTGCTCGGCTCCAGCGCGATGCACACCGTGGCGCACGTCTTCGCGGTGCGCTACGGCGAGATGCTCCCTGCGACGCTCGCCATCGACGTGCCGGCGAACATCCGGCTGCGGCATGAGCCGGCGCCGGCTCTGCCGGCCTGCGTCATCGACTTCGCCGATGCACTCGCCGAAGCGGAATCGTTCACGCCGGTGGACACCATCGCGATGGACGACGTCTCGCTCATGGCCTACACCTCGGGCAGCACCGGGCTGCCGAAGGGCGCGATGATCAGCTTCGAATGCGCGCTCTACAAGACCGCGGTGAGCGCCGACAGCTTCAGGATCGGCAGTGACGACGTGATGCTGGCCGACGTCGCGTTGCACCACATTTCGGGAATGATGACCGGCCTGGCCATTCCCATCTATGCAGGGGCGACCGTCGTGCTGCTGCACCGCTTCGATGCGACGGCCGTGCTGCAGGCCATCGAGGCCTGCAATGTGAGCTGGTGGTACACCATGGCGCCTTCCTTGCCGTCGACCATGGCGTGTGACGACGCGGCCACCTACGATCTGTCGTCGCTGCGCACCACGGTCGGCACCAGTTTCGGCGTTCAACTGACCGAATCGCTCGCGGGGCGATGGAGCCGCTTCGCGAACGGCTGCCTGGTCTACGAGGCGGGCTACGGCCTGAGCGAGACCCACACTTGCGACACGCTGATGCCGCCCGATGCCATCAAGTGGGGCACCAATGGCAAGCCCGCGCCTGGCGTGGAGCTGCGCATCGTCGACCCCGACACCGGCTGTGAATTGCCGACGGGCCAGCGCGGCGAGATCCTGCTGCGCGGGCCCATCCGGTACAAGGGCTACTGGCTGCACCCGGAAGCCACGCAGGCCATGCAGCTCGATGGCTGGCTGCGCACCGGCGACGTTGGCGTCGTGGACGACGAGGGCTACCTCACCTTCCTGGGCCGCACCAAGGAAATGATCAAGGTCTGGAGCTACAGCGTCTTTCCCGAAGAGGTCGAGGCCATCCTCGCGATGCACCCCGACGTGCGTCAGGCGGCGGTGGTCGGCCTGCCCGACCCGGATCGTGGCGAGGCCGTGCAGGCTTATGTCGTGCTCAAGGACGAGGCCGCCGCGCGCGTGCGCGCGGGCCAGCAGACCGATCGGGCGGACCAGAGGATCATCGAATGGTGCCTGCAGCACATGTCGCACTACAAGGTGCCGCGCACCGTCATCTTCCGCAACGGCCTGCCGTCATCGAAGAACGGCAAGCTGCTGCGGCGAATGCTGCGTGATCCTGCCGGCTCGATGGCGGTGAACTGAGCCGCCCGGCTCAACGCGCCGCGACCGGCGCACGCTGCCTGGCGTATCCGGCCAGCTCGTGCTTGGCGATGGCGTTGCGATGAACCTCGTCCGGCCCATCGGCTACGCGCAGATGGCGGGCATAGGCATAGAACGATGTCAGCAGCGTGTCCTGGCTCAAGCCGGCCGCGCCGAAGGCCTGCATGGCGTCGTCGATCACCTGCACGCAGTTGTTCGGCGCGATGACCTTGATCATGGCGATCTCCTTCGCTGCCACCTTGTTGCCGACGGTGTCCATGCGCCAGGCGGCATGCAGCACCATCCAGCGCGTCTGGTCGATCAGCATGCGGGCCTTGGCAATGCGCTCGCGCCACACGCCCTGTTCGGACAGCGGCTTGCCAAAGGCCACGCGAGAGACCACGCGCTCACACATCATCTCCAGCGCCGACTCGGCCATCCCGATCATGCGCATGCAGTGATGAATGCGCCCGGGGCCGAGGCGTCCTTGGGCGATCTCGAACCCGCGCCCTTCGCCGAGCAGCAGGTTCGACGCCGGCACGCGCACGTTCTCGAACAGCACTTCCGGATGGCCGAAGGGCGCGTCGTAGTGGCCCATGAGCGCCATGTCGCGCAGGACCGTCACGCCCGGCGTGTCGCGCGGCACGATGATCATGGACTGCTGCCGATGCCTGTCGGCGTTGTCCGGATCGGTCTTGCCCATGAGGATGAACAGCTTGCAGCGCTCGTTCATCGCGCCGGTGATGTACCACTTGCGCCCATTGATCACGTAGTCGTTGCCGTCGCGCCGGATGCTGCATTCGATATTGGTGGCGTCCGAAGAGGCCACGGCCGGTTCGGTCATCGCGAAGGACGAGCGGATCTCGCCGTCGAGCAGCGGACGCAGCCAGCGCTCCTGCTGTTCCGGCGAACCGTAGCGCGCGATGACCTCGGTGTTGCCCGTGTCCGGCGCGCTGCAGTTGAAAGCTTCGGCGCTCCAGTAGCGGCGGCCCATGATTTCGCACAGCGGCGCGTATTCGAGGTTCGTCAGCCCGGCGCCATGGCCGGCCTCGGGCAGGAACAGGTTCCAGAGTCCCGCCGCCCGCGCCTTCGGCTTGAGTTCCTCCATCAGCGGAAGGGTCGTGTAGCTTCCGCCCTTCTGCGCATTGAGGTAGGACTGGTGAGCTTCTTCCTCGCGACGCTTCTCGTTCGGATAGATGTGTTCGTCCATGAAAGCGAGGAGGCGGCTTTGGAGATCCTGGACCTTGGGGGTGTATTCGAATTGCATGTTGTTGAATGGAGTGAGGGGTGGATTGAAAAGGCCGGCGTCACGACCAGGAAAAGAGGCCCAGCGAGACCGCCACGAGCGCAGGCTTGTCCTGGCCTTCAATCTCGACCGTGTTTTCGGTGCGAAGCAACGTCCAGCCGTCTTCGCGCGGCTCGGCGGCCAGCAGCTTGATGTGATTGCGCACGCGTGAGCCGGCACGCACCGGCGCCATGAAGCGCAGCTTGTCGAGCCCGTAGTTGACCGACTTGGTGGGCTTCAGCCCGCCGAGCAGTTCATAGGAGGTGATCGGGAGCAGCGAGAGCGTGAGAAAGCCATGCGCAACCGGCGCGCCGAAAGGGCTCTCGCTTTTGGCGCGTTCGACGTCGATGTGGATCCACTGGCGGTCTTCGGTGCAATCGGCAAAGGCGTCGATGCGCGATTGCGGCACCTCCACCCATGATGAGCTGCCGATGGATTGGCCGACGTATTGCTGGAGGTTGTCCCGGTTCAGAAGAGGCATGGCATGTATGAAGTGGGGTCAGGTGGGGTGGGCCGCGGATGGATGGGCCATGCTCCGATAGTGCCCCGACTGGCGCGCGCCGGGGCGTCCTCCGCATGAAGGCTTTTCATCCGCCGCATGCGGCGTGTTGATGCAGCCGCATCGCGCGTGCGGGAACATCGGATGGCATCAACGCCGAAAGGAACATGCGTGACAGCCAGCTACGAAGTGCGAGACGGCATCGCCGTCATTGCGATGGACAACCCGCCCGTCAACAGCCTGGGCCTGGGCAACCGGCGCTTCATCGCCGAATCGGTGGCGCGCGCGCAGGACGATGCGGCGGTCCGTGCCATCGTGCTGACGGGACAAGGTCGCGCCTTCTGTGGCGGCGCGGACATCCGCGAATTCAACAAGCCGGAGGCCACCGCCGCCCCGGACTTGGTGGATGTCATCCGGATCGTCGAAGGCGCCAGCAAGCCTGTGATTGCTGCGATCCACGGCGTCGTGATGGGGGGTGGCCTCGAACTTGCGATGGGGTGCCACTACCGCGTGGTCCTGAGCGGTACGCAGGTCGCGCTGCCGGAGGTTCGCATCGGCATTCTGCCCGGTGCCACCGGCACCCAGCGCCTGCCGCGCCTGATCGGGCTCGAGCCCGCCCTCAACATGATCGTGACCGGTGACACGGTGATGAGCGACGTGCTGGCGGCGATTCCCTCTCAGAAATTGTTCGACCGGATCGTGCGGGCGGATGTTCTTCTCGCCGCCATCGAGTTCGCACGGGACATGGCCGACGTGCGACCGCTGCCACGTTCGCGCGACTTGAAGGTGCACCATCCGAACCCCGAGGCCTACCTGCAGTTCGCGCGCAACATGGTCGCGGCCAGTTCGCGCAACTATCCCGCGCCCCTGCGTTGTCTGGACTGCGTTGCCCAGTCGGTGCGGCTGGACTTCGATGCCGCCGTGGCGTACGAGCGCGCCGCGGTCACGGAACTCGTGTGGACCCCGGAGAGCGCTTCGCTGCGCCATGCTTTCTTTGCGGAGCGCGCCGCCAGCAAGATTCCGGACGTGCCGGAAGACACGCCCCAGCGCGCCATCAAGTCCGTCGGCGTGATCGGCGCGGGCACCATGGGCGGCGGCATCTCGATGAACTTCCTGAACGCGGGCATCCCCGTCAAGATTCTCGAGATGAAGCAGGAGGCGCTTGATCGCGGCATCGCCACCATCAAGAAGAACTACGAATCCCAGGTCAAGAAGGGCAAGCTCAAGCAGGACAAGTACGAGCAGCGCATGGCGCTCCTGAGCACCACGCTCGACTACAACGACCTGAAGGACGCGGACCTCATCATCGAGGCGGTGTTCGAAGAACTGGGCGTCAAGGAAAAGGTCTTCAAGGAACTCGATCGCGTCGCCAAGCCCGGCGCCATCCTGGCTTCGAACACCTCCACGCTGGACGTCGACAAGATTGCCGCCTTCACGAAGCGTCCGCAGGACGTGGTCGGCATGCACTTCTTCAGCCCCGCCAACGTGATGAAGCTGCTCGAAGTCGTGCGCGGCAAGGCAACGGCCAAGGACGTGCTCGCGACGGTCATGTCCACGGCCAAGAAGATCAAGAAGACGGCAGTGGTCTCCGGCGTGTGCGACGGCTTCATCGGCAACCGCATGATCGAGCAGTACTCGCGCCAGGCGGGCTTCCTGCTGGACGAAGGCGCGACCCCGCAGCAGGTCGACAAGGCGATCGAGAAGTTCGGCTTCGCGATGGGCCCGTTCCGCATGGGCGACCTCGCGGGCAAGGAAATCGGCATCACGCCGCGCAAGATCTCGGACGAGGAAATCGTTCAGCGACTGGTGTATGCGCTGGTCAACGAAGGCGCGCACATCCTCGAAGACGGCATTGCATCGAAGTCCGGCGACATCGACATGGTGTACCTGACGGGCTATGGCTTCCCGATCTGGCGCGGCGGTCCGATGCATTACGCATCGCAGGTGGGCCTGTACAACGTGGCCGAATCGATGAAGCGTTTTGCGAAGAACCCGCATGACAACGCGAAGTTCTGGCAGCCTGCGGCGCTAATCCAGAAGCTGGTGGCCGAAGGCAAGTCCTTCAGCTGATCTGCGAGCGCCTTCGGTTCATACCCCGGACCGAAGCCTGAAGGTGATGCCGAGCGCCGTGAACGCGGCATGGCGCGCATCGCAGTTGATGCTCAAGCCCTGAGAAGACGCGTTACGTACGAGCGAATCCAGTGCCCCGGTTGTGAAGTCCAGGGCCGTCACGCGGGTGCGGCCGTCGTCGGCCGGGACGAAGCGAAGGTTGAAGCGATCGAGCGCCAGCGTCGGAAGACCGTCGGCATCGCGCGAGCATGCGGCGTGGAACAACTGCGCCCAGTGAAGCGCCACCCGCTCGGGCGTGCGCACGGCCAGTTCCACGCCACAGAGGTGCGCAGGTCCATCGGCTCGGGCGCGTTCGGCGTCCTGCGCCTGCAGATCGACCATGCAAGCGCCCGTGTCCGTCGCGTCCAGCAACAGGCGGGGCGTGCAACCGAGAGCGGAGCCGTCGAGCGCCTCGACGCCGAGCCGTTGCAGGTGGGTGCGCTGCGCATCGAGGTCGTTGCATCGGAAGGCGAATGCATTGTCTGAAGAAGAAGCATGCATTTCGATCCACCGATCGTCGAAGACGTATCGCCGCCCGGCATGGGAGTTCGATGAAGCAGACGGCACGTTGAACACGCTTTCGATCACCGCTGCAGCCGCATCGTCATCGGCTAGGGCAAGGCGGAGCCCGCGAAATCGGGGTGGCTGCAGAGACACCGGCATCCGCCGTCAGTCCTTGGCGACGCAATGCCAGCCGAGTTCGGCCAACTGCCGCGCCTGCCTGCCGGCTTCGAGCGCCTGCGCATTCGACGCGTTCCCGCCCAGTGCGCGCCCCATGATTCCCTGCGCGATGGCCGCGGCCCGGAACAGGTTGAAGGCGGAATAGAACCGCCAGGCATCTACCGTCACCGGCGGGAGTCGCCGCCGCTCACAGTACCGCGCGAGGTAGCGGTCCTCTGTCGGAATGCCCAAGGCCGCCATCTGCACGCGGGAGAGATCGCCCAGCCCGCGAAACGGCGGCGGCAGTTGCCAGGCCATGCAGTGATAGGCGAAGTCGGCCATCGGGTCGCCGAGCGTCGAGAGCTCCCAGTCCAGCACGGCGATGATGCGTGGCTCGTCATGCGCGAAAACGAGGTTGTCGAGGCGGAAGTCGCCATGGACGATCCGGGTGGCTGCCTGCGGCGGCACGTGCTTCGGCAGCCATTCGATGAGGTTCTCGAACGCTTCGATACGCTCCGTTTCGCTTGCGCGGTACTGGCGAGTCCATCGTCCGATCTGGCGTTCGATGTAGTTGCCGGTGCGCCCGAAATCGCCAAGGCCTGCGGCTTCGACGTCGATCTCGTGCAGTGCGGCGAGCACCCGGTTCATGTCGTCGCAGATGCGGGCGCGCTCCTCGTTGCTCGCGCCGGGCAGCTTCGGATCCCAGAGGATCCGGCCGTCCATGTACTCCATCACGTAGAACATGGTGCCGATGACGGCCTCGTCCTCGCAGAGCGCATGCACGCGAGGCACCGGCACCTCCGTGGCGGCCAGTGCCTTCATGACGCGAAACTCGCGGTCTACCGCATGGGCGGACGGCAGCAGGGCGCCCGAAGGCTTGCGCCGCACGACGTAGCGCCGCCCGCCGCCTTCGACCAGGAAGGTCGGATTCGATTGGCCGCCCTTGAACTGAGAGACCCGAAACTCCCTGCCCGCATCGCCGTCGACGTGCGAGACGAACCATTCGCGCAGCCGAGCTTCGTCGAAGCGCTGGCGCTCCTGGACTTCGGTCGTTCCGCTGAATGCTTCGCTCATGGGGCTTGTCTCCTCGGTGAATGCGCTCGGGCGCGATCTCGCGGCATGATCGGCATCATGGGCGTGCTGCAAAAGAGCCTAAGGCCCGCGGCGCCCAGAGGCCAATGAATGCTTGGAATGGACCTGGATACAGCGAATGCATATCTCGAGAGTCGATCTCAACCTGCTCGTGGTGCTCGACACCATCTACACCGAAGGCGGCATCACCAAGGCGGCGGAAAAGCTGCACCTCACGCAGCCCGCGATCAGCCATGCGCTGGCGCGTCTGCGTGAACTGTTCAACGACCCACTGTTCGAGCGGCAGGGCCACAAGATGGTGCCCACGCCGCTCACCAAGCGGCTGATCGATCCCTTGCGCGGTTCGCTGCAGTCGATCGGCGCGCTGCTCAACGACACCCAGAGCTTCGAGCCTGCCGTCGCGAAGAAGCGCTTCGTCATCGGCCTGCGCGACTACATGGAGTCGACGGTGATGCCACCGCTGATGCGCGCACTCGCGATCGAGGCGCCGGAGGTCGAAGTGTCCGGCGTGCGCGCCAACCGCCGGAGCCTCGAGAGCGAGCTGGCTGCAGGCACGCTGGATGTGGCGATCGACGTGCTGCTGCCGCTGTCGGACGCGGTCAAGGTCAAGCGCATCAGCGTGGACGGAATGGCCGTGGTGGTGCGCAAAGGGCATCCGGCCATCCACGGATCGCTGGATCTGGACACCTACCTCGCGCAGCGCCACATCCTCGTGACTTCGCGCCGCCAGGGGCCGGGATTCGAGGACATCGAACTGCGCCGCATGGGCGTTCAGCGGCAGGTGGCGTTGCGCTGCCAGTTCTACTTTGCCGCGTGCCGCACCGTGTCCGAAACGGATCTGGTGCTCACCATGCCGGAGAGCTACGCCCATATGGCGAACAGGCAGTTCGGCAACCAGGTGATGGCTTTCCCGGTGCCGCTGTCCTCGATGGACGCCTATATGTATTGGCACGCCAGTACGGACAACGACGCAGCCAACCGCTGGCTGCGCTCGGTGCTGATGCGTTGCTGCGTCCGCTAGGCGGGCGGCACCTTCTCTCCTGTTCCGAAGAAGCGTCCGGCGCTGCACAGCGCCGCGCAGGCGCGCGCCTGAATCTTTCCATGAGGGTTTTCGCCAGTGCGACATCTTGGGCTTGGTCGTAAATTGGCATCTGTTATAACAAATATCGCGCAGCGGAGATTGTTCCGAGGCGTCAACGAAGGAGACACCGATGTCGATGAAGAGGCGCCATTTCCTGCAAACCACTGCCGCTGCGGCCGGCGTCTTGGGCTTGCCGATGCTGCATTCGGCGCGAGCCCAGGCGGGGCCGGCGCGAATCGGGGTGATGCTGCCCATGAGCGGCATCGGCGCCGAAGCCGGCGCGGCCTGGCTCGCCGGTGCGAAGGTCGCGGCCGAGCAATGGAACGCGAAGGGCGGCGTGCTCGGCCGACCCGTCGAACTGGTCGTGCGCGACGACAAGTTCACGAGCGCTGGCGCCGTCGCGGCTGCGCGTGAACTGGCCGGCAGCGGCGTGAACCTGCTGATCGGCGGTTCGCAGTCTCCGATGGCGCTGGCGACCGCTCCCATCCTCCCCGAACTGAAGGCCATGATGGTCGCGCCTTGCCCGACCGTGATGTCGCTCACGCACGAGAACTTCCAGCGCAACTTCTTCCGCCTGTCCTGGAACGCCTACATCGCCTTCGCGGGGATCGGCAACATGCTGACGGACCGCTTCAAGGAAGTGGAAACCTGGTCGTGCATCGTGCCGGACAGCGAGAACGGCCGCGACATGGCCCGCTTCTTCACCATCGGCGTGCAGCGTGCCGCCGCAAAGGCAGGCCGGCAGGTGAAGGTGCTCGACCCGGTGTTCGCGAGCCTCAACAAGGCCGACTACAAGGTCGAGATCAACAGCCTCATGAACGCGCCTTCGCAGGGGCTTTTTGTCGGACTCACGGCCGCGCCCTGCATCAGCCTGCTGCAGCAAGGCCGGGCGGTCGGCATGGACAGGAAGTTCAAGGTCATCGGTGACGCCGGCACCGAACTGATGATCGCCAAGGCGATGCAGAAGTCCACGCCCGCCAATCTCTGGAGCATCAGCTACTGGGTGCCCGGCACCGAAGTCGGCAAGCGCAATCCGATGAGCATGCCGCTCTACGAGGGCTACGTGAAGCTGACCGGGGACAAGAACCCGCCAAGCATCGTGCAGTCGAGCCATCGCTGCGCGCTCGGTCTTTTCAACGCGATCCAGAAGGCGAAGAGCACCGAGACAGAAGCTGTCATTGCCGCGCTGGAGGGCCTCAGCTTCGACACTGCCGTGGGTTCCTACCACGTGCGCAAGGAAGACCATCAGGGGCTCGGCACCGCCTACATCGCCAAGGTGGGCGCGCGCGACGCGGATCCGGGCTACGGCATCGTGGATGCCATTGCCTACAACGAAGCCGACGTGGCCGAACCGCCATCGCCGGGCAAGCCCATCTCGATGTGAGCGACGACGAGGAGACACAGCCATGACACCACTGAAGCGCCGAACCTTCATCCAGGCCGCGAGTGCGGCAGCCGTGCTGGGCGCCGCCGGGACGCGGTTTTCGTCCCTGGCGCTGGCCCAGGGCACGCCGGTCAAGATCGGCGCGATGCTGCCGATGAGCGGCATCGGCGCGGAAGCGGGCGCAGCGTGGCTCAACGGCATCAAGGCCGCGCAGCTGCAATGGAATGCCAACGGCGGCCTGCTGGGCCGGCCGATCGAGATCGTCGTGCGCGACGACAAGTTCACGAGCGCGGGCGCCGTCAGTGCGGTGCGAGAGCTGGCCGGCGAGGGCGTCAACATCTCGATCGGTGCAGGGCAGTCGCCGATGGCGCTGGCGATCGCTCCTATCCTTGGCGAACTCAAGAGCGTGGTGGTGGCGCCGGCGCCCAGCGTGATGTCGGTGACGCACGAGAACTTCAGCCGCAACTTCTTCCGCCTGTCTTCCAACGCCCTGATGCTCTATGGCGGAATCGGCAACCTGATGACGACGCGCTTCGCGGACGTGCAGACCTGGGCCGTGATCGCGCCGGACAGCGAGAACGGCCGCGACGTCGCACGCTACTTCAAGGCGGGTGTGATGCAGGCGGCGGCCAAGAGCGGACGCCAGGTCAAGGTGATCGAGCCGGTGTTCGCGAGCCTGAACAAGGCCGACTACAAGATCGAGATCAACAACCTCATGAACTCCGGCGCCGAGGGCCTGTTCATCGGCCTCACTGCCGCACCCTGCGTGAGCCTGCTCCAGCAGGGCCGCGCGGTCGGCATGGACAAGAAGTTCAAGGTGATCGGAGAAGCCGGCACCGAGCTTCTGATCGCCAAAGCGATGCAGAAGTCCACGCCGCAGAACCTGTGGGGGGTGACCTTCTGGGCGCCCGAACTGGAGCCCTTCAAGAGCCAGTTCCCGGTCAGCAAGGACCTGAGCAAGTACATCGTCGAAGTGACGGGGACGCCCTTCGTGCCCGGCATCGTGCAGGCGTCGCATCGCTCGGCGCTCGCGATCTTCAATGCGGTGGCCAAGGCGAAGTCGACGGAGACCGACGCCGTGATCCAGGCGCTCGAGGGACTGCAGTTCGACACGGCGGCCGGGCCCTATCGCATTCGGAAGGAAGACCACCAGGGCATCGGCTCCTTCTATTTCGCCAAGATCGGAGCACGGGACGCCGCGCCGGGCTACGGACTGGAGCAGGTGGTACGCCTGGACGAGACCGAGATCGTCGAGCCCGCAGCGCCCGGCAAGAAGTACGAGGGCTGAAAGTGGCCAATGAACTGATGTTCGCGGTGTTCAATGCCGCGGCTTTCGGCATGGCGATCTTCGTGGTCGCGGCGGGCCTGACGCTCATCTTCGGACTGATGCGCCTGCTCAACATGGCGCAGGGCGGCTTCTTCATGATCGGCGCGTACACGGCCTACTCGGTGATGGGCCGCGACGTGCAGTCGCTCTGGATGTTCCTGCTGGCTGCGCTGGTGGGCGGCATCGTGGTGGCGCTGCTGGGGCTCGTGACGGACCGCCTAGTGCTGCGCCGGCTGCGCGACGTCGATCCGCATTACGTCCTCATCGCGACCTTTGCCCTGATGATGGTCTGCACGGGGGTGACCAAGCTCGTCTGGGGAGTGGACTTCTTCTCGGTCAACCCACCGCCCGGCCTCGACCAGCCGCTCAATCCCTTCGGCATGTTCTTCTCGGCCTACCAGATCTTCGTGATCGCGGCCGGGCTGGTGGTCTACATCGTGCTCGAACTGGCGATCCACCGCATGTGGTTCGGCAAGCTGATGCAGGCGCTCGCGGCCGACCCGTGGATGGCGGGTGTGCTCGGGCTCAACGTGTCCTTCGGCATCGCGCTGAGCGTGATGGCGAGTTTCTTCCTCGCTGGGCTGGCCGGCGGCCTGCTGCTGCCCAACCAGAGCCTGTCGACCGGGCTCGGCGATTCCTACCTCATGTATGCCTTCTTCGCCGTCATCATCGGCGGCCTCGGCAACATACGGGGCGCATTCATCGGATCGCTCGTGCTGGGCCTCGTGCAGAGCCTCAACACGGTGCTGCTGCCCTCCGTGCCGGGCCTCGCGATCTACGTGGTGCTCGCCGCATTCCTGCTCTGGAAGCCGAGCGGCTTGTTCCCGGCGGTCGGGACGCAGGGCGAGGCAGGTGGGGAGTCGCATGGATCGGGCGCGCTGCACCGCCCACGCATTCCGCGTGGCGTGTGGCAGGGCCTGGGCGTGGCCACGGTGGCGGTGCTCGCGACCTTGCCGCTGTGGGTCAATGCCGGGCCGCTCTACGTGGTCGGCACCGTGCTGGTCCAGGTGATCTTCGCGCTGTCGTGGAACGTCCTCTTCGGCTACACGGGCCTGGTCTCCTTTGGCCATGCGGGCTTCTTCGCGATCGGTGCTTACCTGGCGGCACTTGCGCTGCGCCACATCGCGGGCGTGCCTTTCCTCGGCGTGATCGCGGGCGCGGCGGTGCTCGGCGCGGTCGCTGCCTGGGTCATCGGGGTCCTGGCCTTGCGCCGCATGAGCGGCGTCTTTCTCGCCGTCCTCACCGTGGCGCTGGCCGAGGCGCTGCGGCTCGTGATCGGCTTCTCGACCTTTCTCGGTCGCGAGGACGGCATCACCGACATCCCGCGCCCGGCGCTGGATTTCGGGCTGTTCCGCATCGACCTCGCCAGTTCCAACGCGTACTTCTGGTTCCTGTTGGTGGCGACAGTGCTGATCACGGCATTCTTGTGGTGGCTCCTGCACAGCCGCTTCGGGCGTACCTTGCAGACCGTGCGACAGGACGCGGAACGTGCCGCTTTCATGGGCACGAACGTCGCGCGCTACCGGCTGGCCGCCTTCGTCATTTCCGGTGCGGTTGCGGCAGTGGCAGGGGCGCTGTATGCGCCGTGGTCGCGCATCGTCACGGTCGAGGAGGTGCACTGGCTCGCCTCGGCACAGCCGATGCTGAACACGCTGCTGGGCGGGGTCAGTTCGTTCTGGGGGCCGGTCGTCGGCGCGGGATTGTTCGCAGCCATCACCTATGCGACCCGCACCCTGGTCGGGCTGTCGGAGCTGATCGTCGGCACGGGCCTGCTCGCCATCATCCTGCTGGCGCCCAACGGAGCGGTCGGCCTGTGGCGCAACCTCGAGGAAAGACTCTGGGGTCGCAAGCCGCAGCGTGCAGTGCCCATCGATGCGGGCCGCGAGGGGCGAGTGCCTGCGGTCCCGGACCTGGAGCCGGGAGCCGCGCGATGACCGACGACCTGTTGCGCGTTGAGGGCGTGCGCAAGAACTACGGCCCCATCGAAGTGCTGCACGGCGTGAGTCTTTCCGTCGCCGCCGGTGAGGTCTTCGCCATCATCGGACCCAACGGCGCCGGCAAGACCACGATGTTCAAGGTCATGACCGGCGAGGTGCCGTCCAACGGCGGCACCATCCACTTCGGCGGAAAGGACGTGACCCGGCTGGCCGCGCACGATCGGGTGCGCGAAGGTTTCGGCCGCACCTTCCAGGTGGCACGCGTCTTCAGCGACTTCACCGTGCTCGACAACGTCATCGCGGCTGTCGAGGCGCGTAGGAGCTACCGGGGCGAGCCACTCGGCTCACGCTGGCGCTGCGCTCCATCGCAAGATGTGCGGGACGAGGCGATGGTGCTACTCGAAGACGTCAAGCTCCAGGCGCTGGCAGGCGAGGCCGCTCGCTATCTCTCGCACGGCGACAAGAAGCGGCTCGAATTCGTGATCGCGCTGGCCGGCCGGCCGACCATCCTGATGCTCGACGAGCCCACCGCCGGCATGTCTCCGAGCGATCGCGCCGACATTGCGCAACTCGTGGCACGCACGCAGAAGGAGCGCGGCATCACCGTCGTGATGACGGAGCACGACATGGATGTCGTGTTCGGTTTGGCCAACCGCATCATGGTCATGAACTACGGCGAAGTCGTGTCCACCGGCACGGTCGACCAAGTGCGTGGCGACCCGAAGGTTCGCGAGGTCTACCTCGGCAAGGAGATGGTCGGTGCTTGAAGTCCGCGAACTCGATGCCTTCTACGGCGACAGCCACATCCTGCACGGCGCCCAGGTTTCGGTGAAGCCCGGCCAGCGCGTCGCGCTGCTCGGGCGCAACGGCGCGGGCAAGTCGACCCTGCTGAAGAGCGTGATGAACGCAGGTCCCCGGGTGCGAGGCACCCTGCGCTTCGACGGCAAGGACCTGCATGGCGTGCCCACCCACCAGCGCACGCGCATGGGTCTGTCATTGGTGCCGGAGGACCGGCGCATCTTCACGCACCTGACGGTGGCCGAGAACATCGCCATGGCGCGCTACGGCGCCTCGCCCGCTCGGCCTGCTGTGCCGGTGGGCGACATCATCGCGCGCTTCCCGATGCTGGCACCGCTGCAGCAGCGCTACGGCGGCCAGCTCAGCGGCGGCCAGCAGCAACTCCTCGCGGTGGCACGCGCGATGTCGGCCAACCCGAGCCTGCTGCTGCTGGACGAGCCGACCGAGGGACTGGCGCCGATCATCGTCGAGGAGATGGCGCGCGATGTCGTGCGGACCTGCACGGAGGGCAACGTCGCCCTGCTGCTGTGCGAACAGAACATCTGGTTCGCGCGCCGATGCACCCAGTACGTGTACGTGATCGACACCGGCCGTGTGGTGTTCGAAGGCGACTGGGAGCACTTCGATCGCAACCCGCAGGTGCAGCAACGCTACCTCGCGCTCTGACATTTTTGGAACCCTCCACTTCAACGCAAACCTCCAGGATTTCAATGGATCTCCAGTACACCCCCGAACAGAACCAGCTGCGCGAGAGCGTGGAGCGCTTCGTGCGCGAGGAATACGACTTTGCGCATCGCCGCAAGCTCGCGGCGAGCGACACAGGGCATGACGAAAGCTGCTGGCGCAGCTATGCCGAGTTCGGCTGGCTGGCGGTACCGTTCAGCGAAGAGGACGGGGGCATCGGCGGCGATGCGACCGACACCGGCATCGTGATGGAAGGCGTCGGCCGCGGCCTGCTGCTGGAGCCCTATCTCGGCAATGTGGTGCTCGGGGGTGGCGTGCTCGCGGCGCTCGGCAGCGCCGCGCAGAAGGCGCAGTTCCTGCAGCCGATGATGACTGGCGCCCACAAGCTGGCGCTGGCCTACGCCGAGCCCGAGTCGCGCTACGAGCTCGCGCAGTGCGAGACCACCGCACGCCGTGACGGTGACGGCTGGCGCATCGACGGCCGCAAGTCCTTCGTCCAGGGTGGCAGCGCAGCGGACTTCTATGTCGTGATTGCGCGCACCTCCGGCGAGTCGTCGGACAGCAAGGGCCTCACCGCGCTGGTGGTGGATGCGAAGGCCAAGGGCCTCGAAGTGCGTCCCTATGCCACGCACGACGGCAGCCGCGCGGCCGACCTCGTGTTCGAAGGCGTGCATGTGGACGCCTCGCGCCGCCTCGGAGACGAGGGCGCGGCCCTGCCTGCGCTCGAACTCGTGATCGACCAGGCGATTGCCGCCATCGCGTCCGAAGCGGTCGGTGCCATGAGCTCGCTGGTCGACATGACGCTCGAATACCTCAAGACCCGCCAGCAGTTCGGCCGGCCGATCGGCACCAACCAGGCGCTGCAGCATCGCATGGTCGACATGTACATCGCGCTCGATGAGGCGCGCTCGATGGCCCTGTATGGCGCGCTGATGCTCCGCGAGCCGGATTCGGCCGTGAGGCGCAAGGCGCTGTCGGCAACCAAGATCGAGATCGACCGCACGGCGCGGCGCGTGGGCCAGGAAGCCGTGCAGCTGCATGGGGCAATGGGCGTCACCGAGGAGCTCGCCGTCGGCCACTACTTCAAGCGCCTGTCGATGATCGGCGTCACCTTCGGCGACATGAGCTGGCACCTGCAGCGCCATGCGAACGCCTGAGCAAACGGGCCGGGAGAACGAGGCGTGGACCTGAATCTATCCGTACAAGAGCGGGCTTTCGAAGCGGAGGTGCGCGACTTCATCGCGCGCGAATTGCCGCCCGACATTCGCGAGAAGGTGCGGCTCGACCGTCACCTCGAGCGCGACGACTACATGCGCTGGCAGAAGATCCTCGGGCGCAAGGGCTGGTTCACCGGCGCTTGGCCGCGCCAACACGGCGGGCAGGCATGGAGCGCGATGCAGACGATCATCTTCAACCGGATCGCCGGCGAGATGCATTGCCCTGAGCTGCAGGTCTTCGGGCCCGCGATGGTGGGGCCAGTGATCTACACCTTCGGAACACCCGAGCAGAAGGCCGAGCATCTTCCCGCCATCCGCGACTCGTCGGTCTGGTGGTGCCAGGGCTATTCGGAGCCGGGCGCGGGGTCGGATCTCGCCGCGTTGCAGACCGCCGCGGAAGACGGCGGGGACCACTACATCGTCAATGGCCAGAAGATCTGGACCTCCTTCGCGCACCATGCGGACTGGATGTTCTGTCTCGTTCGCACCGGCCGCGAGGCCAAGCGGCAGCAGGGCATCTCCTTCCTGCTGATCGACATGAAGACGCCGGGCGTCGAGGTGCAGCCCATCCGCATGATGGATGGGCGCCATTACCTCAATGCCGTGTTCTTCAACGACGCGAAGATTCCCAAGCGCAACCGGATCGGCGAGGAGGGGCTCGGCTGGACCTATGCCAAGTTCCTGCTGGAGCACGAGCGCGTCGAGAACGCCAACCTGCGCTTCATCACCCAGGACCTGCAAAAGCTGCACAAGGTCGCGGCGCTCGTGCGCAGCGACGGCCGGCGGCTGGCAGACGATCCCGGCTTCATGGCGGAAGTCAGCGCCATCGAGGTGCAGTTCAAGGCGCTGGAAATCGGCCTCTTGCGCATGCTGTCGGACATGCATGCCGGCGCACCTGCCGGGCCGGGCAAGTCGTCCTTCATCAAGATCAGGGGGACGGAGATTGCGCAGCGCATCACCGAACTGCTGGTGCAGGCGAGCGGGCCCGACGCGCTGCGCTACCAGCCCGGGCCGCTGTTCGGCCAGGGAGACGACCGCCTGATCGGCCCGGAGCATGCGCTCGGACCTGTCGCCACCTATCTCTTCTGCCGCGCGATGACCATCTACGGCGGAAGCACCGAGGTTCAGAAAAACATCATGGCCAAGCACACGCTCGGTCTCTAGAGCATGAACGACGACATCGACTATCTCCAGGGCGAAAAGCCTCTGCACGAATACCTGCGGGGACACGCCCGCCGAGAGCCGGACAAGACTGCGCTGGTCTGGTACGGGCGCGAGATCAGCTATGCGGAGCTCGATCGCTACAGCGATGCCTTCGCGCAGGCGCTGCACGAGCGTGGTGTGGCGAAGGGCGACCGCGTGGCGCTCTTCATGCAGAACTGCCCGCAATACCAGATCGCGCATTTCGGTATTCAGAAGCTGGGMGCCATCGTGAGCCCGTGCAGCCCGATGTTCAAGGCGCATGAGTTCGCCTATCAGGTTGGCGATCTCGGTGCGAAGGCGATCGTGGTGGCGGACCATCTGGTTCCGATCGTGCAGTCCGTGGCCGACCGGGTTCGGGTGCCGCACGTATTCAGCGTGCGCTATTCGGACTTCCTGCCAGAGGCGCCGAGCTTGCGTGTGCCCGACGAAGTCCTGGCGCGGCTGCCGCTGCCCGAAGGCACCATCGACTTCCATGCGACGGTGACGCGGGCAGACCCGGTCGCGCCGTCGGTGGACCTGTCGATGGACGACGTCTCGCTGATGACCTACACATCAGGCACGACCGGCATGCCCAAGGGCGCGATGCTCAGCTACCGCAACGCGCTCTACAAGACGGCGGTGGGGCAGGAGATGTTCCGCATCCGCAGCGATGACGTGATGCTGGCGGTGGCGCCGCTCTATCACATCGCCGGCATGATCTGCGGCGTCACGATGCTGGCGTATACCGGCGCCACCGTGGTGCTGCTCAACCGCATGGATCCGCTCGCAGTCCTGCAGGCCATAGAGAGGCATCGCGTGAGCTGGTGGTATGCGATGGCGCCGATGCTGGTGGCCGCCATGAAGGAGCCGGGCGCGGAGAAGTTCGATCTGTCGTCGCTGCACACCACCATGGGGACGAGCTTCGGCATCAAACTGACGGAAGAACTGGCGAGTCGCTGGAGCGCCTTTGCCAACGGCTGCCTGGTGTACGAGGCGGGCTATGGCCTTTCGGAGACGCACACCAACGACGTTCTCATGCCGCGGGACGCGGTGCGCTGGGGAACGAACGGAGTCCCCGGCCGGGGCGTGGAGCTGAAGATCCTCGATCTCGATGGTCGCGAACTCCCGCCTGGCCAGACCGGCGAGATCGCGGTACGCAGCCGCGGCGTCTTCCATGGCTACTGGAACCGGCCGGACGCAACCGCGGAGGTCCTGCGCGACGGTTGGGTCCATACCGGCGACATCGGCAAGATGGACGACCAGGGCTATCTGACCTTCATCGGCCGGGTGAAGGAGATGATCAAGGTGTCGGGCTTCAGCGTCTTCCCCGAGGAAGTCGAGTCCATCCTGATCCTGCATCCCGATGTGGCCCAGGTCGCCGTGATCGGCGTGCCCGATGCCGACAAGGGCGAAGTCATCAAGGCCTTCGTCGTCCCTGGCGCGAGGGGACTGGACGCCGATGCCCTCTTGCGCTGGGCGCGCGAGAACATGTCGCACTACAAAGTGCCGCGCAAGGTCGAGTTTCGCGAATCGCTACCGGCCAGCGGCACCGGCAAGGTATTGCGGCGCTTGCTCAAGGAGTGAAGGACTGTCCCTCGCGGGTACCCAGGTACTCCACCAGTAGCTTCGCCGCCACCGAAAGGCCTTTGGCATCGCGAAAGCAGAGAACGAAACGGCGCTCGGCCCAGGGCTCCGCCAACGAAATGACGTGCAAGCCATGGGATGCACCCTGGCGGTCGGCCACTTCTCTCGGGACCACGCCGATGGCAAGCCCGGCGCGCACCACCCCCAGCGCGCCCTCGAAATTGCTCACGATGATGCGGTGAATCAATGTGCGCCCCGAGCGTGCGGCCGCGCGCTGGAGCAAGACCTGCAGCGAGCTGCCGACAGGCACGCCCACATGCTCGTACTCGAGCGTCTGTTCGAAGCGGACCGTCTTTCGTGATGCAAGCGGATGGCCGCGCGGCACCACGACGCAGAGGTGGTCGCGCCGGTAGGGTCGGGTCTGCAGCGCCCCAAGATCGACGCTGTCCCAGCAGACGCCCATCGAGGCGAGGCCATCGCGCACACCGGACACGACCTCCGGGCTCAGCCGCTCCTCGAGACCGACCTGGATGGTGCGGTGATCGGGCATCTTCAAGAACGACGCCACGTCGTTGGCCAGGGGACCGGCCATGGTGGAGATGCTTGCGAGGACCCGCACCTGCCCGCGCGCGCCGGTCAGATAGCTTTCCATGTCGCGCTCGATGCGTGCCGCGCTGTCCAACATGCCGCGTGCATGCTCCAACAGAGTCTGGCCCGCCGCGGTCGGCACGACGCCGTGGCGCTTGCGCACCAGCAACGGCGTTCGCAACTGGTCTTCGAGTTGCGCCAGCCGCTTGCTGATGGCGGAGCCGACGATGTTGGCCTGTTCGCCGGCGCGCGCCATGTTGCCGGCCTCGCAAACGGCCACGAAGAGGCGAAGGGTGGTGAGGTCGAGGTCTCGCAAGATATTCCAATCGGGAATTCAGAGCTTCTCAAAATGACAACCAGGCTCAGTCCGGAAATTCTAGAGTGAGGCCAGTCAAATGCCACCAGGAAACAAGCCATGACCCGTTCTTCCACCTTGCCGCCCAGCGTCGTCATCAGGGAGGTCGGCCTGCGCGATGGCCTGCAAATCATCCCGCGCGTGGTGCCGACCGCCGCCAAACTCGAGTGGATCCGCGACGCTTATGAAGCGGGACAGCGCGAGATCGAGGTCGGCTCCTTCGTGCCCGCGCGCCTTCTGCCGCAACTGGCCGACACCGCCGAACTGGTGGCCTTTGCCAAGACCTTGCCCGGCCTCATGGCCTCCGTGCTGGTGCCCAACCTGAAGGGCGCCGAGCACGCGATGGCGTGCGAAGCCGACCTCATGCTGCTTCCGCTGTCGGCCAGCCACGCGCACAGCCTTGCCAATCTGAGCAAGACGCCCGATGAGGTGGTCGAGGACATCGCGCGCATTCGCGATGCGCGCGATGCGCGTGGCTCCCGCACCCGCATCGAGGTCGGGATCAGCACGGCCTTCGGCTGCACGCTGCAGGGCCGGGTCGAGCCCTCGGAGGTGGTTCGGCTGGTCAAGGCGGTGATCGATGCCGGCGCCGAGTCCGTCGGCCTCGCCGACACGGTGGGCTATGCCGACCCGGCCATGGTGCGCTCGCTGTTCGAGGCGGTGCTGCCGATCGCCGGCGACAAGCTCAACTGCGGTCATTTCCACGACACGCGCGGCCTCGGCATGGCGAACGTCTATGCCGCGCTCGAACTCGGCATCAGCCGCTTCGATGCCTGCCTGGGCGGCATCGGCGGCTGCCCGCATGCGCCGGGCGCGAGCGGCAATGTCGCGACCGAAGACCTTGCCTACATGCTCGCCAGCATGGGCATCGAGACCGGCCAGGATTTCGACGCGCTGCTGGCCCTCCGGAAAAAGCTCGCGCAGTGGCTCGAAGGCGAGACCCTGCACGGCACGCTCTGGCGCGCCGGTCTTCCCAAGACCATGAAAGAGGAGCAAGCCGCATGAGCGAACAGGCACAGGTCGCCCAACCTCTCAAGGGCTTGCGCGTCGTCGAGTTCACGCACATGGTGATGGGGCCGACTTGCGGCATGGTGCTGGCCGACCTCGGTGCGGAAGTCATCAAGATCGAGCCGGTGAACGGCGACCACAGCCGGCGGCTGGTGGGTGCCGGTGCGGGTTTCTTCCCGATGTTCAACCGCAACAAGAAGAGCATCGGCATCGACCTGCATACCGAGGAAGGCGCCGACACCGCGCGGCGCCTCACAGCGACCGCCGACGTGGTGGCCGAGAACTTCAAGCCGGGCACCATGGCCAAGTACGGGCTCGACTACGCATCGCTTGCCAAGGTCAATCCGCGCATCATCTATGCGAGCCACAAGGGCTTCCTGCCCGGGCCCTACGACCATCGCACCGCGCTCGACGAGGTGGTGCAGATGATGGGCGGCCTCGCGTACATGACGGGGCGCCCCGGCGATCCGCTGCGCGCGGGCACCAGCGTCAACGACATCATGGGCGGTCTGTTCGGCGCCATCGCCGTGCTGGGTGCGCTGATCCAGCGAGGCATCACGGGTCGCGGCATGGAGATTCAGTCCGCCCTCTACGAGAACAATGTTTTCCTGATGGGCCAGCACATGCTGCAGTTCGCGGTGACCGGCAAGCATCCGGCACCGATGCCCGCGCGCGACAACCCCTGGGCGGTCTACGACGTGTTCACCGTCAAGGACGGCGAGCAGATTTTCCTGGCCGCCGTCAGCGACGCCCAGTGGCAGACCTTCTGCGACGCGCTGGGCTTCGCCGACCTCAAGGGCGAGCCTGAACTCGCGACCAACAATCAGCGCGTCTCGCACCGGCCCCGCCTGCTGAAGTCCATTGCAGAGCGCATCGCCGAGCGCAGCGCAGCCGAGCTGGCGCAGGTGATGGAGAAGGCCGGACTGCCTTTTGCACCCATCCGCAAGCCCGAAGACCTTTATGAGGACGAGCACTTGCTGGCCACCGGCGGCTTGGCCGACATGCGCCTGTCGGACGGACCCAAGGCGGGCCAGACCGTCAAGACCACGCTGTTCCCGATCACGCTGGAGGGGCGCCGTCTCGGTGTGCGTATGGACCCGCCTCGCCTGGGCGAGCACACCGCCGAGCTATTGAAGGAGATGGGATGCAGCGATGCCGAGGTCGACGGCATGCGCGCCCGCAACGTCGTGGCCTGACGCCGAAGGGCGTTCGGCACGGCAGAAAACAAGGAGACAGACATGAGCACATCGCCACTTCATATTTCCCGCATTTCGCGTATTTCGCGCCGATCTCTGCTTGCAGGTTCGGCGGCCGCTTTGACCCTGGGGCCGTGGACGCTGGCCGCGCACGCGCAGTCCGGCACGGTGCGGATCATCCTTCCCAATGCCGCCGGTTCGGGCGTGGATGGAATCACGCGCGCGGCCCAGCCGGCGTTGTCCAAGGCCTTGGGCGCTTCGGTGATCGTCGACAACCAGCCGGGGGCGGGCGGCATCGTCGGCCTGCAGGTGCTCGCGCGCTCGGCACCTGACGGCAACACGCTGGCGGTCGTGTCGAACAACGTCGTGATCTTCCCCAGCGTGATCAAGTCGCTGTCCTTCGACATGCCCGGCGACTTCACGCCGATCGCAATCGTCGGCGCGACGCCCATGGTGCTGGTGGTCAATCCGTCACGGATTCCGGCCACGAGCAGCAAGGAGTTGATCGCGTTGCTCAAGAGCAAGCCGGGGGAGTTCAACTTCGCGTCCGGCGGCAACGGCACGATCCTGCACCTGGCGACGCAGCTATTCCTCGAGGAAGCCGGCGTGTCGGCCAGACACATCCCCTACAAAGGCGTGGGGCCCATGGTGGCTGGCCTGATCGGCGGACAGGTCGACTTCGCGACCGCCGCTCTCCCCAGCGTGCAGCCGCACATCAAGAGCGGCGCGCTTCGCGCGATCGGGGTGTTGACGGCCCAGCGCACGCCGGCGGCGCCGGAGATTCCGACCTTTGCCGAGCAGGGCTTGCCGAACTTCGTCGTGGACGCATGGTTCGCGGTGATCGGGCCCAAGGGCATGAGTGCCGCCAGCGTCGCAAAGGCCCACGATGCGGTCGTTGCGGCTTTCGAAGATGCGGCCGTCAAGCAGGCGATGGCCAACCAGGGCAACACGATCAGCATCAGCACACCCGAGCAGGCTCAGACAGCGTTCCGCAGTGAAATGAAAAAGTATGCGGCGCTGGTCAAGAAGGCCGGCCTGGAGCCGGAATAAGGCGCCGCCGGGATTTCAGTCGTTGAGTTCGACCCAGGCCGGCGCATGGTCGCTCGCGCCTTCCAGGCCCCGCACCGCGCGATCGACTCCCGCCTGCATCATCCGTCCGCTTGCGGCGGGGCTCAGCAGCAGATGGTCGATCCGCAAGCCGGCATCGCGAGGCCACCGGTTGCGCAAGTAGCTCCAGAACGTGTAGAGCGGCTCCGCCGGAGATTGACGATGCAGCGCGTCGACCCAGCCCGCGTCGAGAAGCGCCTGGTATGCCGCTCGCGGCGCCGGCTGCAACAGCGCGTTGTCCTTGAATGAACGCGTGGCGTAGATGTCGGCGTCCGTCGGCACGACGTTGTAGTCTCCGGCAAGCACCACAGGGTGCCCCGAGGCCAGCAGCGAGGCGGCGTGACGGTTGAACCTGTCGAACCATTCGAGCTTGTAGTCGAACTTGGGGCCGGGCTGGGGATTGCCGTTGGGCATGTAGAGGGACGCGATCACGAATCCTTGCACGGCCGCTTCGAGATATCTTGCCTGCCGATCGTCGTCGTTCCCCGGCAAGCGTCGGCGGATTTCGATGGGCGCACCGCACTTGCTCAGAATGGCAATACCGTTCCACGACTTCTGCCCGTGAACGAGCGCTTCGTACCCCATGGCCCGGATCTCGTCGATCGGAAACTCATCTTCCGTGCACTTGAGTTCCTGCAGGCAAACCACATCAGGGGCGGTCACGTCGAGCCAGGCGCGCAAAGGGCCGATGCGCTTGCGCACATCATTGACGTTGTAAGTGGCAATCTTCATCGAACGCAATCCTCACCGAAACGCCCGTCCTTTGCTGGTGGCTCCAGTATCCTTGCATGCGTTTGCTGAACGCAGCGGGGATTCAATGAAGAAATCACTGGTTGGCATTCTTGCCGTCGTGCTCGCCGCTGTGTTGATTGTGGGCGGCGTGTTCTGGTGGAAGGCACGCAATGCCCGTGACGACAACACGCTGGTGCTGCAGGGCAACGTCGACATCCGGCAGATTTCGCTGGCCTTCGACGGCAGTGGACGTGTTGCACAGCTGAATGCCGAAGAGGGCCAGCAGGTGAAGGCCGGAATGGTCCTCGCCACACTGGACACCCGGACTCTGCACCTGCAAGGCGACCAAGCCCGCGCGCAGATCGACGTGCAGCGGCAGAACCTGCTTCGATTGCGTCACGGCGCGCGACCGCAGGAAGTTGCACAGGCCCGCAGCCGCCTGGCCGCGGCGCAAGCAGAGGCACAGCGCGCCCAGCGCGAACTCGATCGCCTGCGCGGCATCTCCGGCAACACGCAGGGACGCGCAGTCAGTCCGCAGGATCTCGATCGGGCGCAAACCGCGATGCAGACCGCCAGGGCGAAGGCCGAAGAACTCCGCGATGCCCTGCGGCTGACGGAACTGGGCGCACGAGCCGAAGATCTGGCCGCCGCCGAGGCGCAACTGGAGGCTTCCAACGCGCAATTGGCCCTTCTTCAGCATCAGATCTCGCAAGGGGAGCTGAAGGCCCCGGCGGATGCCGTGGTCCGTTCGCGCCTTCTGGAGCCCGGCGACATGGCGACGCCACAGCGGCCGGTGTTTGCGCTGGCGCTCACGCACCCCAAGTGGGTGCGCGTCTTCGCGAGCGAGGCGTCGCTCGGCCGCATCCGGCCTGGCATGGAGGCCACGGTCCTTACCGACAGCCACCCCGATCGCCCCGTCAAAGGCACCGTGGGCTACATCTCCTCTGTGGCGGAGTTCACACCGAAGACAGTACAGACAGAGGAACTGCGCTCCAGTCTCGTCTACGAAGTTCGTGTCTTGGTCAAAGACGAGGACAACCTGCTGCGGCTGGGACAGCCCGCCACGGTCAGGCTGGCCATCGGCGAAGCACCATGAGCTTGCCGGAGGCGACCGTCGTCGCCCAGTCCCTTCACAAGGAGTTTCCCGCAGCGCCCAAGGGCACGATGGTGGCGGTGGGCGACATGACGACGAGCTTTCGCCGGGGCGAGCTCACCGCACTGGTCGGTCCGGACGGCGCCGGCAAGACCACCCTCATCCGCATGATCGCCGGCCTGCTTCGCCCCACCAGCGGCAGTCTCCAGGTCCTTGGCCTCGACGTGGTCGCGCAGCCCCAGGCGGTGCAGGATCGCATCAGCTACATGCCCCAGCGCTTCGGCTTGTACGAGGATCTGAGCGTGCAGGAAAACCTGGAGCTCTACGCCGACCTTCATGGCGTCGCGCAGGATGTGCGTCGCGAGCGTTTCGGCCGCATGCTGGAGATGACGGACCTGAAGCGATTCACCGCGCGGCCGGCCGGCAAGCTCTCCGGCGGCATGAAACAGAAGCTGGGGCTGGCCTGTACCCTGGTGCGTTCGCCCGACCTGTTGCTGCTGGACGAGCCATCCGTCGGGGTAGATCCGCTGTCGCGTCGGGATCTGTGGAAGATCGTTCAGCAGTTGGTCGACGATGAGCACCTGAGCGTCATCGTCAGCACCGCCTACATGGACGAGGCCCAGCGCTGCGCCAAGGTGCTGGTCATGCATGAAGGCAGGCTGCTTTACGAAGGAACGCCCGAGGCCTTGCGTCAGCAGGCGCAGGGTTTGACCTTTACGGCCGAGCCGGCTGGGGGTGAACCTCCGCGCGATCTCCAGGCGCGCCTCCTCGACGCAGAGGAATTGATCGTCGATGCGGTGCCCAAGGCAGGCGGAGTGCGATACATCGTCCGACAGGAGGACCGGGAAAGTCAGGCGGCTCTGAGCACGCTGCTGCAGGACACCCCTCACCACGACAGGCCGGAAGAGCTGGAAGACGCGTTCATGCTGATGCTGCACCGGCGGCAGGCCCAGGGCGAGACCGATACCGCCAGGAAGGCCGTCGCGACCCGGATCGAGCCTCGCCGGGATGACCGGCAGGCAAGCAACGACGCGGACAAGCCTGTGATCGTCGTCCGCGATCTCGTGCGCAAGTTCGGCGATTTCACCGCAGTGGCGCGCACGTCCTTCGACGTCGCACGCGGGGAGATCTTCGGCTTGTTGGGACCGAACGGCGCCGGCAAGACCACCACCTTTCGGATGCTGTGCGGGCTGCTGCCGGCCACCAGCGGGTACCTGGAGGTTGCTGGCGTCGATCTTCGTACTGCCCGTGCCCAGGCCCGCGCGCGCATCGGCTACGTCGCGCAGAAGTTCGCGCTGTACGGCAACCTGAGCGTGCGCGAGAACCTCGAGTTTTTCGGCGCAGCCTATGGTCTCCGGGGCGGCGCGCTGAAGCAGCGGGTAGAGGCGTCGATGCAGCAGTTCAGGCTGGACGGTGCTGCCGCCAGCGGGCCATTGCCGGGCGGCTACAAGCAGCGCCTGGCGATGGCCGCAGGTCTCATCCACCAGCCCGAGATCCTGTTCCTCGATGAACCGACCAGCGGCATCGATCCGCTGGCGCGGCGCTCCTTCTGGCGCATCATCACGGCGCTCGCGCAGTCGGGCGTCACAGTGGTGATCACCACGCACTTCATGGAAGAGGCCGAGTATTGCGATCGCATCGCGATCCAGGACGCCGGCAAGGTGCTCGCGCTCGGCACGCCGCTGCAAGTGCGTGAGAAGGCGGGGGGAGACCAGGGCTTCGACATGTCCGACGCTTTCATCGCCATCGTCGAGCACGCGCGCCACCAAGAGGAAGCGCAAAAGGCCGCCGCATGAATCTTTCCACATTCCTGCCCACGCGCATTGCAGCTCTGGTACGCAAGGAGATCCGCCAGATGGTGCGAGACCGCAGCAATCTGGCCGTGGGATTGCTGCTGCCCTTCGCGTTGATCCTGCTCTTTGGCTATGGGCTGTCTTTCGACGTGACGAAAGCCCCTGTCGCCGTCGTCCTGGACGACCGCTCACCGACGGCTCGCGAAGCTGTCTCCGGGCTGGACGGGACCGAGTACCTTTCGCCAACGGCTGTCGGCAGCATGGCCGAGGCCGAGGCGATGATGCGCGCCGGGCGCGTGAGCGGCATCGTGCGCGTGCCAGCGGACTTCACCCGATTGGCCGCAAGCGGCGCGGGCGCACCGATACAGCTGGTGCTCAACGGAGTGGATTCGACCACCGCCAGCATCATCGAAGGCTATGTCACGGGCGCGCTGGCGAGCGCGGGGTTGCGTCGGGCAGACCGTCAAGGCGGCAAGTCGGTCGCGGCTTCCGGCACCGTGGTTCTCGCGCAGCGCATGTGGTTCAACGAGGCCGGCGTCAGCACCTGGTATCTCGTACCGGGTCTTCTGGCACTGGTGATGACGCTGATCGGTGCGTTCCTCACGTCGCTGCTGGTGGCTCGCGAATGGGAGCGCGGAACGCTTGAGTCCTTGTTCGTCACCCCCGTTCGGCCGATGGAGATCGTCATTGCAAAGCTGGTGCCGTACTTCATCATCGGAGCCATCGACCTGGCGCTTTGCCTGCTCGCGGCGCGTTTCCTCTTCGACGTGCCGATGCGAGGATCGCTGAGCATCATCGTCGGCACATCGCTGCTGTACCTGTTGGTGTCTCTTTCGCTCGGATTGATGATTTCCGGCATCACCCGCAACCAGTTCCAGGCCAGTCAGCTCGCGCTGCTGACGAGCTTCATGCCGGCGATGATGCTTTCGGGCTTCGTCTTCGACCTGCGCAACATGCCGCTGGCTGTGCAGGCGGTCAGCCAGCTGCTGCCTGCCACTCACTACATGGGCATGATCAAGACGCTCTTCCTTGCCGGCGACAACGCCGCGATGGTGTTGAAGAACAGTGCCATTCTCTTGGGCTATGCAGTGGTTCTCATCTACGGCTGCAGCCGGACCTTGCGCAAGCGCCTGGAGTGAAGCATGCACGAAGGGATCGCCAAGCTCGCGCAGATCGCCGCCCTGGTGCGAAAGGAGCTGCTTGCCATCCTCAAGGAGCCTTCCAGCAGGGCGATCCTCGTGGTGCCGGCGCTGCTGCAATCGCTTCTGTTCGGCTACGGAGCGACCTTCGACATCAAGCATGTGCCCTATGCCGTCGTGGATCTCAGCCGCGGCGCCGCTTCGACCGAACTGCTGTCACGGCTGGACGGAACGGGCGTCTTCGAGCGGGTCGCATCGCTCTCCTCCACGAAGGAGATCGCGCGGCCCATCGACTCGGGAGATGCGCTGATGGTGCTGAGCGTTCCGTCCGATTTCGAGTCGCGTCTCGCAAAGGGAGAGCCGGCGCCGCTGCAATTGATCCTGGATGGCAAGAACTCGACCACTGCGGGCATGGCCGCCGCCTACGTGGGCGCCATCGTCGGGAGCTTCAACGCGTCGCGCGCCGGCATGCCCGGTGTCACGGTCGTGCGACGTGCATGGTTCAACCCTAACCTCGAATCGCGCTGGAATCTGATGCCCGCACTGATCGCGGCACTGAGCATGCTGCAGACCTTGCTGCTCGCGGCCCTTTCCGTCGCGCGAGAGCGAGAGCAGGGGACTTTCGACCAACTGCTGGTGACGCCGCTCACGCCGATGCAGATCCTGGTCGGCAAGGCGCTTCCAGCCATCTTCATCGGGCTCGTGCAGTCGAGCATCATCTTCCTGGTCATTCGTTTCTGGTTCCAGGTACCACTGAACGGGTCCGTCTGGTTGATCTATCTCGGACTGTTTTGCTTCACGGGCGCGGCGGTGGGCATCGGCCTTTCCATTTCGGCGCTGGCGCTGAACATGCAGCAGGCCATGCTCTACGCCTTTCTATTGATCATGCCGCTCATGCTTCTATCGGGCCTGCTCACTCCGGTGGAGAACATGCCTCAGATCCTTCAATGGGTCACCTATGCCAATCCATTGCGGTTTGGCGTGAGTATCGTGCGCCGGGTCTATCTTGAGGGCGCAGGCATGCGCGACGTCGCCATGGATTTCGTGCCACTGCTTTGTATCGCGGCAGTCACGCTGCCCTTGGCCGCGTGGCTTTTTCGTCATCGTCTTTCCTGATCGTCGAGGACGCCATGCCGCACTCGTATTCATTGGGTTCATTGAATTTGGTTGCGCCCGGCGCGCTCGCCGTGCTGTTGCTCGGCCTGGCTGGCTGTGCGGTCGGTCCGGAGTTTTCGGCTCCGGCCACCGCGTCACCCAAGAACTGGTCGAGCTGGCACAGCGGCGATCCGGCACTCGCAGTGACAGTCTCGGCTGACAGCGTGCTGCCCGATCGTTGGTGGGACGTATTTCAAGACCCTGTTCTCGATGGACTGCAGCAGCGTGCGCTGGCGGTCAGTCCCGACCTCCAAACGGCGGCCCTGCGCTTCGCTCAATCGCGCGCGGTGCGCCAAGGCCAGAATGCACAGAAGGCGCCAACGCTCGACCTCGGTGCAGGCGCCACGCGCCAGCGCCTGAGCGAGTTCGGTGCGGGCACTCGTCTCATCGACGCAATCAGCAGCGGCACGACGCAGCAAGAACTCATTCAACTGCTGAGCGAGCCTTTCAATCTCTATCAGGCGGGGTTCGATGCATCATGGGAACTCGATCTGTGGGGCCGCGTACGGCGCTCGGTCGAAGCGGCCGACGCCGATGTCGCTCAACAGGCGGCGTTGTTCGACCAGGCGCGCCTGAGCCTGCTCAGCGAGGTGGCTCGCAACTACTTCGAGTTGCTAGGCGTGGAGCGACGCCTCGCTTTGACGCGGCAGGAAGTTGCCGCACTCGACGATCGCCTGAGCCTGATCGAAGCACGGGTCAACGGCGGCGTGACGACCCGCCTCGACCTGCTGCGGCAGCGCAGCGAAGTGCTGAGGCTGCGCGCCCAGGTGTCGGCATTGCTGGCGCAGGAAACGAGTCTGCTCAATCAGATTGCCGTGCTGATCGGGGAACGTCCCGGCGCCCTTCAGAAGACGCTTGAAGCGGCAGGGGACTCTGAAGCCATACGCTTGCCGGACCTCGCGCTCGGCTTGCCATCCGAAGTCGCTCAACGCCGTCCGGACATTCGCGCGTCCGAAGCACAACTGCGCAGTGCGACGGCCAGGATCGGTGTTGCTCAGGCGCAGTTGTATCCCAGCATCCGGCTGGGCGCAGGGTTCGGACTCGAGTCCTTCCTGGCGGACGAATTCACGAACTGGGGCAGCCGCACATGGTCGATCGGCCCATCGCTGAGCCTCCCGATCTTCGACGGCGGCAGGCGCAAGGCCGAAGTGCAATTGCGCGAGCTGCAACAGCAGGAAGCGGCCATTGCGTATCAGCGAACGGTGTTGCGGGCGTGGCGCGAGATCGACGACGCACTGACTGGTTATACGGCGGAGCAGCAGCAATGGCATCAGTACCAGGAACGCGTCGCCACGGCCGGGGAGGGTTACGAGCTTGCCCGGGCGCAATACGACGGCGGTTCGGTCGACTTCACCACGGTGCTGGACACCCAACGTGCCTATCTGCAAGCCCGGATCGATCTGGCGGCAAGTCGTGCGCGGCTGGAGACGAGTTTCGTAGCAATCAACAAAGCCATCGGTGCGGAGGCAACCATGGCTATCATGCGCGAATGACTGATTCATCGACTGGCTGACAGTCATCGCAATCCAACCCCGCTTCGGCGGGGTTTGCTTTTTGGCGGAATCATTTTGAGTAAGAAAGCATGAACGAGTCGAAAGAGACGGCCATTCCATGAGAGTCCTCGTCTGTGGCGGTCGTGACTACGAGGACTGGACGTTCATCGTTCGAGTGCTTGATCGGGTCCACGCGCGCCAGACCATTACCCAGCTCATCGAAGGGGGTGCGACGGGTGCCGACGAACTCGCACGGCGTTGGGCCAAGGCTCGCGGGATCGAGGTCCTGACGTTCACCGCTCACTGGGAACGCTACCCCGGACGTGCCGGTCTGATCCGGAATGCGCAGATGCTGCGAGAAGGGCGACCCGAACTCGTGGTGGCTTTCAAGGGAGGCAGGGTGACGGCGCACATGGTCACCATTGCATCGGCAGCGCTCGTGCCGGTGCTGAAAACCTGGCGGGTCAAGAGCGAGGAGCGGCCCGCCGGAGACTGAGTCCCTTGAGTTGCCGGCATTGCGGGGGGGCGGGGATCACAGATCCTCGATGACGAACATGCGATAGCGCTGGGCCATCAGATAGGGACCGCGACTCACGACCTCCATCATCTTTGCCGCGGTCTCTTCATTCGGCGTCTTCACGAGCAGCCCATAGTGGCCTTCCCTCGCCAGCTTGGTATAGGCCCTCACGGTCGCACCCTCGGTGCCGGCGGACGGCAGCGGGTCGTCCGCATCCTTGGCCGTGGGTGTGATCTGCGACAGGATCGCCGCTGGCGTCACCAGGAGAACCTCGCTGTCTTCCAGGCGCGTGTTCAACTCCGTTCCGACCGAGACTGCCGTGGCTTCGTCCGGGAACATCACCATCGAATAGCCGGTCGGATAGAACGTGCCGCCGACCGTCGCGATCATGGAAGGGTCGAGACTGAATGAGGTGAACATGGGCGCCTTCGGTTCATGCAAGTTGGATGCAAGCTTTCATGATCCCGGCGGCAGGACGGCGCCCGAGTAGGAATAGCACGGCATCGAGCGCCGGTCATGGGAGATTCATGCCGGATTCGTGCCCCCCGGTTCGGCTCCTTCGCGCAGCACCGCGTTGATCTCGGCACCGAAGATGAGCGTCGTCGCACTGATGTACAGGAACACCAGCGTCGCGATGACGCCCGCAAAGCTGCCGTACACCACTGCCAGCCGCCCTGCGGAGCGCAGTGTGT
Source organism: Variovorax sp. 05N34 (assembly GCF_056397405.1). Taxonomy (NCBI): domain Bacteria; kingdom Pseudomonadati; phylum Pseudomonadota; class Betaproteobacteria; order Burkholderiales; family Comamonadaceae; genus Variovorax; species Variovorax sp. 05N34. Next base: position 59,193 of record NZ_JBFTNI010000012.1, read on the forward strand.
ACGACAGCGTCGCGGCGGCGGCCACCCACAATGCAGCGCCCACCAGCGCGCCAGGCGCCACTGAAGACAGCCGCTGGCTGATGTCCGGGAGCCAGCCGTACATCAGCGCATACAGCATCGCCAGCACCACATAGGCCGACCCATAGCGCACGCTGTTGCGAAGCCAGAGCGTTTCCTGCGCCGTCCCCATCGTGTCCAGCAACCGCGACACATAGGGCATCACGATGACCGAGCTGAACGCGGCCAGGATGCCCGCGCCCACGATGATCGTGAACACCGTCACCTTGATGCGCGCCTTCCAGAAGGGAAGGCCCCGCTGAATGCCATAGGAGCGGTTCAACGCACTGCGCACCGCCTGCATGCCCGACGAGGCCGTCCATAGCGTGGTGACGACACCCAATGTCAGAAGTGCCTGGTTGCGCTGGGCCAGCAGTTGCTTGATGACCGGCTGCATCGCGTCCCGCACCGCCTGCGGCGCGTAGTCCATCACCCGATCCGCCAGCGCTGCCGCGTCGCCAGGCTCGCCGATGAAACCGGCAGCGGCGGAGACCAGGATCAACAACGGAAACATCGCAATCAGCGACGAGAAAGCCAGGCTGCCGGCCTGGTTCGCGCTCTGGTGATGGATGTAGTTGCGAACGGCGAGCCACACAACCCGCAGTCCGCGCGTGGACATCGCGGCCAGCTGGAAGCGGCGCCAGGCCTGGTGCGGCGACGTCAAGTCTTGTGCCTGGATTTTTCCGGGCCGCTGGGGTCCTGTTGGGGCGAATTGCCCTGATGCTTCATCGGGATCTTTCAAGGCCAGTTCCTCGTCGGCACCTTCCGCCACTCCCGCATTTTTTCGCGTAGGACGGAGTCACATGCCAAGGGACGTCCTATTCGCCCTCCACGCCGGGTTGTTCGATCCGGTCGAGCACTCGTTCCGGCGCCACGTTCCGGCTGAGTTCTTCAAGCTCCGGGTCGCGAGCCGATGCGAGTTCCATGCGATTGGCGATCTCCTTCACCAGCCCGAGCAGCTTCGTGATCTCGTGCTCGCTGAGCAGGCTGATCTGCAGGTCGAGATCCGCGCGCTGATCCGCCAGCGCTGCCATGCGGTTCTGGCTGATCATGACGAAAGTCGAGATGAAGATCGCTTCGACCGAGGCGACCATCGCGAGCACCACGAAGGTCGGATCAAAGGGCTCCAGAGGCGTCCAGCCGAGATTGATCACGAGCCAGGCGCCATAGATCACGAGATGAACGTAGACGAAAGCCATGCTTCCCGCGAGCCGGGTCATGGCGTCAGCGATCTTGTCCTGAATGCCGGCGGACGCGCTGTGCATGTGCCGCCGCTCCACCAGCGCGGCGATGTTGCGGTCGATCACCCCCGCGACGGGGGATTCTTCATCGTTCGCTGCGGTCTCCCTGTCCATTTGGATTCATCACAGTTGCGTCTTCCCGGTGCCCGTCCGGTCGTGCACCCATCGCACGGCCTGCTGCTCCGCGTGGCGCAGCGCCTCGGCGGCAGTCGCATAGGCGAACTCGGAGGTGTCGTTCGGAAGCTCGATCTTCTTGGTGACCGAAGGCCCGCCAACGCAGATTGCGACCGGCTTGAACGTGTTCCCCGGCATCGGCTCCGTGCCGCACAGGAACAGCCATCCGCGGTAGGCGAAGGGCCGCCCTTCGGTCGCGCCTTGCGATGTCGGTGCTTGCATGGAAGGTCTCCTAGTGTCTACAGAGCTTCCGGGCCGGGTGCGAGCGCGCGTGTCGGTACGACATTGCGCGTACGGTAGGACCGCTCCCACCGCCGGGCTGCTTCGGTAATTGCGGGTTCGTCCTACCTGCACTCATTGAATACTGTGAGTGAATACATGCTCTTAATGCCATGTCGCTGCCCTTCTTCCTTGTCGAAGACAACCTGCTGATTCAGAAGAACCTGATCTCGGCACTGGATGAATTGGCGGGAGCGAAGGTCATGGAAGTCTTTCCGTCGGAGGCGGAGGCCGTCGCGTGGCTCAAGGCAAATCCCGATCACTGGAAGCTCGGGGTGATCGACCTGTTCCTGGCGCAAGGCTCGGGACTCGGTGTTGTCCAGCAGTGTCGTGGGCGCTCCGCTGATCAGCGTGTGGTTGTGTTGACAAACTACGCCACTGCCGACATTGCCCGCAAGGCATTGGCCCAGGGCGCCGATGCGATCTTCGACAAGTCCACGGAACTGGATGCGTTTTTCGCTTACTGCACTGCACATCGGCTGGCGCTCCATCTTTGAGAGATTCGTGCTCTGAATTCCCCTGCTGACGTCTCCGCGGTCAGGATAGGTTCAGAACCCGGTGCTAGAGTTTTTTGCCGACTTGAAAACGCGCGCACGAGCAGTATTTCACCGGGATGATCACTACTTAGAAGAGGTCATGTCTCAAAGAGCTATTCCTTCGGTCTCTTCGATCCCTTCGATCTCTTCGGTTCCTTCGAAGTCACGGGCGCTGCTTGCATTCGAGGCCGCCTGCGAGCGCCTGCGCAACTCCCTGGACTCGCCGGGTGCCGAAGGCAGGCCCTCCGCCAGTTCCGCCGAACGGCAGCAGGCCTACCAGTTGATCCTGGAAGCGTTGGCGAACGTCCGTGACGCCTACGGCATCGAGACTGGGCCAATAGCGCCCATAGCGCAGGTAGCGCCGGCCATCCATGACCCACCACATACATCGGAGGCAAGCCATGGCAATCAACATCGAAGCGTCTGAAGAGATCTTCAGGCGTTGTGCAACGGCGGCGATGCTGATCAAGCCCGGCGATTCGCTGCCGATGCGGTTGCGCGACTACGGCATGCTCGTCGCGGACGAATGCGCGGAGGCGGTGAGGGGATACAGAAACGAGAGCCAGCGCGATGCGGGCGATTCGATCCGGGAAGTCTTTGGTGACTAGCCCTGCAGCAGAGGCGCCCCCCACGGCGTCGATGGAGATTCCCTTCGAGGACCAGCTTCTCGCGTTCGAGGCGCGGCTGGCCAAACAGGGACTCGCGTCGGCCCTGGAGCTTCTGAACGATCGAACGAAGTTCCGCTACACCGCGCTGCACCGGCTCAGGGGCGGCAATCTGCTCCCCGTGTGCGTCTTCGACCGCTTCAACGAAAACCGCGCCTATCTCCAGAGCGCGCAATTCCTGGCGGCGCTCGGCGCGATCACGGTGGAGGCCGGTGATTTCGTGACCTCGGATTGCAGCCAGGATGTTCGCCTGAAGCCGCTCGGCGGACTCATCATTTCCTATTGCGGCGTCGTTCTGGCGCCGGTCGATGGACCCGCATGCGGCGTGCTGTGCCACTTCGACATAGACAGCTGTGAAGTGCGGCCCTGCGAGTTGTCGTTCCTGCGGGCCGTGGCACCACTGCTCGTCCATTACGTCGAGTAGGGCCCTTGAAGAGGGCCCTTCGCGCGGGTCAGGCGGCCGCGGTGAGTTCGCCCATCAGCTCTTCCTTGCGGGTTTCAAGTTGATCGCGCAGGGCCATCAGGTCGAGTCCGTGCGCTGCACGGGCCTTGACGAAAATCTCGTTGCGCTCTTCCTTGACGTGGTGGTCGATGTATTCCCCAAGCACGGTCACCTTGGCGTCGAACTTGTCGTCGATCTCCGTGGCGCCCTGGATCTGGGCAATCAGGTCCTTGGCGCTGGCATGCTCCACCTCGGCTTCGTCGAGGAGGTCTGTCTCCTTGATGGCTTCGCGCACGGCGGGATAGAAGATTTCTTCTTCGATCTGTGCGTGAACGGTGAGCTCCGAACAGATCTCCTCGGCCAGTTCGCGCTTCTTGTCGGAAACGTTGGCGGCTTTCGAGTGGGTCAATTCTTCATAGGCCTTGAACAGCTTCTTGACGTTGCGATGGTCCGCATCGAGAAGGCTGCACGCGTCGGCGGCGGCGCGCTTGGTGGAAGTCGGCATCGTGGGCTCCGGTTGAGTGGGGGATGAAAACAAGAACGAATGACGAAGCATCTGAAGGCGAGGGCGGCACCCATGTCGGCTGCCGGTTGTCTATGCGGTAGGACCTCGCCCACTGCCGTTGAAAGTGCGGCGGCGACGATGCCAGGGTTTCAACAGGACCAGCAATGCGCCCGCGCCTGCACCCGCGCTGCACGCGACGAGCAAACCCGGATGCTTCTTGCCGTACTCCTGCAGGGGACGCTGGTCCATCTCCTCGTGGAGCTCGGCGCGTGTCACAGCGAGCCTGGCCTTGGCGTCGAGGGAAGCGTCAGAGTCGTTCATGCAGTTTCTCCTTTCGGACCACACGAAGCAGGTCGAGGTCGGCTTCGAATTGCTGCTGCACTTCCTGCGCCTTCGGCACCACCGCCGAGCGCATCGCCGCAACGAGTCCGATCACGAACAGGAGCCACGCGACGCCCGGAACGACGACCAGCGCCCAGTGGAACCCCTGCAACACGCCGAGCATGATCGCCACGGCGGTCAGGCCCAATGCGAGCAGGAGACAAACCCCCGCCACCACGGCGCCCGTCGCCTTGATCAGCATCGCGCGCTTGGCTGCGGAAAGTTCGGCTCGCATGAGAGCCACGTGGTTGGCCAGATGGCGTGCAACCAGGTCTGGCCGCCTGAGGAGGACGGTAAAGAAGGGATGGATCACGGGCATTTGCTCCTGTGGCGGAGCGTTCGAGCGCGCCGTCATTGCGCATGTAGGAAGAAGGCGCGTGCAACCCGCAAGAAGCGCTGAGGACATGCGATGCAAGGCAATGGCGAATGGCCGCAAAACGATGGTGTAGGCGCACACCGGCAAGCTATGAGGACATTGGCGATGGCCTCTGCTGTGATTGCCGGGTCAGGATGAGCGGTTCCATCCCAACCAACCCAACCCAACAGCAGCGAAGGAAAAGTCATGACTGCACCACCTCAACGGTCAGGCCAGTCCGGTCAGGTGGCCGATTCGGGCAGCGGGGACGGCACCCGCCCCGTCACCAGCGGCGGCGCCGACAACATCGGGGCCGGAGAAGCGTTCACCGGAAAGCAGACGCAAGGCGGCGACGTCTCGGGCCCGGCTCCTGTGGAGAGAAACTCCGACCGGCGCAAAAGCGTGGAAACCAGCCGTGAAGACGACTCGGCCCCTTACAACCTGAGGGAAGACCTCAGCTCGGAACAGAGTCGGGACCCCTCTTGACGCCAGCATTCGACATCGACATCGACATTCGACATCCGGCATTCGGAGGGGGAACGATGGAGCAGAAATTTCGGGTGCCCTACCTCGAATGGGAATTCGTGTTCTTCGTCCCGGAGCGTGATTTCGACGGCGTGCTCCACGGCCGTGCGGAAGTGATCCGCACGCGCGACCTGCGGCTGGAATGCACTTTCTCCCTGTCCCGCAAGCAAGGCTCACTCCGCCAGCTACGCGGAGAATTGAACGAGGAGTGCCTCGCCTGGGTCTCGGAATGGCGGCGCCGCAAGCGCGGCGGCGGCGGAGGGTGAGGGCCCCGGTTCCGGCCTGGGTCTAGTTGGGCGGCGCCTCGCTGACCATGCGGCGCAACAAGTGCTCATCGATCAGCTTGCGGATGGTCTCCACATCGACGGGCTTCGTCAGGTGGGCGTCGAAGCCGGCATTGAGCGCATCCTGGATGTCGCGCGGCTGACCCCAGCCAGTCGCCGCGATCAGCATCATTTCGGCGTTCCCAACATCGGCGCGCAATTGCCGTGCAACTTCATGGCCGTCCAGATCCGGCATGCCGATGTCCAGGAGCGCGACGTCAGGCCGGTGCGTTCGGGTGAGTTCGACCGCCTGCAGCCCGCCGTTGGCAATCACGACGCCGTAGCCCGCGCGCTCGAGCAGCTTGGCGAGCCCCCAGGCCGCATCGCGGTTGTCGTCCGCGACGAGGATCTTTGTCTCGCGCGATGGCGGGACGTCCAGCGGCACGAGCTGGCGCGGGGCTGGGGGAGCCTCCAACTCCGTGGCGCGGAACACCGGCAGGCCGAAGCGGAAGCGGCTGCCTTGTCCAGGGCCCGCCGAAGTCGCATGAATCCAACCTCCATGCAACTGCACGATGCTGCGCGAGAGCGCGAGCCCGATGCCGAGTCCGCCGGCAATCCTCTCGCGCGCCTCCGGGGCCTGCACGAACATGTCGAACATGGCGTCGATCTCCGCGGGCACCATGCCGATTCCATCGTCGGCGACAGTCACCACCACTTCGTTCTCGACAAGCTCGGCCGACACGCTGATGTGTCCGCCGGCCGGCGTGTACTTGGCGGCGTTGCTCACGAGATTGCTGATGACCTGCGCCAGTCGAACCGGATCGGCATCGACTTCCAACTCGACGACGGGAAGCCTCACGGTCAGGGTGTGATTGGCGGAATCGATCTGCGGACGGGTCGCCTCCAGCGCTGACTCGACCACGGCCGAAATGCGAACCGCCTGCCGCTGCAGCGCGAGCCTGCCGAGGCGGAGGCGCGAGACGTCGAGCAGATCGTTCAGCAGTTCGCGCATCGCCGCCGCCTGCCGGCGCACGACGTCGGCGGCCCTGTTGCGGTCGCCGTCGGTGTCCGGGCCTTCGAGCACCTGGGCCGCCGACGATATCGATGCGAGCGGCGTCCGGAGCTCATGCGACAGGACCGCGAGGAACCGGTCCTTGGCCGCGTCGGCCACTTCGAGTGCCCGCCGGGCCGAAAGGTTGTCCTGCAAGGCTTCGAGCAACTCCGCCTTGCTGCGCTCCGCCGCGTCCTGCGCCTTGCGCATCAGCGTCTGGTCGCGAAGCACCTTGACGAATCCGACCGCGGCGGCGGCGCTGTCCCGCATCAGCATCATCGCGCCGCTCGCCCAGAAGCGCGTGCCGTCCTTGCGCACGTGGAAGCGATCGTCGGCGGCGCGACCCTCGGTCCGGGCGAGGTAAGCCTCTTGCTCGGGTGCGCCGGCGGCTCGATCCTCTTCGGTGAAGATCACGTCCACCGAGCGGCCGACGACTTCCTTTTCCGAGTAGCCGAGGATGCGCTGCGCACCCGCGTTCCAGGTCGTGACGCGGCGGTCCAGGTCCGTCGAGAAGATGGCGAACTCGTCGGCGTTCTCGATCACCAGGCGCAACTGCTCGCGGCTTTCGCGCAGTTCGGCCTCGACCTGCTTGGCGACCGTGATGTCGCGCGCGGTGGCGGTGCCCGCCATCACTCGGCCGTTGTCGTCGTGGATCGGCGAAATGGTCATGGAGACCTGAAGCGTCGAGCCATCCTTGCGCCGTCGAACGGTCTCGAAGTTCTGCACCTGCTGACCGGCGATGACTTTGTCGAGCAAGGCCGTCTCACGCACGTCCTGCTCTGGGGACAGGATGGAGAGCGGCCTGCCGATGATCTCTTCCTCCGCATAGCCGAACATGGATTCGGCCCCGCCGTTCCAGCTCAGGATCGTGCCGTCCAGCGCAAAGCTCATGATGGCGTCGCTGGAGAAGGCAACCACCGCCGACAGCCAGAGCCGCACTTCCTCCGCCTGCTTGCGCTCGGTGATGTCGATGAACGAAAGCACGATGCCGGCGATGCGGTCGTCGGTCGTACGGTAGGGCAGCAGGCGCGCGAGGAACCAGCTGCCGTCGGCCTGTCCGACTTCGCGTTCGACCGGCACGAGCCGCTCCAGGACCCGATGCGCATCGGCACTGAGTTCGCGGTAATTGAGTTGCGTCGTCAGGTCGGCCAGCGGCCGCCCCAGGTCGGTCGGGATCAGGTTGAACAAGCTGATGGCCGAGGGCGTATAGCGCTTGATGCGCAGGTCGCGGTCCAGGAAGATGGTCGCGATCGCCGTGGCGTCCATCAGGTTCTGCATGTCGCTGTTGGCGTGGCCCAGTTCGTCGACCTTGGCCTTGAGTTCGTGGTTGACCGTCGTCAGCTCTTCATTGATGGACTGCAGCTCCTCGCGGCCGGTTTCCAGTTCCTCGGTGGCCGAACGCAGTTCTTCGTTCATGGCCTGCAATTCCTCGTTGCTGGCCTTGAGCTCTTCGGTGGATGCCTCGTACTGCTCGACCGTGTCCCGCAGATGCGCTTTGAGCCGCTCCAGTTCGCGATCGAGGTGGCGGGCGACCGGGTCGGGCTCCTTGAGCCGAGCCGCGGCATCCGCCGGATCGGGCGTCTGCACCGCCGCGGGCCGGCTGTCGAGCAGGACGATGTACAGATCGGCCCCCGGTTCACCCACCGGCGTCACGCTCAGGCGAAGGACCAGCGCCTCGCCATCGAGTTCGATAGGGAGGTCCGGCACTTCGGAAGTCTTCCGTGTCTGACCGGCTTCGAGCAGCGCCGCCCGCAACTCGATGCGCAGGGCCGAGTTCACCGATCGCAGCAGATTGCGGCTCGGCTCGCCGCCCGTGAATTGCAGAAAGCGTCCGGCGCTCGGCGACAGGTGGACGATTTCGTATTCGCTGTCCACGAGGAGGGAAGGCGGCGCCAGCTCTTCCAGCAGACGCAGGTGCAGTTCGCCCCAGGAAGTCCGATGGGGATGCTCCGGCATGCGGCCGGCGCGCTGCAGGGGAAGCAAGGGCTGAGCGGCGGCGGCCGTCGACGCTGCCTCCGTTGCAACCTGCACGCCCGGCGAGAACGCGCCGCGCTGCATCTGCAGTGCCAGAGTGCCCGGACCCGACGGCACCGGAAGGCCAATGCGCGGCGCTGCGCGTTGCTTGTAGATCCGGTACTTCTTGTCGGCCACGGTGAACAGCGGGCTGCCGTCGTCCACCGATTCCGACGAGCCCAGGAATAGGACGGCGCCCGGGTTCAGCGCGAAATGGAAGGTCTCGAAGACGCGCGCTTGCGCGTCACGGTTCAGGTAGATGAGCAGGTTGCGGCAGCTCACGAGGTCGAGCCGCGAAAACGGAGAGTCCTTCAGCACGTCGTGCGTCGCGAAAAGCACCATCTCGCGCAACTCCCTGCGCACGCGATAACCGCGATGCTCCTTGGTGAAGAAGCGTTGAAGGCGATCGTCGGACACGTCGGCTTCGATGGCCGCCGGGTAGAGGCCTTCGCGCGCTGCCTGGATCGCTTCCTCGTCGAGGTCGGTCGCGAAGATCTGGATCAGGGGCGGCGCGTCGAGCTCGCGCGCGTATTCGGCCAGCATCATTCCGACCGAGTAAGCCTCTTCGCCCGTCGCGCAGGCCACGACCCACACGCGAACCGTTTCGTTCGGCCCCCGTTTGGCGAAGAGCGCCGGGATCTGCCGCTGCAGCGCCGCGAAGGATTCAGGGTCGCGGAAGAAGTTGGTGACGCTGATCAAGAGATCCTGCAGCAGCGCACCGGCCTCCGCGGAATTCGTGCGCAGGCAATTCAGGTAGCTAGGCAGATCCTCGATCGAATTGACCTGCATGCGCCGGGCGATGCGGCGCAGCACGGTGGCGCGCTTGTACGACGAGAAGTCGCGCCCGGTGCGAGCGCGCAGAAACGTCAGGATGTCGCGCAGCGCCGCTTCGTCGTGCCCGGGCGGCGGACGCGAGGCTTGCGAGGCGGGTTCTTCTTCCGTCGGGAGCCGCAGCTGTTCGCCAAGCCGGTGGTAGCGCAGCAGGCGCTCCGACATCTGCGACACCGGCAGCACCCAGTCCACCATGCCGGTCTCGATCGATGCGCGCGGCATGCCGTCGTACTCGGCCTCCTCGGGCGATTGCGCGACCGTGAGACCGCCTCGTTCCTTGATGCGCTTGATGCCGATCGCACCGTCGCCGTCAGCGCCTGACAGCACCACCGCCGAGGCTTTCGGACCGTGCGACTCCGCCAGAGAGCGCAGGAACAGATCGACGGCCAGGGGGCGGCCCCTGCGTTTGAGCAGGCCGAGCTGCAGTTGATCGCCCGCGGTCTGCAGCGACTTGCCGGGCGGAATGACGTAGATGTGATCGGGCTCGATCGTCAGCGTCTCCTGGACCTGGACCACGGGCAAACTCGTGCAGCGCTGCAACAGTTCGGCCAGCGTGCTTTCATGATCCGCGGCGAGGTGCAGGACGACCACGAAGGCGACGCCCGGCGCTTCAGGAACACTCTTGAAGAAAGTGACCAGCGAGCCGATGCTGCCCGCGGAACCGCCAATGCCAACGACCGGCACCGCGGCCACTGTGCGCGGCAGGGCGGAGGCCGTCTTTTCGGCGTTTTGTTCGTTGGGTTCGGTGGTCCCTTCAGGCTCCGGTGCGCTCATCCTGCCCTTTCGCAAAAGTTCGGCCAACGTTCGAAAAGCCCGAAATTATGCGCCGCATCGAGGCCTGCGGATGTGCATCGCAAGGCGCGCGTGAGCGACCGCAGCCCGGTAGTTCTTGCGGCAACTCTTACCGATCGCGGGCGCCAGGCACGAATCAAGCTCGGCAGTCGGGAGCGGGCACTTGGGCACGGCATTTGCCTACATGAAGGCCGTGCACCAGAACACCATCATGCAAGCAAACGAGCCGGGCGCCGGCACTCCTCCATTGGCCCTTTCGGGAAACCACGCGGGGCACCACTTCAACTACCAAGGCTGGGACGTGACCCTGCAGCTCGATGGCGTGAGTCGCGAGGGGCACGTGAGCGGGCATGCGGACCTGCGCGCCGGCAACTACAGCTGCCGCTTGGTGCTCGCGACTCCCCACGGCGATGGCGCCAGCGCACTGCGCGCACTTGCGCAGAGAGCCCGGACGCTGATCGCCGATCGCGAAGCGCTGGCTGCCTCGATCAAGCGGAGCGGCGGCGACACCAACCCGGCATAGGGAGCGTTCATGTCACCCCACGTCCGTTTGGGGCTGTGCCTTCTCCAGCAACTGGCGCTCATGCAGGTCCTGCGTGAATTGGCGCGGGTGCTGCGCGTCAGCGGGCGCGGCGAGCCGCCGGGCTGGGACGGCGCGACGATCTCCCAGCGATTCGACAACTACCACCGCGAACTCCTCGCCATACGCGGCTCGTTCACCGCGGAGGATCTGAGCCAGCTCCGGATCTGCCGCGCTGTGTTCCTGCGCCGGATGATGGCAAGCGCTTCGGCGCGCTTGGGCGGATGGGAGGACTCGGTGTCGCTCGAAGACGCGCCGGTCTCGCGGCTTTTCGAATGGCTGTCCCATGATTTCGAGCGCCTGGAGCTCTCGGCGCTCGAAGAAGGCATGACCATGCGCGAGACCGCGTTCTATCTGCAGATCGTCGGCATCCGGGAGGTCTAGCCGGTTGCGCCGGTTCGACGGAACTACCGGTCGCCCGGCTGAAGTTGCCGCAAGTTTTTCAAGCAGCCGCCTGGCGGGTTGGCCGACGTTCCAGTGCCGCAGCCGTCGCCGGCATGGCACGACTATTGCCGGAGTAAAGGCACACAAGCCGAATCACGCACCAGGACTGCTCCATGGAAATCCAAGCACACGCCCCTCGTCCCCGTCAGTTCGTTCCGCAAGATCTCGATCATGTGGACCTCAACGACGTCTACCAACTGCGTTTCTGGATGCAGGAGTTGCAAGTGACGGAAGGCCGCCTGCGAGCGGCGGTCGCCGCGTGCGGCACGAGGATCGCGGCTGTGAAGAGGTACCTGGGTATCGCCTGAAGGAAAGGCCAATGCAATGGGTGAGTGAGGACGCCGCCGCAGCCAAGTGCACGGCAGAAGCCGGACAAGCTACCCCAGTTTGGCGCCGACTCGCCGATGGGCCGGCCTGGACAGGCGGCCGGGATCGCGGGCCTTTACGTCCTTTACGATCTTCTCGTTTCCTCCGAAGCGAGCTTCACCAGCGGAGACGTCATTGCCAGCACGGGCGGCAAGCCGGCCGGCTGATGCACCGAGCATCTCGGCCAGCCGCATGGCGTCGTGCGGCGCGTGCGCCTTGACGTCGTTGTCGAAGTAGCAATAGACGTCGCGGCGCGCGCACTTCGGCGCCGCACGGGTGGACGCGCACCGCGCATCGGGCGGCTGGCCGCCATCGCGCCATGCCTCGATGCGGCGCGCCCATCGTGACAGCGCCTCGTCGCTGTAGCCGCTGGCGTAGAGCTGGGTATCGCCATGAAGCCGCACGTAGACGAAGTCGGCCGTGACGTCCTCGATCAGCGGAAATCGCCCGGCGGTGTCCGCCACGACAAGCGCCATGCGATGTTCGCGAAGCAGGGCGATGAACGCCGGGTCGACAAAGCTCGGATGGCGGACCTCGAGCGCATGCCGCAGCGGCCGCTCGCCCTCCGATTGCAGCCACGTGCGGCCCGCCGTGCGCTCGTCGTGCATGCGACCGAGCGCCTTCGCTTCTTCGGTGTCTTTCGGCAGCAGCGAAAGAAAAGCGCCGATCAGGTCCGCATTCCATTGCAGGGTCGGCGGCAGCTGCCAAAGAATCGGTCCGAGCTTTGCGCCGAGCGCCAGCGGTCCTGACGCGAAGAAGTTGGCGAGCGCCGTACGGACTTCCTTCAAGCGGAGAAGGTGAGTCACGTAGCGCGGGCCCTTCAGCGCGAAGACGAAATCGTCCGGCGTCCCGGATGCCCACCCCTCGTACAGCGGCGGCCGCTGCAGCGAATAGAACGAGCCGTTGATTTCCGTCGACGACAGCACGCTCCCCACATAGGCGAGTTCTTCCCGCTGCTTGAGCCCCTTGGGATAGAACGCGCCGCCACGCCACTCGGAGTAGCGCCAGCCCGAGACGCCGATGCGCAAATCGCCCGAATGCTTGGAACTCTTGGAAGGCTTCGAAGCCCTGGTCATGCGCGGACGCTGCGGCAAACCGGCAGGCACGCCCGTAGGAAGAGCGCCCACTCGTAGGTCCGCGCCTTCCGTGTCATCAGTGCCGGGACGACACAAGCCGGCAGGCCGCTCACGATGTTCGGGGGGTACGGAGTGCAGCGTGCAGCACAGCAGTCCAACCATCGGAGACCATCGTGAGTGAAGAGAAATTCGAGCACTATCGGCATCCATCGGGCGGATGGGGTTCTCTCAAGGCAGTGACCTCGCATCTTCTTCGCGAAGGTATCGCGATCGCGGGTGCCAGAGCGCTGCTGCATCAGAACAAGCCGGACGGATTCATGTGCGTGAGTTGCGCATGGGCGAAGCCGGCGGAGCCGCACCCTGCCGAGTTCTGCGAGAACGGTGCGAAGGCGACGGCCTGGGAGCTCACCTCCAAGCGGCGCACCGCTGAATTCTTTGCATCGAACACGGTCGAAAGCCTGCTCCAGATGAGCGACCACGACCTGGAAGCGGGCGGTCGCCTCACCGTCCCGATGAAGTGGGACGCGGCATCGGACCGCTACCTCGAAGTGAGCTGGGAAGACGCGTTCCAGGGTATTGGCGCCGAACTGCGTTCGCTGCGCGAGAGTTCGCCCGAATCGGTGGTCTTCTACACGTCGGGGCGGGCATCGCTGGAAGCGAGCTACATGTACCAGCTCATGGCGCGCCTCTACGGCAACAACAATCTGCCGGACAGCTCCAACATGTGCCATGAAAGCACGTCGGTCGCATTGCCTGAGAGCATCGGCGTTCCGGTGGGAACGGTCGATCTCGGCGACTTCGAGAAAACCGATGCGATCTTCTTCTTCGGCCAGAACGTCGGCGTGAGCAGTCCGCGCATGCTGCACCAGCTACAGGAAGCGCGGCGCCGCGGCGTGCCGATCATCACCTTCAACCCCCTGCGCGAACGCGGGCTCGTGAATTTCGCGAACCCTCAATCGCCCAAGGAAATGCTGACGCCGGCGGACACCACGATCAGCACGCAGTACCTCCAGCTCAAGATCGGCGGCGACATCGCTGCGCTGACGGGGCTCTGCAAGGCGGTGCTCGCAGCCGACGACCCGTCGGCCAATGGCGGCCAGGGCAGCACCGTCGACCGTGGGTTCATCGCCCAGCACACCCACGGCTTCGATGAATTCCAGCGCTTCGTCGAAGACACGAGCTGGGAGTCCATCGAGCGCGAGAGCGGCTTGCAGCGCGATGCCATCGAAGCGGCAGCACGCGTGTTCGCCAAGGCACGCGCAGTGATCGGCGTCTACGGCATGGGCCTGACGCAGCATCGAAAAGGGGTGCAGAACGTGCAGATGGTGACCAATCTGCTGCTGTTGGGTGGCCACATCGGCCGACCCGGTGCCGGCATCTGCCCCGTGCGCGGGCACTCGAACGTGCAGGGACAGCGCACGGTGGGCATTTCGGAAAAGCCTGAACTCGTGCCGCTGGACAAGCTGGCGGAACTCTACGGCTTCGAGCCGCCGCGCAAGAAGGGACTGAACACGGTCGAGACCTGCGAAGGCGTGCTCGACGGATCGGTGCGTGCCTTCGTCGGCCTTGGGGGCAATTTCGTTCGTGCGGTGCCGGATACGCGACGCATGGAAGCTGCATGGCGGCGGCTGCGCCTGACGGTCAACATCGCCACCAAGCTCAACCGGACGCATCTGGTGCATGGCGAGGTGTCGTACCTCCTGCCTTGCCTGGGCCGTATCGAGATCGATCGCCAGCGCACCGGACCGCAGACGGTATCGATGGAGGACTCGACCGGCTACTTCCATGCGTCGCACGCCGTGGCGGAGCCGGCCGCGACGACGCTTCGCTCCGAGATCGCGATCGTTGCCGGCATCGCCAAGGCAACGCTGCCGCCGAATCCTCGCGTGCCGTGGGACAACTGGGTCGAAGACTACTCGCGCATCCGCGATGCGATCGAGGCGACGTGGCCGGATGTGTTCACCGACTTCAATGCCCGCTTCGGCAAGCCGGGGGGCTTTCAACGGCCGATCTCGGCGAACAAGCATGAGTGGAAGACGCCGACCGGCAAGGCCAATTTTGTCTTGCCCGGTTCGCTCGAGGTCGACCCCGATGCGCCGGAGACCGCGCCGGACGTGCTTCGCCTCATGACCATCCGCAGCGACGACCAGTTCAACACCACGATCTACAGCCTGGACGACAGGTTCCGCGGCGTGCACGGCACGCGGCGCGTGCTGTTGATGAACCCGTTCGACATCGACCGGCTCGGCTTCGAGGAAGGCGCCATCGTCCGCGCGACGACCGCGGTGGACGACGGCGAAACGCGCGAGGTCGACGGGCTGCGCGTCACGCCCTACAACATCCCGCGCGGCTGTGCCGCCGGCTACTACCCGGAGTGCAATCCGCTTCTGCCGCTGGCCCACCATGCCGAACGCGCGAAGGTGCCTGCGGGCAAGTCGATCCCCATCCGCCTGCAAGCCGGTTCGCCAGCAGCCCACGCTTGACGAGCGGCCATGCAGGACGCGCTCGCCCCTGCCGGAGTCCAGGCCGCTCACATCTACGGACTGTGGCAGTTCACGCTCATCGTGTGCATGCTCGTCTTCGCCGGCGTGCTGCTCGCGCTGCTCGTCGCTATGCGAAAGGGCTCGTCCGCACGGCACCCTTCGCCGGTAGTGCCGAATCCCGCCAGCGCGGGCGAGCGGAGCGCAGGACGCGCCGTGCTGGCGGCGACGCTGCTGTCGTCGGCGGGGCTGGTGGTTCTGGTGGGCGCCGACATTTCCACCGATCGATCGCTGTCCCGGCTTGCGGTGGACGACGCGCTGCACATCCGCATGGTCGGGCACTCGTGGTGGTGGGAAGTGTCCTATGGCGCCGAAGGGCAGCCGCCCGATTTCAAGCTCGCCAACGAGCTGCACGTGCCGGTTGGACGTCCGGTCGTGATCGCCCTGGACAGCGTCGACGTGATCCACACCTTCTGGGTTCCGAACCTGCATGGCAAGAAGGACATGCTGCCCGGCCGGCCGACGACCATCGAGTTCAGGGCCGACAAGCCCGGCGTGTACCGCGGGCAATGCGCGGAGTTCTGCGGGCAGGAGCACGCACTGATGGCGCTCTCGGTCACCGCCGAATCGCCGGAAGACTTTGCAGCGTGGGAGGCCTCGCAGCGAGCGCCCGCCGCGCAGCCTTCTGATGCGGAGGCGCTTCGGGGCCAAGCCATCTTCATGTCGGGCACCTGCGCGCAATGCCATGCGATCAAGGGCACGTCGGCGCAAGGCGCGCTCGGACCCGACCTGACGCACCTGGCGGGCCGCACGACCATCGCGGCCGGCGCCATCGCCAACACGCCGAGCGAACTCGCCGCCTGGATCGTCGATCCCCAAGCCAAGAAGCCTGGCAGCTGGATGCCGGCGAACCCGCTCGCGCCCGACGACGTGCGCGCCCTCGTCGCCTACCTCGGTACCCTCCAATGAAGCCGGCCCAAGCGTCGATCGCCGCGCGCACGAAGCGGGTCGACGGCGAGGATTCGCCCGAAATCGCCGCAGCGCTGATGAATGCATGGCGCGATCCGCCTGGCTGGCGGGGTGTGCTGTCCGCCATCGACCACAAGACCCTGGGCCGGCGCCTCATGCTGACCACCTTCGCCTTTTTTCTGATTGCGGGGCTGCTGGCGCTGGCGATGCGTACGCAGCTCGCAAGGCCCGGCCTGCGCCTCATGAGCCCCGACGTCTACAACCAGCTCTTCACGGTGCACGGCTCCACGATGATGTTTCTCTTCGCGGTGCCCGTCATGCAAGCGGTGGCTGTCTACCTCGTGCCCTTGATGATCGGTGCGCGGTCCATCGCCTTCCCGCGCATGAACGCCTATGCCTATTGGGTGTTCCTCTTCGGCGGGATCTTTCTCTATGCGGGTCTCGTGTTCGGCAACGGACCGAACACGGGCTGGTTCAGCTACGTCCCGCTGTCCTCGGGCGACTACTCGCCGAGCAAGGGACCCGACATCTGGGCGCAGATGATCACCTTCACCGAGCTGTCGAGCCTGCTGGTCGCGGTCGTGCTCATCACCACCATCTTCAAGATGCGGGCGCCGGGCATGACGCTCGGACGCATGCCGCTCTTCGTATGGGCCACGCTGGTGACGCAGTTCATGGTGCTGTTCGCGATGCCGGCCGTGATGCTGGCGAGCACGTCTCTCATCCTCGACCGCCTGGTCGGCACGCAGTTCTTCAGCCCGCAGCGCGGCGGCGACGTGCTGTTGTGGCAGCACCTGTTCTGGTTCTTCGGTCATCCCGAGGTCTACCTGATCTTCATCCCGCCGCTGGGTTTCATCTCCACCATCATCGCGACCTTCTCGGGGCGGCCGATCTTTGGCTACACGGCCATGGTGCTCGCGCTGATCGCGACGGGGTTCCTGGCGTTCAGCCTGTGGGTCCACCACATGTTCGCCACCAACCTGCCGGAACTCGGCAAGGCCTTCTTTACCGCTTCGAGCCTGTCCATTGCCGTTCCTTCCGCAGTGCAGATCTTCTGCTGGATCGCGACGCTGTGGCACGGGCGCGTGCGGCTTGCGACGCCCCTGTATTTCGTCCTCGCCTTTTTCTTCATCCTCGTGCTGGGCGGGTTGACGGGCCTGATGCTCGGATCGGTTTCCATCGATCTGCAGGTGCACGACACCTACTTCGTCGTCGCCCATCTGCATTACGTGCTGTTCGGCGGCGGGGTGTTTCCGCTCTTCGGGGCGTTCTATTACTGGTTTCCGAAGTTCAGCGGGCGCATGCTGAACGAGAAAGCAGGCCTCTGGCATTTCTGGCTCTTCTTCGTCGGCTTCAACCTCACCTTCTTTCCGATGCATCTGCTGGGTCTGTGGGGCATGCCGCGCCGCGTCTGGACCTATCCCGAAGGCATGGGCTGGGACTCGCTGAACCTCATGGCAACGATCGGTGCCTGGACCATCGGACTCAGCGTGGCGACCTTCCTCGGCAATGTCGCCTGGAGCCTGTGGCGGGGCCGCGTGGCCGGACCGAACCCTTGGGGCGCCTCGACGCTGGAGTGGCTGGCCGCCAGCCCGCCGCGCCCGCACAACTTCAACGTCATTCCCGTGGTCCAGTCCGCGGAACCGCTCTGGGAGCCGAACGGAATACCGTCGACCGTGAGCGGGCTCGCGACCGACGCGCGAGAGGTCCTGGTCACCAGCGTGATCGAGGCGCATCCTGAAAACCGCCCGCTCTTCCCCATGCCCACGGCGTGGCCCTTCTGGAGTGCCGTCGCCACGACCGTGCTTTTCGTCGGATCGGTCTTCACGCCTTGGGCGGTCGTCTGGGCCGCCTTCCCGCTGACGGCGGTCCTGATCGCCTGGTTCTGGCCCAACAAGAGAGAAAACGCCCATGCCGTGGCGCTGGAGCAGAGGCCGTGAGCGTGCCCGGCGCGACGCTCCCTGCCACGCCCGGTGCAAGGCTCGAAGTCGGTCATCTGCCGACCTATGGCTTCGGTACCCGGAGCCTGATGTTCTGGGGCACCCTCGGACTGATGCTGATCGAAGGCACCGTCTTCGGGCTCGGCGTGATGACGTATTTCTACCTGTGGGGCGTTTCGCCCCAATGGCCGCTCGGAGCAGCACCGCCGCGCCTCTTGTGGGGCACGATCAACACGGTGCTGCTCTTCGTGAGCATGTGGCCCAACGAACTCGCCAGGCGCGCCGCCAATGCCGAGAACCGGCGCGTGGCACGGCGCTGGCTGGTGGTGTGCGCCTTGTTCGCGATCGCCTTCCTGGCCGTACGCGCGCTGGAGTTCGGCGCGCTCAACATATCGTGGGACGCCAATGCCTACGGCTCCGTCATCTGGGTCCTGCTGGGGCTGCATACGACGCACCTGATCACCGACCTTGTCGATACGGTCGTGCTGGGCGTCCTGCTCTTCACCGGCCCCTTCGAAGGCAAGCGGTTCAGCGACGTGAGCGAGAACGCGGTGTACTGGTATTTCGTCGTGGCGAGCTGGCTGCCGATCTATGCGGTCATCTACCTGGCGCCCCTGTTCTGACGACGAAGGGGCTCGAACGTGATCCGCTCGATCCGCTTGCGACATCTCCCGGCAGCAGGATTCGCACTCTGTGGCGCATCGCTGGCGCATGCACACATCGGCGGGGCGACGACTGTCGCATGGGCACCTTCATGGAACTTCGAACTCGGTGTGAGTCTGCCGCTGCTGATCTCGGCCCTGCTGTATGCGGCCGGGCACCGGACACTCCTGCAGCGTGCGAGATCAAGCCGCGCGATCCTGAAACGGCAGGCGGTTGCCTTCGCCGCAGGATGGATCGCATTGGTCGCCGCGCTCCTGTCGCCGCTGGACGCGTTGGGCGGCGCTCTTTTTTCGGCGCACATGGTGCAGCATGAATTGATGATGATCGTGGCGGCGCCGTTGCTGGTCATCGGCCGTCCGCTGCTCACGATGCTGTGGGCGTTTCCCGCGCGCGGACGAACGCTCATCGGCAAGGCAATGCGCTCCGGCGGCGTTCGTGGCACATGGCGGTTCATCACGCGGGCGAGCGTCGCCTGGGTCCTGCATGCGGCAGCGCTTTGGCTCTGGCATGCACCGCGCCTGTTCGAGGCGGCCCTGGCTGACCCCGCGATACACGCGTTGCAGCATGCGAGCTTTCTGGGCAGTGCGCTGCTGTTCTGGTGGACGATCTTCGGAGCGCATGCACGAAACCTCAACGGCGACGGCAACGGCAACGGCAGCAACGGCGGTGCGGCCATGCTCTCGCTGTTCACGACCATGGCCCATACCGGCGCGCTCGGCGCGCTGCTGACGCTGGCACCGGCGCTCTGGTATCCGTCATACATCGAGTCGGCCACCGCATGGGGCTTCGATCCGCTCCAGGACCAGCAACTCGGTGGCCTGGTCATGTGGGTGCCGGGCGGCCTTGCATACCTCGTCGGCGGGCTGGTGGTGGCTGCGCAACGCCTGCTGCAGCGCGACGGGCGTCCCTTGGTGCCAGGTACCGGCGCGGGACCATGAAACGGCAACCACGTCGCCTTGCCCTTGCTTGCGCCGCGATGGCGGCCCTGCAGTGCGCAGCGGCGCCGCCATCGCTATCCCCGTCCCCATCCGCTCTGCGCGACCAAGGCGAGTACCTCGCGCTGGTCGCTGGCTGCGCGTCTTGCCATACCGATCCGAATGGCGGCCGCCCCTTCGCGGGCGCACGCAGTGTTCCGTCCCCCTTCGGCCCGATCGTGACCACGAACATCACGCCCGACAAGGAGGCCGGCATCGGACGCTACACCTTCGCCGATTTCGAGCGGGCCCTTCGCGACGGCGTCACGCCCAGCGGCCGCCGCCTCTATCCGGCCATGCCGTACACGGCCTACACGAAGATGCGCGAAGAAGACCTCCAGGCGCTCTACGTCTATCTGATGGAAGGCGTCGAGCCGGTGCCCGTGAAGCCACCCGAGACGAAGCTGCCTTTCCCGTTCAACCAGCGCTGGATGCTGCGCCTCTGGCAGCTTGCGTTCCTCAAGAAGGGCGTCTATGAGCCAGAGCCCGGCAGGGATGCCGCCTGGAACCGCGGCGCCTACCTGGTGCAGTCCACCGCGCATTGCGGCAGCTGCCACACGCCACGCGGAATGGGCTACCAGGAGCGCGGCGAGAACGAGTCGTCGAGCCAGTTCCTTGCGGGCACCGTCACCAATGATTGGTTCGCGCCCAACCTGACGGGCGACTCCGGTGCCGGCCTCGGGCGCATCGACCAGCAAGCGGTCGCCTCCTTCCTGAAGAACGGCAAGGGCGGCGGGCTGGTCGCCTACGGGACCATGGCCGAAACGGTGAACGAATCGCTGCGCTATCTCAGCGAAGAAGACGCCAACGCCATCGCGGGCTACCTGAAATCATTGCCGGCGCAGCAGCCTTCGGGCCAGTACGAGCCCAAGCCGGAGCGTGAGCAGTGGGCAGAAAAGGGCAATCACACCGCAGGCACCCAGTCCGTGGGTGCGGCGGTCTACGCCGGCTTCTGTGCGCAATGCCACCAGCAGGAAGGCGGGGGGCTGCCGCCGGGCATACCGCGCCTGGCGGGCAATCCCAGCGTGCTGGGCAAGGACACGACATCCCTCATCCGTCTGGTGCTCGAAGGCGGACGTGCGGCACAAACGACGGATGAGCCGCCCTCGGAGATGCCTTCGTTCAACCGCACGCTGAACGACGTGCAGATCGCGCAGGTTCTCACCCACATCCGAACGAACTGGGGGAATGACGCGCGCCCGGTGTCGTCCGGCGACGTCGCGAAGCTGCGCCGCAAGCTCAAGCGGCCGCCGTGAGCCTGGCCCGGTGCTTTCGCCGCATTCGCAGCATTCGCAACATTTGCAGCATCGACCGCTGAAGCGTCCTACAAGCCCGCCAGAGTGCCACGCACATCGATGGGCCGGGGCACTGCATAGCTTTGCATCTGCATCACAGGAGATGACGATGGCACCCGCTTCCAAAGAGCCCGCAGCGCCGGCGAACCCGAATGGTCCGCCGCTGAGCAAAGTCATGCCCACAAAAGCGGAGGCGCGGGCCTCGGGGCTGGAGGGCGCCGGGCCGGTGCAGAAAGTCGATCTGGATTCGCCCGAGAACGTCAACCGGTGGCTGCGCGAACTCGACGTCACGCGCGATCAGCTCGAAGCAGCGGTGAAGGCGGTCGGCACGAGTGCGACAGAGGTCGAGATGTACCTGAAGGGCAGCCGCTCTTCGACCAATGCCGATCAGTTGACCGGCAAGCCTGGCCCCTGAGGCGAGGCCCTGGCTTCGAGCCCCGTCAGAGCGCCCCCTTGGCAATCCACCGCGTCAACCCAGCTTCGTAGCGCGCCCGCGCGGCTTCGAGCGGTGGCCGGTCATCGGCTTCCCGTGAGTCGTCGAGCGCCATCCGGAAGTAGCCCATCTGAAATGCCAGATAGCACGGCTTGAGAAATCGAAGGAGGTCCTCGTCCAGGCGAACGCCTGCCGCACGCAGCTGCCCGATCAGCGTCAGCTCTTCTTTGTCGGACAGCGACAACTCCACAGTCGCGCCCGCAATGTCCCACGCGACATCCTGGCAACCGACCAGATCGTGCGCCGCGTGGTGGTCGACGGCATCTGTCTTGAGAAAGCGGTCTTCCTGCATCAGCCACTCCCATGCATGCAAACGGCTGTCGGTCTCGATCGGCATCACACGCGCCTGGAGCGAGGCAGCAAGAGACTCCCTGGCTTGCCAGGCCGTGGCCGCCGTGGCCGCCGTGGCTCCGAGGGCCTCTTGCGTGTTGTGGCGCGCCATGGCTTGCAATTGAACCAGCGAAGCGCCACGGCCGCTCGGAGCCGGGAAACGCAGGGCGCGATAAGCAAGATAAGCACCCAGGTGCGCGACGAACCGCGAGCGCAATGGCGGGGCCAACTGCGTTGGCAGCGGCCGCATGTCGTCGCGCCAGCGCTCGACGAGAAAGCCGTGACAGAAGGCCACCGGCTCGGGACAGAAGCCCGCTGCGGCGAGCGCACTCGCACGCTCGAACGCATGCGCCCCGCGTCGGCCGAGGCCGGCGAACTTGACGAGCCATCGCCGCCCCGACGCATGCGCCAGGAATTTGCGGCGCTCCTGCCATGGATGTGCGGGCGGTCGCGAGGCGGCCGTTGGCTGCAGCTTGCGCCACGCGCCGTTGCCGATGTCTTGCAGCGGTTCATCGAGCGGCCCCAGTGCTTGCGCAATCCAGTTCGACAGCCGATGGGCCGGATCGTCTGCCTCCAGCACCGACGCGTCGAAGCCCGAAACCCACTGGGGCGCCTGCGCCCAAAGCCGACGCACCTCATCGCTCGCATGGGCGCCGGGTCCGTTGCCGTGGCTCGGAAAGAGATGAAGCTGGTCCGGCCGAACTCCCGAGCCCGCGCCCGCCAGCCATCGGATCGCCGCCGCCATCGAAGAGCCTGAAAGGCCCGGCCCCTCATCGACAATCGCAAAGCGGCATCCGCCGGGAAGGCGCGCAGGAGCTTCGGCTTCGATGCGGCGCTCGAACGGCGGGCCGGTCGGCCGCAACGTCAGCGGCAGCGGCGCACCGAGTCCGATCGCGACCATTGCCGACAGGCTGGTGCCGATGCTGCGGAGGCCGATCACGCGCCACGGCGCCGCAGGGTCCGAGACTGAAGCTCGGCAGCGCAGTGCGGCCTGCAGATAGCTCTCCGGATAGAGCGCATAGAAGGCGTAGCCCTCCGGCGTGCGCATCTCGAGCCATTGGTCCCTTGTCGCGTGGTCGCAGGCGCGAAGCTCGAGCCACGGCAGCGTTGCGGTTTGCGCAAAGCTGCAGTTCCACGACACGGCGCAACAGTGCGCCAGGGCCATCACCAGGCGCATCGCCGTCACTTCCTCGACGCCCGCGGCGTCGACGCCGGAGCGCTCGAAATGCGCATCGGCGAAGCCCTGCGCGAGCATGCCGGCATCGATGAGCAAACCCGTGAGCCGGCCATGGCGCTCCAGTCCGGGTGCCGTCGTATCGACTTGCCGCATGGCGAGCCGAAGCCGCGCGAGCGCCGTGGTCGCGGGCTCCCGCTGTACGGCATCGCCGTAGACCAGCATCACTCCGCCGAAGGAAAGGACCGATAGGCGATGCGCTCGAAAGCCTCGAAGGTCGGGATCGACCACGCCACGACACGGCCGCGGCGATAGTCCTCGAGCCACCGAACCCAGCACTCGAATTGCGCAGGGGAAGGCGAGATGACCGCGCGGCGCTTCTTCGCGAGGGCAAGCGCATCCAGGGGCGTCGCGCCATGGGCGACCAGCACGCAGAGCGCGAGCGTTGCCGAACGGCCGATGCCGTGCTCGCAATGAATCAGTACGCGGCGCCCCGCATCCA
Source organism: Variovorax sp. 05N34 (assembly GCF_056397405.1). NCBI lineage: Bacteria > Pseudomonadati > Pseudomonadota > Betaproteobacteria > Burkholderiales > Comamonadaceae > Variovorax > Variovorax sp. 05N34. The sequence continues at coordinate 82,589 of NZ_JBFTNI010000012.1, forward strand.
TCCATTGCGTCGCGAACCGCACGCCGTGCGCGAGATGGGTCGATTCGATCGCGCACGCGTCCTCGGTCGGCAGATGCAGCAATACGATGCCATGGCTGCGCAGCAGATGCTCGTCGTCCCTGGCTTCCAGGCGCAGGTCGACGACGGCCTCGATGCCGTGCTCACCGGCGAGCCGGTCGACGTGCCGATGATCGAAGCTGCCGCCGACCGCCAGCTGGTCGGTGATCCAGCTGAAGGTGGGCTTCCATTGCGCAACGCGCGTCATGGCTCATGCCATCGAACGAGCGGACACTGCCGGATCGACGCGCACCGGCAGGGGGGTGCGCGCGAAGCTGCCCGGCGCATAGCGGCGCACCATGCGTGCGCAGAACTCGGCGTATTCGCCAACATCCAGCGGCGGGCTCGTGTGATGCGGTGCCTTGCCGCGATGCTCTGGCGTGAAGCAGAAGGTGAGCGTGACGTCGAAGGGCTCCAGCAGCCGCATCTGCCGGTCGAACCATCGATCGGCGTCCGGGCGAAAGCTGTCGGCCCAGCTCAGGCCGGTGCGCAAATGGCGAACGCCGAGCTGACGCAGCCATAGGACGGCGTCTTCGATGCGTGGGTCCTCGAAGTGGAACCACTGGCAGATGCCGAGCGCGGGCGCATAGTCGCTGAAGAGGCGACAGGCGAGCTTGGGCGTGCCGTCCTCGCGCAACAGGCCCATGTGGAAATGCCGGTAGTAGCTCGACCCTTCCGCCTCACGATGGCGGGTGGTCGCGGGCCACGCCTTCGGAAGATCGTAGAGCGAATACCAGTGAACACGCGGGACGCGGCCGATCAGCAGTTCCGCCGAACGCGAGAGGCCGAACACCTGCACTTCCTCGGCGCCGAAGCTCGAAACCCCCACTTCGGTGACCCACACCGGCATGTTCGCGACAGCTTCGATCTCGGCGATGCGCGAGGGCCATTCATCGATTTGCCAGTTGTTCCAATCCAGCGGAAAGCCGTGCACAGCCACCGCATCCATGAGATCGAGAACGCCATCGTTGCGCAACCGCTCGATGAAGTGCGGATCGATCGGCGAGATGCCGCCCAGGACGCGGACCATCTCGGGGTTCTCCGAGCGCACCGCCATGGCTGCCTCTCGCGCCATGCAGCCGAACTGCGTCCACTCGGGATCGAGCTCCAGATCCCAGTGCGATTTATTGTTGGGCTCGTTCCAGAACTTGACGGCTTCGATCATTTCCGCTGCTCCGAGGGGTCGACCGCCACGTTAACGGCTGGCGCAGGGCGAGGTTCAGGCGGCCCCATCGCTTCGGCATCGCCCCTGATGAAGGCTTCCACCAGCTCGCGCGCTTCGTCATCGGTGAACTGCTGCGGCGGCGACTTCATGAAGTAGCTCGAAGGCGCCAGCACCGGCCCGCCGATGCCGCGATCCTTTGCCAGCTTGGCGCAGCGGATGGCATCGATCACCACGCCCGCCGAGTTGGGCGAGTCCCACACCTCCAGCTTGACTTCGCACTGCAGCGGGACGTTGCCGAAGGTCGTGCCCTCCATGCGGATGTAGCACCACTTGCGATCTTCGAGCCACGGCACGTGGTCGCTCGGACCCACGTGCACGTCCGCAGCCTTCATCGGATTGCCGAGCTGGCTGGTGACGGCCTGCGTCTTCGAGATCTTCTTGGATTCGAGGCGCTCGCGCTCCAGCATGTTGAGGAAGTCGGTGTTGCCGCCAAAGTTGAGCTGATAGGTGCGATCCAGCCGAACTCCGCGCTTGCGAAAAAGATCGGTGAGGATGCGATGCACGATGGTCGCGCCGACCTGCGACTTGATGTCGTCGCCAATGACCGGCAATCCGCGATCCGCAAAGCGCCGCTGCCAGACAGGATCCGACGCGATGAACACCGGCATGCAGTTCACGAAGGCGCAGCCGGCGTCGAGCGCCTGTTGCGCATACCAGCGCGCTGCCTTCTCCGAGCCCACTGGCAGATAGGAGACGACGACATCCGTCCGCGTCTTCCTCAGGACTTCAGCCACGTCCACTGCGGGGCGGCGCGCGATGGGGACCACGCCCTTGAGATAGCGGCCGATGCCGTCATGGGTGGCTCCGCGTTGCACGTCCACGCCGATCCGCGCAACGTCGGCAAAGCGGATCGTGTTGTTGGGCGGCGCGAAGATCGCTTCGCCGAGATCGCGGCCCACCTTGTGCGCGCTCACGTCGAAGGCCGCGCTGAATTCAATGGCGCCCGCGTGATAGCCCGCGAGATCGACGTGCATCAAGCCGGGCACGAAATCGCCTGCGGCACCTTGATAGAACGTCACGCCCTGCACGAGCGAGGAAGCGCAGTTGCCCACGCCGACGATGGCAACCCGAACCTTCTTCATGGCTGAACCCTTTGTTGTTCGATCGCCGCTGTGTCAAAGCAGCAGTGTCGCGGAGCGCGACGAAACCAAATCTACAGCCGTTGGTTTCGAAGCGCCTCAGGAAAGTTGCTTGTTTAAGGCGAAACCAACTCAGCCGTGACGTAACCGCGTTTTCTTCCTACGCCTCGATCGGCGCGCTCGTACAAAGCGCTGGATTTCGAATGCAGCAACTTTGATCCATCGCGCAACGCGACCAGAACAACGCAAGAAGCAACGACGAAGCAACGAACGAACAACGAAGAAACACGAAGAAAGGGTCTCATGGCACAGCACGTACTCATCACCGGCGGCGCCGGCTTCATCGGCTCGCACGTCGCGGACGAACTCCTCTCGCACGGTTATCGCGTTCGCGCGCTGGACACGCTCGCGTCGCAAGTGCATGGCGAGCGCCCTCGACGTCCGAGCTACCTGGACCCGGAAGTCGAGTTGATGCAAGGTGACGTGTGCGACCCGGCCCTCGTCCGCAAGGCGCTCGAAGGCGTCGACGCGGTCTATCACTTCGCCTCGGCGGTGGGGGTCGGCCAAAGCATGTACCAGGTCGCGCACTACACGCGCGCCAACAACCTCGGGACTGCGGTGCTGCTCGAGGCGCTGATCGAGCGCCCCGTCGCTCAACTGCTGGTGGCTTCGAGCATGAGTGTCTATGGCGAAGGGCTCTATCGCACGCGCGAAGGCGAGGTCCGCGTGGTGGGGGAGCGCTCGTTCGATCAACTGCGCCGCGGCGACTGGGAACTGCACGACGCCGAAGGGCATGTGCTGTCACCTGCGCCGACGCCTGAAGACAAGCCGCCGGCACTTGCCTCCGTGTATGCGCTGTCGAAGTTCGATCAGGAACGCATGTGCCTGATGATCGGCCGGGCCTTCGGCTTCAAGACGGTCGGCTTGCGATTCTTCAACGCCTATGGGCCGCGCCAGGCACTGTCGAATCCCTACACGGGCGTGCTGGCGATCTTCGCGTCGCGCCTGCTCAACGACAGTCCGCCGCTGATCTTCGAAGACGGCCAGCAGCAGCGCGACTTCGTGAGCGTGTATGACATCGCGCGCGCCTGCAGGCTTGCGCTTGAAACGCCTGCAGCAGCGGGCGAGGTCTTCAACGTGGGCAGCGGCAAGCCGAGCTCGGTCGTGGAGATCGCCCGCCGGCTGGCGGAGGTCGTGGGCAAGGAGCATGTGCATCCCGAGGTGACCGGCAAGTACCGTGTGGGAGACATCCGCCATTGCTACGCCGACATCCGCCGTGCACGCGAAGTCCTGGGCTATGAGCCACAGGTCGATCTGCAGGAAGGCTTGTCGGAGTTGGCGGCATGGCTCGAGGGCCAGGCGGCGGTGGACCACGTCGTTCGGGCTCGTGACGAACTCACCGCCCGGGGGTTGGCGCTATGACGAGTCGCGTGACCCGAACGCATGGCGTGAACGGCAACCACGCAGCAGGACCGCGCAAGGCGCAATCCATCCGCTTCGGCCGCGATGAAGACCTGACGCTCATTACGGGCGGCGCCGGGTTCATCGGCTCCAACCTGGCGCATCGCCTGATGAGCGAGCGCAGGACGGTGCTGGTCTACGACAACCTTTCGAGGCCCGGCGTGGAGGCCAATCTCGAATGGCTCAGGCAGCAACATGGCGAGCGCCTTTCGGTGATGGTCGAAGACGTGCGCGACGCCGAAGCGGTGCGATGGGCCGTGGGCAGGGCGCAGCGGATTTTTCATTTCGCTGCGCAGGTCGCTGTGACCACCAGCCTCGTCGACCCGATGGAAGACTTCGGGGTCAATGCACTGGGAACGCTCAATGTGCTGGAAGCCGCGCGTGCTCAGCCCCGCGCGCCTTCGATCGTGCTGACGTCGACGAACAAGGTCTACGGTGGGCTCGACGACGTGGCCCTGGAGTTGAGCGGGCAACGCTACGCGCCTGCTTCACCCGAGACGCTGGCGCATGGCATTTCGGAAGACAGGCCGCTCGATTTCCATAGCCCCTACGGATGCTCGAAGGGAACGGCGGACCAGTACGTTCACGACTATGCGCGCAGCTTCGGCCTGCGCACCGTGGTGTTCCGGATGAGCTGCATCTACGGCCAGCGGCAGTTCGGCACGGAAGATCAGGGCTGGGTCGCCCACTTCCTGCTGCGCGCATTGCGTCGCGAGCCGATCACGATCTTCGGCGACGGCAGGCAGGTGCGAGACATCCTGCACGTCGACGACCTCGTGAACGCGATGGTTCTTGCCGACGAGCATATGGAGCGGCTTTCGGGACAGGCTTTCAACATGGGCGGCGGGGTGGACAACGTCATCAGCTTGCTGGACCTGCTCGATCGCATCGAGGCGATCGACGGCACGCGGCCGAAGGTGGACTTCGATGCCTGGCGAGTGGGCGACCAGCGCTACTACGTCTCGGACACCCGGCGCTTCCAGCGGGCGACGGGCTGGCGTCCGCAGACGAGTGCCGACCACGGCATCGAGCGACTCTACGCATGGCTGCGCGAGATGCGGCGAACGTCCGTCTCGGCTCCAGCGGGGGAGTCCCTGATCGCCGAGGGAGATGCCAAGTGCTTGCGGGCGTGATCGCCTCGCCGGGCCACGTACTGCTCAAGCACGTGCCACGGCCTGAGGCCGGTCCAGGCCAGGTCCTTCTGCGGCTCGAAGGTTCGGGCGTTTGCGCATCGAGCATTCCGCTCTGGGAAGGCCGGGAATGGTTTCAGTACCCGCAGGCCGCGGGCGCGCCGGGTCACGAGGGCTGGGGCCGCGTGGAGGCATGCGGGGAGGGCGTCACCCAAGTGCGCGTCGGCCAGCGCGTGGCCGCGCTCAGCTACTGCGCCCACGCCGAGTACGACGTGGCCGATGCAAGCGCCGTGGTGCCGCTGCCGCCCATGCTCGACGGCATGCCGGTGCCCGGTGAGCCGCTGGGTTGCGCCTTCAACATCTTCCGGCGCAGCGGCATTGCCGCCGGACAGACGGTCGCGATCGTTGGCATCGGCTTTCTCGGCGCATTGCTCACGCGAATGGCCTCCAGCGCGGGTGCACGCGTGATCGCCATCTCCCGAAGGTCCTTTGCGCTGGACATCGCGAGGGCCTGCGGCGCGCAAGAAGCCGTCGAGATGAACGACCACTGGCGCGTCATCGAACAGGTCAAGCGCCTCACCGATGGGCATTTGTGCGAGCGCGTGATCGAAGCCGTCGGGCTGCAGGCGCCGCTCGATCTGGCAGGCGAACTCACCGCCGAAGGCGGACGGCTGGTGATTGCCGGCTATCACCAGGACGGAACAAGACAGGTGAACATGCAGCTCTGGAACTGGCGAGGCATCGATGTCATCAATGCGCACGAGCGTGACCCCGCGCGCGCGATCGTGGGCATCCGCGGCGCCGTGGACATGCTGTGCTCGGGCGTGTTCGACACCTTGCCGCTCATCACGCATCGTGTGGGCCTCGATGAATTGGGCAGCGCCCTCGCCATGACACGCGACCGGCCCGACGGCTTCCTCAAGGCCGTCGTCACGACCGGCTGAGGAGCTGCGATGAGCGAACAGATCAAGCAACTGCGCGTGCCGGCCGGCTCGGACGTTAAACCCGCTGCCACCACGCGCCGGCCGAGGCTCGGCTTTCTTGGTGTCGGATGGATCGGCCGCAATCGCCTGCGCGCCATCGCCGATGCGGACGTTGCGGACATCGTTGCCGTGGCAGACCCCGACACGGCATTGCGCACGCACACGCTGGCCCTGGCGCCGGACGCCGCCACCTGCGAGAGCCTCGAAGCACTGCTGGACCTCGAACTCGATGGCGTGGTGATCGCCACTCCGAGCGCGCTGCATGCGGGGCAAGCCGAGGCTGCGTTGGCGAAAGGCGTTGCCGTTTTCTGCCAGAAGCCGCTGGCTCGCACGGCGGCAGAAGCGCAGAAGGTCATTGCGGCGGCACGGCGGTCGAACCGGCTGCTGGGTGTCGATCTTTCGTACCGCCACACCAGCGCGATGCGAGGCATACGCGCCGCCGTGCGGGAAGGCGAGATCGGCGACGTCTACGCCATCGACCTCGTCTTCCACAACGCCTATGGGCCGGACAAAGCCTGGTTCCGCGATCCAAAGCTCTCCGGCGGCGGTTGCGTGATCGATCTCGGCACGCATCTGGTCGATCTCGCCTTGTGGACGCTCGGCGCCTGGGAGGTGAGTGACGTCGCCGCGCAGCTCTTTGCCGGCGGGCGGCGACTCGGCCCGCGGCCCGAGGTGGTGGAAGACCACGCCATCGTGCAGTTCAACCTCCACAGCGGCCCTGATGGGTTCGTGGCCGTGAGGCTGGCCTGCTCGTGGAACCTGTCGGTCGGGCGCGACGCCGTCATCGAGGCGCACTTCCACGGCACGCGTGGCGGCCTCGCAATGCGCAATGTCGGCGGATCGTTTCTCGACTTCGTGGCCGAGCGCTTCGACGGCACCCGCAGCACAGTGCTTGCGGCGCCGCCGGACGACTGGGGCGGCCGCGCTGCACTGGAGTGGGTTCGCCGGCTCGCCGGCGGCGAGGGCTTCGACCCTGAAATCCGAAGCGTGGGGGAGGTCGCGCGCGTCCTGGATGCCGTCTATGGCCGATGACGTTCGCATCCGGACAGTGCTGATGACCACCGACAGCGTCGGGGGCGTCTGGACGCACGCCTTGGAACTCGCGCGTGCGCTGGGGCGGCGCGGGGTGCGCGTCGCGCTTGCCACGATGGGCGCACCCTTGCTGCCGCCGCAGCGCGAAGCGGTCATGCAATTGCCCACGACCACCGTCTACGAAAGCAGCTATCGGCTCGAATGGATGGAGAACCCGTGGGCTGATGTGCGGGAGGCTGGCGATTGGCTGCTGCGGCTCGAACGTGCGCTGCAGCCGGACGTCGTTCATCTCAATCAGTTTGCCTTCGGTGCGCTGCCCTTCGTGGCGCCCAAGTTGCTGGTCGCGCATTCGTGCGTGCTCTCGTGGTGGCGCGCGGTGCACGACCAGCCCGCACCAGCGCTGTGGACGCGCTACCGGCATGAAGTCAGGCGCGGGCTCCATGGGGCGGACCTCGTCGGCGCGCCCACGCTGGCCATGCTGAATTCGCTTGCCACGAACTATGGCTATTGGGGCGGCGGCGTGGTGTTGCCCAACGGCCGCAGCGTGCCGACTTTCTCCCCCGGCCCCAAGGAAGAAGTGATTCTGTTCGCCGGCAGGCTATGGGACGCGGCCAAGAACATCCAGGCGCTGGAGGCGGTCGCGCCGCACCTGCCGTGGCCGATTCGCGTCGCCGGATCCGCGGCAGCACCAGGTGGCCACGCGGTCGAGCCGAGCGGTGTCGTCAAGCTGGGTGAACTGTCGCCGAAGAGCCTGGCTGCCGAGCTGGCGCGCGCGGCCATCTACGCACTGCCCGCGCGCTACGAGCCCTTCGGGCAGAGCGCACTGGAGGCAGGGCTTGCAGGCTGTGCACTCGTGCTGGGCGACCTGGAGAGCCTGCGCGAAGTCTGGGGCGATGCAGCGCTGTACGTGGAGCCCAATGACCACGACAAGCTTCGCTCGACGCTGCGCCGGCTGATCGCGGAGCCATCCTGGCGCATGCACCGCGGCCGGCTGGCGCGCGCGCGTGCCTTGCGCTATGGGCCCGAAGGCATGGTGCGGGCCTATCTCGACGCGTACCGCCGCGCTCATGGCGATGCGGGCGATGCGGGCGCCGTCAATGCCATATCGCATGCGGAGGGCTGACATGCGCGTGGTGGTCTTCTGTCATTCGCTGGTTTCCGACTGGAACCACGGCAACGCGCATTTCCTGCGCGGGATCGGCAGCGAGCTCATCGCCCGTGGGCACTCGATCGTCTTCTACGAGCCGCAAGATGCGTGGAGCCGTTTGCAGCTCGAAGCGTCTCACGGCCGCGCACCGCTGGAGGCCTTCGCGCGCGCCTATCCTGAACTGCGCAGCAAGACCTATGCGCTGGAGGGCCTCGATCTCGACGCCGCATTGGACGGCGCGGACCTCGTGCTCGTCCATGAATGGAACAGCCATCTTCTGGTCCGCCGCATCGGCGAGCACCGTCGCCGCAACAACCATTACAGGCTGCTTTTTCATGACACCCACCATCGATCGGCGACGGACGCGCAGAGCATGGCCGCATACGCGCTCGAGCACTATGACGGCGTTCTCGCCTTCGGCAATGTGATCCGCGACCTGTATCGCAGCCACGGCTGGTCACGCCGGGCGTGGACCTGGCACGAGGCGGCGGACGCCCGGCGGTTCCGGCCTCTGGCCCACGAGCCGAACGAAGGCGATCTCGTCTGGATCGGCAACTGGGGCGACGACGAGCGCGAGGCGGAACTGAGCGAGTTCCTCCTGGAGCCGGTCCGCAAGCTCGGCTTGCGCACACGCATTCACGGCGTGCGCTATCCGGCCCATGCGCTGGACCGGCTTGGCGAGGCAGGCATCGACTACGGCGACTGGCTGCCCAACCACGAGGTCCCGAAGGTGTTCGCGCGTTTTCGCGTGACGGTGCATGTGCCTCGCCGTCCTTACGTGCGGGCACTGCGCGGCATTCCGACCATCCGCGTCTTCGAGGCTCTGGCCTGCGGCATCCCGCTGGTGTCGGCGCCATGGGACGACACCGAGGCGCTGTTCACCGCCGGGGAGGACTTCCTGTTCGCGCGCAACGGCGCCGAGATGCAGCGCCACCTGCGCATGCTGCTGAACGAACCGGATCTCGCGCGCGGCATGGGCGCCCGCGGCCGCGCCACCGTGCTTGCGCGCCATACCTGCGCGCACCGCGTCGATGAGCTGCTCGCCATCCATGACGAACTCGATTCCCCGCAACCTCAACGGAGCCCTGCATGCATTCGAAGCTGAACATCGCCTTCTTCGGTTCGAGTCTCGTTTCAGCCTACTGGAACGGCGCCGCCACCTACTACCGGGGCATGGTGCGTGCGTTGGCGGCACGGGGACATCGCGTGCGCTTCTTCGAGCCCGATGCTTACGGACGGCAGCAGCATCGCGACATGCCGGACCCCGACTGGGCCAAGGTGATCGTCTACCCGGGCGACGACGAGCGCGCGGCACTGCGCTGTGTCGAATCGGCACGCGATTGCGACCTGGTGATCAAGGCCAGCGGCGTCGGCGTCTTCGACGCCTTGCTGGAGGAGGCCGTGCTCGACCTGCAGGGCCCATCGACGCTGGCCGTGTTCTGGGACGTCGACGCGCCGGCCACGCTGGAGCGCCTGCAGAGCGATGCAAGCGACCCGTTTCGCGCGCTGGTGCCGCGCTACGACCTCGTGCTGACCTACGGCGGCGGCAATCCGGTCGTGGCTGCCTACGAGGCCCTCGGCGCGCGGCAGTGCGTCCCGATCTACAACGCGCTCGACCCCTCGACGCATCATCCGACCGAGCCCGATCCGCGTTTCATGTGCGAACTCGCGTTCCTGGGCAACCGGCTGCCGGACCGCGAGGAACGCGTCGACCGCTTCTTCCTCGCGGCGGCTGCCGAACTGGTTGGTCGCCGCTGCATCCTCGGAGGCAGCGGCTGGGAGGACAAGGCGGTGCCGCCCAACGTCGATTACATCGGGCACGTCTACACCGCGGACCACAACGCGTTCAACGGAACGCCCAAGGCCGTGCTCAACGTGAGCCGCGACAGCATGGCCCGCTTCGGGTTTTCGCCCGCTACGCGTGTCTTCGAGGCGGCAGGCGCCGCTGCCTGCCTGATCACGGACGACTGGGAAGGCATCGACTGTTTCCTGCAACCCGGCAGCGAGGTGCTGGTCGCGCGCGATGGCGCGGAGGTGGCCGCGCACGTGCGCTCGCTGGACGCCGACATGGCGCGGCGCATCGGCTGGGCGGCACGCCGCCGCGTGCTGGCGGAGCACACCTACGCCCACCGCGCCGCGCAGGTCGAAGCGCTGCTGGAAGGCCGGCAAGCCGCTCGGCCGGTACGAGAGGCCGCATGATGGATCGCCCGACCTTGCGCATCGTCATCCTCGGCCTGTCGATCACGTCTTCGTGGGGCAACGGCCATGCGACGACCTACCGCGGCCTCGTGCGCGAACTCGTGCGGCGCGGGCACGACGTGCTTTTCCTGGAGCGCGACGTCCCCTGGTATGCGCAGAACCGCGACCAGCCGAAGGCGCGCCACGGGCGGCTTGCGCTCTACGCCGATCTCGATGAACTGCGCCGTGTGCATGCACGGGCAGTGGGCGATGCCGACCTCGTGATCGTCGGCTCGTATGTGCCTGACGGAGTCGAAGTCGGCGATTGGGTGCAGTCGCAGGCCGACGGCCTCACGGCCTTCTACGACATCGACACGCCCGTCACGCTCGCGAAGCTTGCCGTCGGCGACACAGCCTACCTGGCCGCGCGCCAGATTCCGGGCTACGACATGTACCTGTCATTCACCGGCGGGCCTACCCAGGAGCGCCTGGAGCGCGAATACGGTTCGCCGGCTGCGCGCGTGCTGTATTGCTCCGTCGACCCGGAGCTCTACTACCCGGAGAACGTTGCGCAGGATTGGGACCTCGGCTACATGGGCACCTACAGCGACGACCGGCAGCCCACCCTCGACCGGCTGCTGCTGGAACCGGCGCGGCGCTGGAGCTTCGGCCGGTTCACGGTCGCGGGCCCGCAGTACCCCGAGAGCATTCAATGGCCCGCGAACGTGACCTACACCGCGCACCTGCCACCAGCGGCGCACCGCGCCTTCTACAGCCGCCAGCGCTTCACGCTCAACGTGACGCGCTCGGACATGATCGCGGCGGGCTGGTCGCCGAGCGTGCGCATCTTCGAAGCGGCCGCCTGTGGGGTTCCGATCATCAGCGACCGCTGGGAAGGCATCGAAACACTGTTGACGCCCGGGCGCGAAATCTTCCTCGCAGATTCGCCTGAAGAAGTGCTGCATCTGCTTCATGACTTGCCGGAGCACGAACGCATCGCCGCCGGCCTCGTTGCCCGCGCGCGGGTGCTCGCGCATCACACGGCGGCCCATCGTGCGGCCGAGCTCGAAGGCTACGTCATGGCGCTTCAAGAGGGGGCGGCGGCATGAAGTCCCTGCTTGAGCAGGCCGAAGCGCTCGGGCCGTGGTTTCACAACCTTCATCTGCCTGGAGGGGTGCAAACCTCGCCGAAGCACTTCCTGGGCGGCGACTTTCCGAATTTCAAGTGGCAGCAGATCGAGCCCTTCCTTCCCCGGGACCTGGTCGGGTGGCGCGTGCTCGACGTCGGCTGCAACGCAGGCTTCTATAGCTTCGAGCTGGCGCGGCGCGGCGCGTGGGTGCTTGGGATCGATTCCGATGAGCACTACCTTGCACAGGCGAAGTGGGCCGCCAACGTGCTTGAGCTGCAGCATCAGGTGGAATTCAGGCAGATGGAGGTCTACGAATTCGCCAGGTTCGAAGAGACCTTCGATCTGGTCTGGTTCATGGGGGTTTTCTACCACCTGCGCTACCCGCTGCTGGTGCTCGATCTTCTGGCGCAGCGCACGAAGCGGCACATGGTTTTCCAGACGCTGACGATGCCCGGCGAATCGGTGTCCACGCAGACCGGAGATTGTTCGATCGAGGACCGTTCGCCGCTGCTGGAGCCGGGCTGGCCCAAGATGGCTTTCATCGAGAACAGCCTTGCGGGCGATCCGACCAACTGGTGGGTTCCCAACCATGCCGCCGTGGAGGCAATGCTGCGTTCGGCTGGCCTGCGCGTGACCGCGCGTCCGGGGCACGAGATCTATCTGTGCGAGCCGGCGAATCCGCCGCGCACGCCCTTGTACGCGCCGCAATTCGCCGCCGTGACGGGTTTGACCGGCGCGATGCAGCGCGTCAGCGGCTCGGCCGAACGGCCGAAACGATAAGCGCCTATCCGGCGGCGTGTTCCGCGGGTTCGGCTCCATCGGCAGTGCGTGCCAGGTCCGCAGCGGCGGCTGCGGCCGCGGCCGCCAGCGCACGGCTCTTCAGCCCGGCCAATCTTGCCTCCTGGGCATCGAATCGATGCGCGGATCCTTTCTCGTGTGCCGCCCGGCCACCCGCTCTCGCGATTTCGCGAAGCCGCTGAGGGTCCATGGCGGCAAATCCGCGGCGCGCGCGGGGAGGCGACAAGGTTTCTTCGGGCGATGGATGGGTGCTCATGGATGTGCCTCTTGCAGGGTGCGGCGTACCGGAATTGAATGGGCGTTTCCGTGCGCTTCGCAACGTCCATGCCAGAGGCGGGACAAGAGCAGCCTGCGAGGGAGAACCGCATTGCGGGCCGCGTGGGCGGCGGCTGTGGGCAGCGCTTTGGGCAATGAATGCGGCAAATTTTGCTGTCGGGCCGACAAGAAGCAGGAGCTTTTCGCATGAACCGCATGAACAGGACGAACAACGACGACGCAGACTGCGAATCCCGCGCCGAGGACCGCGGCATCCTGTGGCTCGTGGCCGCCTTGGTGGCTGGCGCAACGCTCGCGGTCTGCTGGCGCCGGCCGGCTGGCGACGGGGTACAAGACGTGCAGGAGACCCGAAAGCGCCTGGAGAAGCTGGACCACGACTTGCGCACGCCGCTCGGCAGCCTTGCCACCGCCATGGAGCTTCTGCGCACCGAGCCGGCGGACTCGGAGATCTACCAGGAAGCGATGACCGTGCTGGAGCGTCAGATCGCACGCCTTCATTCGCTGACAGATGAGTTGCACGACCTCTCACACGAACTGGCGGCGCCCGATGTCGGCCGCGGCGCTCGCGGGGCCGTAGGCTCGCGCGGGAAAGACAGCAGCCGTTCTGCAGCTTGAGCCTTGCAGATTTAGGGAGCGCACGTGGGACACACCGTCATAGTCGAAGACGATGAAGATTCGGCACGCATGATCAGCGCCTTGGTCGTTCGCGAGGGCCATACCGTCGCGAGCGCGAGCACGATCGAATCGGCCTGCCGGCTGTTGGCGATGCAGCCGGCGGACCTTCTGCTGCTCGACCTGCATCTGCCGGACGGCAACGGCTTCGAGCTGCTGCAGCACGAGGACCTGCTCGGCGACACCGAGGTGGTGCTCATGACGGGCAATGCGAGCGTCGAAACCTCGGTCAAGGCGCTGCGGCTCGGCGCGGCCGACTACGTGGTCAAGCCCGTCAGCCCCGCCCATCTGAAAGGACTCCTGTCGCGCCTGATCCGGCCGTCGCGCTTGCGCGCGGAGCTGCAGGAAGTCACCGAACAGTGGCGCGAGACCGGCAGGTTCGGTCGGCTGATTGGCGAATCCGCCGCGATGCAGCGGGTCTATTCGCAGATCTCGCGCGTGGCGGGCACGGCGATCACCGTCTTCATTCATGGCGAAAGCGGCACCGGAAAGGAACTGGCCGCCCGCGCCGTGCACGACCTGAGCCGGCGCAGGGAGCAGCCATTCCTTGCCGTCAACTGTGGCGCGCTGTCGCCGAACCTCATCGAAAGCGAAATCTTCGGCCACGAACGCGGGAGCTTCACCGGCGCCGATCGGCAGCATCAGGGCTTCTTCGAGCGAGCGTCCGGGGGCACGCTGTTTCTCGACGAGGTCACGGAGATGTCGCCGTCGCTGCAGGTCAAGTTGCTGCGCGTGCTGGAGACGGCGACCTTCATGCGCGTGGGCTCCACCGACGTGCGCCAGACGGACGTGCGGATCATCGCGGCGACCAACCGGAACGCGCTCGAATCGGTGGCGCGCGGTGTGCTGCGCGAGGATCTTTTCTACCGGCTGAATGTGTTCCCGATCACCATGCCGCCGCTTCGGGACCGCAATGGCGACGTTCGCATGCTGGCCAATGGCTTCCTGGCTGAATTGAGCGCCCAGGAGCGGCTCTCCAAGCACTTCACGCCGCGTGCGCTGGCGCGTCTTGCAGAGTATTCATGGCCGGGCAATGTCCGCGAGTTGCGTAATGTGGTGCAACGCGCTTGGGTCATGGCCGTCGATGAAGAAATCGACGAGGAATGGCTGCCTTCAGGGACCGACAAGGCGGACTTCGCGAGCGAGCCGCCGCTGGTGGATCACGGGGGCGAGTGGGCTCGCAACGGCAACGGCCGCAACGGCACCCAGCTTTCGATTCCGCTGGGGACGAACCTTTCCGACATCGAGCGACAGGTGATCCTGGCGACCTTCGAGCATTGCGGAAGGCACAAGGAGAGGACCGCCGCGGTCCTCGGCATCAGCATGAAGACGCTGTACAACCGGCTGAAGGAATACGGGACTTAGCGCCTCAGGCGCCGCCGATGCCGACAGTCACCTTGCCGGTACCGCCGCACGCCTCGCACACGCGGCGTTCGGGGTCGCGCCCCGAACCGCCACAGACGCGGCAGAGGCCTTCTCCGGTGGACGGCGTGCCCGGAGGCGCCTCGTCTCCCGGGGACATGGTCGACTCGGGATTCGCTGTCTGGACGGTCTGCCCGGATTCCTGGTTGCTGGACTCTGGCGTGTTCATGATGTCCTCGCACATTCAATGTTTCGATGTTCAATGTTGTTCATTGCTTCGGCTTCGGCTTGGGGGCCTGGTCGGTCTGCGTGGGTCCGGTCGACGGCTGATCTCCCGGGTGATGCCCGGAGAGCCCGCCCGTCGTCCCGATGCCGGGCGTCCGGAGATTGCCGCTGCGCGCTTTGGGCGAGTCGGGTGTGACGGTCTCGCCCGACGACACCGAACCGCCCTTGTCCCCGGAGTCCGCGGACTCCCCGGAGCCCCCCGGTGTTGCACGCGTGGCGGGCTTCTTGCCGCTTTCGCCCTGGACGGAGGGCGCCATGCTTCCCTTGGGGTTGCCGGTGGGTTGCGCAGCGACCGGTGCACTCACGCCGCAGATCAGGGCACTCACGGCCATGGCGACGATGCCTTTTTCAATACCAATATGCATGTTTTTTTCCCCTGCTGCTTCAGGCCAAGTTCGAACCTTCAGGGCCCCTGCGATGTGCGTTGTCTGCGGCAGTGCGTGTCAGCAAAAGACGAGGGCTGCGCCGGTGCCGCCCGATCGAGCGAGCCGCGAGATGCGCCTACAGGCGGCGCGCGTGACCGGTGCTAATTTGCGTCACCATGCCGCAAAAAACGCAACCCGCTCCCATCGCGCCCGACGTCGCACCCCGGGGCACCGCGCTCCTGGTGGTCGACATGATCAGTTGCTGGGACTTCCCGGATGGCGACAAGCTGGTGCGCGGCGCGCGGCGCATCGCCCCGAACATTGCCGCGCTGAAGGCCCGCTGCCGGGAGACCGGAACGCCGGTCATCTATGCCAACGACAACCGCGGGCGCTGGCGATCCGACTTCCCGACGCTGGTGCAAGAGTCGCTGGAGCGCGGCGGCATCGCGGCCGAGATCACCCGCGCACTGGAGCCTGCCCGCGACGACTATTTCGTCCTCAAGCCCAGCCACTCGGCCTTCTTCGGTACGCCGCTGGAGCTCCTGCTGAAGTTCCTGAAGGTCCACCGCATCGCCATCGCCGGTGTGGCGAGCGACCAGTGCGTGCTGAGCACGGCGATGGAGGCGCGAATGCGCTCGTTGGAAGTCGTGGTGCCCAGGGATTGCGTGGCATCGCAGACGACGCCGCGCAACAACACGGTCCTCCGGCAGTTTGAAGAAGTCCACCAGGTGCCTACGATGCCAGGCTCACGCATTCGATTCGACGCAGAGGCAGAGCCATGACCACCTTGTCCGACTTTCTCGACCCGCGATCGCATGGCTTCGTGCGCCTGGCAGTGGCGGTTCCGCGCAATCGCGTTGCCGATCCGGTGTTCAATGCCAGCGAGACCGTGGCCATGTACCAGGAGGCGAGCCGGCAGGGCGCGGCTGTCATCGCGTTTCCTGAACTGGGGCTCTCGGCCTATACCTGCGACGACCTGTTTCACCAGGCGGCCTTGCTCGACGCCTGCGAAGACGCGCTCGCCACGGTGGTCGCGGCGTCGACCGAACTCGCGGGGCTGGCGATCGTCGGCCTGCCGCTTCGGGTCGACCATCGCCTGTACAACTGCGCGGCGGCAGTGTCGGGTGGGCGCGTGCTGGGCGTGTGGCCGAAGACCTATCTGCCGAACTACGGCGAGTTCTACGAAGCCCGCCAGTTCAGCGCGGCGGACAGCGCCTTGGCAAGCGAGATCACACTGTGCGGTACGCAGGTGCCTTTCGGCACCGATCTGCTGCTGGAGTGCCGCCAGACGCCGCTCCTGAAGCTGCATGTGGAGATCTGCGAAGACGTCTGGGTTCCGATACCGCCGTCGAGCTATGCCGCGCTGGCGGGCGCCACGGTGCTGGTCAACCTGTCGGCGTCGAACATCACCATCGGCAAGTCGGAGTATCGCCATCGGCTCGTCAGCCTGCACTCCGCGCGGTGCCTGGCGGCCTATCTCTATTCGTCGGCCGGCATTGGCGAGTCGACCACCGATCTCGCATGGGACGGCCAGGCCCTCATCTGCGAAAGCGGCGACATGCTGGCCGAGAGCGAGCGATTCAGCAACCGCTCGCACTTCATCATGGCTGACATTGACCTCGAGCGTCTCTCGCGCGAACGCATGCGCCAGAACTCGTTCGGGGTCTCCGCGCGGCGGCACAAGCAGGCGCTGGAGGGATGGCGGACGGTGCATTTCGATGCCGAGCAGCGGCAGCCCCTGTCGCAGCCGGGATTGCAACGCAGGCTTGAGCGCTTCCCCTATGTGCCTGCCGATGCGCGCAGCAGGGACGTGCGCTGCATGGAAGTCTTCAACATCCAGGTGCAATCGCTGGTGCAGCGCCTGGAGGCGGCAGCGATTTCCAAGCTGGTGATCGGTGTCTCGGGCGGACTGGATTCAACCCATGCATTGCTGGTGTGCGCCCAGGCGATGGACCGGCTGAAGCGCCCGCGGTCGGACATCCTCGGCTACACGATGCCCGGATTTGCCACGAGCCGACGCACACAGGACCAGGCTCTGCGGCTGATGGAGGCCATCGGCTGCAGCGCGAGCGAGCTGGACATCCGGCCGAGCTGCAATCAGATGCTCAAGGACCTGGGCCATCCTTTCGCGGAGGGAGTGCCGCAATACGACATCACCTTCGAGAACGTGCAGGCCGGCGAGCGCACGAGCCATCTGTTCAGGCTCGCGAATTTCCATCAGGCGATCGTGGTGGGCACCGGCGACCTGAGCGAGCTTGCGCTCGGCTGGTGCACCTACGGCGTGGGCGATCACATGTCGCACTACAACGTGAACGCCAGCGTGCCGAAGACGCTCATCAAGCACCTGGTCCGCTGGGTCGCCGACAACGGTCAGGTCGGCGCCGCGGGCAGCGACGTGCTGCGGGCCATCCTCGCAACCGAGGTCAGTCCCGAGCTGGTCCCCGGCGATTCGTCGAAGGAGGATGAGCATCCCGGGCAGAAGACCGAGGATTTCGTCGGCCCTTACGAGTTGCAGGACTTCCATCTCTACTACACCGTGCGCTATGGCTTCCGCCCCAGCAAGGTGGCCTTTCTCGCCTACACGGCGTGGCACGATGCTGCGCAGGGCCATTGGCCTGACGACCTGCAGGGAGAGCGAAACGCCTATTCGCTCACACAGATCCGCAAGCATCTGGGCACCTTCCTCTATCGCTTCTTCAAGACCAGCCAGTTCAAGCGCTCGTGCGTGCCCAACGCGCCCAAGGTGGGCTCCGGCGGCTCACTGTCGCCGCGGGGCGATTGGCGCGCGCCAAGCGACGGCGAAGCGGCGGTCTGGCTTGCCGATCTGGAGCGGATTCCCGAGGACGAAACGCCCGGCGCCTGAAGGCAAGGCAGGGCAGGGCGGGGCGGGGCGGGGCGGGGCGTGGATCTTCTTCGCTGCCCAGGATGAGAAAACTTCCTACGCGACTGCCATCTTGCGAAAAGGAGTTTCGACGTCGGAGCCAAGGTCGAAACCGGCGCGACCGCCATCTGTTCCTCGCCGGGAGCGGAGTCAGCATATGTCATTGAAGAAGGCCGGCAGCACGCCGGGCGCAACCGTTCCTCCACCGCTTTCACAACCGACGGAAGCGCAGATCCGCGCCGAGGATCTGGAGCAGAACGACACCAGGATTGGCCAACAGCAGGAGGCTCCTGAAGGCCAGGACCCTGAGCGCGAGTCACGCATACGCGAAGCGGCCTACGCGAGGTCGGAGCGCAGAGGGTTCACGCCCGGCCATGAGGAAGAGGACTGGCTGGAGGCTGAACGCGATCTCGCGCAACGGAATCGACCGCGGGGCGGGTGATCGGTCACCAGTTGCTTTCAGCCGGCCAGCAACGAACCGTTGATACGGCACTGCACCAAGTGCCGAGATTATGATTTCGCATGCTCACGAAATCGCCTGGCGGCGCCGCGCCAAAGAAGCCCGCTCGTGCATCCAATCCGGACCGCACGCAACTCACGCCCGACGACTGGATCCGCGCTGCAACGGAGCTGCTGATGCATCGCAGCATCGATGCGGTCCGGGTCGATGTGATCGCGAAGATCATGGAAGTGACGCGTGGCAGCTTTTACTGGCACTTCAAGGATCGGGAAGATCTGCTGAGCCGGGTCCTGCTGAGCTGGCAGGAAGCGCAGACCGAGCAAATCATTGCCCGCTACCGCAAGCAGGGCGTTCATGCAGATGACTTGATCCGAGAGCTTGTCGAATTGCCTTTCCATGGACGTGCGGCGGCCAAGGGGGCATCGGTGGAATTGGCGATCCGCGCTTGGGCGCGCCGCGATGATATGGCGCGCAGGATAGTGGATGCGGTGGATGCCAAGCGTCTGGTCTACCTGGAAGAGTGTTTTGCAGAGCTGGAATTTTCCGCCGAGGACGCGAAATCTCGCGCCTTTCTGCTGTATTGCTACATGCAGTCCGAATCCCTGTTCCGCAATCAGGGGACCGCAAAGGACAAGCAACGGCGCCAGATCTTCGTGGCCGAAACACTGCTGGCTAAACGCTAGCGGCTGGACTCGCGCACCTCCCCGCAGCCGGGGAAACCCTGACGACCATACATTCGGGACGCTTTAAACTTTCCAGACACAACTGTATGGAAGCGACGGCCCGCCGAGTCCCGGTGCGCACGCTTTGCAGCCTAAGGTAGCCATGCGCACTCCACTCTTTCGTAGCGGCGAATCGCTCGCGTCGCCCCAAGTAATTCGCGAACATCGCGCCGACGGCAGCTTCATTCTGCGCAGCGCCGACCCGTTGCGCCCCTATGCGCGCTGCATCGGAGACTGGCTGGACGAGTGGGCCATGGCGACCCCCGAGGCGGTCTTCCTGGCTGAGCGGGACAGCAATGGCGAGTGGCTGCGCCTGAGCTACCGGGAGGTGAGGACGCAGGTCGGCCGCATTGCCCAAGGACTCAGCGCATTGGACATGCCGCCGCACCGGCCCGTGGTGATCGTTTCGGAGAACGGCATCGACCATGCGCTGCTGTCGCTGGCGGCGATGTACATCGGCAGGGTGAGCTGCACGGTCTCAAGTGCCTACACCCGCATGACACGTGACTGGAGCAAGCTGCACGGCATCCTCGACATGCTCGAGCCCGGTATTGTGTACGCTGCAGATGCAGCAGTGTATGGCGAAGCGCTGGCGCATTGGCGCGGCAGCGCTCCGCTGTACTTCAGCCGCAATGCCAGGGAGTTGCCCGATGCACGGACGTTTGCCTCCCTGGCCGCAGCCAAGGAGGGGCCGATGGTCGAGCGGCTCGCAACCGCGGTGAAGCCGCAGACCGAGGCCAAGTACCTGCTCACGAGCGGCTCGACCGGTGCACCCAAGGTCGTCATCAACACGCATCAGATGCTGTGTGCCAACCAGCAGCAGATTGCGCAGGTGTGGCCCTTCCTTGGACGAGAGCCGCTGGTGCTGGTGGAATGGTTACCGTGGAGTCACACGTTCGGCGCCAACCATAACTTCAACATGGCGCTGGCGCACGGCGGGGCGCTGTACATCGACGACGGCCGTCCGGCGCCTGGGCTGATCGAGAAGACCTTGGCCAATCTCCGTGAGATTCGACCCAACTTCCACTTCAACGTGCCGCGCGGGTTCGACATGCTGCTTCCATATCTGGAGAAGGATCAGCAGGCGGCACGCGATGTCTTCGAGCGTCTGGACGGCATCTTCTACGCCGGTGCCGCTTTGCCCCAGAGTACCTGGGAGCGGCTTCAGAAGGTGGCCAACAGTGTGCGGGACGAGCCGATTTGGTTCACCTCCGCTTGGGGTGCTACGGAAACGTCGCCGGCGGTTACCTCTGTGCACTGGCAGATCGAGCGCGCGGGCTGCATTGGTCTGCCGCTTCCGGGCTCGCAAGTGAAGTTCGTGCCCAACGGCGAGAAGCTCGAACTTCGCGTCAAGGGACCGCAAGTGTTTCCGGGCTATCGCAACGCGCCGGAGACCACGGCTGCCGCGTTCGACGACGAGGGCTTCTATTGCATAGGCGACGCGGCCAAGCTAGTGGACCCGGCGGATCCGGCAAAGGGCATCGCCTTCGATGGACGCGTTGCGGAGGACTTCAAGCTCACCAGCGGCACGTGGGTTTCGGTGGGCACGGTTCGGTTGCGTGCCATCAGTGCCATGTCGCCGTATGTGGCCGACGCAGTGGTGACAGGGCACGACCGCGAAGAGCTGGGGCTCATGATCTTTCTGTCCCCGCAAGGGCGGCAATGTGATTGTGCCAAGGTCATCGACCGTGTGCGTGATGCACTTAAATCCTTGCGTGCAGTGGGCGCGGGCAGTTCCCAGTGCCCGGGCCGGGTACTGGTGCTGGGAGACGCGCCGTCGATCGACGCCGGCGAGATCACAGACAAGGGCTACATCAACCAGCGAGTGGTGCTTAAAAGGCGCGAAGCGGATGTAGATGCTCTGTACTCCAACCCATCCGACCCGCGCGTGGTCGTCCTTTGATTCCGATTGAGAGGTCTTCATGCGTTTCGACGACGCCTACATTCCCTTGCCCCTTTTGTGGAGCTCACCATTCATCCGCTGGCAGGGCGCGGCGGCTGATTCGTCCGCACTCGACCTGGCGGTGCAGGTCACACGCGATGCGCTTGCGGCGGGCGGTTTCCATCCTGCGGACGCCGGGCAGATCGTCTTCGGCACCACCATTCCCCAGCCAGACAGCTTCTACGCGCCGCCGTGGATCGCGGCCCAATTGGGGATGCCGGGCATCGGGGGACCTTCGATCGCACAGGCCTGCGCCACGGCTGTGGCCTGCCTGGTCAGCGCGGCAGCCGCGTCGCAGCTTGGCGATGGCCAGACGCAGGTCGTGGTCACTTCCGACCGCACCAGCAACGGACCGCTGCTTGTCTACCCGCGCAGCGCTTCGATGGGCGGGGCACCCCACACGACGAACTGGGTGCTCGATTCCTTCGCCGCCGATCCGTGGACGAGCGAATCCATGCTCTACACGGCGGAGTGCACTGCAGTCGATGGCGGCTTCACGCGTCAGCAGTGCGATGAACTCACGCTGCTGCGTTACTCCCAGTACGAAGACTCATTGAGGGATGACCGCGCCGCGCAGAAGCGCTATTTGCGGCCTATCGTCCTTCAATCCCGCAAGTCGAAGATCGTGCTGGAGGTAGACGAAGGCATCAGCGAGTACAGCGCGGCAGGCTTGGCGAAGCTTTCGCCGGCGAAGCCCGGCGGCGTCATCACTCACGGAACGCAAACGCATCCCGCGGACGGCACGGCAGGCGCAGTCCTCACGAGCAAGGCCAAGGCAGTGCAACTCGCCGATGGCCAACCGGTCGTGCGCTTGCTGTCAGCGGCGTTCGCGCGCGCGGAGAAGGGCCGTATGCCGAAGGCGCCTGCCATCGCGGCGCACAAGGCGCTCACGTCTGCCGGCAAGCGCGTGGCGGATCTCAAGATCATCAACACGCACAATCCCTTTGCGGTGAATGACCTATAGCTGCACCGCGAGACGGGCTTTCCGCTCGAGCGCATGAATCCACTCGGCTGCAGCCTTATCTACGGTCACCCGCAATCGCCGACTGGAATGCGTGGCATTGCTGAGCTTGCGCATTCCCTCGCGATGGACGGAGGCGGCGTGGGCCTGTTCACTGGCTGCGCGGCCGGAGACATGGGCGCTGCCGTGGTGATCGAAGTCGCATAGACCATTGCGAAGGCACCCGAACGGTGGTCCGTTGGCCTCGCATGGGCCGTGCAGGGCGTTTGAGACGGCATGGAGATCTATTGCGTCTTTTGTCCATACAGAAATGTACGCTGCTAAGTAAAAACACCGCCTCTCACTGCAATGAGGACGTTTTACATTCCTAAGAATCACAGTACATAACTGTATTGTGATTGCAGCGACAAGCATCACCACAGCCGGACCGAAGCGGCTTGATCGCGCCTTCAAAACTCACACGGAGACAAGACATGTTGGGCAAACTTAGTGCATCTCGGATGGCGCTCCTTTTCGCCATCGCGGCCCTCGGAGCCTGTGGCGGTGGCGGGGGCGGCGGCTTTCCGGTCTCGCCTGCCTCCGGCAGTGGCTCGGGAACGGGAACAGGGACCGCCAGCTCGGGGGGAGGGACGACCTCGACGCCGCCGTCAACGACGCCCTTCCAGGGCCCGAGCAAGTCGACCTGCGAAGCATTGGCCGGCTTGGTTGAAAACAATGCGAGCTTTCCGGCCCAAACGAAGGTCACGACCGCCACGTTCAGTGCCGCGGTTGCTGCTTCAGGCAATACGCCCGCCACACCCGAGCATTGCGATCTTGTCGGCACGATTCGCGCGGCGCGTGTCGGCGCCCAGAGCTCGCCGGGTGTGACGCAGACTTACGCGATCAACTGGCGAGTCCGCTTGCCCACGGCGTGGAATGGACGCTCTGCGATGTCGGGTGGAGGTGGACTCGATGGCAGCGTTCCCGACACGCTCACGCGACTGCGGCAGGGCTATGCGACCGCCGCCAACGATTCCGGCCACGACAACGTCAAGAACAACGATCCCATGGCCGCGGCCACGGGTGCCTTCGCCACTGACTTCGAAGCTCGAACGGATTTCGCCTATCGCGCCATCGAGCAGACGACTCAAGCTCTCAACTCCTTCGTCAAGACCTACTACAACGAAGCGCAGGACTACGCCTATTTCGAAGGCTGCTCCATGGGTGGCCGCGAAGCGATGATGGTCTCGCAACGATTGGGTGACCAGTACGATGGAATCGTGGCGGGTGATCCGGGCTTCAAGCTCACAACGATGTCCACGCATGAGGTCTACGACGCGCAAGTTCTTGGCGCTCTGGCGACTTCGATGAATCTTGCTTCGGTGAACGGCGTGCCGTTGGCCAGCAACACCTTCACCAATCAAGACCTGCAATTGGTGTCCAAGGCCGTCCTGGATGCGTGCGACGGCTTGGATGGGCTGATCGATGGGATGGTCAACAAGCCTTTGCAGTGCACCACATCCAAGGTGTTGCCGAAGCTCGACCTTGTGCAATGCAGTGGCGCCAAGGCCGACGGTTGTCTCACTTCCGGTCAGATCGACGCGATCGTGAAGATATATGCCGGGCCAGTCACTCCGTCGGGCAAGCGCCCCTACTACCCATGGATGTGGGACGCCGGCATCGCGGGCTGCACGAGCGCTGCGGATTGCAACGCTGCGGGTGCAACCAACATTGCAACCGGCTGGCGTTCGTGGAAGATTGGCTCTTACCAGGCGAACCTCGCCACCGCGCAGAACAATTCGCTGGACTTCACCGGCGGCGCGGGAGGCGCGCTCAGTACGGTTCTCGCACCCACGCCACCGACGTCCCCGGCGCCGACGGCAGCAGAGGGTCTGACCAAGATCATGCTGAACTACGACCTCGACGCCTATTACGCGAGCTTGTTCAACACGACAGTTGCATTCCCGGTCTCGTCGTTCGATCAGCTGCAGGCGGACTCGACCGACTATTCCAAGCTCAAGGGCAGGAAGGGCAAACTGATCGTGTATCAGCCTCAAAGCGGCGGTCCCTTCTCGCCGATGGCCATGGTTGACTGGTATGAGCAACTCAACACGGCCAACGGCGGAACGCCGTTCAACTACGCGAAGACGCAGGAATTCGCCCGCTTGTTCCTGATGCCGGGCGTGCAGCACTGCTTGGGCGGGCCCGGAACGAGCACCATGGATGCTTTCGCTGCAGTCGTGAACTGGGTCGAGAAGGGCGCAGCGCCCGCGTCGATCATCGGTACTGCTCCTGTCGGGACGCCATGGCCGGGCCGCACCCGCCCACTGTGCGCCTACCCAACGAGCGCGACCTACAAGGGCACCGGCAGCATCGAAGACGCAGCGAACTTCATTTGCCAGTAATAGCCCGCGGCTCAGGAAATGCAAAAGGGCCGCGAACCGGCCCTTTTGCTTTGCTGCTGATGCTGAGCAGTTTCAGGTGCCGTTGTGGCGTCTCACCCTTAGTTCAGTTTGGGCCCTTGCCCATCACGAGTGCGAATAACTCATTGGGGTGATGAATGCCAAGCCGATCGAAGGCGCGGTCGCGATAGGTCTTGACGGTGCCTGGTGATACGCCAAGATCACCTGGCCCAAGTACAACGGGACTGGAGATCTCAACATCGCAGCGAGCTACAGCTGTGTCAACTGAACGCGTTCGCCCTCGCCGGCGCGGCGCCATGCGCTGATTCAACAAAGGGTCCTTCGGAGACTGCGTTCTTCCGAAGGACCCCCGCAGTCTTGGAGTACCCGTTGGGTTTTGCCGAGACCGTGAACGCAATGTCGGTCACACGTGCGAGGTGACGACTCGGCGGGGGACTGAAGCGCCGGACGGATGAATCCTACGGCAACGGCTTCGTTGTCGGACTGACCTGCCAGCAGTAGACGACTTTGGCTTGCCCGGTCGTCGCGTCGGCGGGCGCAGCTTGCTTCGGCATACCAGCCACTTTGCTTGTCATGCCATGAAGACTTATCGCGTCATGGTCATTCGCCATGCAGAGAAGCCCAATGAGGACGGCAGCGTCCAGGGGGTGAACTCGAATGGCAGCGCCAGCCCGCAGGCACTGAGCGTTCTCGGCTGGCAAAGGGCGGGAGCGCTGGTGAGCTTCTTCACCGGCTTTACCGGAGGCGGCGCCGAGCATATCGAGAAGCCAGAGTTCCTGTTCGCCCCCCGGCCCACGGAAAAGGCACCCAGCGAACGTGCTCTGCAGACCCTTCAGCCGTTGGCCGGCTTCATCGGAAAAACCGTGTCGACGCAATTCCAGAAAGGGCAAGAGGCGGACTTGGTCGCGCACATTGCGCAATTGCCCGGCGCGGTGCTCGTCGCTTGGGAGCACAAGGCGATTGTCGATATTGGCAATGCGCTCATGGGTGGCCGGGACGAAACACCCCAGTCGTGGCCGGACGACCGATTCGACCTGGTGTGGGTTTTTGAGCGAGCCGGATCCGACACGAGTTGGCGCTTCTTCCAGGTTCCCGAGCAGCTCCTTTCGGGCGATCGGTGCGAATCCATCTGAAGTCTTTTGAAGTCTTTGCACTGCCGGTGCTCTTCCTACGCAACTCGCGCTTCGCTCCGACAGAGGCACGGGGTCGTCCATCTAGTCTGGTTTTCCAACCTTTCAAAGGAGTTTGCCATGCAGTGGAGAGATGACGACCGGCGCGGCGGTCAGGATTGGCGCGACGAGCAGAACCGCGAGTGGCGGGGCCGTGGACAGGGCCAGGGTCAGCACGAGGCTTTTCAGGGCCGCAGCACGCAGATGGGCGGTTCCGAATACGGCGGCTATGAGTCGGGGTGGTCCCAGGGCGGCCGCAGTCAAGGCGGCCAGGGCAGTGACTATCAGCGCGGCTACTGGGGCAACGATTTCGATCGAGGCAATCCCGATCGAGACTACGGCCGCTCATCGCATGAGCGCGACAGTTGGCGCACGCACAACCAGGGTTCGCAGGGATCGCAGGGATCGCAGGGATCGCGATTTGGCGGCCCAGGGGAATACGGCCGCGAGAGCGAACAGGGCCGAGGCACGCTCGGTGCCGGCTACATGAGCGGCTACGGCCGTGACCAGAGCCAGAGCGACTGGGACATGCCGACCGGCCCGCGCACATGGGGCAGCGGTATTGGAAGCGGGGTGCAGGGTCGCGGAAGACAGCAGTACATCCAGGGGCAGGGACGTCACTCGGACCCGGACTATCTGCAATGGCGCAATGAGCAGATGGAGCGCTTCGACGACGACTTCGATGCCTATCGGCGTGAGCGGTACGGCAAGTTCGCGGACGAGTTCAACACCTGGCGCGCAGCCCGCAGCCAGCAGTCATCGGGCCAGGGTTCGAGCGGAGCATCGTCGGGTACGTCAGGCGCGTCGGGCGCGTCAGGTGCCTCGTCAAGTAGCTCTGGCGGTTCCGGCAGCAGCAGCCGTACGGGCGACAGTTCGAGCTCCAAGCAACATAGTTGATCGGCACTCGAGGAACACACCATGGCAAATGAAATCTCCGGCCGTCCCTTGGCGGTCGTCACCGGCGCGTCGTCGGGCATTGGCTTCAACCTGGCGAAGTGTTGCGCGGAAGGCGGTTACGACCTTTTGCTGGCCGCCGACCAGCCTCTGGAGGCGGCTGCGCAAGACTGCCGCTCGCTCGGCGCGCAAGTCGAGACGGTGCAGGTCGAGCTTGCCAGCCGCGACGGTGTCGACAAATTGGTCTCCAAGGTGGGCGGCCGGCACGTCGAAGCCTTGCTCGCCAATGCTGGCCATGGCCTCGGCAGGGCGTTCATGGAGCAGGATTTCGCCGAGATACAGCACGTCGTGGACACCAACATCACGGGCACGCTGTACCTGCTGCGCGAGCTGGGCGCCAGGATGGTCGCGGACGGCCGCGGAAAGATCCTGGTCACCGGCTCGGTCGCCGGCTTCATGCCCGGCAGTTTCCAGGCTGTCTACAACGGAACCAAGGCATTCGTGGACTCGTTTGCCGCGGCCTTGCGCAACGAATTGAAGGACTCGGGGGTGACCGTCACTTGCCTGATGCCAGGTCCCACCGACACTGAATTCTTCGCGCGTGCGGACATGCTGGACACGAAGGTGGGCACCGACAAGAAGATGGACCCCGCCGAAGTCGCGAAGATCGGCTTCAAGGCCATGGAAGACGGAGAGGCCGACGTGGTCGCCGGTCTCAAGAACAAGATGCAGGTCGCGATGGCCAAGGTGCTGCCTTCGCAGATGTCGGCCGAGGGTCACCGGAAGCTGGCGGAGCCGGGCACGGCGGAGAGATGACGATAAGGGCTGCAAGGCCCCCTACGCACCAAACGGCGGAACCGAGCGGTGGTTGTTCTCCCACTGCTCCTGATGCTCCAGGCAGAGCTTCGCCGTCGGTTTCGCCAGCAGGCGAGCGAAAGGAATCGGCTCGTCGCATTCGTCGCAGAAGCCGAAGCGCTTCTCGCGCATGCGTTCGCGCGCGTCCTGGATGTCGCGCAACTCCTCCTGGTCGCGCATCAACTGCACATGATCGAGTCCGGCGAGGAAGCGCTCGTCGGCAATGTCGACGGGGTCATTGACCTCACGCGGACGGGGTTCGCTGGACGCGAGACCGCTTTGCTTGAGATCCCGCACTTCAGCGCGCAGGTCCTCCTCGCGGCGCACCAGCAGCGCTTCGAGTTCTTGCAGCTGCGCCTCGTTCAGATGGGCACGGGCATCAGTCATCGTGTCTGCGTGCCCGTGGTCGCGCCGCCCGAGGGAGGCTGAGATGGCG
The DNA here is from genome assembly GCF_056397405.1 of Variovorax sp. 05N34. Lineage (NCBI taxonomy): Bacteria > Pseudomonadati > Pseudomonadota > Betaproteobacteria > Burkholderiales > Comamonadaceae > Variovorax > Variovorax sp. 05N34. The sequence goes on from NZ_JBFTNI010000012.1 coordinate 110,490, forward strand.
TCGACGACTGCGAGTTCGCCGGCCCTGCGGGCTCCTCGCTTCGCTGCGTCGAGAAGAAGTTGTAGCTCAGCGCACCCACCAGCAGCACTGCAATGGCAATGGCGCCCCAGCGGATGACGCGCTTGTTATCGCGTTCATCGCTTCCGACCTGGCCCTGTGGTTTCATGGCAAATCCTGGTTGTCGAGACATTGCGAGTCCCGCTCAATGCGCAGCGCTCGCGAAGAGCTTCACCATCTCGGCATTGAAGTAGGGGATGTCGTCGGGCCTGCGGCTGGTGACCAATCCATCGTCCACCACCACGGGTTCGTCCACCCAATCCGCACCGGCGTTCTTCAGATCGGTGTGCAGCGAGGGCCATGACGTCATCTGGTGGCCCTTGACGCCCTCGGCCTCGACCAGCGTCCAGGGACCGTGGCAGATCGCGGCAATCGGCTTGGCCGCATCGATGAACGACCGAACGAAGGCGACGGCCTTGCCGTCGATGCGCAACGCGTCGGGATTGACCACGCCGCCCGGGAGCAGCAGTGCATCGAACTCCTCGGGTTGCGCCTCGGCCAAGGGGACGTCGACGGGAAACGAGTCCGCCTGATCGTGGTGGTTCCAGCCGCGCACCTTGTCGTCCTTGGGCGAAACGAGCTTCGTCACTGCGCCGGCGTCATCGAGCGCCTTGCGCGGCTTCACCATTTCGACCTGCTCGAAGCCATCGGTCACCAGGATCGCGACACGCACGCCATCGAGTTGCTTGTCAGCCATGACAGTACCTCCTGAAAAGCCTTCACCCTAGCCGTCACGAAGGGCCTGCCGGATCAGCGTTGGCCTGCACAGCCTGTCGGACAGGAGGGGGTGCATTGCACAAAGCCGCTTGTCGGCTCGGCCGTCAGTGGTCACCGACAGAACTGGGCGACTTCCACCGAGGCCGATGGCGCGGGGTTGGCCCACCATGGGCTCCCTCAACACTCAGCAATCACTGGAGCGAAGATGAAGCCAAGAGTCACGAAGCCGCCGCCTTCGCGCAACAGGATCGATGACGCAGAGGAACCCGAGATCACCCAGGAGGACTCGGTACCGAGCGATGGGAAGGACCGCGTCGGTGAAAAGATGATGGAGCAACTCGGCCGTGAACGTCGCGGGGAGCAAGCCAAGGAAGGCAAGGAAGGCAAGGAAGGCTAGAAGAGCAAAGAAGCCTAGTAGCGAAGATCGAAGCGCACTCTCTTTCGCGCCGCTCCCTGCTGGCGTCCTGCGGGGTCCTCCCGCTGCTCGGCAAATGCAACCACGCGTCCATTGGCGCGACTGAATGCGACGTCGACCCGGTTCCCGCCTAGTTGCAGTCCGTGGAGTTCGATGGTTTCGATGCCCTGCGGCAAGAGCGGCTGATCGACGCGCAATGTGTGTTCGTGCCCGTCGACATGAACCCCGAGCACCGACTGCAGCAGCATGAACACCGAACCCGCCGCCCACGCCTGCGGCAAACAGGCCACCGGATAGGCGACCGGCGCTTCGCCCGATGCGCGATTGAAACCGCAGTACAGCTCCGGCAGCCGCAGCCCGAAATTGATCGCGGCCTCGAACATGCTGCCGATGAGGTGGACGGCGCCATCGCGTTCGCCGTAGCGCGCGATGCCGGCGGCGCATACCGCGACATCGTGCGGCCAGACAGACCCGTTGTGATACGACATCGGATTGAAGCGCGCCATGTTGGCGGGCAGCGTGCGCAGGCCCCAGCCGGTGTCGAACGCACCGGTGAGCAGTTGCCGCGCGACCGCCCGTCCGCGCTCGGCCGAAGGCAGGCCCGTGAACAGAAGGTGCCCCGCGTTCGATGCGCGCACCCGGCAAGGATCGCCAAGCCCGTCGAGCGCCAATGCGTAGAACTGAAGCTCATCCCGCCAGAACTTCTTTTCGACGCGCGCGGCCATTTCCCTGGCGGACTCGTTCCAGCGGGTTGCGCTGTCGTGGTCGCCGCGCCGCGCCGCCATGTGGGCCATGCCGAGAAATGCGGAGAACGCATAGCCCTGGACTTCCACCAGCGCAATCGGCCCGACCGGCGAACTGCCGTCGGCGTGGAAGACGGAGTCATGGCTGTCCTTCCAGCCCTGATTCGCAAGGCCGGTGGTCTCGCCGCGCGCATAGCTCACGAAGCCGTCGTGGCGCCGTACGTTGTCCTCGATCCACGCGGTGGCCGCCAGCAAGGCGCCCCAGATGTCGTCGATGAAGCCATGGTCGCCGGTGCGTCGTGCGTAGGCAGCCGCGAGCATCACGAAAAGCGGGGTCGTGTCCACGCCGCCGTAGTACTTGCCAAAGGGCAGTTCGTTGACCGCGGCCATCTCGCCCTTGCGGGTCTCGTGCATGATCTTTCCCGGCTCCGCATCGCGGAAGGACGAGGTTTCATGCGATTGGTGCGCTGCCAGGAAGGCCAGCACGCCGCGCGCCAGAGCCGGGTCGAGCCAGAGTGTCTGCATCGCCGTGATGACCGCGTCGCGCCCGAACGGCGTCGAGAACCACGGGATGCCCGCATACGGATAAGGCCCCGTCGGCAAGTCGGTCGTCAGCAGGGCGAGATCGGCTTCGGACTTGTCGATCCACGCCTGGAAGAGCCGGTTGGATGCGTGCAGTCGCGCCCCCCGGCGGCGCCGGACGCGCAAGCCGCGGCGCGCACGTGCGGCGGCGTCCCGATAGCGAAGACGCGAGGGCAGCGCGAGCCCGGAGCCGACCTCGAGATAGAGCACCCAATGCTGTCGCCCGGCCAATGCGACGTCGAACGATGCCCCGGAGTCGTTCATCTGCTGCGGGACTTCGGAGAAAGCGATGGAAACGTCGCGCCACACGGAGTCCAGCCCGCGATAGCGAAGTTCGACGCAGTGTTCGCCGACCTGCCCGGCAGCGAATTCGCCGCGCTTGGTGCGGGTTTGCCCGCGCACTTCGAACATGTCGCGAAAGTCGGCCGCGTAAAGCAACTGCAGCGGCACGCGCGTTGCGAGATCGCTGTAGTTGACGAGCGAGATGCGTTCATAGACGCGGTTGTTGCAGAGGAAGCGCCGCCGCTCCAGGTGAATCACGCCTTCGGGCATCGATTCGCCACCCAGCGGGGGCAATGGATGGTTCGTCAGGTTGGCCGTGAAGAAGGCGTTGTCCTGGCTGACGTCGCTGGAGAGCAGGCTGGGCGTCTGCCCATTCATCAAAACCCTGAAGGTGGACAGCAGCCGCGTGTCGTTGTGGAAGAGGCCATCGCCTTCACCCGTGATGTCGCCCATGGCGTCCGCCACGATGAAGGTGTCACCTTCCTTCAATACGAAGAGGCGCTGGCCGGAGCGCGCGGGTGGAGGAGGCCACGCGTTTTCCTGCAGTGCGCCTGCGTCAGGCTCGTTCATGAGCAACTCCGGTTGCGATGGAAATTATGCGGCTTCACCTTCGAGCAGCGCATTCCGGCTGTCGCGTGCCAGTTGCCAATACAACTGCACGTAGCGTCGCGCCATCGCGTCGGCGGTGAATCGATGCTCGAACTCCGCGCGCACACGCGCGCGCGGCAGATGCCGTACCTGCTCGACCGCTTGCACGGCCTGCGCCATGTCGTCGACGATGAAACCGCTCTTGCCGTCTTCCAGCACCTCGGGAACGGACCCGCAGCGCCATGCGATGACAGGCGTTCCGCACGCCATCGCTTCGATCATCACGAGGCCGAAGGGCTCCGGCCAGTCGATCGGGAACAGAAGCGCGCGCGCTTGTCCCAGGAAATCGGCCTTTTGCTCGGCCCCGATTTCGCCGATGTATTCGACCAGCGGATGCGCGAGGAGCGGTTCGATCTCGCGCACGAAGTAGTTGCGGTCCACGGCGTCTACTTTGGCTGCAATGCGGATCGGCACGCCTGCGGCGCATGCAATGGCGATGGCGCGATCGGGTCGCTTCTCCGGCGAGATCCGGCCCAGGAAAGCGAGGTAGTCCCCGCGCGGCGTGGCATTGAACCGGAAGCCCGCCGGATCGACGCCATGGTGCACGGTGGCATACCAGTTCGCATCGGGCATGTCCTTGCGCTGTCGATCGGAGATCGACACCAGCGCGAACTTGTCCCAGCGGCCGTAGGCGCCGGCAAGGTCGGCGATGTCGAGCCGCCCGTGCAGCGTCGTCAAGGTGCAGCCGGCCATGTCCTCGAACAGGGGGAAGTGCAGCATGTCCGTGTGGAAATGCAGCACATCGAATTCATGCGCGCGGCGCCGCACCTCATGCAGCATCGACAGATGCGCGGCAAGGTCTGACTTCAGCGGCGCCGGGTCGAGGCGCAGCGCCTGCTTGCGCGTGGCGACCAGCTTCGCGCGGGTCAGCGTATCGCCGGAGGCGAAGAGCGTGACGTCGTGGCCTTGCTCCACCAGGGCATCGACCAGATGGCCCACCACGCGTTCTGTTCCGCCATAGAGGCGAGGGGGAACGGCTTCATAGAGCGGGGCGATCTGCGCGATTTTCATGGACCAGTCACTTTCGGAGCTGAGCCCGCAACTCTAGGCGCCGGGCCGGGGGGGCTTATCGGAATCTGGCGGCTTGCGCTGTCGTCCAAATCCTCACGGGCTGCTGCTGCGGCGGCGCAGACGGGCGACGTCGTCGGCTTGCACGGCCGGCGCGGTCCTTGGAACCGCCGACTTGCGCTCCTGTAAGCCGCTGGCTTTCGTCAGCGTGCGAACGCACCGTCAGGCCCGGATCACCGGGTTCTCGCGGGCGGCAATTGCTTCGGCTGCTGCCATGCCGCGGCATCGTGAGGGCGCGTCGCGCCGTCGAAATAGCTCAAGCCGCACAACAGTGCCAGCGTGCAAAGCGCGGTGAAGCACGCCGAGCGGCTCCAGGGTGACGCGCGATCGATGCGCATGAACCAGCGCACGACGATGGCCGTCTTGATGCCGGCAATCGCCACGCCGGGAACCCAGCCGTACGTACCCAGCGAGAGGTAGGCGCTGCCGAGGCTGGTCATCAGCAACGCGATCAATGCCAGCCAGACGAGCGCGAGTCGGCGGATGCGGCGGCGAAGGTCTGCGGTGATCATGAATGGCGGCTCACGAGATAAAGAAGTGGATAGAGGGCAATCCACACGATGTCCACGAAGTGCCAATAGAGCCCGGCCACGGAGACGGCAGCGCCACTCGCCCAGTCGAGACGGCGTCGGCAGCCGACGGCGAGCGCAGCCATGAGCGCAATGCCGATGCTCACGTGAATGGCATGCAGGGCCGTTGAAAGGAAATAGAAAGCAAAGAACATCTGCGCGCCTTGCGGCACATCTTCGCTGTCGCCCAGCCGGAATGCCGGCCCCGGGAAGAGCCCTTCATGCCAGTCCTTGCGGTATTCGATGCCCTTGATCATCAGGAAGACGATGCCGAGGACCGCAGTGGCCGCGAGCAGGCGAGAGGACAGCCTTGCCGCGTTGGCAGAGTGCGCTTCGACGGCCATGGCGACGCAGGCGCTGCTGCTGAGCAGGATGGCGGTGTTCAGGGTGCCGAGCACCACGTCCGTGTGGCGGCTCGCCGCCGCGAATCCGTCGGGCCACTGCGCGCGGCCGAAGGCATAGGTCAGCAGCAGGGCGCCAAAGAAAAGGACTTCGCTGCCGATGAACACCCACATGCCGAACTCCCCGACGCGAGGGGCGCCTGGCCGCGAGCCGGAAGCCGCTGCGTTCGTCATGTTCGTCATTGCAGCGCCTTCGCGTCGGCGCGGTGCTGCGGCGTGTAGTCGTACGCATCGCCGGGCGCCTTCGGCGGCGCGTCGAAATTGTGGGTCGGGGGCGGCGAGGAGGTCTGCCACTCCAGGCCTGTCGCGTTCCATGGATTGCGCCCGGCGCGCGCGCCATGGTGCAGTGACCGGATCAGATAGAAGAGCGGCATCAGGTAGCCCAGGGCCAGCACCACCGCCCCCGCGGAGGACAGCACATTGAGCACCTGGTATTCCGGCGCGTAGGCGTGATAGCGCCGGGGCATTCCCTGAAAGCCCAGCAGATACTGAGGAAAGAACGTGAGATTGAAGCCGACGAAGATCAGCACCGCCGCAATGCGCGCCCACAGCTCGTGATAGAGCCGCCCCGTGACCTTGGGCCACCAGAAGTGCAAGGCCCCGAAGTACGCCATCACCGCGCCGCCCACCATGATGTAGTGGAAGTGGGACACCACGAAGTAGGTGTCGGTGAGATGAACGTCGAGCGCAAGCGACGCCAGAAAGAGCCCCGTGAGCCCGCCGATGGTGAACAGGCCGACAAAGCCGAGCGCATACAGCATCGGCGCATCGAAGCGGATCGAGCCCTTGTACAGGGTGGCCGTCCAGTTGAAGACCTTGATGGCCGAGGGCACCGCGACCATGAAGCTCAGGAACGAGAACACCACGCTGGCGGCGGTCGATTGCCCGCTCACGAACATGTGATGCCCCCACACCAGGAAACCGAATGCGGCGATGGCCAGCATGGCATAGGCCATGAAGCGATAGCCGAAGATCCGCTTGCGCGCAAAGCACGGAACGATCTCGCTGACGACGCCCATGGCGGGCAGCACCATGATGTACACCGCCGGGTGCGAGTAGAACCAGAACAGGTGCTGGAACAGCAAGGGATCGCCGCCGTACGCCGGATCGAACACACCCACCTGGAAGAGCCGTTCGGCCACCACCAGCAGCGTCGTGATGGCCAGCACCGGCGTTGCCAGCACGAGGATGATGCTGGTCGCGTAGATCGCCCAGACGAACAACGGCAGCTGGAACCAGCCCATGCCCGGCGTGCGCATCGTGTGGACCGTGACGATGAAGTTCAAGCCCGTGGCAATCGACGAGAAGCCCGTCACGAAGACGCCGACCAGCGTCAGCACGACGTAGCCGTTGGAAAACATCGTGGCGTAGGGCGTGTAGAAAGTCCAGCCGGTGTCGACGCCGCCGAAGAAGAGCGCCAGCAGGGTGAGCAGGCCACCGGCGATATAGAGATACCAGCTCAAGAGATTCAGGCGCGGCAGGGCGAGGTCCTTGGCGCCGATCATCATCGGCAGCACGAAGTTGCCCACCACGGAGGGGATCGACGGGATCAGGAACAGCCAGACCATCACGACACCGTGCGCGGTGAAGAGCTTGTTGTAGGTGTCGGCGCGGACGAGGTCGCCGGCGGGCGTCACGAGTTCGAGCCGGATCATCGTGGCCGCCGCGCCGCCGACAAAGAAGAAGAAGGTGATCGCCACCGCATAGAGGATCGCGATGCGCTTGTGGTCATGCGCAAGAAACCATGAGCGGATGGTGAGCCCGTCGGTCAGGTAGCTGGTCATCGCAGTTGCTCCACATCAGGCATTGCCGGGGCACCGGCACGCAGGTAGGCAATCAAGGACTGGAGTTGCGCCTCGTCGAACTGGCCCTGGAAGCTCGGCATCACGGGCGCGAAGCCGGCGACGACGTCCTTGCCGGGTTGCAGGATGGAGTCGCGCAGGTAGTTGTCGTCGGCGACGATGGTGCGGCCGTCCTGCAGATGCACCAGTCGGCCGCTCAGGCCCTGCAGGAGCGGCGCGTGCACCGTCGAGGCCGCGTTGTGGCAGCCGCTGCAGCCGGCGCTGCGAAAGAGGGCAAATCCTTGTTCGATCGTGCCGTTCTCGGGCGGCCCGGCTTGCGTCCAGCGCGCGTATTCGGCCGCGGGCATGACCGTCACGACGCCGACCATCGCCGAATGGTCGCTCCCGCAATACTCCGAGCAGAACAGCCTGTATTCGCCAATCCGGGTGGCAGTGAACCAGAAGCGCGTGAAGCGGCCCGGAACCACGTCCTGCTTGAGACGGAAGGCCGGTACGTAGAAGCTGTGGATGGCGTCCTGCGACGACATGACGAGCGCAACCGGCTGCCCCAGAGGCACGTGCAGCGTGTTGATCTCGCGCCGGCCACTCGGATGCTGCAGCTTCCACATCCATTGCTTGCCGACGACATTGATCGTCAGGGCGCCGGCTGGCGGCTCCCGCAAGGTGAGGTATTGGCTCGCGGCCCACATGAAGAGGCCGAGAAAGATCAGAAGCGGGGCGATGGTCCACGCTGCTTCGAGGCCGCCTGCGTTGCTTGGCGGGTCGGTGCGATCCACATCCGACCCGCTGCGGTAGCGCACGCACATCCATACGATGAGGCTGCCAACGGCCAGCGCCATGACGCCGCACAGCAACAGCATCGCGCCGAACAGCGCATCGGTGTGCGAGGCGATCGACGACGCCTCCGGCATGAACAGCCGAATACCGGACGGCGCGAGGACGGCGGGTAGTTCGTTCATGGCTCAGGAAGCGCTCGCGGCGCGGCGGCGCCAGATCCACAGGCCCATCGCGATCGCGCCCATGCAGCCGAGGATGCGCATCGCGTCCATGACAGCGACGCTGTAGCGCCCAGTGACGGGGTCGTAGTGGCCGCACAGCAGCGTCAGCCGATCGGTGAGCGAGCCGACATGCCCGCCTGCCGCTTGCTCGACGGCGAGGCGCAACTCGCGCGCGTCGAAGCGCACGCCCGGAAAGTAGCGCGCGACGGTTCCCTGTGGCGTGGCGACCACGAAGCCGGCGCTGTGAGCGATGCCGTTGTCGCCGCGCTGGACCGCGTAGCCGAGCGCACGAGTGAGACGCTCGGATGTTGGGGCGCTCGTCGTCAGCAGATGAATGTCGATGTCACGATCGGCGAGGAAGCGGGCGTAGTCGCGGTAGTCGGATTCGCGAGCGCGGGCCATGGCCGGTGTCTCGTCGGGGTCGATGCTGAAGCCGACGATGCGCCAGGAGCTCTGCGGCAGCCCGCTGCCTTGCAGCGCCTCGAGCACGCCCTGCATGACGAGCCCGCACAACTCGGTGCATTGGTAGTAGCCCGGCACTAGCACCACTGCCCGGTCGCCGCCGAAGAATTCGCGCAAGCGCATCGGCTTGCCGTTGCTTTCGACCATCGAGACATCCAGCGGCAACACCGCACCGATTCGTTGTACGAGCTGGACCTGGGGCGCCGATGGCAATGCCAGCGGTGCCTCGGCAAGCGCAGGCACAGCGGCGAACAGCGCGCAGAGCAGCGGCAGCATGTTCGACAGCAACCTCATTGCGGCGCCCCTTGCCGCGTGGCAGGGCCGGACCGGGCGCGCAGCCCGCGCTCGGTCATCAGGCTCATCGCGCGATCGACGGGGATGCGCACGTAGCCCGGTGATCCGGGAACCGGACCGGTTGCATCGAGCTCGTCCTGCTTCTCCTTTCGATAGGTCGCCAGGTCGTCCTGCGGTGCCGTTTGAAGGTCGGGCCTGGCCTGTGCTTCAGAGAGGCCTGCCGGGTCTCCCTTGCCGACTTGCCAGTAGGCCAGCAGCATCACGCAAAAGACGAGGGCCAGCAGGCCGAGGAGCGCCAGTGCTGTGCGACGCGGACCGGGATCACGCGCGGGCATTCGCCACCTCCCTCGTTCCTGCATCGAGCATCGGTGCAAACACCAGCAAGCCAATGCCCGCCATGCAAAGGGGTGCCAGCCACCATATGGCTGCTGCATGGGGATCGACTGACGGAACGACCAGCCATACCGAATCAAGCGCGTTGGCCAGAAGGAGAAGCCCGGCCGTGGCGCCGAGCGTGGCGGGACGATCCTTGATGGGGCGCATGACGAGTGCCGCGACCGGCAACGCAAGCTGCAATCCGACCAGGGCCAAGCCCACGTTGAACCAGCCTGTCTGCAAGCGCGGAACGAACCACGAGATTTCGTTCGGCAAGTTCTCGGCCCAGATGATCAGGAACTGCATGAAGCCCAGGTAGCCCCAGGTCAGCACGTACATGAGCAGCAGGTTGCCCAGGTCACGGCCGACCGGGACTTCAGGCGCGGCCTTCGATTGCAGGGTCGCGGGCAGGCGCCACGCCGTCCACGCGGTCAGGGCCGCGGCGCCAGCGAGTGCTTGCGAGACCAGGACCAGCAGAGCGAAACCCGTGCTGCGCCATCCAGGCGTGAGCGACATCAGCAGATCGATTGCAGCCAGCGAGCCCAGCAGCGAATGGATGATCAGGCTCGCCGCCGCGCGTCGCCTGCTGAGCACCGGCCGAAGGGCACTGCGCGACAGCCAGAACCAGACGAGCCCATACAACAGCATCCGCGACGCGAACGCCGGAAGGTCGAGCCATGCGCGCGCAAAGGCGGGTTCTTCCAGTCTGCTCAACACGTCCGAATGCGGCGAGGCCCAGGGGTAAAGCGCCGTCACGCCCAAGGCAATCGGGACAAAGAGCGGGCCGAGCCACCAACGGCGAACCATCAGCAGCGCGGCCGCCGGGCGCAGCACTTCGCCCCAGCGCCCGCCGGTGAGCCTGTGCAGCCACAGGTTGATGCAGGCGCCCATCACGATGCCGACACACCACCACCACGCGGCCAGCCAGGCGGCGAGAAAGACGCGCGTGCCGCCGTGCCATCCGGCGACGAATCCGGCCAGAAGCAGCAGCACGGCACCGAGAGCGGTGGCGCGAGGCGCGCAGACGCGGCGCATCACCGGAGCTCCTTGGTCGAACCCGGCACCGGATGCCAACTCTGCGGCTCGGCCGGTGCCGGCAGATCGGCGACGAGTGCATGCCGGCTCAACTGCAATGCACGTATGTAGGCGGCGATGGCCCACCGGTCCGAGGGCTGGACGCGGTCCGCATACGAATACATCACGCCATAGCCATGGGTGATGACATCGAAGAAATGGCGATCGTCGACGGCGCGCAGGCGGTCGATGTGAAAAGACGGCGGTGATGGGAAGCCCCGCCGCACCACCGGGCCATCACCGTCCCCGACCGGGCTGTGGCAGGGCACGCAATAGATGGTGTAGCGCTCCTGGCCTCGAAGCAGGAGCGCACTTGACGGCCTTTCGGGGAGCGCCTGCTGAGCGAGAGCCGCTTCCTGATCGCCCAGATGCTGAGACCCGGCGCGACCGCTCGAAGTCGCCGCAATGTCGCCGCTCGCACGGGCCACGGTCCCCGGCGGCGGTGGACGCGTCCCCATCTTGTCCGGGAAGAGAGAGCTGCCCGCATCGGGCCGCAGCTTGGGCTGCCGCAGCATGTCGCGTTCGGAGCGGTCGCATCCGCCCAGTATCGACACTGTGCCGCACAGGCAGAGCAGGGCGGCGAGGTTGGCACTCGGCCTCACGGCATCACCTCGCTCACGCGCAGCGGATCGAGCCGCTGCAACAGCGCACGCGCTTGCCCGTCGTCGAAGGCCGGATCGTCCCGACGCAGGCACAGGAAGAACCGGTTGCGCATCGAGAGATCGAAGTCCGGCGCATTGAAGACGGGGTGGTAGAGCCTGGGCATGCCTGCGCGCCACAGCATCGCTCCGACCGTGGCGAATGCACCTCCCAGCACCGCGAGAGAAAAACTCACCGGGACGAACATCGGCCAGCTATGCAGCGGCCGCCCGCCGATGTCGATGGGGTAGGACACGACAGCCGCGTACCACTGCATGAAGTAGCCCAGCACGCCGCCGAGCACCGTGCCGACCAGGCAAGCGAACGCAACGCCGCGAGGACGCACACCGAGTGCTTCGCCGAGCCCTTCGACGGCGAAAGGCGCGTAAGCCTCCGCACGGCGATAGCCCGCGGAACGCGCCTCGCGGACCGCATTCAGCAGCGCGTCCGAAGAGGCGAACTCGGCGATGAGTCCCCAGGGTTGGGTGGCGTCGTTCATCAGCCGGCCTCCGCCTCGGTGTGCTCCAGCTCGCGCATCTCGGCCATGGAGATCACCGGCAGGACGCGGACGAACGCGAGGAACAGCCATGCGAACGCGCAGATGGAGCCGAGCAGGAAGACCCAGTCCCAGGCGGTCGGCACAAACAAGCCCCATGCCGAGGGCATGAAGTCGCGATGGAGGCTGGAGACCACGATGAGTACCCGCTCCATCCACATGCCCAGGTTGATCGCGAGGCTGAGCCCCAGAAGCAGTCCGGCGCTTCTGCGGCAGCGACGCCACCACAGCAATTGCGGCAGCAAGACGTTGCACACCAGCATCGACCAGTAGACCGGCGCATAGAAGCCGACCCAGCGGTCTTCGGTCATCGCGATGTCGTAGCGGTCCCCGCTGTAGAACGCCATGAAGATCTCGCTGAGATAGCCATAGGCCACCAACGAAGAAGTCGCCAGCAGGACCTTGCCTGCGTGGTCGAGATGCACTTCGGTGATGAAGTCGTGCAAGCCGAAAGCGCGGCGCAAGGGGATCGCAATGGTCAGCACCATGGCAAATCCTGAGAACAGCGCGCCGGCGACGAAGTAGGGCGGAAAGATCGTGGAGTGATAACCTGGTGTGTTGCCGATCGCGAAGTCCAGCGAGACCACCGAATGCACCGACACGACCAGCGGCGTCGCCAGGCCCGCCACCAGCAGATAGGCCTTCTCGTAATGCACCCACTGCCGCGCCTCTCCGCGCCATCCGAGGGCGCCGAGGGCGAAGACGAAGCGCTTGATGCGCCCCTCGGCGCGGTCGCGCAGCGTGGCGAGGTCGGGGATCAACCCCACGTACCAGAACACGAACGACACGATGATGTAAGTCGCGATCGCAAAGAAATCCCACACGAGCGGACTGCGCCATTGCGGCCACAGGCCCATGGTGTCGGGGTAGGGCGCGATCCAATAGAACTTCCAGGCGCGTCCCAGATGCAGCAGAGGAAAGATCGCCGCCATGGTGGCGGCGAACAGTGTCATCGCTTCGGCGAACCGGTTGATGGAGGTTCGCCACTTCTGGCGCAACAGCAACAGCACCGCCGAAATGAAAGTGCCCGCGTGGCCGATGCCGATCCACCACACGCAATTGGCAATTGCGAAGCCCCAAGCCACCGGAATGTCGACACCCCATATGCCCACGCCTGTGCGCAGCAGGTAGACGATGGCTGCGGCGAAGCCGAGCGTGCCCGCGAACGTGCCCCAGAAGGCGATTCGCCAGAGCTTGCCGGAGGGCCGCGACAACACCAGATCGGCAATCTTGTCGGTGATGCTCGCGTAGCCCCAGTGGCCGCGCAGGACGGGCGGCGCGACGCTCATTGACCGGCCTCGTCATCGGCGACGACGCGCGCAAGGTAGGTCGTCCGCGGGCGCGTGTTGAGTTCTTCCAGCAGTGTGTAGTGCCTCGGCGATGCCTTCGCGCGCGAAACGGCACTGCCCGGATCGGCAAGGTCTCCGAAGTGGATCGCGCTTGTCGGGCAGGCAGCCTGGCAGGCCGTCACCACGTCGCCGTCCGCGAGCGGCCGTCCGGAGCGCTCCGACTGCAGCCGCGCCCGCGTGATCCGCTGGAGGCAATACGTGCACTTCTCCATCACGCCGCGCGCGCGCACCGTGACGTCCGGATTGCGCTGTGCCTTCAGTGTTTCGGTGGACTCGTCGCTGTACTGGAGGAAGTTGAAGCGCCGCACCTTGTACGGGCAGTTGTTGGAGCAGAACCGCGTGCCGACGCAGCGGTTGTAGACCTGCACGTTCAGGCCTTCGCTGTCATGCACCGTCGCGCCGACCGGGCAGACGATCTCGCACGGCGCGTTTTCGCAATGCATGCACGGCACGGGCTGGAACACGCCGCTATGGCTCGGCGCTTCGGCTTCCTCGTAGTGGTCGATGCGAATCCAGTGCATTGCACGACCGCGCGCCACTTGCTCCGCACCCACGACCGGGATGTTGTTCTCGGCCTGGCATGCGACGGTGCAGGCATTGCAGCCGATGCATGCATCCAGGTCGATCGCCATGCCCCAGGCGTGCTCGGCGAACCTGTTCATCGGCGGATAGAGCGAGGGGGCCGGCTCCTTGGGCGTGATCGCGGCCTTGGACGCCGGAACACTGCGGGCCAGTTCGCGGCCTTCCTGCGACATGGTGTGCTGCGTGCGCGCGAACTCGATGTGGCGTCCGGTCGCGGTCAGCGTCAACGGCCGAGCGCCGTCGCCGCCTGCCGGCCTGAGCGCGTATGCATCGAAGCCAATGCCGGAGCCCACGCGGCCGGCCTCCGTGCGGCCCAAACCGAGCGGCAGGGTGGCTGCACCTTCCGCATGCGAGGCTTGCACCCACACAGGCGCTTCGATCGATTTGGGACCGATGGCGGCGCGCACCACGTCGCCATTGCGCAGCGAAAGCGATGCTGCCGTGCGCGGGCCGAGATGCAGTGCGTTTCCCCAGGTGATGTGGGTGAAGGGACGCGGCAGTTCCTGCAGCCATGCGTTGTTCGCGAATGCGCCGTCGCCGGCCGAAGGATCGGGAACGAAGACTGCGGCAAGTGCGCCGGCTTGCGGCAGGGGCCGGTCGGCGCGGGGAGGCACGTTCGCATGCGGCAGCGACAGCGGCTCGAAGGCGCTCTGGGCGATCACGCCATTGCGCAGACTCTCGCGCCAGAACTGCTCGAAATCGTCGCCCGCACGGCCTGGCGGCTGCTGCTGGCGCCACTGGCGTCGCACGAGCTCGCGGCCATCCCGCACGGTGTCGTCGAGCATGGCGGCGAGCAGCTCATGCGCGGATCGCGTGTCGTACAGCGGCATGATCACGGGCTGAATCAGCGAGGCGCTGCCGTCGAACGCGCGCGCGTCGCTCCATTGCTCGTAGGTGTGGCTCAGGGGCAAGTGCCATCGGCAGCATCGCGCGGTTTCGTCTGTGTAGAGCCCGGCGCGCACGGTGAAAGGCACCTGCGAGATCGCCTCTGCTACGGACAACTCGCCCGGCGTGTCATACGCGGGGTTGCCTCCGATGACCAGGAGCGTGTCGACCGCACCGTTCCTGATGGCGTCGAGCAGAGCTTGCAGGTCCTGGCCGCCGCCTCCTTCGGGTGGGTCGATGCCTTCGATCGTGCGACCGACCGATCCCAGCTTTTGATGAAGTGCCCATGCAAGCGCATGTGCGCGCGGTGTCAGCGCGTCGCCGACCACGATCAACGCGTCCGGTCCCGCGGCGCGCAGCGCGGAGACCAGGCGCGTTTCGAAGCGCGCGGCATCGGCGTCCGGACCGGCGCTGTTGCTATTGCCATCATTTGCACGGTCCACCTCGATGAAGTGCCCGGCGACCCGCTCCAGCAGTGCCTCGATTGCCGCTGGAGGCAGGGCGATGCGATCGTCGGCGCGTGCGCCGAAGAGTCCGGGCGTTGTCTCGACGGCGACCAATCGAGCTGCATGGCCGGTCCCCGCGGCGGCCCGGGCTCGTGCCCAGTCGGCAGCGCATCGAACGCTCTCCGGACTGCCGGTGAACGGGTCGGCCCCAAACGAAACGATCAGCCTTGCCTTGCCGAAATCGTGCCGCGGGCGCACCGGTCGCCCGAAGGCGGTTCGAGTGCCGCTCAACGCAGAAGCGGGAGAAAGAGGATCGTGCCTGTGCAAGACAGTGCCTGGATAGCGCGCGACGAGTTCGCCCAGCTGCGCCTGCAGCGTAGGCGATGTGATGGTGGGCGTCAGGATGCGCAGCCCGGGTCCCTTGCCTTCGCCCCAGCGGCTCGCGCGTTCGCGCCAGGCGGTGTCGAAGGCGGCCCACGTCGAAGGGCTCGCATCGATGCCGGGCTTCGGGCGGCTTTGCACAGTCTGCGAGCGGTCGGGGTCCCACAGCTCCAGCACCGAGGCCTGCGCAAACGAGTCGGTGGTTCCCAGGCTGGCGGGGTGCAGCGGATTGCCCTCGATCTTGATCGGCCGACCTTCCCGCGTGCCCACCAGCACGCCATGGGCGAAGCCGCTGCGCACGAAGCTCGTCGCATAGAAGATCGCGCCTTCGCCCAATCCCGCCTCGGGCATGCGGACGAAAGGGTGTGCCTGTCCTGGAGGAGCGCGGGTGCAACCGGCGCTCGCCAGCGCCACGGACGCGGCCATCAGGGTCATGGCATGCCGCCGCGTCATCCCTGGTTCAGACACGATCTCGATCACGGATTTCGTCGAAGTCATGGCGCGGATAGAGGCGAGAGGCGAGAGGCGAGCGAGTGGTGCTATCGATGGCAGGTCGAGCAATCGGTCAGGCGGCGCTCGCTCAACAGGCGGGCAATCATCCGAACCGTTGCGGTGTCTCCATCGTCCAGCGGCTGCATGCTGAACACCTTCGAGGGATCGTGCAGATGCGGGAGCGGGTTGCGGTGGCATTTGACGCACCACTCCATCTGGAGCGTTGCGACGCGGCGCATCAACGGCATCTGGTCGACCCGGCCATGGCATTCGATGCAGGCCACGCCCTTGCTGATGTGAATGCTGTGATCGAAATACACGAAATCCGGCAGTCGATGGACCCGGTTCCATGCGATGGGATTGCCGCTTTYGGCGCTGTCCCGAACGGGCGCCAGCAGGGGTGCGTCGGAGAACAACTGCGAGTGGCAGTTGAGGCAAATCTGCGTTGACGGAAAGCCCGCGGATGCGGAGGTCTCCACGGACGTGTGGCAGTAACGGCAATCGAGTCCGACATCCCCGACGTGATGCTTGTGGCTGAAGGGAACCGGTTGCTGCACGATCTCGTTTTCGCCCGTGTCCTCGAATCCGCGCCAGGCCGCGATGCCAATGCCCAGTGCCACCAGCACGAACAATCCGATCAACGTCAGACTGACTGCCAATTCGGTTTGGCGCTGGATGATTTGGGCCATCGCGGCGTATTAGCACAGTTGGGGGTGCCGTGGTGTCCGCCTTTTGCTTCCTCATTCAGCGCCCTCGACTGACACCCGCGCGCTTGCGATCGGCCCCCACTTTCGGTCACCAATATCGTTAACCTATCGCTGACAAGAACGAGTACATCGAGGATGCCGAGCAACTTGAAGGTCATCTTGCGCGCAGTCCGACGCTGGGCCTTCATCCCCGTCTCGGCCGTCGTGCTGAGTGTGCTGCTGTCGCATGCGCACGAGATCGATTGGGCGGGCGCCTGGTCGGCCCTGCGGCACTATTCGCCGCTGCTTCTGCTCGGAGCGCTAGGCCTCGCCATCGTGAGCCACATGCTGTATGGCTGCTTCGACCTGCTGGGACGACGCCACACAAGACACGGGCTCCCGCGGCCGCAGACCTTCTGCATCGGCATGGCGACCTATGCGTTCACGCTGAATCTGGGGACTCTGCTCGGAGGCGTCGCGACCCGAGTGCGCCTGTATGCGCGGGCCGGGCTCGACGAAGTCACGATCGCGCAGATCATCGCGATGAGTGCGACGACCAACTGGATGGGCTACGGCGTCATCGCTGGGGGGCTCTTCGCCGCACGCGCCATCACGCCGCCGGCACGATCGCCACTGACGGCCGAAGCCTTGCAGGCGCTCGGGTTCGCGATGATCGCGCTGGCCTGCGCGTACGTCGCAGTCTGTGCGATGGCTCATGGGCGCACCTGGCAAGTGCGGCATCGCAAGATTCGTCTGCCCGCGCCCGGCCTTGCCTTGCTGCAACTCGTGGTGTCGGCGGGCCACTGGTTCACGATGGGCGGGGTCATGTACCTGCTGCTGGACCAGCAGGTGTCGTACCCGATCACGCTGGCCGTGCTGATGACCGCCGCAATCGCGGGCGTGGTGACACCCGTCCCCGCCGGCCTCGGCGTGCTGGAAGCCGTCTACCTGATGCTGCTGTCAGGCGCTGTTCCGCAGGGCCGGCTCATGGGGGCGGTGCTGGCGTACCGAGCGCTTTACTACCTGGTGCCGCTTGCGGGTGCGATGGGAATCTATTTTGGGCTGGAGAGATACATGTCCCGCCGCCGCAACGCGGCGAATCCGTTGGTGCAGGCGCACACGCCGCAGCCTATGGGGCGGCATGTGCCTTGAGTGGACGTCGGCGAGTGACAAGTCAGGTCAGGTCACCGGCGCGGGGTTGAAAAGCACGAGCGCGTTGTGCAGCTTCCACTGCTCCGCCCAGGTCTTCTTGCGGCCGCTGGCGACGTCCAGCATCAGCCTGAACATCTCCCAGCCGACGTCGGCGATGGTCTTCTCTCCGGTGGCGATCGTTCCGGCATTGATGTCCATCAGGTCGTGCCAGCGGCGCGCGAGGTCTTCGCGCGTGGCGACCTTGATGACTGGCACCTGCGCCAGGCCGTAGGGCGTGCCTCGGCCGGTGGTGAACACATGCAGATTCATGCCGGCAGCCAATTGAAGCGTGCCGCAGATGAAATCGCTCGCCGGAGTGGCCGCATAGATCAGCCCCTTCTGGCGCACCTTCTCGCCCGGCGAGATCACGCCCGAGATCGGCGCGCTGCCCGACTTCACGATCGAGCCCATCGCCTTCTCGACGATGTTGGACAGGCCGCCCTTCTTG
>NZ_JBFTNI010000013.1:0-106303 GCF_056397405.1 Variovorax sp. 05N34
GCGGGCGGGCGCCCGCGTGATCCTCAATGCCCGTTCCCCTGACAAGCTGGAGAAGGCCGCAGCGCAATTGCGCGGCGAAGGCGGCACGGTCTTCACCGCGGCTTTCGACGTCAGCGATGGCAATGCCGTGAACGCTGCGGTCGAACGGATCGAAGCCGATATCGGACCGATCGACATCCTGGTCAACAACGCCGGCATGCAGCGCCGCGCACCGCTGGACCAGTTCGACGAAGCGCATTGGCACGAGCTGATGCGGACCAACCTCGACAGCGTGTTCCTCGTCGGCAAGTCCGTCGCCCGCCACATGATCGAGCGCAAGCGCGGAAAGATCATCAACATCTGCTCGGTGCAAAGCGAACTCGGCCGCCCAGGCATTGCGCCTTACACAGCCAGCAAGGGCGCCGTGAAGATGCTCACCAAGGGGATGGCGATCGACTGGGGGCCSCATGGCATCCAGGTCAACGGCATCGGGCCSGGCTACTTCAAGACGGARCTGAACGATGCGCTCGTCAAGAAYGCCGAGTTCAGCGCATGGCTCATCGGCCGCACACCGTCTCGTCGCTGGGGCGATGTCGAAGAYCTCGTGGGCGCGGCGGTGTTCCTCGCGAGCGACGCTTCRCGCTTCGTGAACGGCCACATCCTCTATGTCGACGGCGGCGTYACGGCAAGCCTCTGATCCTCAGTCGATCAACAACCCAGGAAGACAAACGCCATGGAAGCCCTCGTCATTCATGCCCCCGGCGACTTGCGCGTCGAGGAAGTCCCCACGCCCGAACTGGAAGCGGGGCAATTGCTCGTGCGGGTTCGCTGCGGCGGCATCTGCGGCTCGGATCTGCACTACTACCAGCATGGAGGCTTCGGCACTGTTCGCATCCAGGAGCCGATGGTGTTGGGGCACGAAGTGGCCGGCGTGATCGAAGCGGTCGGTGCCGGCGCGTCGTTCAAGGCGGGCGAGCGCGTGGCGATCAGCCCGAGCCGGCCCTGCGGGCGCTGCCAGTATTGCCAGCAGGGTCTGCAGAACCATTGCCTGGACATGCGCTATTACGGCAGCGCCATGCGCACGCCTCACGTGCAGGGCGCCTTCAGGCAGCAGATGGTGGTGGAGCAATGGCAGGCGCATCGGCTGGCCGATTCGGTCAGCGATGGCGAAGGCTCCATGGCCGAGCCGCTGTCGGTCGCGCTGCATGCGGTGCGCCGCGCGGGTTCGCTGCTCGGCAAGCGGGTGCTGGTCACAGGATGCGGGCCCATCGGCGCGCTGGCGATCATTGCCGCGCGGCGAGCCGGTGCGACGCACATCGTCGCCACCGATGTCGGCAGCCACACGCTGGGCAAGGCGCTCAAGGTCGGCGCGGATGAAGTGGTCAACGTGGCCGAGCAGCCGGACGGCCTCGCGCGCTTTAGCGCCGACAAGGGRAGCTTCGACGTGCTGTTCGAGGCCAGCGGCAACGAGCGTGCCTTGCKCGGCGCCTTCGACGCCATCCGCCCGCGCGGAATCATCGTGCAACTGGGCTTGGGCGGSGAGATGACCTTGCCGATCAACACCATCGTCGCCAAGGAGTTCGATCTTCGYGGAGCCTTCCGCTTTCACGAGGAATTCGCGGTCGCCGTCGAACTGCTCAACAAGGGGCTGGTCGACGTCAAGCCGCTGATATCGGCAACCCTGTCGTACCGCGATTCGGCCCGCGCCTTTGCGCTGGCGGCCGATCGTACGCGCCGAGTGAGCGCGCCGCGAGTGGATCAGCGGGTAGAACATCTCGACGAACCAGCGCTCCTTGCCGAAGACCAGATCGTCGTTGAGACCCACCTTGGGCGGATAGCGGCGGGTGATCTTGGCTGTGCCGAAGAGCATGTCCCACACGAACAGCAGGTTGCCGAAATTGCCCTTGTAGTGCCCGACGCCGTCGTCGTTGGTGAGCGCGTGGTGCGCCCAGTGTGTGGCGGGTGTCGAGATCGTGCGTTCGAGCACCCAGGCGAGGGGATTCAGCCACTTGATGCGATAGAGCGGCGCATCCCATGGCACGGCACTGTGGGCACCCAGGATCACTGCGAGCTTGATCACGATGTAGACGAGGTAGGCGTTCCCGAAGCCCAGGTAGATGAGCACGCCCGAAGCCCACAGGCCGGGCATCATCAGGTAGTAGAAGAAGTTGTTGCGGTACGTGATGCGGATGCTCATGTAGTGCGCGGTGTGGTGCGCCCGGTGCAGCGGCCAGAGCAGCGGCGAATGCGAGATGCGATGCCACCAGTACTGCGTCATGTCGTCCGCCACCAGCAGGATCGCGCCCATGGCCCACCACGGCAGGTGCGCCCATGCGCCGCGCTGGCCGGGCATGGCCAGTTCGCTCAGCTTGCCCGTCACGCCGAAGATGAAGGGCTGGGACACCGCCAGCAGCGAAAGGAACATGAACAGTTCCAGCTTGGTGTCGTCCTTGGTTGCATTGAAGTGCGCGTGCTTGCCGGAGCGGATCTCCAGCACGGCAAAGAACAGGATGATCGCGACGAGCACGACGTTTTGGATCAGGTTCACCAGGTTGTCTCCTTGGCTTTGATTCGGCGGGCCGGGGTCCTGTGACTGAACGCCGGGCTCTTTGGGGGCTTGATGGAGGCGATTGTTGAGGCGAACCCCGATTGAGTCCAATGCATAGTTCGTCCACGATCCATGCAGTGGATGCAATCGGACCGAAGGAGCAGTTCATGGATCTCAAGCGCTGGACACACATCGTCGCCGTCGCCGACCGGCGAAGCTTCATCCGGGCTGCCGAGCAGGTGCATCTGAGTCAACCGGCACTGACGCGCAGCATCCAGGCAGCCGAAGCCGAACTGGGCCTGCAGCTTTTCGATCGCGGCGCGCTGGAGGTGGTCCCGACGCCGGCGGGTGAGTTCGTGGTCGCACGTGCGCGCCAACTGGTGTTCAACAGCCGCTGCCTGGAGCGCGACGTCGAGCTGTACCGCAGCCGTGCCTTGGGCGACACGGCATTCGGCATCGGCCCGTTTCCCGCGGTCACCTTCCTGAAGCCGCTGTTGGCAGCGATGCGGCGGGAATATCCGGCGATCAACCTGCGTGTCGAGGTCAGCAACTGGCAGCTCTTGCTGAAGCGCCTGCTCGAGGAAGACATCGAATTCTTCGTTGCCGAGACCAGGGACCTGCCGTCGGAACCCAACCTGCATGTTCAGGGATTGCGCAACGATCCGGGCGGCTTCTTCGTGCGCGACGGACATCCATTGACCCAATGCGGCTCCGTCCCGCTGGAGCAGCTTTGGGAGCACGGCGTGCTTTCGGTCCGGCTTCCCAAGGCAGTGCGCGCGGTGCTGTCCGGCCTTCTTGGCCTTGGCTCGGCTGAGGCGCTCTCGCTGGCCCTGGAATGCGACGACTTCGATGTGTTGAAGGACGTGGCGCTGGAGAGCGACTCGGTACTGGCTGCGACGCATGCCTCCGTGGCGCGAGAGGTCGCCTCCGGCAGACTTCACCTGCTGAAAGTCACGGGCCTGCCCGCCGTCGCGACCGAGATGGGTCTGGTCACTTTGCGCGGACGCACGCCGTCCCCCATGGCCGAGCTCATCATCGGCCGGTTGGCGAGAAATGAGCTTACCGGCGTCCGGACGCTTCGCGCGTAGATGCCCTCATCCGTCAGCGGATGCCGATCAATCCGGCGCCGAGAAGGACCACTGAAAGGCCTGCCAGCCTGGGCCACCACGGCTGGGCACGGCGCAAGCCGGCGCCCAGGGCGATACCGGATACATGCAGCAGGATAGATGCTGCAAGCATGCCCGCCAGCGCGAATGCCGCGTCGGACTGGTCCGCCAGTTCGCTGCCGTGTGCGTGGCCGTGGAACAGCGCGAAGAGACCGACGACCATCGCCGCCATGGGCGCGGGCAGCCGGTACCGGGTCATGACGAGCAGGCCGAGCACCAGCAGCGACACGGCGATCGACGATTCGACAGCCGGCAGTTGCACGCCGGCCATTCCCAGGAGCGCTCCCAGCAGCATCATCAGCGCAAAGGCCGATGGGGCGACCCACAGGTCAGCCCGACTGCGCGCTGTGAGTGCGGTCCAGAGCCCGACGGCCAGCATCGCAGCCAGATGGTCGGCGCCGGTCAATGGATGCAGGAACCCGGCAGCAAAGCCGTGATGGAGCCCTGCATCGGCGCCGGTATGGGCCATTGCCGCGAAAGGCAGGAGCGCGGACAGCCAGAGCGCTGCCCGAGTCGTTTGGTGAACAAGCTTCATGTCGTTGGTCCTCGGTCCTTGCTGATGCTCAGCGCCAAGCGCCTCGCCAGTTCCTGTCGATGGCGATCCATCCGATCGAGTCGCCGCCCGACGCCTGCGCCGGGCTTGCCGGGTCTTCGCTACGGTCCCAACCGACGATCCGGAAATCGAAGGAGGGTTGTCCTTTCATCGCTTGCAGCGGCGTCGCGGCGACCCAGGCGCTGAAAGAGGCGAAGGCACCGCCGGCAGCGGCGGCACCGCTGCCGAGCACAAAAGTCCTGCGATCGATGGGCATGGCCGATCTCCGTTTGATCCGTTTGGAAGTCCGCGAGCCGCTAAGGCATGGCCGCGAGCGGCGATTGCCTGAAGGCCGATGTCGATCCCCATTGCACCCGCGCCGCAGCCAGGATGCCTTGGGCCGCCAGCGTCTCTCCAGCATTGCTGGCGGCACCATGCGCCTTCTCGAACGCGCGCAGGGTCTGCCGGTTTGCCAGGTCGATGCGGGTCAGCTCGAAGGCTCTGCGTGAATCGCCGCCGCTGCCGGCGTAGAACTCCGCCGCGTGGTCTGCAAAGGCGAGGGGGTGCCGGGCCAGCAAGCGCTCGAAGCCACTGCGAGCGGCCTCCGACAGCGTCTCGGCCTCCGCGGATCGGCCCAGCGCGAGCGCCACATCGGAAAGGCGCCAACTCACTTCCGGGTCGCCGCTCGGAAGCGCTGGAACCAGCAACGCTCGCGCTTGCGGAGCGCAGTTCTCGGACAGACGAATCTCGGCAAGGTGTACGCGCGCCTTGACGTAGCCGGGCACGTACTCGATCGCCTTGGCATACCAGCGAGCCGCGCGCTCCGTCTGCGCTTGCGGCACGCGTTCGCCCCACAGCACGCCGAGTTGAAAGCACACCCAGGCGACTGCGAAAGGAGAGACATCGCTGTAGGCGCCCAAGCCCCTGCAGTAGGCGCGTTCGGCCTCATCGAATTCACCGAGGTCGGCAAGCAGCGAGCCCAGAGGCACCCAGTCTTCAAGGCGGCCTGAGTGCGCGGCGAGGCGCAGCCTGCGCTCCAGCAAGGGCTCGAGCGATACGCCGCATGCCTGGTCGATGCTCATTTCGAGTCGATCGGTGGCCTCCGCCGGACATCCTCGCTCCCCCGCGCGCGCAAGAAAACCCCTCGCATCCGAAAAGCGGTGCGTGGATGCAGCCACTTGTCCGTTGATGAGTGCCGTGCGAGCGGAGCCCTCATCGATCCGGAGCAAATGGCTCGCCAGCTGCTCCAGCCGGTCGAAGGCATCGAGATCGCCCAGGTATTGCGCGTTCAGTTGCTCTTGCTCGATGAGTGCTTCGGCGATGCCCGGCCGCAGCGGCGCTTGCCAGAAGCGGCTCCATGATTGCGCGAGCGTGCTGCGCAGGTTGATCGCGGCGATCACGCCATCGGTCGCCTGCACGGGGCTCGTCGCGAGATCGGGCTCGGCGATCATGAGGCGGCGCCGAACCGAGGCTTCAGGCTGTCGAGGCCGGTCTTCAGCAGCGTGGAGCTGATGGTCTTGACGATGAGATCCGGCTGTCCGCCCGGCATGTATTGCACGCGCCATTCGACCGAACTGCCGCTGCCCTTGGGCTTGACGTCCAGCATGCCGGTGTAGTCGGTGGCAGGAATGCCAGCGATGGACGTGTAGCGATAGTTGCGCTGTGCGTCGTCCATCGCGTCAAGCCTTTCGATGATCTGCTTGCCGTCGATGGTCTCGATCGTGCGCAATTGACCCACACCGGTGCCTGTCAACTTGATGCTTGCGATCAACGGATGCCACTGGCCCCCGAAGCCGCCAATGAGTGCCCAGACTTGCTCAGGCGGCGCGGCAAGGTCGACGGAGAAGGCCAGGTTCTGGAGTTCCGCGTTGGGGGACGCGAGGTAGGGGAAGGTTGTGGTGCCGGGTTTTGTCGCGCCAGCCGAGCCGCCCTGCAGGAATTCGCGATCGTGGTTGACCATCCATGTGAGGAGGATGTCGATGACATCGGCGTTCACGGTGCGGCCGCCGCCTGTCTGATAGGGCCGACCGGCGAGCGTGCTCTTCTCGATTTCCATATGGCTGGTATCGGTCGTAGGCTTCGTCACGTCGATCACCATGAAGTCGTCGAGGAACATGTTCGCGTTGGCTGCCAATGCAGCCGGGGTCCAGTCTTGTTTGCCGTCGCGCATGTCCCAGTTCTTCAGGCTGTCGACCATGCGCTTGCGGAACACGGGCATCAACTCCTCCGAAATCGCGAAGGGAGTCTGCTGGTTCCACAAGTCACGCACATCGTCAGTGCCTTCCATGCCGTTGTTGTTCAGGCGCATGTTGGTCTGTTCTGGGCGGCCGACCCAATCGATGCGCGGCGGCTCATGACCGATGAAGCCGCCCGGCTTGGGTATCGGAATGGTTTCGGCGACTACGCCGAAGAGCGGTCCCTTGGCCGGCTCCAGCACACGCCGAGTGTCGAACTCGATGAGGAAGCTCAGCACGTTGTCGTGCTGAAGCAGATTGGGGAAGCGCTTGAGTTCGGCCACGATCCAGGCCAGGTAGAACGGATCGGAGCGAAGGCCCGCGAACACGCGGTAGGTGCCGTCGGCGGAGGTCGCTCCTTTTTCGTCATCGACGACGAAGCGGAGCGTTTGCCCGCCCGGCAGCGTGCAGGTGCCTCGTTGCACGGGCCGCTTGCCTTCCGGTGCATGCTCAAGCACATCGAAGCGAAACGTGAAGCGAAGCTCCGGATCGCTCGGCCTGAACTTGGTCGACTCGCCGGTACCGGCAATGGTCAGGCGCCGGATGACGATCGCATGGTCGATGGCGTTGGAGAACATCGCCTGGGTGCCGGCGGACGGAAACACGTTGGCCGCGAGGACGGTGCGGTTCGGGTCGGTCGGGCTGACGAAGGCAAAAAGATCGGTGAGGTCTGCCGAGGGATCACCGATCTGGCGTGGGCCGTCGACGTGGTCGGACATCGTTGCGCCCCGCTACTTGCGTGACCACTGGCTGGTGCCAGTCACCGCGTTAGGTGGGCCACCGAATGGCGTCGCGCGGCCCGGTTCCTCAGGGATCGACTTCAGGTATTCGACCAACTCCCAGCGTTGCGAATCTGTCAGCAAGGGGCCGATGATGCCGTTGCCGAGCGGGCCGTTCTCGAACGAATGTCCGGCATTCGAATTGCCCCGCAGTTCGGTGTCGAGCAAAAAGGAGCCGCTCTTGCCGCTGGTGTCCAGACCGACCTTGACCGGATCGAACTCGCGGCCCACGTAAAACTTCTTGGTCCGCTCCTTGGCTGGGACCAGCATTTCATAGAGATTGGGCACCGAGCCGTTGTGCATGAAGGGTGGGGTCGCCCATACGCCGTCGCGCGGCGCCGCCTTGTACGCTTCTTCCATCTGGCGGGGCGGCGGCAGTTCGCGATAGCCGTGCAGATTGATGGTCTGCTGTTCGTCGAGCTTCAGTTGCGACAACGCCTTGTCCAGCACGAGCTTCTGGGTGATCAGGTAGAGAGCGCCCGTCGGGATGATCTCCTTGTCCTTGAAAGGCCCCGGCAGATAGGGCGCGAGATTGGCGGTGATGGCATAGGGGCGCAGGTTGTCGAACTGGCCCGGGTCGGTGCCGACGTACTTCTGCGGGACCACGCCGACCTCCAGGAAGCGCTTGCCGTATTTATTCGGCGCAGTCCACGTATAGGGCCAGGCGTTGTGGCAACTCGCGCAATGCGTGGAGAACAGTTCCTTGCCGGCAGCTGCCTTCTGGCGGTCGATCTGCCCGAAAACCTCCTCGGGCCATTTCGGCGGCGCGAGCCGCGTCAACTGGTTCTCGATCTGCTGCAAATTGAGAAGCTGCGCATTCGAATCGAAGAGTCCTTCCTGTGGCGTCTTCGAGTGCAGGTTCATCGGGAGATAGACACCCATTGATTCAACGAGATTGCGATTGATCGGGTCTTGCTGCGAGGCGCGCCACTGGGTCCAGGTGCCGTGAGGGGCATTCCACAAGAACGGAGGCTTGGTCGGCGCGAGCGGGGTAGACGAGTTCTGCGGGATATTGGGCTCGATCGCCAGCAAGCGATTCACGATTGCGGAAATCGCGTCGATACGAGACGGTCCCCAGGCAGTCGGCGTTGCGAGCGTGCGTGTGCGGTAGTCGTGAATCGGAACGGCTTCGCGCTCGAAGCGCTTGCCCAATTCACTCTTCGCCTCCGCGCTCATGGCCCCGAGCTTGGTCGCCAGCCGGTCGAACTTCTGCTTGTCCGCCAGGGTGGCCTGCATGGCATCGTCAAGGGCGCTCACGTAGCCCAGCATATCGAAGGTATTGGCCACACCCCCGTCGATGCGTATGCGTTTTCCCTGGTAGTTCAGTTGAGCGTTGTGGCATGCGGCGCAGTTCAGGCCGATCTGCACGTCCTCCACACCGTTGCCCTTCTTGATGATCGTCTTGCTCAAGCCGATCGGCAACGCATCGGGATTGTTCTGCGGGTCGGCTGGCTGGGTGATCAGGCCGAACCGGTCGCTGTTGGCATCCGAGCGGAAGAGATCCTTGGCACCCGCCACCTCGAGATTCATGAAAAGGTCATAGGACATCACCGCCGAGCCTTGCGACACCTGGTAGTACCAGGCTCGCTCCGCAGGCGTCCAACCTTGGTCGAGGAAGATGACCGGGCCCTGCGAACCGGTCTCGGCCTGTGCTGCCGCGCCTTGCAGCGCCAGCCCCAGGACGAGAGTGCATCCAGGAACAAACAGGAGTCTGCGTTGCATGAAGGTACTCCAGACGATGACCACCGACCACGACCACGACCATAAGCATGGGCTTTCCGCCCGGGCCTGATGCGGCATTCTGAAACGGCTGGTTTGGGCGGCCTATCCCGGCAGCTACGTAACGGCACGTACGTGGCAATTGCACGTGTACAACGCCCGCCGAATGCGTGATCGACATGAAGAGGGAATTCCTTGATGATCCCGTGGCGCGGCCAACCACGTACGTGCAAGTACGTGCTGGCCCGGCTGGATTTGCGGAACAGCCGCTTTCACAATGAATTCACCGCACACCATGGCGGATGAAGTGGACGTCGCATCGCAAGGCCGGAGTCGTGAAGGTTATTCATGGCTCTGGGACGCTTCAACTATTCACCAAAGGAAAACATGATGAGCAAACTACTCGCAGTCTTGATCGCCGGCCTCTTCGCAGCTGGCGCCTATGCTCAGAATCCTGCCGGCGCGTCCTCGCAGGAGCAGGAGATCACCAACAGCAAACCCCAGGAGAGGGCACAGGCCAAAGCCAACGCGCGTCCGCAGGACAAGGTCAAGAAGGTGGGCGGCGACGAATTGAAGTCGTCCGAAAACGATGCGATCGGCACCGGCAAGTCCGCCAGCGCCGGCCAGGCAAAGATCCAGTCGCGCGACAAGAAGCACCCCAACCGGAAGCAGGCGCCGCAGGGCGGAACGCCTGACATGGCGGGCGCCAAGTAAGAGCCAAGCTATACAAAAGCCGCCGCTGCAATGCACAGGCGGCGCAACGGGGCCGGCCGGAAGGAGATGTCAGTGAAAACGCGATTTCAAATCCTAGCCAAGGCGGTGTTGCTTGCCGTGAGCCTGACGTTCGCCGTCGGAGCCAGCGCGCAGGCAACGCCTGCCAGGACCTCTGCACCAAAGGGCAAGGCCGCAAAGCCCGCGGCCGAGCTGGAACCGCAGGTGATGGACTTGCTGCAGGCGATGAGCAAGGCCCTCACTGCATCGTCTTCGATGGCTTTCACTGCCGTCGCGACCTATGAAAGCCCCACGGAGGTCGGTCCGCCGCTGGCGTTCAACACGGTCTCCGAAGTGTTGGTGCAGCGGCCGAACAAGCTGCGCGTCATCACGACGGGCGACGGCAGGGCTTCCGAGTACTACTACGACGGCAAGACCTTGACGGCATTCGCGCCGTCCGAAAACCTGGTCGCCGTCACCAACGCTCCGCCCACCATCGACGGCATGCTCGAAGCGGCGTTCAAGCAATCCGCCATCTATTTCCCCTTCGCGGATGTTCTGGGCGCGGACCCCTTCAAGAACATCACCGAAGGGGTGACCAAGGCCTTCTACATCGGATCTTCAACGGCGGTCGGCGGCACGACGACCGACGTGATCGCCGTGGCCAGCGACGAACTGTTCATGCAGATATGGATCGGCACGGAGGACAAGCTGCCGCGAAGGTTGCGGGCC
Source organism: Variovorax sp. 05N34 (assembly GCF_056397405.1). Lineage (NCBI taxonomy): Bacteria > Pseudomonadati > Pseudomonadota > Betaproteobacteria > Burkholderiales > Comamonadaceae > Variovorax > Variovorax sp. 05N34. The sequence goes on from NZ_JBFTNI010000013.1 coordinate 10,401, forward strand.
ACCTACCGGGGCGATCCGCTGCTGCTGCGCCACCAGGTCGATCTGTCGAACTGGAAGCTCGATCCCGTGATTGCCGCCGAGGCGTTCGCGTCGGTCAATGCCGCCAACGCCAGGAAGATCCCGTTCGCCACGCCGCAACCAGTCTCCGCTGCGGCGAACGCCAAAGCCAAGGGGAAGGCGAGGAGCGGCGGCAAGGCGAGCGACGCGCCGTGAAGCACATGGAAGGACTCTCGAAATGAAAACGATGAAAACCCTCCTTCCCCTGCTCGCCGCTGCGATCCTGGCCACCGGGTTCCACACCAGCGCGTCGGCCTGGGCGCGAGCGAACGCCTGGGGCGGGCGCAGCGCGGGCGGATTCGGCGGCTTCACGCACGACAACGCTTTCGGCGGCAGCACCACGCACAGCTGGTATGGCGGCACCAGCCACACCAACCGGTACGGCGGAACGACCACCGGAGCCTATGGATACGGCGCCGTACACACCACGGCCGGCGGCTTCACGACCTATCACCCACCGGCCTACGGAGCCGGCGGCTACGCGCCTTACTACCGGCCCGTCGGTGTGCCGTACTACCACCCGGGCTGCTACTACAGCTGCGGCGGCGCTGTCGCCGCGGGCGCGGTCGCGGGACTGGCAGTGGGGGCGGTTGCGGGGGCCGCGGTCGCCAATGCCAATGCCGCCGTCATTCCCGCCTACCCGCTGGGTGCGCACTTCTCGGCACTGCCGACGGGCGCTGTCTATGTGGACCGCGGCGGCGTCACCTACTACCAGATCGGCAACTCCTGGTTCAGGCCGGCGTTCGGCGCCAACGGCGTCTACTACAGCGTCGTGCCGGCGCCCTGACCGGGCCCCGACTATCGCCGGAACCCATCATGGTGGATGCGATGCTCGATGTGTGGACACGTGTCTGGGACGACATCACGAGCGGCCGGCATGCACCGCTCGCCTTCCGGTTCATTCTCCAGCCGGCCGTTGCCGCCTTCTTTGCCATCAGGGCCGGAAGGAAAGATGCGCGGGAAGGGCTGCCGCTCTACATGTGGGCGCTCGTGCAGGACCGCGCGCAGAGAAAGGTCCTGCTGCGCGAGGGCTGGCGGCACATCGGCAAGGTGTTCATCTTCGCGATCATCATGGACGGCATCTACCAGTTCATCTCGGTTCGCTGGTTCTATCCGGGTGAGGCCGTGATCGTCGCGGTGGTGCTTGCAGTGCTGCCTTATCTGGTGTTTCGCAGCGTGGTCAATCGCATTCTTCGGCACCGAACGCACAGCTGAGCGGGCGGAACCATGACCACTTCCATTTCGTTGACGGTCAATGGCAAGCCCGAGGTTCTGCAGACGGATGATCCGGCCATGCCCCTGCTGTATGCATTGCGCAATCAGCTGGGCTTGCATGGCATGCACTTCGGCTGCGGACTGGCGCAGTGCGGCGCCTGCACCGTTCACTACGACGGCGAGCCGCTGCGCAGTTGCGTGATGCCCGTCTCGGCCGTCGCTGGCGCGCACATCGTGACGCTGGAGGGGCTCGGCACACCGGAGAAGCCGCATCCGCTGCAACAGGCCTTCGTCGACGAACAGGCGGCGCAATGCGGCTATTGCATCAACGGGATGATCATGCAGGCGGCGGGGCTGCTTGCGAACACGCCGCATCCGACCGAGCAACAGGTGCGCCAGGCGCTGGCGGGCAATCTTTGCAAGTGCGGCACCCATGTGCGCATCCTGCGTGCCGTGATGCGAGTGGCGGACAAGAAGGCCTGAAGAGTTCGCAATGACCTCCTCCGCGCAGATGCACCTGTCCCGTCGCGCGATGCTGAAAGCCGGCGGCGCGCTGGCGGTCAGCTTTGCGATCCATTGCCCGGCCGAGGCGGCGAACGAGGACCGCGAGGCGGCTTCCACTGCCGCCGGCAGGACCGTGTCGCCCACTGAGGTCGACGGCTTCATCGTCATCGATGCGCAAGGACGCGTAACCCTCTACAGCGGGAAGGTGGAGTTGGGCACGGGTGTGCTCACCGCGATGACGCAGATCGCCGCCGAGGAGCTGTCGGTGCCGTTCGATCGTGTGACGACGGTGCAGGGCGACACACTGCTCACCCCAGACCAGAGGCCGACCTATGCAAGTCTGTCGGTGCAGGAAGGCGGCATGCAGATTCGCCGTGCGGCAGCGACGGCGCGCGAGGCATTGATCGATCGTGCGGCGCAAAAGCTTGGTGTCGCAAAGACGACGCTGCGAGCGCAAGACGGCCGGATCGAATCCCTGGCAGGCGGAGCGGGCCTGTCCTACGAGCAACTGTTGACCGGCCAGAGCCTCTCGATGAAGGTCGACCCGCAGGTCCGGCTCAAGGATCCCAAGGACTACACGATCGTCGGAAAGACTGTTCCTCGGCTCGACGTTCCTGCCAAGATCTACGGCCAGTTCGGCTTCGTACACGATGTCAAGGTGGCGGGCATGCTGCATGCGCGCATGGTGCATCCGGCCGCGATGGGCGCCACGCTGGAGTCGTTCGACGATGGGCCTTGCAAGCGCATCCCTGGCTATGTGCAGGCGGTGCGCAAGGGCAACCTTCTCGCCGTCGTGGCGAGCGACGAATGGGCGGCGATCCGGGCGTCGACCGCCATTCAGGCGCACTGGAGTGCCTGGGCGGAGCTTCCCGACGACACGCGGCTGGTCGAGTATCAGCGCGGCGCAAAGGTCGATCGCAAGGAAGTGCTGCAACACATCGGCGGTGCGTCCAGCGGAGTGAGCCATGCGGGCCGCCAGTTGCAGGCCACCTACGACTTCCCGCTCAATACGCACGGCTCCATCGGCCCCTCCTGCGCGGTCGCCGAATTCAAGGACGGACAGCTCACGGTCTGGACGCCTTCGCAAGCGAGTCACCTGTTGCAGAAGCAGTTGGCCACCATGCTGCGGCTCGCGCCGGAGAAGGTCCGCTGCATCTATGTCGAGGGCGCCGGCTGCTATGGCCGCAATGGCTCGGACGACTGCACATCGGAGGCCGCGATCATTGCCGTGGAGATCGGCCGCCCGGTGCGGCTGCAGTGGATGCGCAACGACGAACACGGCTGGGACCCCAAGGGGCCGCCCACGCTGATGGACTACCGGGCAAGCATCGACGCGCAAGGAAAGATCGCGGCGTGGGAGGCAGACATCTATCTGCCGGAACGCCCGATGAAGCGCTCGGGCGTGACCTTGCTCGGCGCCGTGCTGGCGGATCTGCCGCGCTATGGACCGGACTCGGGCATCTACGACCCGGGATTGGGCATTCCTTATGCGATCGAGAACAGCCAGCTCGCAGCGAATTGGCTCGTCGATGCGCCACTTCCCGCAGCATGGATCCGCGCACCCGGGCGCATGCAGAACACCTTCGGCAACGAAAGCTTTCTTGACGAGATCGCCGCGGCCGCCGGGGCCGATCCCTTCGACATTCGCACGCGTCACCTGACCGACAGCAGGGGGCTGGAACTGATGGAGCGGCTGCGAAAGTTCGCGAACTGGCAGCCTCGCGGATCGCGTGCGCGCGACTCTGGCGATGTGGCACAAGGGCGCGGCGTGTCATATGCAAAGTACGAACTCGTGCGCACCTACGTCGGCGTGGTCGCGGATGTGGAGGTGCATCGCCAGACCGGCGCAATCAAGGTGAATCGCGTCTTCGTCGCTCACGACTGCGGACAGGTCATCAACCCCGATGGCTTGCGCAATCAGATTGAAGGCAATGTCGTGCAGACGGTGAGCCGAACGCTGATCGAGCAGCTCACCTTCAGCCGCAGCGCCGTCACCAGCCTGAACTGGGAGAGCTATCCCATCCTCACCTTTCCGGATGTCCCGGAAGTGCTCGTCGAGCTGATCGATCGACCGACCGAAGTGCCCTGGGGTGCGGGCGAACCGACGACCTCGGTGATCCCTTCGGCGATCGCCAATGCCGTTTTCGATGCGACCGGCGCGCGAGTGCGGTCGGTGCCCTTCAGGCCCGCGGTGGTGCTCGCGGCCTTGAAGCAAGCGGACAACAAGTAGGCAACCGCATGCACCCCCTGGACCCCTTGGACCCCATCGACCGCAGCGATTACATCTCCGCTTCGTCCTTGAGGGAGAACGTCGCCTTCTTCGGCACCGAGCGCGAGCTCGCCAAGATCGGCGATGCCGGCCCGCGCGGTGCGTTCGCGGTCGCCGGGTTGGCGGTGTTCATCCTGCTCGCGCTGTGGTTTGCCTTTTTCTTCTTTGTCTTTGCGCCGCGAGGCAGCGTTGGCTGATCCTGGCGAAAACCTTCTTGCAGGCGTGACCGATGCGTCCGAGCGCAGATGGGCGCAGGTAGTCGCCGTGGTCGTGGCGCTGGTGGTGACCGTCATGATCTACAGCGGCCTGCACTGGACCGCCGTGGCCCCATCGAACGTGGAGACGATCGAGCCCGGCACGCTGCATCTTTCCGGCGAGTTCGTCGAAGGCAACCTGGGCACGGCCATCCGGCCCGACCGATCGGCCGTGGTGCGGATCGTCGCGCAGCAATACTCCTTCGTGCCGGGTTGCATCGTGGTGCCGACCGACACGCCGGTCACCTTCAGGGTGACAAGTCCGGACGTGGTGCATGGCTTCCTGATCGCGGGCACCAACGTCAACACGATGGTGGTGCCCGGCTATGTCGCCGAGGTCCGGACCCGTTTCGACAGGCCCGGCGAGCACGTCATGCCGTGCCATGAGTATTGCAGCGTGGGACACGAAGGCATGTGGGCCCGCGTGAAGGTGCTCGACAGGCCCGAGTTCGAGCGCCTGCACGGTGGCCAGGGGAGGGCGTCCTGTGCAGGGTAGCAACAAGCTCGTCCTTGCCCACCTCTGGGCGGCATTTGCAGCCCTGGGGCTCGCGATTCCGCTCGGTGCATGGCAGATGCTGGTGCGCAGTCCGCTGCATCGGTGGGTTGATCCGGAGCGCTACTACGCCGCTGTCACTGCACACGGCAGCACGCTGGCCTACATTTTTCCGACGTTGATCGCGATGGGCTTCGGCTATGCCGTGTGCGCGGTGTCGCTCGGGCGTCCGATGCACGGCATTCGCCTCGCGTGGGCATCGCTGTGGCTCGTGATCGGCGGCGCAGTGGTTGCGCTTGCCACGGTGGCAGCGGGCAGGGCGACGGTGCTCTACACCTTCTATCCGCCGTTGCTCGGAAGCGCCTGGTATTACCTCGGCGTACTGACGGCGGTCGCGGGCTCGTGGATCTGGGTCGGCCTCATGGTTTCGCATTTCAGGCGCTGGAAGCGCGACCATCCCGGGCTGCCGGTTCCGCTGGCAATGTTTGCCACGACAGCTGCCGCATTGCTCTGGGCATGGACGTCGCTGGGAGTGGGTTCGGAGATCATCTTCATCATCCTGCCGAACGCATTCGGCTGGACAGCGTCGATGGACCCCGGCCTGGCGCGGATTCTCTTTTCATGGACGCTGCATGCCATCGTCTATTTCTGGCTGATGCCCGCATACATCGCCTTCTACGTCCTGCTGCCGCAGGCGGCGGGCGGGCGGCTCTACAGCGACCTGATGGGCCGCATCGCCTTCCTGCAGTTGCTTGTCTTCTCGATGCCGATCGGGCTGCATCACCTCTTCGTGGATCCGCAGATCGGCGCGGGATTCAAGTTCCTGCATGCGGTGTTCACCGGCATGGTCGCCGTGCCGACGCTGCTCACGATCTTCACCATCTGCGCATCGCTGGAGATTGCAGGACGCCTGCGTGGCGGGCGGGGCGTGTTCGGATGGGTGGCGGCACTGCCGTGGGATCGGCCACTGGTGCTGGCATCCGGCCTGTCCCTTTTGATGCTGGGGCTGGGCGGCGCGGGCGGTCTCATCAACATGAGCTATGCGATGAACGCGACGGTGCACAACACGCAGTTCGTCACCGCGCATTTCCACCTGATCTTCGGCGGGGCCGTGGTCATCATGTACTTTGCGATTGCCTATGAGCTCTGGCCGCGACTGACAGGGCGCAGCTTGCCGACAAGGCTCATGCTTGTGCAACTGTGGACCTGGTTTGCCGGCATGCTGATCGTGACGCTGCCGTGGCATGTGGTCGGCATCATGGGACAGCCGCGGCGCATGTCCTACTACGACTATTCGGACCCGGCGCTGGCGCCGCAAGCCATCTGGGTCGCGATATCGGCCATCGGCGGCTTCGTTCTCGTGTTTTCGACACTGCTGCTCATCGTTACGCTCCTGGCATCGCACAGGAGGCCTGCCAGCGCCGCGCAGACCCCCCTGCTGTTCTCGCTCGCGCTCAACCCGCCGCGCCGACTGCCCGCGTCCCTGAACGGCTTCGGCATCTGGATGCTGCTCGTGGCGGCGTTGACGATCACCAACTACGGCTTTCCGCTGGCGCAGGCACTGCTCATGCAGCACAGCGGCGTGGCACCGTACCCTGTCGGACCCCGATGAACCCCGGCAGCGCAGCTCCTTCGCGAGACCACCGCTTTGCGGTGTGGATCGGCGCGACGGCGGCGCTCTTTGTTGCGGCGGCACTGGTCGGCTTCGTATGGATGCCCACCGTGCAGGCCGGCCGCAACTCGCCCGGTTGGTGGGATGCCATCTGCAGTGCGGTCGGGTTGCCGACGCGCGACGTGCAGAGCGGCGCCGCAGTGACAGGCAAACCTGCTTCCGAGGTTGCATGGACCGGGGCCACGCGGCAGTTGCTGGCAAGCGGCAATGCAAGTCATGGCGCCGTGCTGGCGGCCGCATCGTGCAATGCCTGCCATGGGCAAGCAGGCGTGAGCGACGACGCCATCTTTCCCAACCTGGCGGGGCAGAGCGCCGCATCGATCTACAAACAGCTGCAGGACTTCAAGAGCGGAATGCGGGCGGCAGCAGTGATGGGCCCCTATGCCGCTCCCTTGAGCGATGACGACATGCGAGATCTCGCGGCGCATTACGCGTCGTTGCCGCATGCGGTCGCGCGGACGCCGGATACGCCACGCCCCGGCGATGCAACCCTGCGGCTGATCGAGTTCGGTGATCCGATGCGCGGCATCGTCGCTTGCGCCGCCTGCCATGGCCCGCTGGGGTTCACCACCGCAGCGCCTCCGCTGCATGGGCAGCAACGCGCCTATCTCGAAGCTCAACTGCAAGCACTTGCGGGCGGACGGCGGCACAACGACATCAGCGCGCAGATGCGAAGCATCGCCCGCAGCCTGACGCCCCAGGAAATCAATTCACTGGCCGCGCACTATGCAGGCGTGGACAAATGAAAAGGCCAGTGAGAGTGAACCGATCAACATGACTGGAGGAATCGACATGCGCATTTCCCGTGACAACTGCGGCAGTCCCGCCAAGGCACTCGCCATCTCCGGCATGGCCGCGATGCTGTTCGCGAGCCAGTCGGCGCGCGCGGAAATGAGCGCTGAAGAACTCGCGAAGCTCGCGCAGAACCCGGTCGGCAACCTGATCAGCCTGCCGTTCCAGAACAACACCAATCTCAACTTCGGGCCGGAGAAAGGAACGCAGAACATCCTCAATATCCAGCCCGTCATTCCTATTTCGGTCAACAAGGACTGGAACATCATCACGCGGACGATCTTGCCGGTGATCTCCATGCCATCGCTGGGCCCCGGTACGCCGAGCCTCAATGGCGTGGGTGATGTGGTGATGACTGCGTTTCTCTCTCCGGCCAATCCGGGCAAGTGGATCTGGGGTGCGGGGCCGGTGGTGCAGATTCCGACCAACAGCAATTCGGAGCTGGGCAACAACAACTGGGGGCTCGGGCCTTCGGCCGTGGTGCTGCATCTCGACCATGGCAGCCCATGGGTCTATGGCGCGCTGTTCAACAACATCTGGTCGGTCAGCAGCAGCGGCAAGGGCGGCTCCTACAACAACTTGCTGCTGCAGCCCTTCATCAACTACAACTTCAAGGGTGGGCTCTATCTGACGACTGCGCCCATCATCACCGCCGACTGGAATGCGACCGGCAGCCAGCGATGGACGGTGCCGCTCGGGGGCGGCATCGGCAAGATATTCCACCTGGGCAAGCTGCCGGTGAACACGCAGCTTTCGGCCTACTACAACGTGGTAAGGCCCGACAACGGCGCCAACTGGCAGATCCGGGTTCAAGCGCAGTTCATGTTCCCGAAGTGATCGGCGAAAGGAGCGGTGCGCACCGCTCCTTCTCGAGACTGGTCAGCCCTTCCGGACTACCGAGGTCGCGAGCGCCTGCGTGATGGTCATCTTCATCTGGTCGCCGACCTTCACGCCGTCGAGCATGGCGGGATCCTTCAGCGTCACTTCGGTGAAGTGCCCGAACGGGCCGCGAACCATCACGGTGCCCTTGGACTGATTGACCGCCCAGATGTTCGAGACCATGGTCGTCTGCTTCATCGCGGCTGCGCCGGGGAGCTGGCCCACCGCTGCGCGATCGGCAGCCACGGTCTGCGTGGCCATGCGAATTCCGTCGCCCTTCTGGAAGTCGAGCGCCACCGAACGGATGTACGTGATGTCCACCGTGTCGCCGACCTTGACCTGCGCCAGGTTCCTCACCCTCGGGTCGACCATGACCGCAAATTCATTCCCTTCCGGTCCCTTGATGGTCACGATGCGGTTCTTCTGGTCGATGGCGGTCACCTGTGCGGTCACCGTGACCGACTTCATGATGTCGCGGACGTCCAGGACGTGGGGTTTGTCCGACGGGGTGTTCTGCTGTGCGGAGATGGGTGCGCTGAACGCCAGGGCAGAAGCCAATACGAGCAGTGTGCAGTGGGTCGCTTTCATTTCACGTTTTCCTTTCACTTCTGGAAGATCTGGGTTGACGGAATGCGGCATCGCGCGCAGTGATCCCTTGCACTCCGGCGGTTGATTCTCACCATTGGCCGGGCGTGCGCCATCCTGACGGCCACGCATGGACACGTACGTGGTGGCGCACCGGCAATGCGCCCGGAGGCGCTCAGTCGACCTGGACGCGCGCCTCGAACAGATATCCGGCCAGCGCCTGCTCGACGCGCGGCACTGACTCTTCGGCGGCTGCAGGCAGGGTGACTGTGACCGTCATGCCGTGGCGCCCCCCTTCGCTGGCCCGCACTCGCGCGCCGGTCAGGTCGAACTGCTCCCGCATCAGATCCGTCACCAGACGTGCCGCCGCATCGCAGCGCAACTGCGGCTTGTAGATCTTTCCCACGGTGGTCAGGGGGATGGCGTCCACGACGTGGATCTGCTTCGGCCACGCCGGGCGCTCGCCGATGGTGCGCTCGGCGTGCTCGCTGAGTTCGTCCGCCGTGACGCTGGCTCCCGGACGCAGCATCACGTAGCAGACCGGCAGCTCGCCGGCGTAGGCACAGGGCATCCCGACGGCGGCGGCCAACATCACCGCCGGGTGGGCCGCCATGGCGTTTTCGATCATCAGCGGATCGATGTTGTGGCCGCTTCGGATGATCAGGTCTTTCGCGCGGCCCGCGATATGGATCCGGCCTTCCTCGTCGGCGTAGCCGAGGTCGCCGCTGTTGAGCGCGCGGTCTTCGAAAACGCCCGCGTCGTGCCCGGGATCGCGATAGCCCGGCGACACATGTTCGCCGGAAGCGGTGATCACGCCGACCTCGCCCGTCTCGCACGGCGCTCCCAGCCGGYCGCCCGCCTCCAGGCGCCGCACGACGACGCGGGTATAGGGCAGAGCCAGCCCGACAGATCCGATGCCGCCGCTGCCGGCGACGGGGTCGATGGCGATCAGGCCCGACGCCTCCGTCATGCCGTAGACCTCGAACAGTCCGACGCCGATCAGCTGCCTGAATCGCTCACCCACGGCAGGCGGGAGCGACGCGGCACCGCAGAAGCCGGCGCGTACGGCGCTCAGGTCGGCATCGGCGATCGGCACGTTCAGCACAGCACCCACCGAAGTCGGCACGGCCCCTACAAAAGTGGCGCGGTATTGGCTCGCCAGGCGCCAGAAGCCTTCGACCATCGCCGGGTTGCGCAGCCCGCTCGGCGACATGACCAGCAGCCCCATGCCCGCCATGAAGGCGCTCAGGCCGCAGAAGATGGTGCCCCCGACATGAAACAGCGGCAGCGTGGCCGTGAGCGTGTCGCTCGGTCGCATGTCGCCGAGGATGGCGCCGCCCAGGGCCGCGACCAGCTGGCTCCGGTGCGTGAGTGCGACCAGCTTGGGTGCGCCCGTGGTCCCGCCCGTGTGAAAGTACGCCGCCACATCGCCATCGCGGCCGGGCTCTCCGAAGACGAGTCGATCGTCCGGCTGCTCCATCAGCGCCGCATGGAAGTCGATCACGCCTTCTTCGAGTGGCACGCCGGGCGGCGCCACGCGCACCAGCCTCAGTCCTGGCACTTCGTCGCGCAAGGCCAGGGCCTTCTGCCAGATGTCCAGCGCCGGATGCGGACCGAGCGCGACCAGCACGCGTGCGCCGGAGGCCTTGAGCAAGCCGGCGATGTGCGAGGGTTGCAGCAGGAAGTTGATCGGCACCGCGTAGCCCACGCTTTCGGCGCCCCAGAGCGTGGCGTGGGTCTCGACCAGGCTGGGCAACATGTAGGCGACGCCGGGCCGAGGACCAGCCAGGCATGCGAAGAGGTTGGCGGCCCGCCGGATCAGGCCCAGAAGTTCACCGTAGCTGACACGGCGGGGCTGCTCGTTGGGCGCCCCCGTCATCAACATCGTGAGCGCCGTGCGATCCGGCTGCCGAGCGGCGGTACCGATGAAGACATCGAGCACGCTGCGCTCCGGCAGCCGGGCATCGAGTGTCATTTCCGCCTCGACGCGCTCCAGGTCTTCGAGGTTGCGAACGCCGGTCTCGGGCAGGAGTGCCATGACAAGTTCCCTCGTATGGATGAAAGGCGCGAGACATTACGCGTTCTGCGCCGTCGCAACAACGAGGTCTTTCCCGCGATTGGCCGTATGGTGATCGGGCCGGTCGCGGTGAGCGCTGTCAGCCCTTCACGAAGGCGAGCAGGTCGGCGTTGATCACATCGGCGTTGGTGGTCGGCATGCCGTGTGGAAAGCCCTTGTATGTCTTGAGCGTGCCGTTCTTCAGCAGCTTTGCCGACAGCGGCGCCGAATCTTCATAGGGCACGATCTGGTCATCGTCGCCGTGCATCACGAGGACGGGCAGCGTGAGGTTCTTCAGGTCATCGGTGAAGTCCGTTTGCGAGAAGGCGACGATGCCGTCATGGTGCGCCTTGGCGCTGCCCATCATTCCCTGGCGCCACCAATTGAGGATCACGCCTGGCGCAGGCTTGGCACCGGGCCGGTTGTAGCCATAGAACGGGCCCGATGCGATGTCGTGGAAGAACTGCGCCCGGTTGGTCGCCGTTTGTGTCTGGAAGTCGTCGAAGACCTGCTTGGGGAGCCCGCCCGGGTTGGATTCGGTCTTCATCATCAACGGAGGCACCGCGCTGATGAGCACGGCCTTCGCAGCGCGACTCTCGCCATGTCGCGCGAGGTAGTGCACCACCTCGCCGCCGCCGGTCGAGTGGCCGACATGCACCGCGTTCTTGAGATCGAGATGGGTGGTCAAGGCCGCGAGGTCGTCGGCGTAGTGGTCCATGTCGTGGCCACTGTCGACCTGGCTGGAGCGGCCGTGGCCACGGCGGTCGTGGGCGATGACGCGATAGCCGTTCTTCAGGAAGAACATCATCTGCGCGTCCCAGTCGTCCGACGAAAGCGGCCATCCATGGCTGAACACGATCGGCTGGCCCTGGCCCCAGTCCTTGTAAAAAATCTCGACGCCGTCCTTGGTGGTGATGGAGCTCATGGACATGCTGGTTCCTTGCAGAGGTTGCTGGGTTGTTGAAAGCCGCGGTCGCGGCAGGAGGCATTGTTCTCTCAATCGGCATCTGCAACATCCGTTCCATGGGAGCCCCCAGTCCCCCTCTTTCGGGTTGACTCGTTGACAGACAACGGCAATGACATCTACGCCGAACCGCGCGGCCTGCTTGCCGGCTATCGGTGGCCGCAGTATTCGCTGCACCGCGGGCAACTGCAGATGCTGTTGTACAAGGCCGTGCTGGAGCGCCTCGGCCCTGAGGCTGTGCGGCTCGGCCATCGGATCACGGGCTATCGCAACCATGACCACGGTGTGACCGCGCTCGTCGAAACTCAGGACGGCCGGCGCCTGGAAGCGGAAGGGAGTGCTTTATCCGATCTCGCCGCCCGATCCGCGCACGGGCCTTGCCACCATCAACTGGATCGCCGAGATCACCGTCGACGCAACGGATGGACCCAGGGCGACTGGAACCGCCGGGTGGCGCTGGACGACTTCGCGCATCACTTCGACGGCTGGAACTGCGGCTGGCTCGACGTGCCGGCGATGCTGCGCGGCGCCGACGAAATCTTCGAGTACCCGATGATCGACCGCGACCCCGTACCCACCTGGGTGGACGGCCGTGTGGTGCTCATGGGGGACGCCGCGCACGTGATGACGGGGCTGGTCGACGATCGCTGCGGCGGCGTCTTCGACGACATCGACGAAGTGATTCCGGCCGCGGAGCGCGAGGCTTTCATGGCGCGCTACAAGGCCGCCGCGGGGTTTGCCATCGAGACGCTCAATGCAGCGCCGTCGACGATCGCGCCGGGAGCGCGCGCGTCGGCTCAATAAGCGACGTACGGCCCCGGCCCGGCGGGCGTTGGTGCGCCCTCGATTGCCGAGAACACATTCCGCCCGAAGAAGAAGGGCAGACCCCAATCGAAGCCCTGGTCTCCAGGAAAGCTTCCGGCGACGTTGTTGAACGCCGTCGCTCCAATGTTGCCCGTGAACAAGGCGTGGGCATTCGCGACCGTGAAGCTGACCGTGCCGTTCGTACCGTTGATCCCCTGGTTGACGGCCGAGAGCGTTTGCTCCATGGGAGGGCAGTAGAAGGCGCTCTCACCCAGGTTGGGACATTTCGGCAGCGCAGTGGTGTTGAAGAAAAGAAAATTCGAGCCGCTGTCGATGAAGCTGTGAGGGTAGGTCTGCCCGTTGAACACGGTCGTGAAGTCACCCGAGTTGTCGACGCCATAGGCCTGCGCGCTGCCCAATCCATTGTTGTTGCGCGTGCCGATGCCCAGCACCAGTGAACCCGTCACGTTCTGGCCGCCCCGCGGGTCGATCGCCGGAAGCTGGATCAGCACGCCGTTGTTGTCCGATGGAAAAAGCGCCACGGGATTGGTCACCTGTTTGGCAAGCGGGACGGACGTGGGCGAGCACCCATTGCCGTCCGGGCACGCGTAGTAGGTCCCGGAGACCGCCCTGCTGACGCAAGCGGCGCCGCAGTCCTGCCGGAACGAACCCACGCCGAGCAAGCCGTTGCCGCCCAGGCTCGCGACCGTGTTGTTCGCCGAGCCGGCGTTCGAGCACGAGGTAGGCGCAGCAGGGAGATCGGGGTCGGCAATGATCTGCACCGGCAAGGATGCGGCCGTAGCGCCTGCGATGCTGACATCCGCCAGCTTGACCGTGCCCCACGAATAGCTGCTGACGAACTGCGCGCATTCGGCAATCGGATTGTTCGAGCTGTCGGATTGCTGCTGGAGCGCCGATAGGTTGGTCACGGCCGAGGCAATCAGGCGAAGGCCGGTCGATCCGGTATCCAGGATCACATGGTCGATGGTCTGGCAAGACGAGGTGCCCGGGGCGCACACTCTGACGCTGACGAAGGGCACGTTGACGATGCCCGTCACGCCGGGAGGCCCCGCATCGAGGATGATCGGCGCCACGTTCGATCCGGAGACGCTTGCATTGCCATCTGAAGGCCCTGGGTTCGCGGCCGCTCCGCTCGGCGGACTCGGGGATCCGATCACGCCATTGCCGACTGCACCTACTCCGCCACCCCCGCCGCCCCCCCCGCCGCAAGCAGCGGCAACGAGGGCGCAGAAGATGGCCGCGGAGGCGAGGCGTGCGCGCACCAGGACGCCGAGGCTTTGTCTAGCGGATGTCTTCAATTCGCACTCCCTCTGGCAATTGACCGGGCAGATAGGCCTTTCCTGTAAAGGACCGCATATGGCCGCCCGAATGAATGACGACTTCGGGTCGGCTCACCAGCGCGTGGCCGCGGCCGATGCGTTCTTGCCCGGTGGACTCCACGAAGGTGGCGAAGTGATCGCCCAGAACCTGCTTGAGGTCGGGCATGAACGGACCCTGCCAAGTCACCGCGAATACTTGTCCCGAGGCGGAAGAAACGTATTCGCGGACCACCGTTCCGGTGTCCGTGGTGATTTCATGGATGCTGAAGGCGGTGCCGGCCTTGACTTGGCGCATGGCCTTCATGCGCGTCTGGTCGACTGCCACCGATGAAGCAGGGCCGCCGAGCGCGGCAAACGCATTGAACGGCAACGACGTGGGCAGCAGGAGGACAAGCGCCATCCCACCCAAGCCACGAAGGCCACGAACTTTTCGAACCGCAGGCATGTCAGCCCTCCCTTTTCGCGAACGAAAATATTGTGGCCCTCGCTGTGTGACCCTCTACGTAGGATATGAGGCACTGTGGCGCGCGTCACACAAGTGTTTTCCCTTCAGCGAGCGGCTGACGCGGTGCGCCTTTTTTCACGCTTCGTTCACCTGCCTGGATCAAGCGCTGGACGGGTACCTTCTTGCGGTTAGCATCGTCGTAACAAATTGAAAGCGACCTATGCTTCCTTCGGTTTCGCACGTCATCCGCGCTGCAGTCGTTCTTGCAATCGCAGCCGCAGCCGCCTCTGCGTCCGCTGAAATCCATCGGTGCAAGGACGACAGGGGACAGACGGTGCTTTCCGATCGCCCATGCGGTGCCGCGTTTGCCGGTGATGCGCTTCGCCCGAACGCCCTCGGCTCGGGTGCCGACAAGGTGGCTGCCGGTGAAATGCGCACTGCTCATGGCAGGGACATGACTGCGCAATATTCGTTCATTGCCGACCAGGCTTCGCGCTCCGCGAGAAGGTCGTCCGAGAGGTAGCCGCTGCCGGTTTGGCCGGGCGCCTGGCGCGCTGCCCTATACTCCGCGCCGCTTGCAGCTTGTATGTACGCTGCGCCGCCATCGGCAACATGGCGAAATCAATCCTAAGGAAATTTACTCGTGAACCGTATCGAACTAGTCGAAAAGATCGCCTCCACCCACGTCGTCAGCAAGGCCGAAGCCGCCCGCATCCTGGAAACAGTGACGGGTTCCATCGTCGCCGCAGTGAAGAAGGGTGATCCGGTTCAACTCATCGGCTTCGGCACTTTCAAGCAAGTGGCCCGCGCTGCTCGCACCGGCTTCAACCCGCAAGCCGGCGCGAAGATCAAGATCGCCGCACAGAAGGTGCCCAAGTTCGTGCCGGGCGCTGCTTTCAAGGCGGCCATCGATCCCAAGGCCGCCAAGCGCAAGGCCGAGAAGGCCGCTGCAAAGCCCGCTCCGAAGAAGGCTGCTCCTGCGAAGAAGGCAGCGCCTGCAAAGAAGGCCGCCAAGAAGTAATTCTTCTTCGCGCAAAAAAAACGGCCTCTCTCGAGGCCGTTTTTGTTTTTGAAGGTGCGCAGGCGCCTCAGGCCTCGGCCTTGCGAAGCAAACGCAAGCCGTTGCCGACCACCAGCAGGCTCGCGCCCATGTCCGCGAAGACCGCCATCCACATGGTTGCGCTGCCGAATATCGCCAGCGCGAAGAACACTGCCTTGATCGAGAGCGCCAACCCGATGTTCTGCCACAGCACGGCATGCGTGCGGCGCGACAGCCGAATGGTTTCAGCGATACGCCCGAGGTCGTCGTTCATGATCACGACGTCGGCCGCCTCCATGGCTGTGTCCGTTCCCGCGGCTCCCATGGCAAAGCCGATGTCGGCGCGCGCCAAGGCAGGGGCATCGTTGATGCCGTCTCCCGTCATGGCGGTGGATCCGTAGCGCTTGCGCATCTCGTCGATCGCGTCGAGCTTGTCTTGCGGCAACAGCCCGCCGCGCGCATCGTCAATGCCTGCTTCGCGCGCGACCGACTGTGCCGTGGCTTCGTTGTCGCCAGTCAGCATCACCGGCACCACGCCGAGTCGCTTGAGTTGCGCAATGGCTTGCACGGAACTCGCCTTCACCGTGTCGGCCACCGCGAAGAGGCCGAGCACGCCGCGGTCGCTGGCAAGAAGCGTCACCGTGCGTCCTTCGGCTTCGTGCGCAAGCAGCGCTTCGTCCAGTGCCGGATCGGTCTGGCCGCGTTCGCGCAGCAGCCGGTGATTGCCGAGCACCAGACGCTCGCCGTCGATCACGCCTTCGACGCCGCGCCCGAGCAGCGCACCGAATCCTTCGACGTCCGTGATGGTGCCCCCCAGCCCCTCAGCGATGGCTCTGGATACTGGGTGGTCCGATCGAGCCGCCAGACTCTTCGCGCGCTGAAACACGTCGGCTTCGTCCGCATTGCCCCATGGCGCGGAGGCGACCAACTGCGGCTTGCCTTCGGTGATGGTGCCGGTCTTGTCCAGCGCAACGGCCTTGAGCCGGCGTGCGTTCTCGAGGTAGGTGCCGCCTTTGATCAGGATGCCGCGCCGTGCTGCGGAGGCAAGGCCGCTCACGACCGTGACCGGCGTCGAAATCACCAGAGCGCACGGGCACGCGATGACCAGCAGGACCAGCGCCTTGTACAGCGCGGCCAGCCATTCCCAACCCAGAAAGACCGGCGGCAACACCGCGACTGCCAGCGCAAGGACGAACACCGTCGGCGTGTAGATCGCCGCAAAGCGATCCACGAAGCGCTGCGTCGGCGCGCGCGAGCCCTGCGCTTCCTCGACGGCGTGGATGATGCGGGCCAGCGTCGTGTCGTTGGCGGCCGCAGTCACGCGGAATTCGATCTCGCCGTTTTGGTTGACGGTGCCCGCAAACACCGGATCGCCGGGCTCCTTGTCGACCGGAATGCTTTCGCCTGTGACGGGCGCCTGGTTGATGGAACTGCTGCCGCGCGTCACGATGCCGTCCAGCGCCACCCGTTCGCCCGGCTTGACCCTGGCGACTGCGCCGAGCGCGATCTCGCCGGCGAGCATGCGCTTCCAGCTGCCATCCGCCTGCTGCACCTCCGCATCGGCCGGCGCAAGGTCGACGAGACCCTTGATGGCGTTTCGTGCGCGGTCCACCGCGCGAGCCTCTATCAGTTCGGCGATGGCGTAGAGCGCCATCACCATCGCTGCTTCCGGCCATTGACCAATGACGAAGGCGCCGGTGACGGCCACCGACATGAGCGCGTTGATGTTGAGCCTCGCGTGCCGCAGCGCCTGCAGGCCCTTTGCATAGGTTTCGAGGCCGGCCAGCCCGATGGCCACTGCTGCGACGACCATGCCGGCCGCTTTCCAGGCCGCGGTGTCCGGCGCGAAGTAAGAAACGCCTTCGGCGACGAGCGCGAGGCCGAGCGCGGCCGCGAACCGCATGTAGCCGCTGCCATGGCGCGGGTCGTGCTGCGATGGGTCGTTCGCGTCTGATGGTGCTTTGGGCGCGAGCAGTTCGGGCGAGTAGCCCGCCTTGCGGATCGCCGCCAATGCGTGTGGAATCGCGCCCGGCGCGCCGTCGATCCTGAGCGTTCGCTGGCTCAGTTGGAAATGCAGCCCGCGGATGCCGGCGATCGGTTCGACGACGCGGCGAATGTCCGATTCCTCGGCGCTGCAATCCATCGTCGGAATGCGGTACGTGTTGGCGCCGATGCGCCCTGTCGGCGCTGGCGCATGGACGTCATGCTCCGCCGCACAGCAGTCCCCGTGGGTACGGTGCGAGTTGGGCGAGTGCGAGTGAGGCACTCCGACGGTAGACGCTTTCGAGATTGTTCTTGCCATCCAGCCATTGGAAACCCTCGAGTCACTGCAAGGTCAACACCGCCAGCAGAACGTGGGCATGCGGCCAGCGCCAGTCAAAAATCGTTGCTGTGCAGGCAGATGGCGGTCGTCGGATCCTCGCGATAGCGTGCCGTTGCCAGCGCATCGATCGAATCGGCGTTTCGCGTGTAGGCCTGCACCAGTTCCGAATCCTCGCCTTCGGGCGCGTGGAAGCGGGTGTGGAGCGCTTCTTCGTCGATGCGCGCAATGATGCGCGCGCCGTCGTAGCCGTCGGGATAGATGGCGAATTGAACGGTGCCAGCCGCTGGGATGAAGATTGCTTCGGAAGCCATGGTGTTCTCGAACGTCAGATTCGTTTCAATCAGTATCCTGCGATTGCAGACCCCAAAATATAGGTCCTAAGTTGTATACCCCAAGCAATCTGCGGACCATTTCACGGCGCGCGTGACAAATCGATGCCGACGACAATCCGGCTCCTCCCACCGACAAGACTCACCCGTCCAAGATGAAGCCAATCCGCGCACTGCTCGCCTTCAGCCTTCTCACTGCCGTGACCGCATTGCATGCACAGGCGCTGCCGGCCGGCGTTCGGTTGGGGATGTCGACAGAGGAGCTTCGGGCGGCGCTGCCCGGCGTGGAGCGCGTGCAGCGCCCGCAGCGTCTAGCGGGTGGGCTCGCCGGCACATGGCATGCCGCGCCGGCAAAGGTTGCGGGCTTGCTTTTCGAGCCGGTCTTCTTCTTCGCGGGCGGCGAGTTGCGCAGAGTCGAATGGGTGGCGCCCACTGGCACATCGCCCGATCTCGGGGCAGCCGCCTTCGCTGACATCGTCGCCTGGGGCCGCAGCAACTATGGCCCTGAGCTCAGCTCAAACGATCCGGGCAGCGCATATGCAGCCTGGGTGCAAGGCGACATGGACGTGTATGCGCAACGCACGAGCGACTCGCACCACGCGAGCGTGCGGCTCGTCTACAAGGCCCGCCAGGTCAAGGACGCGAGCGAGCTTTGAATCAGGCGTCCTTCAGCATGCCGCGATCCTCGATGAACGACACGACTTCGGCCAGGCCTGCGTGCGTCTTGAGGTTCGTCATCACGAAGGGCCGCTGCTTGCGCATGCGCCTCGTGTCCGCTTCCATCACGCCCAGGTCGGCGCCGACGTAGGGCGCCAGGTCGGTCTTGTTGATCACGAAGAGGTCGCTCTTGGTGATGCCCGGGCCGCCCTTGCGAGGGATCTTCTCGCCGGCCGCCACGTCGATCACGTAGATCGTGAGGTCCGACAGTTCGGGGCTGAAAGTCGCGGCGAGGTTGTCTCCGCCGGATTCGACGAACACCACATCGGCATCCGGAAACTGGTCCAGCATCCGGTCGATCGCTTCGAGATTGATCGATGCGTCCTCGCGAATCGCGGTGTGTGGGCAGCCGCCCGTTTCGACTCCCATGATGCGCTCGGCCGGCAGCGCGCCCGCGACCGTCAGCAGGCGCTGGTCTTCCTTGGTGTAGATGTCGTTGGTGATGGCGATGAGGTCGTACTTGTCGCGCATCGCCTTGCAGAGCATCTCGAGCAGGGTGGTCTTGCCGGAGCCGACGGGGCCGCCGATGCCCACGCGAAGCGGCGGCAGTTTCTTGGTGCGATGGGCGATGTGATGGAGTGCGGACGACATGGGGAATTAGCTTCTGAAAAGGCGCGAGTACTGGGTTTCGTGGCGGGCCGACAGCACCGCAAGCATGGGCGAAAAAGCCTGCCGGTCATCATCTTCCAGCGCCATCGCGTTTGCGACGGCCATGGGGATTTCGCCGCTGAGCCGGGCGAGCATGCGCTGCCCCGCGCTCTGGCCGAGGGGGACAGCCTTGACGGCGGCGGCGACCATGTTCTCTGCCCAACCGAAGGCGAAAGCGAGACAGGCGTCGCGCACCGACGCTTGGGTGCGACTTGCCGCAAAGGCGAATGCGACGGGGTAGCTGGCTGGCAAGGTGCCGAAGACTTGAGTTGCATCGGCGTGATGCAGCTTCAGCCATTCGACGAAAGAGCGGCCCATCTGCTCGGTCTGCAGCAGGAACTCTGCGGACTCGCGCGTATGAAAGACCCAATCGTTGAGCGAACGGATGCGCGAAGAGTCGCCACTTCGCCATGCGCCGATCGCCTGGGCGACCACGGTGAGGTCGGCACGCTCCAGGCTGAGGTGCAACTGGTCAGCCAGCCATTCGGCGGCCGCTTGCTCGGTGCCGATGCCGGCCCATTCGATGGCTGCTTCGAGCCCCTCGGAATACGAGAAGCCGCCGACGGGAAGCGCCGGCGAGGCCAGCCAGATCAGCTGGAGGAGGCTTGCAGCGGGCAGGGCCGCCGGCGTGTCATCCATCAGTGCGAATGGTCATGGGAATGGCCATGCGAATGATCGTGATCGTGAGAACCTGCGTAGGCATCCGGATGAAGCACTGGCCCGACCGGCGCCGGCCCATGCGAATGCCCTGAATGCCCTTGCCCGTGCGAACCATAGGCGCCGCCTTCGGGCTCGAAGGCTTCCTCGGCTTCTCGCACGATCAAGTGCATCGATCGCAGCATGCCGGCGAGCACATGGTCAGGCTCGATCTTCAGGTGATCGGGCTTGAGTTCGATCGGCACATGGCGGTTACCGAGGTGATAGGCGGCGCGCAGCAAGTCGAAAGGCGTGCCGTGCTCGGTGCAATGCGTGATGACCAGCACCGGCTGCGGCGCGGCGATCACCTTGATCAGCGAGCCGTCTTCCGCAACCAGAACGTCACCCCCGCGCACCGCCGTGCCGCGCGGCAGGAACACGCCGATCTGCCGACCTTGCGAATCGCTTGTATCGAAGCGGCTTTTCTGGCGGACGTCCCAATCGAGTTCGACGGTCGCGGCGCGCTTGAGCAGGACAGGCGCGAGGCCGCCGCCCTGGGGCATGAGTTTGTTGGCGGTGAGCATTGTGGCTTGCGGTCGTATGGAGCTGGCGATAATATAACGCTTGTTATAACGTTGAAATTACGGAGCATTCGATGTCCGCTCTCAAGTTGACTCAGATCGGAAATTCCGTCGGGGTGATCCTGCCAAAGGATGTTCTCGCAAAAATGAACCTAGGCAAGGGTGATACGGTTTACCTCACCCAGGCCACGAATGGCGGAGTCAATCTTTCGCCATACGACGACGAGTTCGAGCGCCAAATGGAAGCCGCGCGGCGAATCATGAAGAAGCGACGCAACGTGCTGCGCGAGTTGGCCAAGTGACGGCCGCCAATCAGCAGTGGACGTGGCTGAGCACGCGAATGATCCTTGCAGCGCATGACGAGCAGTTGGTCGAACATGGTGGACCGGGGGGACTGCGCGATGAAGCGCTCCTCACATCTGCCATGGGGCGTCCTCAGCACAGAGCTTTGTATGAGTCGCCCGACGCCGCAACGCTCGCAGCCGCCTACGCGTTTGCAATTGCCCGCAATCATCCATTCGTCGACGGCAACAAACGCACGGCGTTCATCGCTCTGGAGCTCTTTCTCGACCTCAACGGATGCGAACTGAATGCGTCCGACGAGGACTGTGTTCTCGTGATGCTTGGCCTTGCTGCCGGTCAAGTGGATGAAACGGCGCTTGCACAATGGGTTCGCGAGCGCCTCCTTACGAGCTTGGCCTGACATTCAGAACAGAAAATACCGCTGCGTCATCGGCAGCGAGACCGCGGGATCGCAAGTCAGCAACTGCCCATCCGCGCGAACCGCATAGGTCTGCGCGTCGATCTCCATCTTTGGCGTGAACGCGTTGTGCACCATGTGCTGCTTGCGCATGCCGCGGATGTTCTTCACTGCGCTCAGGTTTTTCGCAAGCCCGTAGCGGCGTCCGATGTCCGCCGCGAGTCCCGCTTGCGAGACGAAGGTCAGCGAACCCTTGGCGAGCGATCCGCCGAAGGCGCCGAACATCGGCCGATAGTGCACGGGCTGCGGCGTGGGGATCGATGCATTCGGGTCTCCCATCGCGGCCATGGCAATGGTGCCGCCCTTGAGGATCGTGAAAGGTTTGACGCCGAAGAAGGCCGGCTTCCAAACCACCAGATCGGCCCATTTGCCGATCTCGATGCTGCCGACTTCATGCGCGATGCCATGCGCGATGGCGGGGTTGATCGTGTACTTGGCGATGTATCGCTTGGCGCGGAAGTTGTCGCTGCGCGCAGGGTCTTCGGGCAGCTTGCCTCGTTGGGCCTTCATCTTGTGCGCCGTCTGCCAGCAGCGAATGACGACTTCGCCGACGCGGCCCATCGCCTGGCTGTCGGAGCTGAACATGCTGATCGCACCCATGTCGTGCAGGATGTCCTCGGCCGCGATGGTTTCCTTGCGGATGCGGCTTTCGGCAAAGGCGAGGTCCTCGGCAATGCCGGGGTCGAGGTGATGGCACACCATGAGCATGTCGACGTGCTCGTCGAGCGTGTTCACGGTGTAGGGCATCGTCGGGTTGGTCGACGACGGGAGAAAGTTGGCTTCTCCGACCACGCGAAGAATGTCCGGTGCGTGGCCGCCGCCCGCGCCTTCGGTGTGAAAGGCGCAGATCGCGCGGCCCTTCACCGCCGCGATGGTGTTTTCGACAAAGCCCGATTCGTTGAGCGTGTCGCTGTGGATCGCGACCTGTGTGTCCGTGGCGTCCGCCACATCAAGGCAGTTGCTGATTGCGGCAGGCGTCGTGCCCCAGTCCTCATGCAGCTTGAGCCCGATCACGCCCGCATCGATCTGCTCGTGCAGCGCCGCCGGCAGGCTTGCATTGCCCTTGCCGAGAAAACCCAGGTTCATCGGGAAGGCGTCGGCAGCCTGGAGCATGCGCTCGATGTGCCATGGACCCGGCGTCGCAGTGGTCGCGAAGGTGCCCGTCGCGGGACCGGTGCCGCCGCCGAGCATCGTGGTCACGCCCGAGCTCAGCGCTTCCTCGATCTGCTGCGGACAGATGAAGTGGATGTGGCTGTCGATGCCGCCAGCGGTGACGATGTTGCCTTCGCAGCTGATCACCTCTGTGCCCGCGCCGATGACGATGTCCACGCCCGGTTGCACGTCAGGATTGCCCGCCTTGCCGATGGCGACGATGCGGCCGTCCTTCAATCCGATGTCTGCCTTGACGATGCCCCAGTGGTCGAGGATGAGCGCATTCGTCATGACTGTGTCGACGGTGCCTTCGGCGCGTGTGCGCTGCCCTTGCGCCATGCCGTCGCGAATGGTCTTGCCGCCGCCGAACTTGACTTCCTCGCCGTAGCCGCCGGCGTGCAGCGTGTAGTCCTCTTCGACTTCGATCACGAGGTCCGTGTCGGCGAGACGGATCCGGTCGCCCACCGTGGGCCCGAAGATTTCTGCGTAGGCGCGGCGCCCGATGGTTGCCATTTTTAAAGCTTTCCTTGCACGAGACCGCGAAAGCCGTATATCACGCGGTCCCCTGAGAAGTCGACCAGTTCGACGGTGCGTTGCTGTCCCGGCTCGAAGCGCACGGCGGTGCCCGACGCGATGTTCAGCCGCATCCCGCGTGCCGCTTCGCGGTCGAAGCCCAGCGCGCCGTTGGTTTCAGCAAAGTGATAGTGCGATCCGACCTGGATCGGCCGGTCCGCCGTGTTCTGGACCACCACCGTCAGCGTGCGGCGGCGGGGGTTGAGGACGTGCTCGCCTTCGTCRGTAATGAGTTCGCCGGGGATCATCGAAATGCCTCAAGCAAGTCCGCCGAGTAGCGCGACGCCGAATGCCGCCACGGCGGCGCCCGCAAGACGGGGCAGCCACCGGTGGCCGTTGCGCAGCGACCATCCGATGGCGATACCGGTGATGTGCAACAGCACGGTCCCGGCGAGCATGCCAGCCAGCGTCAGCGCGGCACCGGATTCGCCCGCCAATTCCTGCCCGTGTGCGACGCCGTGAAAGACGGCGAACACCCCGACGAGCATCGCTGCAGCCAACGCGGGCAGACGCTGTTGCGTGACGACCAGCAAGCCGATCACCAGCAGCGACGCAGCAATCATCGGCTCGACCGCCGGCAGCTGCAGACCGCCGAGACCAGCCAGCGCGCCGGCCAGCAGCATCACGGCGAAACCCAAGGGTGCCCACAGCAGATCAGGCCAGGCACGGCGCGCGGTCAGCGCGCTCCAAAGCCCCACCGCCACCATCGCGGCCAAGTGATCAGCGCCGGTCAACGGATGAAGAAACCCGCTAACCAACCCATGGTGAAGCCCCCCATCCACGCCGGTGTGCGCACGCGCGATGAGGGGCAGGGTTGTCAACAACGCAAGCACAGGTGCAAAACGAGCAAGACGCATAAAGAATCCTCAGTTGTTATTCATTCCAGAAACACCGCGGAACCGGCTCAGCCGGGCCGCCGGTGTTGCCCCCGGCAGGGGGTGGAGAGCGACACGAAGTGCGCGAGCCTGGGGGCGAGCAACATGAAATCGGCGAGTCATAAGATCGGTTGGTGCACCGTGACGAGTTTGGTGCCGTCAGGGAATGTGGCTTCCACCTGAATGTCCGGAATCATCTCCGCAACCCCGTCCATCACATCCGAGCGAGTGAGCACCGTGCGCCCCTCGCTCATGAGCGACGCCACGCTCTTGCCATCGCGCGCGCCCTCCATGACGGCCGCCGAAATCAGCGCGACGGCTTCAGGGTAGTTGAGCTTCAGCCCTCGCGCGCGGCGACGTTCGGCCAGCAGCGCGGCGGTGAAGATCAGCAGCTTGTCTTTTTCGCGCGGTGTCAGTTCCATGGGTGCGGGGCTGGGCGGCCAGATCGAATCATTGTGGGCATCCAGAATGCTTTGCAACAGTCGTGCCTCCCTCGAGCCTCCCTCGTGCCCCCATGGGCGCGACTGCGGCCGGGCATGAAAGCTGCACCGTCGACGCGTGCACTCCTCCGCAGTTCCCCCCGCTCCGACCGCCGAAGCGCCGCAGCGCATCGTCAAGGTCAGGCGCGACTACAACAGCTGGGTTGCCAGCGAGACGCTCGAAGACTACGCCCTGCGCTTCACGCCGCAGCGCTTCCGGCGCATGGCCGAATGGCGCGTGGCGAGCACCGCTTTTGGCGGTGCGGCCTCGTTCCTGATCCTGGAGGCGGTCGGCGCGACGCTGCTGGTGCAGTACGGCTTCGTGAACGCCTTCTGGGCCATCTTGTGCACCGGTCTGATCATCTTTCTCGCTGGCCTCCCGATCAGCGTCTACGCGGCGCGCTACGGCGTCGACATGGACCTGCTCACGCGTGGAGCCGGCTTCGGCTACATCGGTTCGACGCTCACGTCGCTGATCTACGCATCGTTCACCTTCATTTTCTTCGCGCTCGAAGCAGCGGTCATGGCCTATGCGCTCGAACTCGCGCTAGGCGTGCCGCCCGTCTGGGGCTACCTCGTTTGCGCGCTGGTGGTCATCCCGCTCGTGACGCACGGCATCTCCGCCATCAGCCGATTGCAGGTCTGGACGCAGCCGATCTGGCTGCTGATGCTGGTCGTGCCGTTCGGTTATGTGCTGGCGCGCAATCCTGGTGCGTTTTCAGGCATTGCGCACTATGTAGGTGTCAAGTCATCGTCGATCGGCTTCGACTTGCACCTGTTCGGTGCCGGCTTGACTGTCGGCATCGCACTGATCACGCAGATGGGGGAGCAGGCCGACTACCTGCGCTTCATGCCGGCGCGCTCGGCGGCGAACCGGCGGCGTTGGTGGGCCGGCGTCCTGGTCGGGGGGCCGGGCTGGGTGGTGCTCGGGGTGCTGAAGATGCTCGGCGGTGCGCTGTTGGCATATCTCGCCATCAGCCACATGGTGCCGCCCGAGCGAGCCGTCGATCCCAACCAGATGTACCTTGCCGCGTACGAATACGTGTTTCCGAACTACGGCTGGGCAGTGTTGGCGACGGCCATCTTCGTGGTGATCTCGCAGCTCAAGATCAACGTCACCAATGCCTACGCCGGCTCGCTCGCATGGAGCAACTTCTTCTCGCGCGTCACGCACAGCCACCCCGGCCGCGTCGTCTGGGTGGTGTTCAACGCGCTCATCGCCTTCATGCTCATGGAGATGAACGTGTTCGAGGCGCTGGGCGACGTGCTCGGCCTTTACGCCAACATCGCCATCGCGTGGATGATGGCCGTGGTGGCCGACCTGGTCATCAACAAGCCGCTCGGGCTCTCGCCGCCCGGCATCGAATTCAAGCGCGCGCACCTGTGGGATATCAATCCGGTCGGCGTCGGCGCGATGGCGCTGGCTTCTGTGGTGTCGATCACTGCGCATCTGGGCGCGTTCGGGCCGCTGGCGCAGGCGTTCTCGGCGCTGATCGCGCTCGGCACGGCTTTCGTCACGTCGCCTCTCATCGCCTGGGCCACGCGCGGCAAGTACTACATCGCGCGCGTTTCCGACGAAGGCGGCGCAGCGCCGTTCGAGCCGGCCGCGCAACGCTCGGTCGTGCGATGGGCGCGGGTCGAATCCGATGCGGGGAGCTATCAGCGCCTGTCCGTGCAGCGCTGCGTCATCTGCGAGCGCGAGTACGAAGGCCCGGACATGGCGCATTGCCCGGCGTATCAAGGTCCTATTTGCTCCCTGTGCTGCACGCTCGATGCACGCTGCGGTGACCTGTGCAAGCCGCAGGCGAGCCTTTCGGCGCAATGGTCGGGCGCCTTGCGATGGCTGCTGCCACGCCGCGTCTGGCCGTATCTGGACACGGGGCTCGGGCACTTCCTGCTGTTGATGCTGATCGTCGTGCCTCTGCTCGCGGCGGTGTTTGGCGTGCTCTATCAGCAGGAACTCCGCGCTCTCAGTGAAGGTGCCGTGAGCGGAGCAATGCTTGACCTGGAGCTTGCGTCGCTGCGTTCGGGTTTTTTCAAGGCGTACATGGCGCTGATGCTCATCGCAGGCATCGTCGCCTGGTGGCTCGTGCTTGCGCAGCAGAGCCGCAAGGTGGCGCAAGAGGAGTCGAACCGCCAGACGCATCTGCTGGTGCGTGAGATCGACCTTCACCGCGAAACCGATCGCGCCCTGCAAGCGGCCAAGCAGTCTGCCGATCAAGCCAACCAGGCCAAGAGCCGCTACATCAGCGCCATCAGCCATGAACTGCGCACGCCGCTCAACAGCATCCTGGGCTACGCGCAGCTCATGGGGGAGGACGCCGCCGTGCCGCCCCATCGCAGGCAAGCGGTGGCGGTGATCAAGCGCGGCGGGGAGCATCTGCTGTCGCTGATCGAGGGAACGCTCGACATTGCCCACATCGAAGCCGGCAAGCTGACCTTGCATGCCAAGCCGATGCAGTTCGCCGACGTGATGAGCGAATTGGCCGACATGTTCGAGCTGCAGGCGCTCGAGAAAGGCCTGGCGTTTCGCTTCGAGCCCACGGGCGCCTTGCCCGAACTGGTGCGCGCGGATGAAAAGCGCGTGCGCCAGATCCTCATCAACCTTCTGGGCAATGCCATCAAGTTCACGGCGGCGGGGCAGGTCACGCTTCGGCTTCGCTACGCACGCGAGTTCGCGGCGATCGAGATCGAGGACACAGGCGCGGGCATGTCCACCGAAGAGCTGGGCCGGATCTTCGAACCGTTTGCACGCGGCACCACCGCGGGATCTGCGGCGCCCGGCGCGGGTCTTGGCCTGACGATCGCCAAGATGCTGGTCGACCTGATGGGTGGAGAGATGACGGTGCAGAGCACGCGAGGCGTGGGCTCGGTGTTTCGGCTGCGCCTTTTTCTGCCGCACGTGCATGCTCTGCCCCCCGGGCAGCACCTGCGCCGTGTGCCGGCAGYGCGCGTGAGGCGTGGCTACGAGGGCCGGCGACGCCGGTTGATGCTCGTCGACAACGAGGAAGCCGACCGCGAGTTGCTTGTGCAAGTGTTGGCGCCGCTGGGCTTTGAACTGCGCACCGCCGCGAGCGGGCACGATGCGCTCGACCTGATCGCGGCCGGCTGGCGCCCGGACGCGATGTTCGTGGACCTTGCCATGCCCGGCATCGATGGATGGGAAACCATCCGCCGCTCGCGTGCGCTGGGGCTTGCGGGTGCGGCCGTTGCCATCGTCTCGGCCAACGCCTTCGACAAGCGCCTGGATAACGACGTCGGCATCACGCCGGAGGATTTCTTCGTCAAGCCGGTGCGCCACAGCGAACTGCTCGACTGGCTGGAGCGGCGACTCGAACTGCGCTGGACCGACGATGCCGTCGCGGCACCGCCGTCCGCACAAGCCGTGGCAGCAGGCACGATGCCTTCCCCAGACAGGCTGCGCGCGCTCGAAGAAGCCGTGAGCCTGGGTTACTTTCGCGGAATCATGAATCAGCTCGACGAGATCGATGCGGCCCAGCCCGAATGCGCTGCATGGACCGCCACGCAACGTGCGCTGGCGCGGCAGTTCCAATTCGACAAGATGTGCGCTCTTCCGGCGGGGAGCACTTCATGAGCACGTCCGCACGCGAGTTCGCCGGCAACAGCGATCTCGTTCTCATCGTCGACGACGTGCCGGACAACCTTGCCGTGCTGCACGATGCGCTGGACGAATCCGGCTACACGGTGCTCGTTGCCACCAGCGGCGAGCAGGCGCTGCAACGTGCCGCGCAGGCCCGCCCCGACATCGTGCTGCTCGACGCGATGATGCCGGGCATCGACGGCTTCGAGGTGGCGCGCAGGCTCAAGGCCGACGCCGCGACCGCGCACATTCCGATCGTCTTCATGACGGGATTGACCGAGACCGAGCATCTGGTCGCTGCGCTGGAGGCGGGCGGCGTCGACTACGTGACCAAGCCGATCAAGCCCAAGGAAGTGCTCGCCCGCATGAACGTGCATCTGCAGGGCGCGCGCCGCGCACGGCAGGAAGCGCAGCAGGCCGGGCAGGCGCGCAACGCCCTCGACGCCTTCGGCTATGCAAGCTTCACGGTGCGCATGCCGGACGGCAAGCTGATCTGGCAGACCGCGCTCGCGCGCGACCTGCTCCTGCGCTATTGCGGCACCAGCGCGCCCGTGACGCCACCGGTCGTCCTCGAATGGCTGCAGCGCCATCTGCCGGACGCGGCACAGCGGCAGATCGAACCGCCGGTGCTGTCGATCGAACAGGGCGCCGCGCGGCTCAACTTGCGGCTGCATCAGCAAACCGGCCATGACGATGACGGCGATGACTGGCTCATCATCATGCGCGAGGAGTCCGACACTTCGGTGATCGAGGCCATGAGCCTGAGCCTGAAACTCACCGCGCGCGAGGCGGAAGTGCTGTACTGGGTGGTCAAGGGCAAGACCAACAAGGACATCGGCGAAATCCTCGGCAGCAGTCCGGCGACCGCCAAGAAGCACCTCGAACGCGTGTACGTCAAGCTGGGCGTCGAGACCCGCACCGCGGCCGCAGGCGTTGCGATGAAGCGCATCCGCGAATTGCAGCCGCAGTTCGAGATCTGAAGCAGCATTCGGCACAACGGCTTCTCGGGGTCGCCACGGCGCTTGCATCTCGCGCTCCTAGAATGCGCCGCCATGACTCGGGCCGTTCTCCCTTTGCTTGCATTCATGCTTGCTGCGACAGCGCACGCCGGCGGCCATTTCGATGTCGATGACGCCGGCACCCTGGACCCCGGCCGGTGCCAGTACGAGCTATGGGCCGGACGATTCGGCGCGGCCGAAGCGACGGACTACCACGTCGGCCCCGCCTGCCGCGTCGGACCGGTCGAACTGGGCCTGAACATCGATCGCTATTCGGCGCTGGATGCGCACGGCTACGTCGTCGGCCCGCAGCTCAAATGGACCTACTTCGGCAACGCGACCGATGTACCCCTCGAAGCAGCGATATCGGCGGGCCTGAGTTATGACGTGACGCATGGTGGGCACACGGGCGGCCAACTTGTGTTTCCCGTGAGTTGGCGCGCGCTGGAGAGCCTGTCGCTGCACGCGAACCTCGGAGCCGACTGGGACACGGTGAACGGCAAGCGCACCGGCCGCGGCGGCGTTCAGGCCGAATGGGCCCTGAACGGAAAGGCAAGCCTGATCTTCGAGCGCTTTCGTGCGTTCGACATCTGGACCTCGAGGGCCGGACTGCGATACAGCGTCACACCGATGCTCAGTGTCGATCTGAGTGGCTCCCGGAGCGGGACAAACAAGGTCTGGGGCTACGTGATCGGCGTGAACCAGGAGTTCCGGGGACTTTGAACGCGTGAGCTCGGCAGGCACGCAAGGCGCGCCCTACGCCAATGGGCATCATCCATACGACGGATGCGCAAGCGCCCAGGGCCATGCAGACTCGGATCAGATGTCATCCCCGCTTCACCGGACCGTGATGTAGTTCACGTTTTGCACGAGTGAGGCCCCACTGCGCCATGCCACGAACCGACCCCTCCTTGCACACTGGTTCGCTCTCGAACGCCACCCGCGAAAGGCTCGCCATGCGTATCGTGCGGACCCCCTCGAACAAGCTCGAAGGACCGATCTCGGACTATCACGTACTCACCTACGCGGACTCCGAATACGGCCCCTTGCCCCACTACACGAAGCGTCGCGTGCCGCGTGAGCAGGTGGAGGAGCTGGTCAGCCGGATCAACCAGCGCGGCGAAGCCGCAAGCTTCTTTCCTCTGCCGCTGAGTGCGGTGCCCAGGGCGGTGATCTGGGACAAGCTGCGTTGGCCCGAGCTTCGGGCGCACCTTGCGGACTTTCTGCGCGCCAATGCGCGTGGCTTCGGCGCCCGGCGCATCCTCATCGACCTGCAGTCGCCGCACGGCACCGCGCATGTCATGGAGGCGGTGCGCGGCGCGGTCGAAGACGCTCCCCCCATTTGCGTGGACGAGATCGTGGTCGTTGCACCGGCAGAGCCGGACGCGGTGGACACGTCGTCCAGGCGCCAGCGCAACGCCGAGACGTCAGAGGCTCAAGCCGCCAAGGAAGAGCTGGTGCGCGCGACCCCGAAAGCCCGCATCGAACGCATTCGCCCGCCTGCTTCCTGAGAAGCCGAGGCGCCTCAGATTTCAGCGCCTTCAACCAGGAACCTGACCCGCCGCACGCCCTGCCATTCGTCGGCATCCAGCCGGTAAGCGATCACCACGCGAGCCGGCAGCGGCTCGGTATGGCCGAACCAGATGCCGTCGACCGGCTTGCCCTTGTGCTTGAGCTTGAGGGCCAGGTGCTTTTCGCCGACCAGCCGCTGCGAAATCACCTCGACCTCTTCGCTGAAGGTCGGCGGTGCGAAACCCTGGCCCCACACCTCGCGGTGCAGCGTGTCGACCAGATCGACGCGGAGATATTCAGGCGCGAGCGGGCCGTCGGTATCCAGTCTGCGCGTCAGGGTGGCTGCGTCGAGCCATTCCTGCGCCACTTCGGCCAGTGCCTTTTCGAAAGCCTCGAAGTGCTCGCGCGCGACCGTGCAGCCCGCCGCCATCGCATGTCCGCCGAATCGCAGCAGCACGCCTGGATGCCGCTTGGCGACAAGATCGAGCGCGTCGCGCAGGTGGAAGCCGGGGATGGATCGCCCGGACCCCTTGAGCTCGTGCGACTTGCCGTCGGCGCCGCTCGCCGCGAAGACGAAGGTCGGCCGATGGAATCGTTCCTTGATGCGCGATGCCACGATGCCGACCACGCCTTCATGGAAGTC
This sequence comes from Variovorax sp. 05N34, assembly GCF_056397405.1. Classification (NCBI taxonomy): domain Bacteria; kingdom Pseudomonadati; phylum Pseudomonadota; class Betaproteobacteria; order Burkholderiales; family Comamonadaceae; genus Variovorax; species Variovorax sp. 05N34. Next base: position 41,596 of record NZ_JBFTNI010000013.1, read on the forward strand.
GGCGCCGAACACGCTGATGGCCGCAGGCGCTGTCTGCACGTCGGCAAACAACGATTCGGCCAACACCAGAGCCTTCTCGCGCATGCCGCCTTCGATGTCGCGCCGCTCGCGATTGATGCCGTCGAGGGTGCGCGCAAGTTCGTCCGCACGCCCGGCATCATCCGTCAGCAGGCATTCGATGCCGAGCGTCATGTCGGCCAGGCGGCCGGCTGCGTTGATGCGCGGGCCCAGCGCAAAGCCGAAGTCGAACGTCGTCGCCGCCGCGGCATTGCGGCCGGCGGCCTTGAACAGCGCCGCTACGCCTGCCGGCATCGCGCCCGCCCGGATGCGCCGCAGGCCCTGCGCCACGAGCCGCCGGTTGTTGGCGTCCAGCCGCACCACGTCCGCGACCGTGCCCAGCGCGACCAGTGGGAGCAGGGCGTCCAGCTTCGGCTGATTCGTGACGTCGAACACGCCCCGCGCGCGCAACTCGGAGCGCAACGCGAGCAGCACGTAGAACATCACGCCGACGCCGGCGATGCTCTTGCTCTCGAATGCGCAGCTCGGCTGGTTGGGATTCACGAGCACATCGGCGTCCGGCAGCGAGGGACCCGGCAGGTGGTGATCGGTGACCAGCACGGCCAGGCCGCGCGCCTTGGCGGCGGCCACCCCTTCGACGCTTGCGATGCCGTTGTCGACTGTGATCAGCAAGTCCGCGCCGCTGTCCGCCACGCGTTCGGCAATGGGCGGCGTGAGCCCGTAGCCGTCGGTCACGCGATCGGGCACAAGGTAAGTCGCTTGTTTCGCGCCCAAGAGCCGCAGGCCGCGCACGGCGACGGCGCACGCGGTGGCGCCATCACAGTCGTAATCGGCGACCACGCAAAGCCGCTTGTCATCCCGGATGGCATCGGCCAGCAGCACGGCTGCCTCACGGGCACCGTGCAACGTGACCGGCGGCAGCAGCAGTGCGAGTCCGTCGTCGAGCTCGTCCTTGCCGAGCACGCCGCGCGCTGCATAGAGTCGCGCCAGCAACGGATGCACGCCGGCCTGTTCGAGTGCCCAGGCGCTGCGCGGGGGGATGTCCCTGGCGATGATCTTCATGGTCATAGCGCTCCGAGCACGTCGCCGGTGCTGGCTCTGCCGAAGAGGTTGCGGGCCCATCCGACCAGCCCGCGAGGCTGCACGCCGAAGCAGCGGGCGCCGCGATCGCCGCACAGTGTCAGCATGACATCGGCGCCCCCGGAGGCATCGGCCAGCAGTGCGGCCATCGGGCCAGCATCGAGCGCCTGCCAGGCTGAAGCCCAGGCGGCGCCATCGTCGCGCAGGGCAGCCGTGCGCAAGGAGTCGTCCACCTTCGGCGGTGGGCCGTTCGGGCTCCGTGATTCCGGCAAGTTGCCCGTGCCGCTCAGCCAGAAGGAATTGATCGGCGGGACACCGCGCGCAGCACGGTCGTCGTTCACGCGTTCGGTATAGAGCAGCATCTGCATCTCGTTCTGGAGCCTGCGGAGCGGCCGCGCGGCATCGGTGAGCGGCGACCACTCGGAAATCGGCGAGCCGACCGCACGATCGATCGATGCCGTTGCGAGCCCGTCGAAAACCTTGCCGTGAGCGAGCCAGCGGCCCGGCGTCGACGATGCGTGCAATGCGATGCCGTCTTCCGCGAAGAAGGGCTGTGCGGCCTTCAGTAACGCGGCCGACTCGGATTCGTCGATATGAATGGCGGCTGGGTCGCCGAGCACCACGTCGTCGATGCCGACATGCCAGTGGCAAAGCGTCGCCAGACCCCAGCTCGCACCGGTGTCGGTGGGACCGAGGCCGGATTGCTTCGCTTCGAGGGCCGCCCACGGAATGCAGCCGTCGGGCGCCGCGATGCCCAAGGCATCCGCCAGGGCGCGTTCGTGCGGCGGCGAAAGGGTGTTGTCGTCCTGCATGTCCTCATGCATCAGCGAAATCCGCCCGAGGAGGGCTTCGAGCTTTGGCAGCCGAAGTCCGGTCAGCGCTTCTCGGCAGGCGGGCGAGCCTCTGCCGGCGAAAGGGATCAACAGATGACGGGAACTGGGCGGCACAGGGTGCACTGGCGATACGGACGACACGGGCATAGGCCTATTGTCCGGGATGCCACAATCATCGCCCTATGCGACTCCCCTACGAACTGCAACTCGGCTGGCGCTACACGCGCGCAGGCCGGGCGACGCGGCGCAACGGCTTCATTTCCTTCATCTCTGGCGTATCGATGTTCGGCATCGCGCTCGGCGTGGCTGCATTGATCATCGTGCTGAGCGTGATGAACGGCTTCCAGAAGGAAGTGACCGACCGGATGCTCGGCGTGATCTCCCACATCGAGATCCTGTCGCGCGATGGCCAGGCGCTCGGCGACATCGACGCGATCATGGCCGAAGCGCGCAAGAACCCCCAGGTGATCGGCGTCGCGCCGTTCATATCAGCGCAGGCGCTGATCGCGCGCGGCGAAGACATGAAGGGCGCCCTGGTTCGCGGAATCCAGCCCGAACTGGAAGCACAGGTGACCGATCTTTCCAGCGACATGCAGCAGGGTTCGCTGTCCAAGCTGGTGCCGGGGCAGTTCGGCATCGTGCTGGGGATCGAACTCGCGCGATCGCTGTTCGTGCGCGAAGGCGATCAGGTCACGCTGATCGCACCCGGCGGCCAGGTCACGCCGGCTGGCGTCGTACCGCGGCTCAAGCAGTTCACGGTCGTCGGCACCTTCGATTCGGGGCACTACGAATATGACTCGTCGCTCGCCATGATCCACGAGGAAGACGCCGCCCGTGTGTTCCGCCTGGAAGGGCCGAGCGGGGTGCGCCTCAAGCTCAGGGACCTGCATCAGGCGCGCGAGGTGGCCGACGAACTCGGCGCCACGCTGCCGGGGCAATTCCTCATTCGCGACTGGACGCGCGCGAACAAGACGTGGTTTGCGGCCGTGCAGGTCGAGAAACGCATGATGTTCATCATCCTGACGCTGATCGTGGCGGTCGCGGCCTTCAATCTCGTCTCCACGCTCGTCATGACGGTCACCGACAAGCGCGCGGACATCGCGATCCTGCGCACGCTGGGCTCCAGTCCGCGCAGCATCATGGGCATCTTCGTGGTGCAGGGGGCCATGGTCGGTGTCGTGGGCACGCTGGCCGGCTTGCTGCTGGGGCTGGGCATCGCCTACAACATCGACGTCATCGTCCCGGCGCTGGAGCGGCTCTTCCACGCGAGCTTCCTGCCCAAGGACATCTACCTCATCAGCAAGATGCCGAGCGATCCGCAGCGAGGCGACATCGTGCCGATCACGGTGATCTCGCTCATCCTCGCCTTCGTCGCGACCCTCTATCCAAGCTGGCGCGCGAGCCGCGTCAATCCCGCGGAGGCTCTGCGCTATGAGTGAGGTGAAGAACAACGAGAACGTTGTCCTCAAAGTCCGCGGACTGACCAAGCGCTTTCAAGAAGGCCGCATCGACCTCACGGTGTTGCACGGCGTCGACCTCGACGTGCATGCGGGCGAGACGCTGGCGATCGTTGGCGCGTCGGGCTCGGGCAAGAGCACGTTGCTGCATCTGATGGGCGGGCTCGATGCGCCAACCTCAGGCACGGTGGAACTGCACGGTGAAAACATCGCGCATGTCGATGCCGCCGAGCAGGGGCGCCTGCGCAATCGGCATCTGGGCTTCGTCTACCAGTTCCACCATCTGCTGCCGGAGTTCAGTGCACTCGACAACGTGGCGATGCCGCTCAAGATCCGGCGCATGCCGCCGGCAGAAGCGCACGATGCGGCGGTCGCGATGCTGCGCGCCGTGGGTCTCGGCGAGCGCGTCCAGCATCGTCCCTCGGAACTGTCGGGCGGCGAACGCCAGCGCGTCGCCATCGCCAGGGCTCTGGTGACGCAACCCGATTGCGTGCTGGCCGACGAGCCGACCGGCAACCTCGACCGTGCGACGGCCGACACGGTGTTTGCGCTCATGCTGCGCCTTGCGCACGAGCGCAACACCGCTTTCGTGATGGTCACGCACGACGAGAGCCTGGCAACGCGCTGCGACCGCGTGCTGCGCCTGACGGCAGGCCGGCTCGCCGATTGAGCCTTCAGGCCGCGATCGAATAGCCGCCGTCGACCGGAATCGCCGTTCCGGTCACGAAATCCGACGCGTCGCTGGCGAGAAACACCGCGATCCCGGCCAAGTCCCGGGGCTGTCCCCAGCGGCCGGCGGCGGTGCGTGCAATCACCCGTTCATTGAGCCCCGGCACCTGGGCGCGTGCGCCGTCGGTCAGCTCGGTCCGGATCCATCCCGGCAGCACCGCATTGACCTGGATGCCGTCGGCCGCCCATGAAGCGGCCATGGCGCGCGTCAGTTGCACGATTCCGCCCTTGCTGGCGCCATAGGCGGGCGCATAGGGCGCGCCGAAGATCGACATCATCGATCCGATGTTGATGATCTTGCCGCCGCCGGCTGCCTTGAGATGCGGATGCGCGGCGCGGCAGCAGAGAAAGGCGCTCGTCAGATTGGTGTCCATGACCTGGTTCCACTCGGCCAGTGCGAGTTGGTCCACGGGCTTGCGCACGGTGGTTCCGGCGTTGTTGACAAGGATGTCGAGCCGGCCGCAGCGCTCCGCGAGCTGATCGAACAACGCCTGCACCGATGCCTCGTCCGTGACGTCGGCGGCAAGTGCGAAGCTGTCGCTGCCCAGCGCCTTCAGCGCGTCCACCGCCGCCGCCGACTTCTGCGCATTGCGCCCCGCGACCACCACTCGAGCGCCGGCTTTGGCCAGTCCTTGCGCCATGCCGAGGCCGATGCCGCCGTTGCCGCCGGTGACGAGCGCTACTTTCCCACTCAGATCAAACATTCGCAATCACTCCTTTGCGTTCGAAGGAACGTCAGAGGATGCGATTGAACCAGAGCAGCGAAAGTCCCGCCGAAAGCAGCGCCAGGGCGGCGGCGCCCATCGCGAAAAGCGCGGAGACTTCGGTCTCCTTCTTCTCGACCGTGAGACGCGAACTCAGCGAGCTGTAGACCTTTTTGAGGTCGGTCGCCGTGCCCGCGTAGAAGTACTCCGCCGAGGTCTTGTTGGCAATCGCCTTGAGCGTTTCCTCGTCGAGCCGCACGCGCATCGACCAGCCTTCGAAGCCGATCGTCTCGCCGTCGACCGTGCCGATGCCCACCGTGTAGACGCGCACACCGCGATCGGCCGCAGCCTTGGCGGCATCGAGCGGGTCGACGCCGGTGGTGCGCTGGCCGTCGGTCAGCATGATGATCGCCGCCGAGGTGTAGGAGCCCGGCGCGACCGGCGTGAAGTCTTTCTGCTGTGGCTTGCCGGCGTGGTCGATCGAGACACCGCGCTCGCGGCTTTGCGGACCGAAGTCGGAGATGTCGATGCCCGCGTCAGGGAACAGCGTGGCGAGCGAGACGACGATCGCGTTGCCCGTCGCGGTCGCGCGCTGCAACTGGAACGAGTCGATGGCGGTGACGAGGTCCTCGCGATTGGTGGTGGGCAACTGCGCGACCTGGGCGCTGCCGGCAAAGGCGACGACACCGACCTTCACGGTGCGCGGCAGCTCTTTGAGGAAGCTCTTGGCAGCTTCCTGTGCGGCCACGAGGCGGTTGGGCTGAACATCGGCCGCCCGCATGCTGCCGGACACGTCCATGGCGAGGATGATGGTCTGCTGGTTCGACGGCAGCACCACCACGGCCATCGGCCTCGCAGCGGCAATCAGCATCGCAGCCAGCGCCAGCAGAAAGAGGAAGGGCGGGATGTGGCGGCGAATCGTCTGCCCCGCACCCATGGCCTCGCGCACGATGGACAGGCTCGCATAGCGCAGCGCCAGCTTCTTCTTGCGCCGGATCAGCCACAGGTACAGCAACACCAGCAGCGGCAGCGCCAGCAGGAGCCAAAGGAATTGAGGCCACAGGAAATTCATGCTGCCACCGCCTTGGAGTTGGAGGCGCGTACGCGGCGCTTGCGCATGTCGGCGAAACGCACGATGGCATCCACCAGATCGTCGTCGGTCGAGAGCTCGAGTGTGTCGACGCCGATCTTCGCCAACGCCTCGCGCAACGTGGCTTCGCGCTCCGCGGCGATGCGGGCAAATCGCTTGCGGAAACCGGCGTCGTGCGTGTCGACCCAGAGTTGCTCGCCGGTTTCGGCATCGCGCAGGGGCACCAGGCCGAGGTCGGGCAGTTCGAGTTCGAGCGGATCGAAGAGCCGCACCGCCACGACGTCATGGCGCTGGACCAGGTGCGAGAGCGGCTTTTCCCAGCCGGGTTCGCTCATGAAGTCGGACACCACGAAGACTGTCGATCGACGCAGCATCAGCATGGCTGCGGACTTCAGCAAGTCGGCGAGGCGTGTCATGCCTTTCTGGTCCGGCGCGATCTTGGCCGAGCGTCGTTCCATGGCGTGCAGCAGATGCAGCACATGCCGCCGTCCGCATCGCGGCGGAATCACCGCCTCGACATCGTTGCCATAGACCATCGCGCCGACGCGATTGCCGTGGCGTGTGAGCAGCCGGGCGATGACCGCGACGAAGCCGGCCGAGATCTCGCGCTTGGCCCTGACGCCGGAGCCGAAATCGACCGAGCGGCTCAGGTCTAGTACGAACCACGCCGCCATTTCGCGGTCCTCGGTGAAAACGCGCACGTGCGGCGTCTGCAGCCGCGCCGTCACGTTCCAGTCGATGTGCCGGACGTCGTCGTGGTGCTGGTATTCGCGCAGGTCGGCCAAGTCCAGGCCTGCGCCACGCATCAGGGTTCGGTAGTCGCCCTGCAGAAGGCCGTCGAGCCGCCGGATGACCGTCCACTCGAGCCGGCGAAGCGCGCGCTCCACTCCGCCCGCCACGGCGTCGGCCGTCGCGAGCGCCTCGTCGTTGGCCGCTTTCGCGCGCCTAGGCCACCAGCTTTTCATGTTCGAGTGGTTTGGCGGGTGCAGGTACAGCTCGCATGATCCTGTCGATCAGCCCATCCGGGGTCAGCCCTTCGGATAAGCCCTCGTAGGACATCGTCACGCGATGGCGGAGCACGTCCGGGACCAGCGCCGTCATGTCTTCGGGCAGCGCATAGCTCCTGCCTCGCAACAGCGCCAGGGCGCGAGCGCCTTCGGTCAGGTTGATGCTGGCGCGCGGGCTGGCCCCGAAGGTAATGAAGCGGCGCATGTCCTTCATGCCGTGCTTCTCGGGCGTGCGCGTGGCCGATACGAGCCTGACTGCGTACTGAATGAGAGAAGGGTCGACATATACGCGGCGGGCTTCGGCCTGCAGGGCCGCGAGCTGGTCCGTGGTGGCAACGGCGGCGGCTTCCACGAGCGGGCCGATCACGCGCTCGACGATCACGAACTCTTCTTCATCGGTCGGATAGTCGACCAGCACTTTCATCATGAAACGGTCGACCTGCGCTTCGGGAAGCGGATAGGTGCCTTCGGTCTCGATGGGGTTCTGCGTCGCCATCACCAGGAAGGGACGCGGCACCTTGTGCGTTTCGCCGGCGATGGTCACCTGGCGCTCCTGCATCACTTCGAGCAGCGCGCTCTGCACCTTGGCTGGGGCCCGGTTGATTTCGTCGGCCAGCAGCAGGTTGGCGAAGACCGGGCCGAGCGAAGTGCTGAAGTCGCCGGTCTTCTGGTTGTAGATGCGGGTACCCACGAGGTCGGCCGGAACGAGATCGGGTGTGAACTGGATGCGCTTGAACTGCCCGCGCACCGTGTCGGCCAAGGTCCGGACCGTGAGCGTCTTGGCAAGGCCGGGCACCCCTTCGACGAGCAAGTGGCCGCCGGCCAGCATCGCGACCATCACGCGTTCGAGGAATCGGTCCTGGCCGACGACGACGCGCTTCACCTGATAGAGGATCTGCTCCATCAGCTCGGCGGTGGCAGCGGAGGTCGGTTCTGTCTCTGTGGTCATGCCTTGTGCTTTCTTCGAGTGTTCGGAATCAGGTGGTGGTCAGAAAGGCGGCGAGCCGGCCGCGGTTGCGGCGTTTTCGATCGGCACCGCGAAACCGATGCCAATGAAAGTGCGCTGCTGAGTCGGATTGAGGATGGCGGTGACGATGCCGAGCACTTCTCCGTTCATGTTGACGAGCGGTCCGCCTGAATTGCCCGGGTTCGCAGCAGCGTCAAACTGGATGAGATTGCCCAGTTCCTGCTTGCCCTCCGGCGATCGGAACGAGCGATTCAAGCCCGACACCACGCCCGCGGACACCGACGGACCGATACCGAACGGAAAGCCCACGGCGGCAACTTGATCGCCAGGCTGGAGGTCGGCGGTCGAGCGCATCGTGGCCGGGATGAGGTCGTCAGGCAGCTTCTGCGCCTGCAGCACGGCGAGGTCGTTTTCGGGCTGCACGCCGGTGACGGTAGCGGGCGATTCGAGGCCGTCGGCAAAAGTGACGTGGATCGATTCAGCCCCCGCCACCACGTGCAGGTTGGTCAGGATGATGCCCTTGTCCACGATCACGACGCCGGTTCCCACACCGCGCTCGACCAGTTGTCCTGGGCCTTCGTCGGGCGGCGCTTCCGGCGGCTTGCCCTTGGCGAGATTGCGGCCGCGCTTCTCGGTCTTGGCTTCGGGCGTGGTCTTCTCCATGCCGTAGCCCACCACACGCACGACCGACGGCCGGATGATCTCCGCCGCCTTGGCCGCGGGAGAAGGGAGCGTGGTGGTCTGCAGCGTGCGCAGCACTGCCGCGTCGATGTCTTTTTGCGTGAGGACGCGCGTGCCTTGATGCGGCCACATGATGGCGCCGCCGGCACCGAGCCCGACGCAGAGCACCAGCAGCAGCGCAGAGAGGCTGCGGCGCCCCGGGCGCCAACGCTTGCCGGATTGCGGTGACGCGCCGGGCATGTCGGAGGCATCGGGAACGCCAGGAGCATCGGCAGCGCCAGGCGCGGCCGCATCCTGCGGCCCACGGGGCGAGCGGCTGTAGAAAGCTGGCCTGCGCATTGGGCACCTCCGACAAAAGAGAACGCTTGAGGAGGCACGGTAGCACGCTTTCCGCGGCTATGCATCCATTCGGGCATCATCGCGGGATGGTCGTCTTTGTCGATACCCACTGCCATCTGGACGCGCCCGAATTCGGCAACGAAATGCCCGAGATCCGGGCGCGCGCGAAGAGCCTGAACGTGGCGCTTTGCGTCATCCCTGCGGTGGCTCAGTTCAATTTTTCGGCCGTGCGCGAACTGGCGCATCTTCAGCATGACGCCTATGCGCTCGGTATCCATCCGATGTGCACGGGCGCGGCTTTGGACGAACACCTGCAGCTGCTCGACGCCGAGCTTGCGCAACATCGCGACGATCCCCGATTGGTTGCGCTGGGAGAAATCGGGCTCGATTTTTTCGTTGAAGGGCTGGACGAGGACAAGCAGACGCACTTCTTTCACACTCAGTTGCAACTGGCGCGCAAGCACGATCTGCCAGTGATCATTCACGTCCGCCGATCGGTCGACAAGGTGCTCAAGCACCTTCGGCTGGTCGCCCCCGGACAGAAATGGAACGGGATCGCGCATGCCTTCAACGGAAGCGAGCAGCAGGCGCAGGCCTGCATCGAACTTGGGCTCAAGCTGGGATTCGGCGGCGCCGTGACCTTCGAACGCGCGCTGCAACTGCGCCGCCTCGCGACGACGCTGCCGCTGGAGGCGATCGTGATGGAAACCGATTCGCCGGACATTCAACCCCACTGGCTCTACCGCACGCAGTCCCAGAGGGACGCAGGCGAGCCGCAAGGGCGAAACGAGCCCGGCGAGTTGCCCCGCATTGCTGCCGTGGTGGCGAAACTGCGCGGCATCGCTGTCGAAACCCTGGCCGAGGCGACTACCCGCAACGCGATGGCCGCGCTTCCCCGGCTGTCTTCGCTGCTGGCGGCGTCGGAGGGGACGCAGCCCCCTGCGTAGGCCAAGCGCTCGACTTGCGCCGTCCGCGGGGTTCAAATGTCATTCGGTGTCATCCTTTGCCACCGCGACATCGTTGCGTCATAGTGGCCCCACGGTCACTCCAACTTACAGAGGAGTTTTTCCAATGAGCAAAATCATCGTTCGTACCTTGCCTGCCGCTTTGGCTGTGGCCTTCGCTTGCGTCGGCATGTCGGCTGTAGCGCAGACTGAAACCCAGAAGCTGGAGAAGGACACCGAAAAGGCCTGGGACTCGACCAAGAAGGGCACCGAGAAAGCCTGGGATGCCACGAAGAGCGGGACCAAGAAGGCTGCGCACGCGACCGAGAAGGGCGCCAAGAAGGCCGGTGACGCGGTCAGCGACGTCGCCAGCGATGCCGCGTCGGGCACTCGCCACGTCGGGAACAAGATCGGCGAGAAGATCCCGGGCACCGAGCAAAACGAAGCCGCCAAGAAGAAGCCCTGAGCTTCCCCGCTTTTTTATGATGAAGAAAAGCCCGCTCACGCGGGCTTTTCTTCACGCTGCCGCCGGCGTCACGTTGCGATGCGCGAGCGGCGTTTCCGGCGTCGGATAGCCCGCCATGCCGAAGGTCTGGACGATGGCCCGGTGCGTGTCGAAGTACACCTGCCAATAGTGATCGGTATGTGTGTAGGGCCGCACGGCAAGCAGCGGCCCTTCAGGCGTGAACTGGAGGATCTCGATGTCCGGCGGCTGTTCGGTCGACACATTCGGAATATTGCGTACCGCCGTCTTGAGCAACTCGATGGCCTGATTGACATCGACGCCGTTGGCAACCTTGGCCGTGGTGTCGACCCTGCGCCATTTCAACTGGCTGAAGTTCTGGATCGTCTCCGAGAGCACCTTGTTGTTGCCGACGGTGATGATGGTGTTGTCGGGCGAGATGAGCGTGGTGCCGAACAGGCCGAGCTCCTTCACGGTGCCGGTGGTGCCTCCGCCCACGGTCACGAAATCGCCGACGCCATAGGGCCGCAGCACCTGCAAGAAGACGCCTGCCGCGAAATGCGTGAGCAGGCCGCCCCACGCGGTGCCGATTGCCAGGCCTGCGCCCGCGAGCAATACGGCGAATGACGTGGTGCGAATCCCGAACATGTCCAGGATCGCGAGGACCAGCACGATGGTCAGCAAGACCCCGAGGATCGAGACGAGGTAATGGCTCAGCGTCGCATCCAGCTTTCTGCCGCGTTCGAGGGCCTTGGCCGTCAGCCGCTGCGCAAGCCCGATGAGCCATCGTCCGATGATCCAGGCCGCGATGGCGCCGATCACTTTCAGGCCAAAATCCACCCCCTGCGTCGTCAGGAAAATCCAGATCGCTTCCGTATTCATGCTTTCTTCCTCACAGGTGCTGGTGCTTCTGCAAACCAGCCATCGTTATGGATAAGCCGACTCCGCACCCAGGCGACGCGAAAGTCGTGCTCACGGGGCTTGCTCCGATCGTTTCCGCCAACACCGCCTTGTTGATACTCGGCAGCTTTCCTGGGGCCCGGTCGATCGCGCAGCAGCAGTATTATGCGCACCCGCAGAACCACTTCTGGAAAATCTTGCAGGCCTTGTGGCCCGGAAACCCGCTGCCAGTGGGCGAAGGCAGCTATCAAAAGCGTAGCGAATGGCTCCTCGACCGCGGGTTGGGCGTGTGGGACGTGTACGCCAGTTGCCAGCGCCAAGGGAGCCTCGATTCGGCAATCCGCGATGCGGTGGTCAACGACATCGCGAGTCTCCGGCTGCCGAAGCTCGCGGCCATCGCCCACAACGGCGGCGAGAGTTTTCGGCACGCGCGGCACACCCGGACGCTCGGCGTGCCCGTTTACCGATTGCCTTCGTCGAGCCCGGCCAATGCATCATGGAGTTTCGAGCGCAAGGTCCAGGCTTGGCGCGAAGTGTTTGAAAGGTATCTGGTCATCCCATGAAGATCGTTCTCCCCGAGGTCAATTTCTCCGATTGGGGAGACGTGCGCTATCTGCATCTGGGCACTGAGTGGGTGCAAGGCTCCATGAAGCTCGATGCACCTTTCGAGATCGAGCTCGAATACGTGCAGCGCATGATGGCTTGGCTGCTCTTCGTCGACGATGCCAGCGTCTCAAAGCGGCATGCGATGCAGCTCGGCCTCGGCGCTGCGAGCCTCACCAAGTTCTGCCGCAAGACGCTGCGCATGCGGACGACGGCCATCGAACTCAATCCGCAGGTCGTCGCCGCATGCCGTGGCTGGTTCAAGCTGCCGCCCGACGACGGCAAACTGGAAATCGTGATCGCCGATGCCGCGAGCGAAATCCGCGAAGCGAAGTGGCTCGGCACGGTCGATGCGCTTCAGGTCGATCTCTATGACCATGAAGCCGCCGCGCCGGTGCTTGACAGCGAGGACTTCTACGCCGACTGCCGCGCGCTGCTCACCGAGGACGGCTGCATGACGGTCAATCTCTTCGGCCGTTCTTCGAGCTACGAAGGCAGTCTGGAGAAGATTTCGGCGGCGTTCGGCCAAGACGCGGTCTGGGCGTTCAAGCCGACGCGCGAGGGCAACACCATCGTGCTGGCGCAGCGCACCGCGACCCGGCCGAAGCGCCCCGCGCTTGCCGAGCGCGCGCAAAGCATCCAGACTCGCTGGCGCCTGCCTGCCTCGAAGTGGCTCCGGGTGTTCAAACCGCTCGAAGCGAAAACCTGATTCATCCATGAGTGCTGTCCCCGCCGCTCCGTCCGGTCCATCCGCCCCTTCGCGCCACGAAGGTCCACTCGACCTGCGTAGCCTCATCGAATGGCTGGCAAAGGATGGAGTGATCTCGCCGCCCGAGGCCAAGCGCACGATCGCCCGATGTGCCCAGGCAGAGAGCCGGCAGGCGCCGCTGGTGCGGCTCGCGAATGTCGCCATGACGCGCGAGAGCGACGGCAAGCCGCTCGATCTGGAAATGCTCACGCAATGGCTCGCTGCCCGCGCCGGGCTCGCGTACCTTCGAATCGATCCGATGAAGGTGGACGTGGGCAAGGTCGCCGACACGATGAGCGCTGCCTATGCGGAGCGGCACAAGGTGCTGCCGGTGCAGGTCACGCCGAGCGAAGTCGTGGTGGCCACCTCGGAGCCCTTTCTCACGGACTGGATCGCCGAAGTCGAGCGGCAGGCGCGCCGCTCGGTGCGGCGAGTGGTTGCCAATCCGGCCGATATCCAACGCTATACGGCGGAGTTCTTTGCGCTGGCCAAATCGGTTCGGGCGGCGCAGAAGGCGGGCTCCAACACGGGCGGCGCGAGCTTCGAGCAACTGGTCGAGCTCGGCAAGAGCACCAAGCAACTCGACGCCAACGACCAGAGCGTGGTGCAGGTGGTCGATTGGCTCTGGCAGTACGCCTTCGACCAGCGCGCGAGCGACATCCATCTGGAGCCCCGGCGCGAGCAGGGGGTGATCCGCTTTCGGATCGACGGCGTGCTGCATCCCGCCTACCAGATGCCCATGGGCGTGATGAATGCCATGGTGTCGCGCATCAAGCTCCTGGGCCGCATGGACGTGGTCGAGAAGCGCCGGCCTCTGGACGGCCGCATCAAGACCCGCAACATGCGCGGCGAAGAAGTCGAAATGCGCCTTTCGACGCTGCCGACTGCCTTCGGCGAAAAGATGGTGATGCGCATCTTCGACCCCGACACCGCGGTCAAGGACCTGGACGCGCTGGGCTTTGCGCAGCACGACGCGCGGCGCTGGGAGCATCTCGTGACGCGGCCGCACGGGATCATCCTTGTGACCGGCCCGACGGGCTCGGGCAAGACGACGACGCTCTACTCGACGCTCAAGCGGGTGGCAACGGAAGAAGTCAACGTGAGCACGATCGAAGACCCGATCGAAATGATCGAGTCGTCTTTCAACCAGACACAGGTGCAGCCGCAGCTCGACTTCGGCTTCACTGAAGGTTTGCGCGCGCTGATGCGGCAGGACCCGGACATCATCATGGTCGGCGAAATCCGCGACCTCGCGACGGCCGAGATGGCGGTGCAGGCGGCGCTGACGGGCCATCTGGTCTTCAGCACCCTGCATACCAACGATGCGCCGAGCGCCATCACGCGCCTGATGGAGTTGGGAGTGCCTTCGTATCTGATCAATGCCGTGATGCTCGGCGTGCTCGCCCAGCGGCTGGTGCGCACGTTGTGCAAGCATTGCAAGGCGCCCGACGAGACGGTGACGCGCGAAAAGCTGGCCGAGTTCGTTTCGCCATGGCAGATCAGCGGCTCGGTGCGTGCCTACAAGCCCGTCGGCTGCGTGGACTGCCGGATGACCGGCTACATGGGACGCATGGGGCTCTACGAACTCCTGAGCGTGACCGAAGCCTTCAAGAACGAGATCACCAAGGAGCCGAACATGCTTTCGCTCCGGCGCCAGGCGGTAAGCGATGGCATGCGGCCGCTGCGTCTGGCTGGTGCCCTGCGCGTGGCCGAGGGACTCACGACCATCGAGGAAGTGCTGAGCGCGACGCCGCCGCTCGAGTGAACAAGGAACAAGTTCACGCTCCGCGCAATTAGCAACATCGGCATTTCGGATGATTCCCAAGAGGCCGCGAACGTCGCAAAGTCGAGTCTCCCAACGATCCGGGAGATGGAAATGAACTCTGAGATTCTGACGATTGGCGTACTGGCACTGGTGGTGGCGGGCGGCTGGTTGATCGACGTTCTCAATCAGCACGAAATGGACAAGTTCCGCCGCAACCTGGCCAACCGGCTCAAGAAGGCTTCAGACTCTTTTCACACGGTGCGCTGACTCCGTGGGCGGCGGTGTCCGCGCATGCGGATCCGCAGCGGGCTTGGGGATAACCCTGAAATCGCGATAGGTGGAATCCACATCAAGCTGACTTTGGGCTGACCACACAATCTCCGTCGAATTCATTCGTGGAGACTGTTCGTGAAAATCAAGAGTCAGAAAGACTTCTTCTCGGGGGTGATGTTCGCCGTCGTCGGGGTCGCTTTCGCCTGGGGCGCGACGACCTACAACGTCGGCAACGGCGCGCGCATGGGCCCCGGCTACTTCCCGCTGATGCTCGGCATCCTCATGGCCGTCATCGGCCTTGCCATCATGTTCACCGGCCTCTCGGTCGAGACCGAGGACGGCGAGAAGATCGGCAAGTGGGCGTGGAAGCAGGTGGTCTACATCATCGGCGCCAACCTCGCGTTCGGCGTGCTGCTCGGCGGCCTGCCGAGCTTCGGCGTGYCGGCCATGGGGATGATCATCGCCATCTATGCGCTGGTGCTGATCTCGAGCCTCGCAGGCAGCGAATTCAATCTGCGCAAGGTGCTCGTTCTCGCGACCGTCCTCGCCGTCGGAAGCTACATCGCCTTCATCTGGGCGCTGAAGCTGCAGATCCAGGTGTGGCCCACCTTCATCACGGGTTGAGGACGACAAATGGATCTCATCGCAAATCTCTCTCTCGGCTTTGGTGTCGCGTTCACCTTCACCAACCTGCTCTATTGCCTCGCAGGCTGCGTCCTGGGCACGCTGATCGGCGTGCTGCCGGGCATCGGCCCGGTCGCGACCATCGCGATGCTGCTGCCCGCGACGTACGCGCTGCCGCCTGTGTCGGCGCTGATCATGCTGGCCGGCATCTACTACGGCGCGCAATACGGCGGATCGACCACTGCGATTCTGGTCAACCTGCCGGGCGAATCATCCTCGGTGGTGACCGTGATCGACGGCTACCAGATGGCCCGCAAGGGGCGGGCGGGACCCGCGCTTGCGGCTGCTGGTCTGGGCTCGTTCTTTGCGGGCTGTGTCGGCACGCTGATCCTGGCCGCCTTCGCACCGCCACTGACTGAGTTGGCCTTCAAGTTCGGCCCGGCCGAGTATTTCTCGCTGATGGTGCTGGGCTTGATCGGCGCGGTGGTGCTGGCTTCGGGTTCGCTGCTCAAGGCGATCGCGATGATCGTGCTGGGCCTGCTGCTGGGTCTGGTCGGCACTGACGTGAACTCGGGCGTGGCGCGCTTCAGCTTCGACATCCCCGAACTGACCGACGGCATCGGCTTCGTGACCATCGCCATGGGCGTGTTCGGCTACGGCGAAATCATCGCCAACCTGTCGCGGCCCGAAGAAGACCGCGAAGTGTTCACCGCCAAGGTGTCCGGCCTGTTCCCGACCAAGGAAGACTTCAAGCGCATGACGCCGGCGGTGCTGCGCGGCACGGCGCTCGGCGCATCCCTGGGCATCTTGCCGGGCGGCGGTGCGCTGCTGGCCGCCTTCGCGGCCTACACCATCGAAAAGAAGACCAAGCTGCATCCGGGCGAAGTGCCCTTCGGCAAGGGCAACATCCGCGGTGTGGCCGCGCCCGAGTCGGCCAACAACGCCGGCGCGCAGACTTCGTTCATCCCGCTGCTGACGCTGGGTATTCCGCCCAATGCCGTGATGGCGCTGATGGTGGGCGCGATGACCATCCACAACATCCAGCCCGGCCCACAGGTGATGACCAGCAACCCCGAACTCTTCTGGGGACTGATCGCCTCGATGTGGATCGGCAACGCGATGCTCGTCATCCTGAACCTGCCGCTCATCGGCATGTGGATCAAGCTGCTGTCGGTGCCTTACAAGTACCTGTTCCCGGCGATCGTGCTGTTCTGTGCGATTGGCGTTTACTCGACCAACAACAACACCTTCGACATCTGGATGGTGGCGATCTTCGGTTTTGTGGGTTACAGCTTCTTCAAGCTCGGTTGCGAACCTGCGCCATTGCTGCTGGGATTCATCCTGGGGCCGATGATGGAAGAGAACCTGCGGCGCGCACTGCTGCTGTCGCGCGGCGACTGGGCCGTGTTCGTCACTCGGCCGATCTCGGCGGGCCTGCTGGCTGCCGCGCTGCTTCTGCTGGTGATCGTGTTGCTGCCGGCCGTCAAGTCCAAGCGGGAAGAGGCATTCGTCGAGGAGTGATTCCCGACAGCCTGCGAAAAAGCACCTCCGGGTGCTTTTTTGCTTTGAGGGGCGCCGCTTTCAGGACCGTTCTTCGCGGCGGGGCTTCATGTGCTGTCGCGCCATCGCAAGGAAGGCCATGGCCGCAGGACTGAGCGGATGCTTCGCGAGCCGCACGGCAACGACGGGGTATTCGAGCATCGGACGCGCTACCGCGATCGCGCGAAGGTTGCCCGGCATCAGAACTTCCACATAGCGAGGCAGCAGCGCGACACCGGCACCCGCCTGAATGAGCCCGAACGCGGTCGACAGCATTGAGACGTGATGAACAACGCGCGGATAGACGTTGGCCACGCTCGAAAGCTGCCGGCTCACCGATCGCCAGATGACCGCGTCCGGATTGACGTGGATGAACGGCAAGCCTTCGAGGTGCTTGGCGTCGATCACGATCCGTCGCGCCAGCGGGTGATCGTCGCGCGCGAACAGGGCCATGCGATCGCTGAAGAGCGGCTCCGTCGCAAGCTCCGAGTGCTTCTGTCCGATGTCGGAACCGAAGCCGAGGTCGGCCTCTTGCGAAAGGATCCGGGAAATCATCTGCTCGGCCGTGCTGTCGAGCAGCGCGGTCGCGAGCGCCGGATGCTGTTGCGAGAAGCGGCTGAGCAATGGCGGCATCAGCGCGCCGGCCGTGAGATGGCCGACCGCCAGGACCACCCGGCCTTCGCGAAGCTGGGACTGCGATCGGCAGGCGCTCACGGATTCGTCGATCAGCCGAAGGGCGCGAACAGCCGTGTCGACCATCATCTGTCCGGCGCCAGTCATGCGGATGCGCCGCCCGCGCACCACCAGAGGCTGGCCGAGCTCATGTTCCATGCGCTTGATGAGATGACTGATCGCCGGCTGTGTGAGTTGCAGGGCTTCTGCCGCCAACGTGAAGCTGCCCGACTCGGCGACCGCCGCCAGCGCCCGCAACTGCTGCATGGAGATCTCTTCAGTAGCGGCCTTTGTCATTAGCGCGGCTCATAGTTGCATTAACGGGATTATCTGGCTTGATGCCGCGCCGCTGCATAGCATTCGATGCTTCACAGGGAACACAATCCAGCACCATGAAACGTATCCAGTTCCTCCAGGCCATGGCTGCCGCGCTTTGCGTGGCCGCTTCGCCCGCGGTCTTTGCAGAGGGCTACCCGACCAAGCCGATCCGGTTGATCGTTCCCTTTCCCGCCGGCGGCGCGACCGATCTTTTCGCGCGCACGCTTTCGCAGAAGATGGGCGAAAAGCTCGGCACGACACTCGTCGTCGACAACAAGCCCGGGGCCGGTGGTGCAATCGGTTCCGATGCCGCAGCCAAGTCGACCCCTGACGGCTACACGCTCCTCCTGGCGACGACGAGCACCCACTCGATCGGCCCGGCCATCTATAGCAAACTGCCCTACGACACGGTGCGCGACTTCACGCCGATCGTTCATGTGGGCGATGCGCCGAGCATCATGCTGGTGCCGAACAATTCGCCTGCCAAGACGGTGCAGGAATGGATCGATTACGCCAAGAAGAACCCCGGCAAACTCAATTACGGGTCGAGCGGCAATGGGACGATCGTGCAACTCACGGCCGAGCTCTTTCAGTCGCAAGCGGGCATTTCGATGCTGCACATTCCGTACAAGGGCACGGCGCTCGCCATTCCCGACCTGATCAGCGGCAAGATCGATGTCCTGTTCGATGCGCTGCCGACCGGAATGCCCCACGTGCGCGACGGCCGGTTGCGGGCGCTCGGGGTGACCTCGCTCAAGCGGAGCCCACTCGCACCCGAACTGCCGCCGATTGCGGACACGCTGCCGGGGTTCGAGTCGAATACATGGTTCGGGCTTTACGGGCCGAAGGGCATGCCTGCCGACTTGGTCGCGAAGATCAACGCAGCCGCCAATCAATCGCTCACCGACCCTGAAGTGCGCGACAAGCTGGCTCGCCTGGGCATCGCGCCTGCGACCAGCACGCCCGCACAGTTCGCGAGCATGGTGGCCGAAGACGCCGCCAAGTGGAAGAAGATCATTGTCGATCGCAAGATCACCGGAGACTGAGCTCGCCCCCAGGCTCGCGCACTTCGTGTCGCTCTCCACCCCCTGACCGGGGGCAACACCGGCGGCCCGGCTTAGCCGGTTCCGCGGTGTTTCTGGTGGGGCCCTTGCTTCGCCGGGCGCGCGAGGGATTTGGACTATTTGGAAGGCTTTTATGAAATTCGATTTTGGGAATCCATACACGTCGACTCGGATTCCGGTTTTTGCGCGGAACGTGGTTTCGACTTCGCATCCGTTGGCGTCTCAGGCGGGGCTGCGGATTCTTTATCAAGGCGGCAATGCGGTGGATGCGGCGGTTGCTACGGCGGCGGTGATGACGCTGGTGGAGCCGGTGAGCAACGGGTTGGGGAGCGATGCCTTTTGTATCTTGTGGGACGGGAAGAAGCTGCATGGGCTGAATGGCTCGGGCTGTGCGCCTGCTGCCTGGACACCGGATTACTTTCGGCGCAAGTACGGGGGCGATGCGGCCACGCCGCCACAGCGCGGGATGGACTCGGTCACGGTGCCGGGCGCGGTGGGGAGTTGGGTCGCGCTGTCGGAACGATTCGGCAAACTGCCTTTTGCGGACCTGATGGCGCCAGCGATCGAGATCGCGGAACGTGGCTATCTCATGCCGCCGGTCGTGCGACAGAAATGGGCTGCGGCCACGCCGATCCTGCAATCGCAGCCGGGGTTCGCGCAGAGCTTTCTGCCTTGGGGGCGTGCGCCGGAAGTGGGAGAACTGTTCCGGTTTCCGGCTGCTGCCCGCGCGCTGAAGGCCATTGCGGCGACGACAGGGGACGCGTTCTACAGCGGCGAAATCGCCGAGGCGCTGGAGAAGTTCTCCAACGAGAACGGCGGCAGTCTCAAGGTGCGGGATCTCGCGAACTGGAAGCCCGAGTGGGTCGAGCCGATCGCGCAGAACTACCGCAATCACACGCTGCACGAAATTCCGCCGAACGGCCAGGGGATTGCGGCGCTGATCGCGCTGGGCATCCTGCGGCACTTCGACATCGAGTCGATCCCGGTCGATTCGGTCGCTTCGCAGCACTTGCAGATCGAAGCCATGAAGCTCGCGTTTGCCGACACCTATCGCTATGTGTCGGACCCTTCGTCGATGGAGGTGACTACCCTGCAAATGCTCGATGACGCCTATCTCGCGTCGCGTGCCAAACTCATCGACCTGAACAAGGCACAGGACTTCAAGGCGGGCAATCCGGTCAAGGGCGGCACGATCTACCTGACAGCCGCGGACGAAAACGGAATGATGGTGAGCTTCATCCAGAGCAACTACATGGGCTTCGGCTCCGGCTGCGTCGAGCCGGGATTCGGCATCAGCTTGCAGAATCGGGGTCATGGCTTCAGCCTGAACGATCGCAGCCCGAACCTCGTCGCACCGGGCAAGCGGCCCTTCCACACAATCATCCCCGCCTTCCTCACCAAGGACGGCGCGCCGGTGATGAGCTTCGGCGTGATGGGCGGCAACATGCAGCCGCAGGGGCACATGCAGACGCTGGTGCGCATGCTCGACTACAAGCAGAATCCGCAAGCCGCCTGCGACGCACCGCGCTGGCGCTTCAACCAGGGGCTGGAGATCAACGTCGAGGCGGCGATGAACTCGGCCACCGTTCAGGGCCTCTCCGACCTCGGCCACAAGGTGGACGTGATCAACGACTCGTACCAGGACTTCGGTGCCGGCCAGTTCATCTGGCGCGCGGGCGATCCTGCGGTCGAAGGCTATGTCGCCGCAAGCGATGCGCGCCGCGACGGCCTTGCGGCGGGCTTCTAGTTTCAGAGTGACGCCGGAGCACCAGACTTCATCTCACAAGAGTCTCGCGCCGGGCCTCGCACTCGCGACGCTCGGCGCGATCGCGTTCAGCGGCAAGGCGATCATCGTCAAGCTGGCGTATCGCTATGGCGTCGACGCTGTCACGCTGATCATGCTGCGCATGCTTTTTGCGTTGCCGTTGTTCGTGGTGATGGCGTGGTGGGCCGGGCGCGGAAAGCCGGCGCTCACCGGGCGCGACTGGTTGGGCGTCATTGGGTTGGGCTTCTCGGGCTATTACCTGGCGAGCTTTCTCGACTTTGCAGGGTTGGCCTACATCACCGCGAGCCTGGAACGGCTCATTCTGTATCTCAACCCGACGTTGGTCCTGCTGTTCGGCTGGATCATCTATCGTCGGCGCATCACCCGCGGCCAAGTTGCCGGCATGGCGATCAGCTATGTCGGCGTGCTGCTGGTGTTCGGGCATGAAGTGAGCCTCGGCCAGAGCGCGGCGGCGGCGTGGGGCGCGCTTCTGGTGTTCCTCAGCGCCGTGAGCTACGCCATCTATCTGGTTGCGAGCGGCGAGTTCGTCAAGCGGCTGGGTTCTCTGCGGCTGGTGGGTCTGGCGACCAGCGTGGCGTGCCTTTTCTGCATCGCGCAGTTCATGCTCTTGCGGCCGATGAGCGCCGCCTTCGAAGTCGCGCCTGAGGTCATCTGGCTGTCGATCCTCAACGCGACGCTGTGTACGGCCGTACCGGTCCTTGCCGTCATGATGGCGATCGAACGCATCGGCCCCGCCTTGGCCGCCCAAACGGGTATGGTCGGGCCGATGTCCACGATCCTGATGAGCGTGGTGATCCTCGGCGAACCGTTTACCCTGTGGATCGCCGCGGGTACCGCGCTCGTGATCGCCGGCATCTTTGTATTCACACGCATGGGCCGATGAGCCCGGAGGACTGAACATGGATTTGGGAATTGCAGGCAAGACGGCTCTCGTGTGCGGCGCGAGCAAGGGCCTGGGCTACGGCTGCGCCGAGGCGCTGGTGCGAGAAGGCGTCAACGTTGTCATCGTGGCACGTGGCGCCGAGGCACTAGAAGCCGCGGCGAAGACTTTGCACGCCGCGGCTGCTGCCGTGGACGGCGCCGCCAAGCCGTTCGTGAAGCACATCGCGGCTGACATCACCACCGCAGACGGACGCGCTGCCGCCTTCGCGCTGCACCAGGACTTCGACATCGTCGTCACCAATGCCGGCGGCCCGCCGCCCGGTGACTTCCGCGAATGGGACCGCGAAGCTTGGGTCAAGGCGCTCGACGCGAACATGCTGACGCCGATCGAACTCATCAAGGCGACCGTGGACGGAATGGCTGCGCGCGGGTTCGGTCGCATCGTCAACATCACTTCGAGTTCGGTCAAGGCGCCGATTGACATCCTCGGCTTGAGCAATGGCGCTCGCAGCGGCCTGACCGGCTTCGTGGCGGGCGTGGCGCGCTCGGGCATCGCTGGCAAGGGCGTGACCATCAACAACCTGCTGCCGGGGTCGTTCGACACCGACCGCCTCAAGGGCACCATGATCGGTGCCGCGAAGAAGACCGGCCAGGACATCGAGGCCATCCGAGCCAGCCGCCAGAAGAACATTCCAGCGGGCCGTTTCGGCAACGCCGCCGAGTTCGGCGCGATCTGCGCATTTCTGTGCAGCACGCACGCGGCCTACATGACGGGCCAGAACGTGCTGGCCGACGGGGGTGCGTACCCGGGGACCTACTGATCGTTCGAGACAAGGAGCCATTCATGAGCAAAGCAGTCCGCATCGACCGCCAGGGCGGTCCCGAGGAACTGAAGATCGTCGACGTCGAGGTGGGCGATCCGGGCCTCGGCGAGATCCGCATTCGCCACAAGGCGGTGGGTCTCAATTTCATCGACACCTACCAGCGCAGCGGGCTCTACCCGTTCCCGATGCCCTTGCAACTGGGCATGGAAGCATCGGGCGTGGTCGAGGCGGTGGGTGAAGGCGTTTCGCATCTAAAGGTGGGCGACCGCGCGGCTTACGCGAGCCAACCTCCGGGCGCGTATTGCGAAGCGCGAGTCATGCCTGCAAAGTTCGTCTGCAAGCTGCCCGATTCGATTTCCTTCGAGACTGGCGCGGCGATGATGCTCAAGGGCCTCACCGCGCAGTATCTGTTGAAGAAGACGCTGCCGGCCGAAGGACTGCAGCCCGGCGATTTCATCCTTTTCCATGCGGCCGCTGGCGGCGTGGGGCTCATTGCCTGCCAATGGGCAAAGGCGCTCGGGCTCCAGTTGATCGGCACCGCAGGCACCGATGCCAAGTGCAAGCTCGCACTGGCCCACGGCGCAGCCCACGCCATCAACTACAGCACCGAGAACTTCGCCGAGCGCGTCAAGGAGATCACGGGCGGCAAGGGCGTCAAGGTCGTCTACGACTCCGTGGGCAAGGACACTTTCGAAGGCTCGTTGAATTGCCTGCGGCCGTTCGGGCTGTTGGCCATCTTCGGCAATGGATCGGGGCCGGTGCCGCCTTTCAACCTCGGTTTGCTTGCATCGAAGGGATCGCTGTACGTCACGCGGCCGACCTTGTTCACGCACATTTCGAGCCGCGAAAGCACGCAGGCCATGGCCGACGATCTGTTTGCCGTGGTCGAAAGCGGCGCTGTGAAGATCCCGATCGACCAGCGTTATCCGCTGGCCGACGTGCAGCAGGCGCACCGTGATCTCGAAGCGCGCAAGACGACCGGCTGCACCATCCTGACTCTGTCGTAGCCACAGCGGCGCACGCCGCTCGTGCGCCTACTGCAACTGGCTGAGGCGCGATTCGCGCATGCGCGTCGGCGCCAGTGCGCCGGCGGATTCGAGGATGGGGTAGGCGATCGAGCAGATGTGCGAGTTGATGCGCTTGAGTTCGCTGATCAGGTCGATGTGCAGCGAACTGGTCTCGATGCTGAGCGCGGTCTGGTCCGATAGCCGCCCCAGGTGGGTCGTGGCATAGGCGCGCTCCAGATCGCGGAAGCGCGCCTTTTCTTCGAGCAGCTTCTGGGCGTCGCGCACATTGCCGTTCAGGAAAACGCTCATGCTCAGGCGCAGATTGGCCACCAGCCGCTCGTGCAGTTCGACGATCTCGCGCATGCCGGCTTCGGAAAAATTGCGCTGCGGCTTGATCTTCTTGTCCTCGATGTCGATGATCACGCGCTCGATGATGTCGCCGATCTGCTCCATGTTGATCGTGAAGCTGATGATGTCCGTCCAGCGGCGGCTCTCCTCCTCGCCCAGCGCCTCGCGCGAAATCTTGGTGAGGTAGTACTTGATCGCCGAATAGAGCTCGTCGACCGTGTCGTCGAGATTGCGCAGTTCCTGGGCGAGGCGAAGGTCGTTGTGCTTGATCACGTTGAGCACGCCGATCAGCATCGTTTCGACCACGTCGGCCTGGTGCAACGCCTCTCGCGCAGCGTTGGAGATGGCAAGAGATGGCGTCGAGATCGCGGAGGGGTCCAGATGCTGTGGGCGTCGGGCTGTGGCCTCCGTGGGCCCCGGCAGCAGGCGCGTGGCCAGCCGGGCGACGTATTCGGTCAATCCGATGAAGCAGACACTCATGATGACGTTGAACGCCAGGTGGTAGAGCACCACCAGCTGCGTCGCGTCGGTGACGAACGGCCTGACCTCCCGCAGCCAGAGCCCGACGAACGGCGCTGCGATGGCAACGCCGAGCGCCTTGAACAGGAGATTGCCTACCGTCACTTGCCGCACTGCAATAGACGACTTGGCGGTGGTGAGTACGGCCAGCAAGCCGCTTCCCAGGTTGGCGCCGAGCACGAGGCCGAGGGCCACGTCGAGCGGCACCACGTTCGAGCTTGCCATCGCTGCGACCAGCAGCACGACCGCCAGACTCGAATAGGCAACGATCGACAGCGCGGCTCCGATGGTGATTTCGAGCAGCACGTCGCTGTTGAGCGATCCAAGCACAGCGCGCATGGCCGGGCTTTCAAATAGCGGGCCGGTGGCCTCCACGACCAGCTGCAGCGCCAGCAACATCAGCCCCAGCCCGATCAGCACGCGGCCCACGCGGCCCGCCACGCTGGAAGGACGCGTAATGAACAGCACAACGCCGACGAAAATGAAAAGCGGGGACAGCCATGAAAGATCTGCCGAGAACAGCACCGACATCAGCGCTGTGCCGACGTCGGCGCCCCGCATCACCGCCAGCGCCGCTGGGAGCGTGACCAGTCCCTGGCCGACGAAGGACGAAGTCATCAGCGAAGTGGCGGTGCTCGATTGCACGAGTGCCGTCACTCCGATTCCGGACAATGCCGCCGTGAAGCGATTGCGCATGCTGTGCACGAGGATGCGGCGCAGATTTGCGCCGAACACCCGCAGCACGCCGGTGCGAACGAGTTGGGTACCCCACACCAGCAGCGCGATCGCCGCCAGCAAATTCAACAAGTGCTTCATGGAATAGAAGCACTATAGAGCACCCCCGGAAGCCCAGGCCAGGAACACCGCGGAACTGGCTTTGCCAGGCCGCCGGTGTTGCCCCCGGTAGGGGGTAGGCGAAGCGACACGAAGTGCGCGCAGCCTGGGGGCGAGCAACAGAAACACCGCGGAACTGGCTTTGCCAGGCCGCCGGTGTTGCCCCCGGTAGGGGGTAGGCGAAGCGACACGAAGTGCGCGCAGCCTGGGGGCGAGCTAAGTCTTCCTTACCCGCCGCAACTCATCGATGACCAGGCAGATCGCCCCGATCGTGATCGCGCTGTCCGCTACGTTGAAGGCGGGAAAGTGCCGGCCGGCAAGATGGAAGTCGAGAAAGTCGACCACGTAGCCGTGCATCATGCGATCGATCACGTTGCCGATCGCGCCGCCGAGGATGGCGGCCATCGAAAACGAGAACAGCTTCTGCCCCGCGTGCGACCTGAGCATCCAGATGATGAAGAGCGCCGCCGCGATGCCGATGGCCATGAAGAACCAGCGCTGCCAGCCTGCCGCATCCGCCAGGAACGAAAAAGCCGCGCCGGTGTTGTGGGCACGCACGACGTTGAAGAAGCTGGTGACGTAGGTCGCGTCGCCGTACTTGTAATAGCCGAGGATCAGCGTCTTGGTGAACTGATCGACGATCACGATCACCAGTGCAAGGCCAAGCCAGGGCCAGATGCCGAGGCCCCGGGCGCCCGAAGACTGGCGGGCCATCAGGCGATGTTCCTTGCTTCGCCCGCGCCGTAGAGGTTGCTCGTGCAACGTCCGCAGAGACCAGGATGCGCGGCATCGTGCCCGACGTCGTCGCGCCAGTGCCAGCAGCGCTCGCACTTCGCCGCCGTGCTTGCCGTCACAGTGGCCGACAACGCATCGCCAGGCGTCAGCGCCACGGCCGAGGTGATGAAGACGAACTTCAGGTCGTCGCCCAGCGAAGCGAGCAGCGCATGGTCATTGGCCGGCGCGGCAATGGTCACGTTGGCCTGCAGCGACGAGCCGACCTGGCCCGCTGTGCGCACCGATTCAATTTCCTTGTTGACCGCGTCGCGGATCTCTCGGATGCGGGTCCACTTGGCGAGCAGTGCGTCGTTGGGTGTTCCGAGGTCGCTGTAGGTCTGCACGAAAATCGACCGGCCGTCGCCGCAGAACTTCCAGGCTTCTTCGGCCGTGAAGCTCAGGAATGGTGCCATCCAGCGCAGCATCGCTTGGGTGATGTGCCACAGGGCGGTTTGTGCGCTGCGGCGCGCAAGCGAGCCGGGGGCGGYCGTGTAGAGCCGGTCTTTCAGCACGTCGAGGTAGAACGCGCCTAGGTCCTCCGAGCAATACACCTGCAGCTTCGCAACCACCGGGTGAAACTCGTAGACCTTGTAGTGCGCGAGCACGTCCGCCTGAAACTGCGCGGCGCGGCTGAGCGCGTAGCGGTCGATTTCGAGCAGTTGGTCGAGCGGCACCGCATCCTTCGCGATGTCGAAATCGCTGGTGTTCGCGAGCAGGAAGCGCAGCGTATTGCGGATCCGGCGATAGGCATCCACCACGCGGGCGAGGATCTTGTCGTCACCGGCGATGTCGCCCGAGTAGTCGCTCGCAGCCACCCACAGGCGCGTGATTTCGGCGCCGAGCTTCTTGTTGACTTCCTGCGGGTCGATGCCGTTGCCGAGCGACTTGCTCATCTTGCGGCCCTGGCTGTCGACCGTGAAGCCGTGCGTGAGCAGGCCGCGATAGGGGGCGCGGCCTTCGAGTGCCGACGCGATCAGCAGCGACGAATGAAACCATCCGCGATGCTGGTCGTGGCCTTCGAGGTAGAGGTCGGCTTCGGGGCCGGTTTCGTGGTGCACCTTGGGGTGCGTGCCGCGCAACACGTGGAAGAAGGTCGAGCCGGAGTCGAACCACACTTCGAGGATGTCGGTGCTCTTGGTGTAATGCGGCGCGTCGGCATCGCCGAGGATTTCTTCAGTGGTCACGCGGCTCCATGCCTCGATGCCGCCTTCTTCGACGATGTCGGCGGCCTGATCGAGGATTTCCATCGTGCGCGGATGCAACTCGCCCGAGTCCCGATGCAGGAAGAACGGGATCGGCACGCCCCAACTGCGCTGCCGGCTGATGCACCAGTCGGGCCGGTTGGCGATCATGTCGTGCAGGCGCGCCTTGCCGTTCTCTGGATAGAAGCTCGTCTGCTCGATGGCTTCCAGCGCCGTCTGGCGCAGCGTCTTGGGCGCCTTGTCCTTGGTAAACACGCCTTCGCCTTCGTCCATGCGGATGAACCACTGCGCTGCGGCACGGTAGATCACCGGCGTCTTGTGACGCCAGCAATGCGGATAGCTGTGGGAGATCTGCTCGGTCGTCATCAGGCGGCCGGCATCGCGCAGCGCATGGATGATGACCGGAACCGCCTTCCAGATATTCTGGCCGCCGAAAAGCGGGAAGTCAGCCGCGTAGGAGCCATTTCCTTGGACCGGATTCAGGATGTCGTCATAGGAAATGCCGTGAGCGATGCAGGAATTGAAGTCATCCACGCCATAGGCCGGCGAGGAGTGGACCAGACCGGTGCCGTCATCGGCCGTCGCGTAGTCCGCAAGATAGACCGGCGAGAGGCGACGGAAGCCTGCATCCACGTCGTAGAGCGGATGCTCGAACTCCAGTCCGCCCAGCTTCTCGCCCTTGACGGTGGCAAGCACCTTGCCGTCGAGCGCGTAGCGGGTCATGCACATCTCGACCAGCGAGGCGGCAAGGACGAGGAGGCCGCGCTCTGTATCCACGAGCGAGTAGTCGAGCTCGGGATTCAGGTTGATCGCCTGGTTGGCTGGGATCGTCCAGGCGGTGGTGGTCCAGATCACCGCGAAGGCGTCCTTGCCGAGTGCCGGCAGGCCGAATGCGGCGGCGAGCTTTGCGGGGTCGTGCGCCTTGAAGGCGACGTCCAGCGTCTGTGATTTCTTGTCGGCGTATTCGATCTCGAATTCAGCCAGGGACGAGCCGCAGTCGAAACACCAGTACACCGGCTTGAGCCCGCGATAGACGAAGCCGCGCTCGATCACGCGCTTGAAGGCGCGGATTTCGCCCGCCTCGTTGGCGAAGTCCATCGTCTTGTACGGGTGGTCCCATTCACCCAGGACACCCAGGCGCTGGAAATCGGACATCTGCTGTGCGATCTGTTCCGTCGCGTAGCCGCGGCTCTTGGCCTGCATCTCGTCGCGGCTCAGGTTGCGGCCGTACTTCTTTTCGATCGCGTTCTCGATCGGCAGGCCATGGCAATCCCACCCGGGCACATAGAGCGCGTCGTAGCCTTCAAGCTGGCGCGCCTTGGTGATCATGTCCTTCAGGATCTTGTTGACCGCGTGACCCATGTGGATCTGACCGTTGGCATAGGGTGGGCCGTCGTGCAGGATGAACTTGGGCGCACCGTGGCGTGCATCCCGCAGGCGGTGATAGACGCCTTGCTCGTTCCATTCGTTGACCCATCCGGGTTCGCGCTTGGGCAGGTCGCCGCGCATCGGGAAGGGGGTGTCGGGCAGGTTCAGCGTGGCCCGGTAGTCGGTGCCGCCGTCGGTCTTGTTGTCAGCCATGGAATTTCCAGAAATCTGCGCTGCCGTGCAACGCGCGAGGGGATCGGGAGCGTGCGGCCTTTGCTGTGAAGGCGAGGCCGGACGCGGCGGAAAGCGAAGGTTCCGCTTTAAATTCGATCGCGCGTGGTTTGGCGATGGGTCTCGGCGTGGGTGGAAGCAAAGAATGCGCGCGCGTCACGCCCATCCTTCGCGATGCCCGCGGTAAGGGCCTCGAGACTGGTGTAGCGCAATTCGTCGTGCAATTTGTGCAGCAGTTCCACGCGGACGATTTTACCGTAGGCCCCTTCGGAACCGAGATGAGAAGGCCAGTCGAGGCAGTGCGTCTCGAGCAGCACGCGGCCGGCGTTGACGTCGTTGGCATCGAGGGAAGGGCGCACGCCCAGATTGGCGACGCCGTGAAGCGGCGAGTCGGTCAGGCCGTGGACCAGCACCGCAAAGATTCCGTTTGCGGCCGGCTTCCAATGCTTGAAACGAAGGTTGAGGGTGCGAAACCCGTCGTCGCGGCCCGGCGCGGTAGCGCCCAGCGCACGCCCAAGCTTTCGTCCATGGACCACGTGGCCGGAGATTGCGTAAGGCCGCCCCAGCAGGGTGTGCACATCGGCCATGCGACCTTCGGCGAGCGCCTCCCGTACGGCGGAGCTCGAGACGCGAAGGCCGTGCACTTCATAGCTGTTCATCCGCGCGACGTCGAAGCCGTGCTGGTCGCCGGCCCGGTCGAGCATCGCGTAGTCGCCGGCGCGCTTGGCGCCGAAGCGAAAGTCATCCCCGACCAGAACGTAGCGCGCGCCCAAGCCTTCGATCAGCACATGCTGGATGAATTCGTCGGGAGTCTGTGACGCAAGAGCGGCATCGAAAGGCAGCACGATCGTCTGCGCGACGCCGGCGGCGGCCAGCGCTGTCAGCTTGTCACGCAGCGTGCCGATCCGGGCGGGAGCCAGTTCCGGCCGCTTGGTGATGGCCGCGAAGTAGTCCCGGGGATGCGGCTCGAAGGTCAGCACGCAACTGGGGAGGTTGCGCGCGCGCGCCTCGGTGTTCAGAAGCCCGAGCATGGCCTGGTGACCACGGTGGACACCGTCGAAATTGCCAATGGTCAGGGCACAGGCCGGAGCCACGCCCGGATGCCGAAAACCCCGGAAAATCTGCATCGGTCGGTATCTTTTTGATAGCACTTTGCGCCCGTGGAATGGGCACATCAGGCCGTTTTGTCACAAAGCCGGTATATTGTGACGCACTGCGTCATGCGCAAGCCCTTTCGGCTCGCTTGGCGTGCAGGTCTTTCCGTTGTTCTCTTTGCTTGAGGAGGCGTGTGGTGAAGGTCTTGAAGCTGTCGGCCCAAGGGCTGCCTCAATCGTGGATATCGCTTGAACAGGCGGTGATCCACTACGCCTCCGACGAGGTGCGCTGGGAGGTGGGCGCGCAAGTCGCAGTCTTCCGGGGCGGCCACAACGCGGTCACTGGCCAGCAGTCGCAGATCGCCATCAACAGCATCATCGGCACCAAGGGCGTGCCGCGCATCAACCCTTTCACCCAGCGGCCGGGGCTGACGAACGGCAAACTGTTCGCGCGGGATCGCAATGTATGCGCATATTGCGGCGGCCACTTTCACGAGGAAGAGCTGACGCGCGAACACATCATTCCCTTTGCGCAAAAGGGCATCGACACCTGGATGAACGTGGTGACGGCCTGCAAGCCTTGCAATCACCGCAAGAGCAGCCGGACGCCGGAACAGGCCGGAATGCCCCTCTTGTATGCGCCGTACGTGCCGAGCCTTTGGGAGGACTTCATCCTTCGCAATCGCCGCATTCTCGCGGACCAGATGGAATTCCTGATGGCGCATCTGCCGCAGAGTTCGCGGCTGCACGGGTAGCTTTGCGCACCTGATCCGCCTTCCGGGTCAGTAGGTCAATTCGAGCACCGTCAAGTGGTTCTGCGCCGCGGGCCAGGAGAGGCCCGCCACGTGCTCACCATTGAATTCGGCCGCGACGGTGCGATGCACATCGCTTGTCAGCCTGAGTGTGGACGCCGAGACGCCCGAGCCTTGTGGCGGCACGCCGGGTGGCAGCGCTTGGCCGTCGAAGCGCATGGTGTCGCGCCGCGCGTCGAAATACCCTCGCGGGCGCGTAAAGATCACGAGCGCCTTCGTGCCGCTGCCGGTCTCCGGCATGCGCTCCGGCCGCAAATGGACGACGCTGCTCGAGCGCGGGAACGGGCTTCGGTAGATATGCGTTGTCGCGTAGCCTTTCGCGCTCAGGACGAACTCATAGGCTGTGTCCGTCTGGCCGACGAAGGGGCCCCATCGTGCGTCGGATTCGATGGTCTGCACCCACGCGGCCGGGCCGCCCCGCATTCCGGTAGAGGCTTCGACGGCAAAAATTTCGAGGCGAGCGCCAACCAGGGGCAAGTTGTTGACGAAGCCGCCGCTCGCAGCGTCCAGCGGGTGCAGGCCCAAGCCGGTGACCCTGCCGGACAGGACCACTGGCGCTTCAGGAACCGGTTGTGTCGTTCTCGCATCCTTGCCCGTGAGAAAACGCCAGGTCGCTGCAAACGCGGCCGCCGAGAACGAAGTCTCCCGGTGATCCACGCGCGGCAATACGACGTTGGTCGCGCCCCTGAGAGCCGGTCCGTCGAACCCGATGTGCGTCGGCTTGCCTTGGGCGCCGATCCAGATCCCGTCAGGTTGCGCGTATTTGTCGTTGCTGTCCGAGCGCAGTGTCAGCCACTTCACGCCGGGCGTGACTTCATCGCCCTCCGCATTTTTTGCCGCGTTGAGCTGCCGCAGGAAAGGACTCAGTCCGGAGAACTCGCTGCCTTCGCGAAGCCCTTCGATAGCCCAGATGCCGTGTGCCGGATTGCCGCCCAGGACGACATGGCTCACGACGCGATCGCCCCCGCCGTTCTGCACGTAGTTGCGGATCGCGTTGCCGCCTCGCGAGTTGCCGATCAAGACGACGCGGGACGCGCCCGTCGACGTCAGGACGCGCTCGACTTCGTGCTTCAGAAAGGCCATCGAATCGGCGGTGGAACTGCGCCCCGGCTGCGGAATGGCATCGTCATCGCGAGCCAGCGGAAAAGGTTGATCCAGTGCAAACAATCGATCGCGCGGCCAGCCGTTCGATTCGAAGCGCCAGATCGTGGTCAGCCACAAGGCGGCCGAATCGCCATTGCCGTGCATGAAAACGATGGGTGCCCGATCGGCGGCGCTTGGCGGGGTAGCGGGGGCGGGAAGCATGGTCGATGGCAAGACTGGCAGAGATCAATCAACCAGAGTTTGCACGGCAATCTCCGGTTCAAGAAAAAGCGCCCGCGGGCTCGAAGCCGGCGGGCGCCTTGCAGAGAGAGGAGATTGCGCGGATCAGGCGAACACGCCGGCCGTGTCCTGCATGCGGGCCGAGACCTCGCCCAGATGGTGCAGCGTATCGCCGAAGGTCATTTCAAGCTGCGTGAGCTTCTTGAAATAGTGACTCACGATGTACTCGTCCGTCACGCCGATTCCGCCGTGAAGTTGCACGGCCTGCTGACTGACGAAGCGCATGGAGACGCCCAACTGGTACTTGGCGCGCGCAAGTGCCTGGCGACGCTCCGCAGCCGGTGCGTTGAGCTTCAGGCTGGCGTAGTAGCTCATCGAGCGGGCCAGTTCGAGCTGCATCTTCATGTCGGCGACGCGGTGGCGAAGCGCCTGGAAGGTAGCGATCGCCACGCCGAACTGCTTGCGGGTGTTCATGTACTCGACAGTGATCGCCAGCGTCTTGTCCATCACGCCGACCGCCTCGGCGCAAGTGGCGGCAATGCCAATGTCGACGGCGTGTTCGAGGACGGGCAAGCCGTCCTTGGTGATCAGAGTGGCGGCCGCATTGTCGAAAACGACCTCTGCCGCGCGGCTGCCGTCCTGCGTGCCGTAGCCCCGGGCTGCAACGCCGTCGGCCGCGCGTTCGACGAGAAAGAGCGCGATCTTGCCGCCGAGCTGTGCGGGCACGATGTACGCGTCGGCCTCGTCGCCGGCGGGCACCAGGCTCTTGCTGCCGCTCAGCTTCCAGCCGTCACCGGCCTGGGTCGCCTGAGCCTCGCAGATATCCAGGCGATAGCGTGCCTTTCGTTCCTGGTAGGCCAGGACCACCATCGCCTGACCGCCGGCGATGCGCGGCAGCCAGTTGTCCTTGGTCTCTTCGTTGGCATGCCGGGCAAGCACGGCACCTGCGATGAATGACTGAGCCAACGGCTCCAGCACGATGCCGCGCCCGAGTTCTTCCATGACGACCATGCTTTCCACAGGTCCCATGCCCAACCCGCCCTCGTCTTCGGGGATGTAGAGGCCGCCCAGGCCCAGTTCGGCCAGCTCGTCCCACGCTTCACGAGAGAAACCCCCGGCTGCTTCGGTGGCTCGGCGGCGCTCGAAGGTGTAGCCCTTTTCGACCCACTTGGCGACCGCGTCGCGAAGCTGTTGCTGGTCGTCGCTGAAATTGAAGTCCATTGCTTGATCCTTTTTAGCCCGCGTTCAGCCCAAGACCGTCTGCGCGACGATGTTGCGTTGTACTTCGTTGCTGCCGCCGTAGATGGTGGTCTTGCGCAGATTGAAGTAGGTCGATGCAAGAGGCGCCAGTTGCGGATGTCCGCCAGGGAAATCGCCTTGCCAGCCCGCTTCCATCGCTGCGCGAATCAGCGGCAGCGAATAGGGGCCGCCGGCCAGCATCATCAGTTCCGAATAGCGTTGCTGGATCTCGCTGCCCTTGATCTTGAGGAGACCGGCGATGTCCAGCGAGTTCTTGCCCGACGTCGCGGCAGAAAGAACCCGCAACACCAGCATCTCCAGCGCGACGACGTCGACTTCGAGTTTGGCGATCTCGTCGCGGAAGCGCTGGTCTTCCCACACGCCCTCGCTCTTTGCCAGGCGCTTGAGGCGCTCCAACTCGCGCTTGGCGCGATTCACGTCGGCGATGTTGGTGCGCTCGTGCGAGAGCAGGTGCTTGGCGTAGGTCCAGCCCTTGTTTTCCTCGCCGATCAGGTTTTCGGCTGGCACTTCGACGTTGTCGAACCAGACTTCGTTGACTTCGTAGCCGCCGTCCAGCAGTTTGATCGGCCGCACCGTGACGCCGGGCGACTTCATGTCGATGAGCAGGAAGCTGATGCCGGTCTGCGGCTTGCCCTCATTGCTGGTGCGGACCAGGCAGAAGATCCATTCGCCGTATTGGCCGAGCGTGGTCCAGGTCTTCTGGCCGTTGACGATGTATTTGTCGCCTTGACGTTCTGCCTTGGTCTTGACGGAGGCGAGGTCCGAACCGGAGCCCGGTTCGCTGTAGCCCTGACTCCACCAGACTTCACCGCTCGCGATACCGGGCAGAAAGCGCTTCTGCTGCTCGGCATTGCCGTAGGCCATGATCACCGGTGCCACCATCACGGGTCCGAAGGGAATGATCCGCGGCGCGCCGGCGAGGGCGGCTTCTTCTTCGAACAGGTGTTTTTCGATCGCCGTCCAACCGGGTCCGCCAAATTCCTTGGGCCAGCCGTATCCCAGCCAGCCTTTCTTTCCAAGGATCTTGGCCCAGCGTTGCAGATCGTCGCGCGTCAATTCCAGCGCGTTATGCACCTTGTGGGAAATCTCTGCGGGAAGGTTTTCCTTGACCCATGCGCGAATCTCTTCGCGGAACTTCTGTTCTTCAGGTGTGAAGCTCAAATCCATGCGTGCCTCGCTGTGTTGATCGAACGCCGCAGGAGGCGGCGTGTCTCCGAAACCGATGGTTTTAGCACGGTCGTGCTTGTTCGAGGTGTCCGCGCGGCGACAAGCCCGGAGCCCCTGACCAAGCACAGATAATCCCGCGTCCCATGAAGAACATTGTGATCCTGATCTCGGGGAGTGGCTCCAATATGGCGGCCATTCTGAAAGCGGCTGAAAGCGGTCGCTGGGCGGCGCGCTTGGGCGCGCGCGTGGCGGCAGTCATCAGCAACAGGGCGGATGCGCAAGGATTGCTGATCGCCCGGCAGCATGGCGTTTCCACGGCCGTGGTTTCGCACAAGGAGTTTTCTAGCAGGCCGGAGTTCGACGCGGCACTTGCCCGCGAAGTCGACGCGCATTCGCCGGCGCTCATTGTTCTGGCCGGATTCATGCGCATCCTGACCCCCGACTTCGTTGCGCGCTACGAAGGCCGGCTGCTGAACATTCACCCGTCGCTCCTGCCCGCTTTCCCGGGGCTCGACACGCACCGGCGAGCACTGGAGGCCGGGTGCCGGGTGGCAGGGGTGACCGTTCATGAGGTGACGGTGCAACTGGATCATGGGCCGATCCTTGCCCAAGCGGCAGTGCCTGTCATGCCCGACGACACTCCTGAAATCTTGGCTGCGCGGGTGTTGGCGCAAGAACACAGGGTTTACCCCCAAGCCATCGCAAGCTGGCTCGAACGCGACACAAACTGACACAATCCCACCATCTCGTGTGCTGGGGGATGTCGGATTGAAAAGTTCTGGTCGCGCCTCTGGTCGCACTTCGCCTAGTCGAGCTTGACGAAGCGTCTCCGTGATGAGCCCTCAACATCCACGACTTCATCGAACATGCCTGCGGGTCTCACCCAAAGGCCGCGCTCCCCATAAAGCGCTCGATAGAGCGTCATCGGCTCCAGCGTCTCGCTGTGGCGCACCGTGCCGAGGACTTCATATTCGCCGCCCTTGTAGTGGAGGTAGCGCCCAGGCGGTGTTTCGATCAGGGGCGGCAGGATTTCGTCTGACACGTGGTTGTTTCCCTCTATAGGCTGAAAGGTCAGGATGAATCGGGCAGATTTTGTTCATCTGGTGCGACTGAGCGAGCATGCCAGCGCCGATGACAGCACCGGCTACCGGCGCGGCGTCGCCATTTTTGCCGCGCTGGGTTACCTGTGGGTGGTCGCCTGCCTGGCGCTTGCGGTTGGCATCATCGTGTGGGTGGCCGGGTCTTTGGGTGTCGGCGGACGTTTTGGTGTAGCCCACGGCTGGCTTCTGTTGTTTGCGCTAGGGTTGCTCTGGGCGACGCTGCGCGCGCTTTGGGTGCGCCTCGAAGCGCCGGAAGGAATCGTGCTGGAGCGTGAAGACGCGCCCGGGCTTTTCGAGTCCCTCGACCGTATCCAGCGGAAGATCGACGGACCACCCGTGCATCGCGTCTATCTCGACAGCGAATTCAATGCGAGCATCCGCCAGTTGCCGCGCTTCGGTCTCTTTGGGGGTGCGACCAATTACCTGAGCGTGGGGCTGCCCCTTTTGATGGCGCTGGACCGGCGCCGGCTGCTTTCGGTGTTGGCGCACGAATACGGTCACTTGCGCGGCAACCACGGCAAGCTGAGCGCGTGGATTTACCGCACCCGCCTTTCCTGGCTCCGGCTCGACGCTAATTTCCAGCGCGACGAGGGTGTCATGGCATTCGCGTCGCAAGCCTTCTTTCGGTGGTACTTTCCCCGCTTTGCCGCGAAGACTTTCGCGCTGGCGCGGCAGGATGAATACGAAGCCGATCGGGTCGCGGCGCGGCTTCTGGGGACGCGCGTCGTTGCCAGTGCCCTGAAGGAGATCGCCGTCAAAAGCGCCTGGTACGCGGAGCAATTCTGGCCGGCGCATTGGGGGCGCGCGCTCGATGATGCTCTGCCGGCGGGGCCGTTCTCCTCCATGGCGCCCCGGTTTTGCGCCCCCGTCGAAGAGGACTTCGCCCGCGCGGCGCTGCGCGATGCGCTTCGCAGCGTGAGCGACGTGGACGACACGCATCCGGTTTTGCGCGATCGGCTGGAAGCACTCGATGAGAAATCCGCCATGCCGTCCTGGTCTGACAAGCCGGCGCTCGGCCTGCTGGCGGACGCAGGCAAGTGGATTGCCCATTTCGACGACGAATGGCGCCGGGATCACGCGAGCGACTGGAAGCAGCATCACGCCTATCTGGTTCGGGTGCGCGAACGTGTGGCGGCGCTCTCGGAGAGTGCCGGACGGAACAGCGCTGACGAGATGGTGGAGTGGGCCGACTGCGCGCGCCGCATCGATCGCGCACCTGACGTGCGCAAGCTGTATGAACGTGCGCTCGCAATCACAGCGGACCATCCCGGAGCACTGCGCGGCTTGGCGCAGGTACTCCCCGCCAGCGATCGGCCAAGCCGTCTGGCGCTGCTCGAGCGCTTGCACGAATCGAGCGCAGCCAGCCGATGGTGGGCGGCTAAGACAGCGGTTGCGGCACTAGAAGACCTCGACAATGGAGCCCACGACGATCGTGCGCTCAGGCTCTGGCGCGAGCGAGCCAGGACGGCCGAGGCCGCCGAGCAGCGCGCGTGGGAAGAAATCACCGAAACGCCGTTCTTCAGCCAGATCGCGCGCCATGATCTGAGCGAGTTCGAACTCGGCGAATTGCGCGCGGACTTCGTGCGTTGCGGGGCGATCAACCGGGCATGGGTGGTGCGCAAGAACCTTCGCGAGTTTCCATGGCGGCGCGCGTACGTCGTCTTTCTCGAACTGCCTGCGCTTCCGGACGAAGAGCGCTGGAATCTCTGCCGTCAACTGGAGCACACGTTGAGCATTCCCGGCGCTGCGCTGGTCTTGTGGGCCGGGCATTCGCCTACCCTCGCGGAGATCGAGCGTCAGGCTTTCGGGCCGGTTTGGACGCGCGCTTCCGCGTGACGGGGGCTTCGGCTGAGACAATGGGGCATGCACCCCAAAGCCCTGCTTGAGGCCACAGCCGCACTGGTCGGCCTCGTTCTGAAATTCGATCACCCGGCCGATCAGGTCGTTTCCCGCTTCTTTCGCGATCACCGCGAACTCGGGCCCCGTGAGCGCGCCACATTGGCCGAGACTGTTTACACGGTACTCCGCAAGAAGCTGCTTTTCGATCACTTGTCGCCTTCTGGCAGCGGCCCAAAGGAGCGCCGGATGGCGATCCTCGGCTTCTACGGGCCGCGAGACTTCCTCAAGAGTGCATTGAACGACACTGAAAAGCGATGGCTAGACAACTGCGACGCCGTCAAACAGGACGATTTACTCGAACGTCACCGGCACAACTTGCCGGAATGGTTGGTGGCGCCTCTTAAGGCGCAGTTGGGCGATCAGTTCTGGCAGCTGGTAGAGAGCTTGCAACAGGCGGCCCCGCTCGATCTTCGTGTCAATGTCCTCAACGACAAGCGGGCGGACGTGCAAAAAGAACTGGCACTGGCGCGCATCAAGTCTATGGCAACGCCGTTTTCGCCTTGGGGTCTCCGCATCGAGGGGAAACCGGCACTCACCAAGGTCGACGCTTTTGCCCGCGGCGCGGTCGAAGTGCAGGACGAGGGATCTCAGCTGCTCGCGCTGCTGCTCGATGCAAAGCGGGGCGAGATGGTGGTCGACTTTTGTGCAGGCGCAGGCGGCAAAACACTTGCGATCGGCGCGACCATGAGAAATACCGGACGGCTTTACGCCTTCGACACTTCGGCGCACCGGCTGGATGCGCTGAAGCCGAGGCTTGCGCGGAGCAAGCTCTCCAACGTGCACCCTGCTGCGATTGCGCATGAGCGAGATGACCGCATCAAGCGCCTGGCGGGCAAGATCGATCGTGTTTTGGTTGACGCGCCTTGCTCAGGCTTGGGTACGCTTCGGCGAAACCCCGATCTGAAGTGGCGGCAATCCCCGCAATCCGTACAAGAACTCACAGTCAAGCAGGCAGCGATTCTGCAAAGCGCCGCGCGATTGGTGAAATCCGGGGGGCGGCTTATCTATGCAACATGCAGCATCCTGCCGGAGGAGAACGAAGTCATCGCCGAAGCTTTTGGCGCGGCGAACCCCGACTTCGAGGCAGAGGACGTGTCCGAACTGCTGAAAGGATTGAAGATTCCGAATGCCGAGTCCCTGTGCATCGGCGGCGAAGGAGGACGTTTTCTCCGGCTTTGGCCCCACCGCCATGCGACGGACGGGTTTTTTGCATCGGTGTGGACGCGGAAGTAGGCACAAAGCTCCAAAGAAGGTCGGAACCTGCGGTGGATCAAGGATTTAGCCCCCTTTTCAGGGCCGAACCTTTAAAATCGCCAGTTACCTGAAGGCTGCACCTTCGTGCGGCTATGGAGTATTGAATTCAATGTTGCTTCCTGACTCTGCCGTACTGAGCGCGGCCATCGATTGGCTCGGACACGGCTTGTGGGATCTCACTTGGTGGCAGATCGTGTTGTACACGCTCGTCACCACGCACATCACGATCGCGGGTGTGACGATTTTCCTGCACCGGACGCAAACGCATCGGGCCATGGATCTTGGTCCGATTCCCTCTCACTTCTTCCGCTTCTGGCTGTGGCTCGGTACCGGCATGGTGACCAAGGAATGGGTCGCCATCCACCGCAAGCATCACGCAAAGTGCGAAACCGAAGAAGACCCGCACAGCCCCCAGATCAAGGGCATCGACGAAGTCATGTGGCGCGGCGCAGAGCTGTATCGCAAGGAATCGAAGAACAAAGACACCATGGAGCGATTCGGCCATGGCACCCCCAACGACTGGATCGAGCGCAATCTCTACTCGCGCTATAGCTGGCAAGGCGTTGGCCTGATGCTCATCCTCAACCTGGCACTGTTTGGCGGAATCGGCCTCACAGTCTGGGCTGTGCAGATGCTCTGGATCCCGTTCTGGGCGGCCGGTGTGGTCAACGGCATCGGGCACTTCTGGGGTTATCGCAACTTCGAAGCCACTGATGCGAGCACCAACCTGATTCCCTGGGGAATCATCATCGGCGGCGAAGAGCTGCACAACAACCATCACACCTATCCGACTTCCGCCAAGTTCTCGGTGAAGAAGTACGAGTTCGATATCGGCTGGGTCTACATCAGCCTGATGCAGAAGATCGGCTGGGCCAAGGTCAAAAAGGTTCCGCCGAAGCTCCAGATGGGCGACGTGCAGCCTGTGGCCGATGCAAGAACGCTGGAAGCGGTCATAGCGAATCGCTACGAGGTGATGGCCGGCTATGCGCGCGAAATGCGCCGCACCACCCGTCACGAATTGGCGGCACTCAAGTCGAAGGGAGCCGACTTGTCGGTGTTGAAGGCGGCCAAGCGGTGGTTGCATCGTGACGACGACAAGGTGCCCGCAGCGGCACGACCCCAGTTGGTGCAGGTGCGAGCGGCGCATCCGGTGCTCGACAAGATGATCACCATGCGCGAAGAGCTTCGGCAACTGTGGCTCAATACGTCGCAGTCGCGTGAGCAGTTGGCTGCGGATCTCGCTGCCTGGTGCCATCGCGCGGAAGCCAGCGGCATCTCCGGACTGCGCGAATTCTCGACCCGCCTGCGAGCAGCTCGCGCCTGAGATTCAGAAGTATCGGCAACGCCGATTCAAAAAAGCCGGCTTCTAAGCCGGCTTTTTTCTGCCCGCATGGGAAATCGCAGGCCAATAAAAAACCCCGCTGAATCTCAGCGGGGTTTTTTGAAAGCTCAGCCGAACTACTTCAGCTTGATTTCCTTGTACTCAACGTGTTTGCGTGCCTTCGGGTCGAACTTCATGATCGACATCTTTTCGGGCATCGTCTTCTTGTTCTTGCTGGTCGTGTAGAAATGGCCGGTACCMGCGGTGGATTCCAGCTTGATCTTTTCGCGTCCGCCTTTGCTCGTTGCCATGATTCAGCTCCTTAAGCTTGGCCGCGTGCACGCAGGTCTGCGAGCACGGCGTCGATGCCGTTCTTGTCGATTAGGCGCAGGGCAGCGCTCGAAACGCGCAGGCGAACCCAGCGGTTTTCAGTTTCGACCCAGAAACGACGGTATTGCAGGTTCGGCAGGAACCGGCGCTTGGTTTTGTTGTTGGCGTGGGAAACGTTGTTTCCGACCATCGGGCCTTTGCCCGTAACTTCGCATACGCGTGCCATGTGGACACTCTTTCTTGAACAGCTGGCACCTGAGTGCAACGGAGTTGCAAGGTGGTTTGCAGCTTGACCTCGCCAGAAGCGGGTGGCGGTACCCCGATTTGCTGCATGAGCCAAGAGTCTGGCAGAACTCAGCAAAGCCGGCGATTATAGCCCGCCAGGCATCCTTCAGTCAGATCGACACGCAAACGCGGAGAAGCCCCCTCGTCAGCTCTGGCCGCGGCAGTTGTGCCCAGCTCAAAGCTGACTGGGCGGCCTTATTCCTGCTCGAGAAATCGCTGGGCGTCCAGCGCTGCCATACAGCCGGTGCCAGCGCTGGTGATGGCTTGGCGATAAATGTGGTCCTGCACGTCGCCTGCGGCAAACACGCCTGGAATGCTCGTCATGGTGGCGAAGCCCTGCAACCCCGCTCGGG
Organism: Variovorax sp. 05N34; assembly: GCF_056397405.1. Taxonomy (NCBI): domain Bacteria; kingdom Pseudomonadati; phylum Pseudomonadota; class Betaproteobacteria; order Burkholderiales; family Comamonadaceae; genus Variovorax; species Variovorax sp. 05N34. The sequence goes on from NZ_JBFTNI010000013.1 coordinate 82,387, forward strand.
TCAGGATGTATCCGTCCTTCATCTCGACTTGGCCCTGAAAGATGTCGGTATTCGGATGGTGCCCGATCGCGATGAAGCAGCCCTTCAGATCCAGCTTCTCGGTAGCACCGGTTTGAGTGTTTTTGAGGCGGATGCCAGTGACGCCGGAATCGTCCCCCAGGACTTCATCCAACGTGTTGTGCACCTTCAGATCGATCTTGCCTTCCGCGACCTTTTCGTGGAGCTTGTCGATGAGGATGGGCTCCGCACGGAACTTCTCGCGACGATGCACCAGCGTCACCTTGCTCGCAATGTTTGAGAGGTAAAGCGCTTCTTCGACGGCGGTGTTGCCTCCGCCGATGACGCACACCTCCTGGTCGCGGTAGAAGAAGCCGTCGCACGTCGCGCAGCCCGATACCCCGCGGCCCATGAAGTGCTGCTCGGAGTCGAGGCCGAGGTACTTGGCGGATGCACCGGTGGCAATGATGAGCGCGTCGCAGGTGTAGGTGCCGCTGTCGCCGGTGAGTGTGAACGGCCGCTTGCTGAGATCGACCTTGTTAATGTGGTCAAAGACGATCTGGGTCTTGAAGCGCTCGGCGTGCTCCAGAAAGCGTTGCATGAGATCGGGACCCTGGACCCCATGGACATCGGCAGGCCAGTTGTCGACCTCGGTGGTCGTCATGAGTTGGCCGCCTTGGGCGATGCCGGTGATGAGCATCGGTTCGAGATTGGCTCGCGCAGCGTAGACTGCCGCGGTATAGCCGGCCGGACCTGAGCCGAGAATGAGAACCTTAGCGTGGCGTGGGGAGGACATGAGTAGAAAACCTCAGATTGACGCTGCAGCAGCGTGTACATTTTCAGGGTGATAGATATGGAGTATCACCGTCCGGTTCAATGCCCGGGCGGGGCTGTTTTCAATGCGCGCGATTGTATTAATCCATTGATCGTGAATCGTGCGGAATCCGGGAATTGATGAATGTCGATGCTGTCCAATCTTGAATTGCTCCGCCGCGTGCCACTCTTCGCGGCACTGACGCCAACGCAGTCCGCGAGCATTGCGGATGCGATCGTCAAGAAGCGCTTCAAGCGCGCTGAAGTGATCGTGGAGCAGGGCAAGAAGTCCGATGCGCTCTATATCATCCTGACCGGACGCGCCCGTGTGATGAGTACCGACAGCCGAGGCAGAGAGGTGATCCTGGCGACCTTGCAGCCAGGTGACTACATCGGCGAGATGAGCATGATCGACGACGAGCCGCATTCGGCCACCGTTCGCACCGAGATCCAGACCGATGTGCTGATGCTGGGCCGCGAGGCTTTTGCTCGTTGCCTGCCGGAAAGCTCCTCGATGTCTTACAACATCATGCGCGGCTTGGTTGCCCGGCTTCGGCACGCCGATCGGAAGATCGAGTCGTTGGCGCTGATGGATGTCTATGGGCGCGTGGCGCGTTCGCTGCTCGAGTTCGCAGTGGACGACGGAGCGGGCAACCTCAAGGTGCGCGACAAGATTTCCCGACAGGATCTGGCCAAGATGGTGGGTGCTTCGCGCGAAATGGTCAGCCGCGTCATGAAGGACCTCGAGGAGCGCGGATTCGTGCAGACGTTGCCGGACGGCGCCATGATCATCAAGGAACGGCTCTCATCGCTGGCCTGATGGTCCGGCCGGCAGTGCGCAGCACGGCGGCCCCTGCATCGGCGGACCCTGACAACGCGGTCGCGATGGTTTTCGTTGTAGTTTCCTTTGACCACCAGTCCGTCCCTGACGGGTGGTGGCTGTGCCTTTCATGACTTATTCGCTCAATACTCTCCAATCGTCTTCGTCGGTCGACGGCCAGCCGGTGCGGTTGCGCGCGATGCGATTCGCCCACGAGATCACTCTCATCGCCGGCTTTGTCGCGCTGCTGTTCTGGCTCATGGCGATGTTGAGCTTCACGCCCTCTGACGCAGCCTGGTCCACGTCCGGTACAGGGGGCGAGGTCAAGAACTGGGGCGGGCGTATTGGCGCATGGCTTGCGGATGCGAGCTATTTCCTCGCCGGATATTCGGTCTGGTGGTGTCTTGCGGCCGGGGTGCGCGTCTGGCTTTCCTCATTGGCAGGATGGATGCGCGGCGGTGGCGCTGCCGTGCCGGAGGAAGCCCCGCGCGGTCCGTTCAACCGCAGCCGGCTCGCGTTCTGGTTTGGGCTCATCTTGTTGTTGTGCGCCAGCGCCGTCCTTGAATGGTCGCGTCTCTATCGGCTTGAATTTCGACTGCCCGGACATGGCGGTGGGGTGTTGGGTTATCTGGTCGGACCGGCCAGCGTCAAATGGATGGGCTTCACCGGCTCTGCGCTCATCGCCATTGCATGTGGGGTGATCGGTTCGGCGCTCGTGTTCCGGTTCTCGTGGGGGCAGATCGCCGAGCGCATCGGGACGCGCCTCTATTCGCTCTTCGAGTCGCGTCGCGAAAGGCGGGAAATTGCGCAAGACATCGCGATGGGCAAGCGGGCGGTGCGCGAGCGCGAAGAACTGGTATCGGTCGACCCCGGCGGCGAGAGCGAAGCTCCGGACGACGAAATGCGGGCGGTGCCGCGACCCAAACGGCGTCCAGCTTCTCCGCCGGTTCAAATCGAACCAGCGCTCGCGGAGGTACCCAAGAGCGACCGTGTCGCGAAAGAGCGCCAGAAGCCATTGTTTCGCGAATTGCCCGACAGCAAGCTGCCACAGGTCGATCTGCTCGATGCCGCGCAGACACGGCAGGAGACCGTCTCGGCTGACACGCTCGAGATGACGTCGCGCCTCATAGAGAAGAAGCTGAAGGACTTTGGCGTCGAGGTGCGCGTGGTGCTTGCTTCCCCAGGGCCGGTGATCACCCGCTACGAAATCGAGCCCGCTACTGGCGTGAAGGGCTCGCAGATCGTGAATCTTGCGAAGGACCTCGCGCGTTCTCTGTCGCTGGTGTCGATCCGCGTCGTCGAGACGATTCCAGGCAAGAACTACATGGCGCTCGAACTGCCGAACGCCAAGCGGCAGTCGATCAGGCTCAGCGAAATCCTGGGCTCGCAGATCTACAACGAGGGCAAGTCGATGCTCACCATGGGCCTCGGCAAGGACATCGTGGGCAATCCGGTTGTGGCCGATCTGGCAAAAATGCCCCACGTGCTGGTCGCCGGTACGACCGGTTCGGGCAAGTCGGTCGGCATCAACGCGATGATCCTGAGCCTGCTCTACAAGGCCGAGGCGCGCGATGTCCGTCTTCTGATGATCGACCCGAAGATGCTCGAAATGTCGGTGTACGAAGGCATTCCGCATCTGCTGGCGCCCGTGGTGACCGACATGCGACAGGCAGCCCATGGACTCAACTGGTGCGTGGCCGAGATGGAGCGCCGCTACAAGCTCATGAGCAAGCTGGGTGTGCGCAACCTGGCCGGCTACAACACCAAGATCGATGAGGCGAAGTCGCGCGAGGAGTTCATCTACAACCCCTTCAGCCTCACGCCGGACAGCCCCGAACCGCTCGCACGCGAGCCGCACATTGTCGTGGTGATCGATGAGTTGGCCGACCTGATGATGGTCGTGGGCAAGAAGATCGAGGAACTCATCGCTCGGCTTGCGCAGAAGGCACGCGCGGCGGGCATCCACCTGATCCTCGCCACGCAGCGACCGAGCGTGGATGTGATCACTGGTCTGATCAAGGCCAACATTCCAACCCGTATCGCATTCCAGGTGTCGAGCAAGATCGATTCGCGCACCATCCTCGACCAGATGGGGGCTGAAGCGCTGCTGGGCATGGGTGACATGCTCTATATGCCGAGCGGCACCGGATTGCCAGTCCGGGTACATGGCGCGTTCGTCAGCGACGAGGAAGTGCATCGCGTCGTTGCCTATCTGAAATCGCAGGGCGAGCCGGATTACATCGAGGGTGTGCTCGAAGGCGGCACAGTCGACGGTGACAGCGACCTGCTCGGCGAAGGGGGCGGCGATGGCGGCGAAAAGGACCCGATGTACGACCAGGCCGTGGAAGTCGTGCTCAAGAACCGCAAGGCGAGCATTTCGCTGGTTCAGCGTCACCTGAAGATCGGCTACAACCGTGCCGCGCGGCTGGTCGAAGACATGGAAAACGCAGGTCTCGTCAGTGCGATGAGCGGCAGCGGCCAGCGCGAAATTCTCGTCCCTGCGCGCACTGAATGAACTTGTCCAGCGAGGGATGCCGATGAAGAAGTTGATTGTGGGTATGGCGCTGGCGGTCCTGGCGGCCGCCGCGAGCGCCGGCGGGATGGAAAGCCTCGAGGCTTTCGTGAAGACGGCCAAGTCGGGGCTTGCCGAGTTCACCCAGACCGTGACCTCGCCGCCGAAAGAAGGCGTCGCCTCGCGCGACAAAGTGTCCACCGGCTCCTTCGCATTCCAGCGGCCGGGCAGATTCAGATTCGACTACAAGAAACCCTTCGTCCAGAGCATCGTTGCCGATGGAGAGACGCTCTGGCTCTACGACGCCGATCTGAACCAGGTCACGCAGCGCAAACAGGCCCAAGCGCTTGGATCGACGCCGGCGGCGTTGATTGCGGCTGCGCCCGACCTGAAGACCCTGCAGGCCGACTTCATGCTGGAGGCCGCGCCCGAGCGCGATGGTTTGCAGTGGGTCAAGGCCACACCGAAGAATAAGGACGGTCAACTTCAAAGCGTGCAGATCGGGTTCCAGGGCGATTCCCTGGCGGCACTTGAAATCCTCGACAGTTTTGGCCAACGGTCGGTACTGAAGTTCGGCAAGGTCGAGGTCAATCCCTCACTTCCGGCCGGCACTTTTGTCTTTAAGCCGCCCGCGGGCGCCGACGTAGTCCGGCAGTAGCACCCTCGCGGTCCCGGCATGCTGCCGACCCTCGGTAGTCGTCATCGGCCGCCGCTTCGAATGCTGCGCGACACTACGGCTCATCGATGGCTCCCTCCACGCATCAACCTCTCGCAGAACGCCTTCGCCCCAAGACCTTGGGCGAGGTCATTGGCCAACAGCATCTGCTCGGTCCCGGCATGCCGTTGCGCATCGCCTTTGAATCAGGCCAGCCGCATTCATGCATTCTGTGGGGCCCGCCGGGCGTGGGCAAGACCACCATTGCGCGTTTGATGGCCGATGCGTTCGATGCGCAATTTCTCAGCATCAGCGCCGTGCTCGGGGGCGTGAAGGATATTCGCGACGCCGTCGAGCGAGCCATCACCGCGCGTGACGGGCTCGAGCAGCGCCGCACGATCGTCTTCGTCGACGAAGTGCATCGGTTCAACAAGAGCCAGCAGGACGCGTTCCTGCCGCACGTCGAATCGGGTCTTTTCACCTTCATCGGTGCGACGACCGAGAACCCTTCGTTCGAGGTGAATTCGGCTTTGTTGTCGAGGGCGGCGGTCTACGTGCTGCAACCGCTCGGCGAGGACGATCTGAAGCAGATCGTGACCCGTGCCCAGGACATCCAGGCAGTGCCTGCGATCGAGTCGAAGGCCATCGATCGGCTGATCGCCTACGCCGACGGTGACGCAAGACGGCTTCTCAACACGCTCGAGACGCTGTCGATCGCCGCCAGCACAGAGTCGCTCGACAACATCAGGGACGACTGGCTGCTGCGCGTTCTGGGCGAACGGATGCGCCGCTACGACAAGGGCGGCGAGCAGTTCTACGACACCATTTCCGCGCTGCACAAGTCCGTGCGCGGGAGTGACCCCGACGCTGCTCTCTACTGGTTCGTGCGCATGCTCGATGGTGGCGCCGACCCCCGATACATGGCGCGCAGACTCGTGCGCATGGCAAGCGAAGACATCGGGCTGGCGGACCCTCGCGCATTGCGTCTGGCGCTCGATGCCGCCGAAGTCTATGAGCGTCTCGGCACGCCAGAGGGCGAACTCGCATTGGCCGAGTGCGTTGTCTACCTGGCCATCGCGCCCAAATCGAACGCTGTCTACAAGGCCTACAACGAGGTCAAGGCGTTCATCAAGGCGGATGGAACGCGCCCGGTGCCAATGCACCTGCGCAATGCCCCGACACGGCTGATGAAGCAGCTCGACTACGGCAAGGGCTACCGCTATGCGCATGACGAGGAGGGCGGCTTCGCTGCTGGCGAGAGATACATGCCGGACGGCCTCGACCCGCCGCCGTTCTACAGGCCCGTCGAACGCGGGCTCGAAATCCGCATCGCCGAGAAGCTTCGCGAACTGCGAAAGCGCAACGGCGACGCCGCCGCTTGATACGTAGAGTTGAGGGGGCCGATACCCTCTTGCAAGCGTTCTGCAGCCCGCAAGCCGAAAACACTCGCGCCAGCGGGAAAACCCGGGCGTAAACGCACCAAACCGGCGTTCCGCCGTGACTAAAATCCCGCCCACAAACCCGCCGCCGACACATGCTGGCGGGTTTTTTGCTAAGTGAAGCGTATGGCGTCAATTCAGTACGCCGAGCTGGCCGAGACACCTCTCAAGGGTGTAACCACAAAAAAAGGGAATCCCGTTATGGACATCTTGCTGCAACAGATCATCAACGGTCTGGTACTGGGCAGCATGTACGCCTTGATAGCCTTGGGCTACACAATGGTGTACGGCATCATCAATCTCATCAATTTCGCGCACGGTGAAGTGCTCATGGTCGGGGCACTGACCAGTTGGACCATCATCGGCCTCATGCAGGAGTCGATGCCAGGCACCCCGGGATGGCTGATCCTGCTCGTCGCGCTCATCATTGCCTGCGTCGTGGCTGCCGCTCTCAACTTCGTCATCGAGAAGGTTGCATACCGTCCGCTGCGCAACAGTCCGAAGCTGGCGCCGCTCATCACTGCCATTGGCGTGTCGATCCTGCTCCAGACACTGGCAATGATCATCTGGAAGCCGACCAACAAGGCATATCCCAATTTGCTCTCCACGACGCCGATCCACCTCGGCGGCGCCGTGATTTCGCCGACACAGGTGATGATCCTGAGCGTCACCGCCATCTGCCTTGCAGTGCTGACGTGGCTGGTCAACTACACCAAGCTGGGCCGGGCGATGCGCGCCACAGCCGAGAACCCCCGCGTGGCTGCACTCATGGGCATCCGGCCTGACATGGTCATCTCGGCCACCTTCATCATCGGTGCTGTGCTGGCGGCCATCGCCGGCGTGATGTACGCCTCCAACTACGGCATCGCGCAGCACGCGATGGGGTTCATTCCTGGTCTCAAGGCGTTCACGGCCGCAGTCTTCGGCGGTATCGGCAACCTCGCGGGCGCCGTCGTAGGCGGCATCCTGCTGGGCGTGATCGAAGCCATCGGATCGGGCTATCTCGGTGCGCTGACGGGCGATGTGCTGGGCAGCCAATACAGCGACATCATCGCGTTCGTCGTGCTCATCATCATGCTGACGTTGCGGCCCTCAGGGCTGCTCGGCGAGCGTGTGGCGGACCGCGCCTGAGGAGCCAGCCATGAAACAAGGCAAGAATTTCCTTTTCATCCTGATTGGGGCCATCGCCCTGCTGGCGCTGCCGCTGCTCCTGCAAATGCAGGGCAACGCGTGGGTCCGCATCGCGGACATTGCGCTCCTCTACGTGCTCCTGGCACTGGGCCTGAACATCGTGGTGGGCTACGCAGGATTGCTCGACCTGGGCTATGTGGCCTTCTTCGCCATCGGTGCCTATCTGTTTGCACTTCTGGAGTCGCCGCACCTGACGGAGACATTCCCCGCGTTCAAGGCCATGTTCCCGAACGGGCTGCACAGTTCGTTGGTGCTGGTGATACCCGCGGCGTTCGGGCTTGCAGCGCTGTTCGGCGTGCTGCTCGGCGCGCCAACGCTCAAGCTGCGCGGCGACTACCTCGCGATCGTGACGCTCGGCTTCGGTGAAATCATTCGCGTGTTCCTGAACAACCTGGACCAGCCGGTCAACATCACGAACGGCCCCAAAGGCATCACCGCGATCGAGCCGGTCCATTTCTGGGGGCTGAACCTCGGCAAGCCGCTGAAGTTCGATGGCTTCACGATATCGTCCGTCACGCTCTACTACTACCTCTTCCTCGCGCTGGTGCTTGTCACCATTCTGATCTCGCATCGCTTGCAGATCTCGCGCATTGGTCGCGCCTGGATGGCCATCCGCGAAGACGAAATCGCCGCCAAGGCGATGGGCATCAACACCCGGAACCTGAAGCTGCTGGCGTTCGGCATGGGCGCCAGCTTCGGCGGCGTATCCGGAGCGATGTTCGCGGCGTTCCAGGGGTTTGTCTCGCCGGAGTCTTTCAGCCTTATGGAGTCCGTGATGATTGTCGCCATGGTCGTGCTTGGCGGGATCGGGCACTTGCCCGGCGTGGTGCTCGGAGCGGTGCTGCTGGCTGCGCTGCCCGAAGTGCTGCGCTACGTGGCAGGTCCCCTGCAATCGATGACCGACGGCCGGCTCGATGCATCCATCTTGCGCCAGCTCTTCATTGCGCTTGCCATGATCATCATCATGCTGGTTCGTCCGCGTGGGCTCTGGCCGTCGCCCGAGCACGGCAAGTCGCTGGCGCGCAAGGGCACGGCGCCGGCGTCTGGCATGCCGGCAGCGGCGCCGGGGGTGGAAGTCCCGTCCGACGAGGTTCCGGGCGTGGCCTCCCGTCCGATGTCGATCAATCCGTGAGCGATGGGAGAACAAGAATGAGCGACACCGTCCTCAACGTACAAGGCATCTCGAAACGGTTCGGCGGCTTGCAGGCGCTTTCGGACGTCGGCATGAAGATCGATCGCGGCCAGGTCTACGGCCTGATCGGCCCCAACGGAGCAGGCAAGACCACTTTCTTCAACGTCATCACGGGCCTTTACACGCCTGACAGCGGCACTTTCGAGTTGGCGGGCAAGCCCTACCAGCCGACGGCGGTGCACGAAGTCGCCAAGGCGGGCATTGCGCGTACCTTCCAGAACATTCGCCTGTTCTCGGAGATGACCGCGCTTGAAAACGTCATGGTCGGCCGGCACATCCGCACCCGTTCGGGCGTGATCGGTGCGATCTTCCGCACCGGTGGCTTCAAGGCCGAAGAGGCTGCGATCACCAAGCGCGCGCACGAGTTGCTCGACTACGTCGGCATCGGCAAGTTCGCGGACTACAAGGCGCGCACGTTGAGCTACGGCGACCAGCGGCGCCTGGAGATCGCGCGCGCGCTCGCTACCGACCCTCAACTGATCGCGCTGGACGAACCCGCAGCCGGCATGAACGCGACCGAGAAGATGCAGTTGCGCGAACTGATCGATCGCATCCGCAAGGATGATCGCACCATCCTCCTGATCGAGCACGATGTGAAGCTGGTGATGGGTTTGTGCGACCGCGTCACGGTGCTCGACTATGGCAAACAGATCGCCGAGGGCACGCCCGCCTCGGTGCAGAAGAACGAAAAGGTGATCGAGGCTTACCTCGGCACGGGAGGACACTGAGATGGCGCAAACCCTTTTGAAGGTCAGCGGGTTGAAGGTCGCCTATGGCGGCATCCAGGCCGTGAAAGGCGTTGATTTCGAGGTGCGCGAGGGCGAACTGGTTTCACTGATCGGCTCCAACGGCGCTGGCAAGACCACCACCATGAAGGCGATCACCGGCACGCTGCCGTTTCTGGGTGGCGACATCGAGTACCTGGGCAAGAGCATCAAGGGCCGCGGCGCATGGGATCTGGTCGGCGAGGGGCTGGTGATGGTGCCCGAAGGTCGTGGCGTGTTCACGCGCATGACCATCACGGAAAACCTGCAGATCGGCGCTTACATCCGCAACGACAAGGCGGAGATCACCAAGGACATAGATCGCGTCTTTGCCACGTTCCCGCGCCTCAAGGAGCGTGCAACGCAGCTCGCCGGCACCATGTCCGGTGGCGAACAGCAGATGCTCGCCATGGGTCGCGCGCTCATGGCGCGGCCGAAGGTGTTGCTGCTCGATGAGCCCTCGATGGGCCTGTCGCCGATCATGGTGGACAAGATCTTTGAGGTCGTGAAGCAGGTTTACGACCAGGGCGTGACCGTGCTGCTGGTGGAGCAGAACGCGAGCCGGGCATTGCAGTTGGCCGATCGCGGCTATGTGATGGAGTCGGGCCTGATCACCATGAGCGGCGACGCCAAGGTGATGCTGAGCGACCCGAAAGTGCGCGCGGCCTACCTCGGCGAATGAACGGGCCCTGCGCGCGCCCCACGGGGCGCGCAGATCAGTCCACTTGAGCGCCGGTGGACTTGACGACCTTTTCGTACTTGGCGAGTTCGCTCTTCATGAAGGCGCCGAACTGTTCGGGCGTGCTCGCGACTGGCTCGGCCAATAGCGATGCGAACTTGCTTTTGGTTTCCGGCGAATGGAGCGCGTCCACGAACGCGTGATTGAGCTTGGCGATCACTTCTGGAGGCGTGCCAGCTGGAGCGACCAGACCCCACCAGGTGTCCACCGAGAAGCCCTTCAACGTGGCGGCAACCGTTGGTACATCAGGAAGCATGGGGCTCCGCTCGGCCGTGGTCACGGCGATGGCCTTCAGCTTGCCCGAGCGAATGTTCGGCGCGGCTGTCGCGAGGTTGTCGAAGTTGAAATCCACTTGCCCCGAGATCAGTGCCAGCTGGGCGGGATTGCCGCCGTTGTAGGGAATGTGCACGGCAAAGATGCCGGCTTCCTTCTTGAACATCTCGCCAGCCAAGTGCCCGGCGCTGCCGTTGCCGCCGCTGCCATAGTTGAGCTGTGCGGGATGCGCCTTGGCATAGGCGATCAGGTCTGCCAGCGTGTTGATCTTCAAGCGCTGCGCGGCCTGTGCGTTCATCACCAGTACATTCGGCACGCGGACCATCTGGGTGATGGGCGCGAAATCCGTGGCGGCGTTGAAGGGCATCTTGGAATAGAGCCAAGGATTGACTGCGTTCGTCGCCGTGGCAGCAATGCCGATCGTGAGACCGTCAGGCGCAGCTTTTGCGACGATGTCGGCGCCGATGTTGCCGCCGGCACCGGGCTTGTTGTCGATGATCACCGGGCCCAGAGAGTCCTTCACACGTTCGGCAAGAATTCGGGCCGTCACGTCGATCGGTCCTCCGGCAGCGTACGGCACGACGAGACGAATCGGTCGCTGTTCGGCGGCCGCCTGGCCGGAGACGAGAACCGCTGCGGTAGAAACGAGCGTGAGGAGGAAATGTCTGGCGTTCATGAATCCGATTGTGCTGGTTGATATCTGGGTGTCAGTGAGGGTCAGGGCAGGGCCTTGTCTGCTTCCGTCGTGAAGGCGTCGGCGAAGAATTCTTCCTCGGGCAATCCGCGCTCGGCCACGTAGTCGTGCTTTGCGGAATCGACGACCACCGGAGCGCCGCACGCATAGACCTGATGGCCCGACAGGTCGCTGAAGTCTTCCATGACGGCCCGGTGAACGAAGCCGGTTCGTCCTCTCCAGTCGTCTTCGGGCACTGCGTTCGAGATCACCGGCACATAACGCAGATGAGGCATCTCGGCCAGCTGTGCTCGGACCCAGTCGTCCATGTAGAGGTCCTCTGGGCGGCGACCGCCCCAGTACAGGGTGACCGGTCGCTCGATGCCCTTCAGCTTCATGTGTTCGAGCACCGCCTTGATCGGTGCGAACCCGGTGCCCGAAGCCAAGAAGATCAGAGGCTTTTCGGATTCCTCACGCAAGAAGAAGCTGCCATAGGGGCCTTCGACGCGAAGGATCTCTTTTTCTTTCATCGCGCCGAACACGTGATCCGTGAACTTGCCGCCCGGCAGGTGCCTGATGTGCAACTCGATGCCCGTTCCGGGCTCCAGCAGCGTATGCGGCGCGTTGGCCATCGAGTAGCTGCGGCGCGTGCCGTCGCGCAGGATGAACTCGATGTACTGGCCCGCATGAAACTGCAGTGGTTCGCCGGCGGGCAATTGCAGGCGCAGCAGTACGACGTCGTGTGATTTCCTCGCCAATGCGAGCACCCGCACCGGCATCTTGCGAATCGGATAGGCGCCAGCCTCGGTGACCTGGCGCGATTCGAGCACCACGTCGCTTTCCGCTCGGGCGCAGCAGGTCAGGATGAAGCCGCCCAATTCTTCTTCGGCGCTCAGCGCCTTGCTCTGATGCAAACCCAGCGTGACCGTGCCTGACAGCTTCTTGCATTTGCACGAACCGCACGCGCCATCCTTGCAGCCATAGGGCAGTCCGATGCCCTGGCGGATCCCGGCCGCGAGAATGGTCTCGTCCGGTTGAGCGTCGAAATGGCGGCCGCTGGGTTCTACCGTGATGTGAAAGCCCGATTCGCTCGGCGCTGCGCTGGTCATGGTTATTCTTCGCTACTGCTTCTATAGGGAGATGGATTTTGCCCTCAATCAACAGCCCTCTGGGCGCGAGGCCCTCGCGCTTCCGGCGGGAGCGCGTGCTTGTTGTCGGATGCGGCGACGTGGGGCTTCGGGCTGCTCGCCTTCTCCGGGACCGCGTCAATCTGATCGCGCTGACTTCGTCGCCCGAACGTGTTCCTTTGCTGCGCCAGAGCGGTTTTGCGCCGCTTCTCGCGGACTTGGACTCAGGGGCCACGTTGCGCCGCATCTCGGGCCTCGCAACCCGCGTGCTTCATCTCGCGCCCCCGCCGCGCGCCGAGGGGCTGCTGTGGTGGCGAGACCCCCGCACGTTGGCGCTCGCGCGGGCATTGCGCCTGCGCTCGCTTCCGACATCCTTCGTCTACGGTTCGACCAGCGGTGTCTATGGAGATTGCGGTGGGGCGTGGGTCAATGAAACGCGCACGGTACGCCCCGACACGCCACGGGCACATCGGCGTGTCGATGCGGAGCGCACCGTGCGGTGGCTTGGAAGGGCGGGCGTGTCGGCGCGCATCCTCCGTATACCCGGCATCTATGCGCCGGACCGCGAGGGAGGCACGCCGCGCGAGCGCCTCTTGAAAGGTACGCCGGTGCTTCGTGCGGAAGACGACGTCTTCACCAATCACATCCATGCCGATGATCTCGCGCGAGCCTGCGTTGCCGCGCTGTGGCGAGGCGGTCCGCAGCGCGTGTTTCATGTCAGCGACGACAGCGAACTGAAGATGGGTGACTACGTTGATCTCGCCGCGAACATGTACGGTCTTGCACGCCCGCCGCGCATCGCGCGTGAAGAAGCGCGGGCCCAGCTCCCGTTGTCACTGCTCAGCTTCATGGGTGAATCGCGGCGGCTGGACAACATGCGGCTCAAGCGTGAGTTGCGCGTCCGCCTGCTCTATCCGACCGTCGTGTCGGGGCTTCAATCCGGCGCGTGAGCTGCGGGGGCTGCCCCGCGATATGCCAAGCTGCATAGCCCCGATGTCATGGGCATTTCGATTGCGAGCTGTAATCCGCCTATATAAGATAAACGTTTGCAAAAGATAACAGGGAGAGCCTTTTGTCACATATCCTCCATGGCTCTGGAAGCGGCCTGAAAGTCTAAAGATGAGCGTCAACCTTGCTCCCCTGCGCCGGCTGCGGGAGTCCGCATACCGCCGCAAGTTTGTCGACAACGTGGACGAACATCTGTTCATGGGGTCGTATGAAAGTTTTGACGCGGCCCTCGCAGCGGCGCCGAAGTCGAAACCGATCGGCTTTGACAACGTCGCGGAGGCCAGGCGGCTTTTTACGCCCCAGGTCTTCTTCTATGACTATCCGGCCTTGTTCTGGCTGACCCGGTCGTTCGAAGACGGGCTGCGCACCGTGTTCGACCTCGGGGGTCACGCGGCCATCAAGTTCCACGCGTTCCGGCGCATGCTCCATTACCCGCGGGGGATGCACTGGAGGACCTGCGACGTGGCGGGCGTCATTCAGGCAGGCCGTGAGATTGCCGCAGAAAGAGGCATTGGAGATGAACTGAGCTTCACGACAGACTACAAGGAAGCGAGCGGTTTCGATGTCCTTTTTATTGCCGGATGCCTGCAGTTCCTGCCGGAGCGCATGACTGAGATTCTGGCGGCCCTGCCGGTCAAGCCCAAGCGCATCATCCTCAACACGACCACCGTGCATCCCGATCGCACCATCTTCACGGTGCACAGCATTGGCTTTGGGTTCACGCCTTACCGGATCCAGAAGTATGACGAGCTGATCGCGGATCTGGTTCAGTCCGGCTATGTGCGGCGCGACGCCTGGCGCAATGAAGGAAAGAAGATTGAAGTGCCCTTTGTGGAGGGCGGCGATCAGGCTTACTACGCGGGGTGCTGCTTCGATCTGCAATCGCCCGCAGGCTGAGTCGAAGTGACTGCCGGCCCTCGGAAAGCTTAGGCGTCTCCGAACCACGGCGGAGCGCCATGGTGCCCGGGGCCGGAATCGAACCGGCACGCCTTGCGGCGGGGGATTTTGAGTCCCCTGCGTCTACCAATTTCACCACCCGGGCAGGGAAGGAAGAGAGCGCGAAATTATGGCACAGTGCCTCCATGCAATATCCGACGATTGAAGACGCGATTGGCCGAACGCCCCTGGTGGCGTTGCAACGCATCGACGCAGATGCCAATGCGAAGCGTGGCAATGTGATTCTTGGCAAGCTCGAAGGCAACAACCCGGCCGGGTCGGTCAAGGACCGGCCGGCGCTTTCGATGATCAAGCGTGCCGAGGAGCGCGGGGAAATCAAGCCGGGGGACACTCTGATCGAAGCGACTTCCGGCAACACCGGCATCGCGCTCGCGATGGCCGCGGCGGTCAAAGGCTACCGGATGGTGCTGATCATGCCGGAGGACCTGTCGGTCGAACGTGCGCAAACGATGAAAGCCTTTGGTGCCGAACTCGTCCTGACGCCGAAAAGCGGCGGCATGGAGTACGCGCGCGACCTCGCAGAGCAGATGATGCAGCAGGGGAAAGGGCGGGTGCTCGACCAGTTCGCGAATCCCGACAACCCGCGCATCCACTACGAGACGACCGGGCCTGAGATTTGGGCCGACACCAGCGGGCGCATCACGCACTTCGTGAGCGCGATGGGCACGACGGGCACCATCACCGGCGTCTCGCAGTTTCTCAAGGAGAAGAATTCGTCGGTGCAAATCGTCGGTGCCCAGCCGGAGGAAGGCTCACGCATTCCCGGCATTCGCAAATGGCCCCAGGAATATCTGCCCAAGATCTTCGACCCTAGCCGTGTTGACCAGGTTGTCAACGTGAGTCAGGACAATGCCGAAGAGATGTGCCGCCGGCTTGCGCGGGAAGAGGGCATTTTCGGCGGCATTTCAGCTGCAGGGGCCCTCTGGGTCGCGCTCGAAATCGCCAAGACGGTCGAAAACGCAACGATCGTTTTCGTCGTGTGCGACCGCGGTGATCGCTATCTGTCGACCGGCGTCTTTCCCGCCTGAACCACGATGAAAGAACCTCGCTTTTGCCCCTCCTGCGCGACTCCGCTGGCATGGATCGAAGCACAGGAAGATGGCGGTCCGAAGTCACGCCTGCGCTGCACCGCCTGCGACTTCACGCACTGGAACAACCCGACTCCGGTTCTCGCCGCGATCATCGAATACCGCGGGCAGGTGCTCCTTGCGCGCAATGCGGCATGGACTCACAAGGCGTATGCCCTCATCACCGGCTTCATGGAAGCCGGCGAGACGCCGCAGGAAGGCATTGCGCGCGAAATCAAGGAAGAAACCAACCTCGATGCGAGCGAGCTGAATCTCGTGGGCGTTTATGACTTCCAGCGCATGAACCAAGTCATCATTGCCTACCACGCGGTGGCTGACGGCGAGGTGATGCTGTCGCCCGAGCTGGTGGACTATCGCCTGTATGACCTTTCCGCGCTGCGCTGCTGGCCGGCCGGCACCGGCTATGCATTGGCGGACTGGCTGCGCACGCGAGGGCATGAGCCTCAGTTCATGGAATGGCCGAGGCCGGCCTCCTGATATCGTTGGAGTTTCAAACAATGGCCATGCAGATCCACAAAGAACTCGACGCCCGCGGGCTCAACTGTCCGTTGCCCATCTTGAAGGCCAAGAAGTCGCTCAATGAAATGGTGAGCGGCGAATTGTTGAGGGTTGTAGCCACTGACGCAGGGTCGGTACGCGACTTTCAGGCGTTTGCGCGGCAGACAGGAAACGATCTCGTCGAGCAGCAGACAGTCGGCAACGAATTCATCCACGTGCTCCGGCGTCGGTAACAGCCGCGACGCTGTTGCCTCGCTGTTGCGAGGCGTCAGAGCCGACTCAAAGCTCCAGCGTCTTCAAATATTGGCGGAAAGACGCTCCAACCTCGGGGTGTGCCAGCGCCAACTCTACCGATGCTTGCAGGAAGCCTTCTTTACTGCCGCAGTCATAGCGCGTGCCTTTGTAGGAATAGGCATAGACCGACTCCTTCGCCATGAGCGCGGCGATACCGTCGGTGAGCTGGATTTCGCCGCCCGCACCCTTTGGCTGATTGCGGATTTCAGCGAACACGCCAGGTGTGAGGATGTAGCGGCCGGCGACGCCGAGCCGCGAAGGGGCGTCTTCGGGCTTGGGCTTTTCGATCATCCGGTTAACCTTGATCAGTCCGTCTTCCACGGCATCGCCAGCGACGATGCCGTAGCGTTTGACGTGCTCCAGCGGCACTTCCTGCACCGCCAGCAATGATCCGCCGAGCTTGCCGAATGCGTGCGTCATCTGCGCGAGCACGGGCTCGCCGCCGTCCGGACCCACCATCAGGTCATCGGCCAGCAGTACCGCAAAGGGTTCGTTGCCCACCAGATGTTCGGCGCACAACACGGCATGTCCCAGGCCCAGCATGCGCGGCTGGCGCACATAGGAGCACGTCATGTCGTCCGGCATGACGGAACGCGCGATCGCGAGCAGTTCGGTCTTTCCATTGGCTTCGAGTTGTGACTCTAGTTCGTAGGCAGAGTCGTAGTGATCTTCGATGGCGCGCTTATTGCGCCCCGTTACAAAGATCATGTCGCGAATGCCCGCCGCATAGGCTTCCTCGACGGCGTATTGAATCAAGGGCTTGTCCACCACCGGGAGCATTTCCTTTGGTTGGGCCTTGGTTGCCGGCAGAAATCGAGTGCCGAAGCCTGCGACTGGAAACACGGCCTTGCGAATGCGCGTCGGGGAAGTGGACATGGGCATGAGGTTGAATCGAGGTAGATCGGATGAGGGCTGCGTACGAGACGTGCTGTCTGATACTAAGCCCCGCACAATACTTTCGTCTGTCAGCCGAGGCGGACAAGCTGATCACGCAGCCGATCGACGGTCGCGCTGAAGTCCGTCAGCCGCCTGCGCTCCTGTTCGATGACAGCCGGAGGTGCCTTGGCGACGAACGCCTCGTTGCCCAACTTGCCGTTGACTTTGGCGATTTCGCCTTCGACGCGGGCAAGTTCCTTGCCGATGCGCACCTTTTCCGCCGCCTTGTCGATTTCCATGTGCAGGCAGAGACGGACGCCGCCGACCACCGCGACCGGTGCAGCCTCGGCGGCGGCGGACCAGGCGGCCTCGTCGTCGAAAACCTTCACTTCCTTGAGCTTTGCCAAGGCCTGAAGCACCGGGACGGCTTCGCGGAGGAAGGCACTTCCTGCAGCATCGTCGGCAACCGCGTAGAGCGGCAGCCGCGTCGCAGGCGAGACGTTCATCTCGCCACGCAGCGTGCGGCAGGCATCGACAAGCGACTTGAGTCGCCCGACGTGCGCTTCGGCGGCCTCATCGATCTTCTCGGGCTGGCTCTTCGGATAAGCGGCGACCATCACTGACTCACCCGCACGCCCTGCCACTGGGGCGACCTTTTGCCACAGCTCTTCGGTGATGAACGGAACGACCGGATGCGCGAGGCGCAGCAGCGTCTCGAGGGTTCGGATCAGCGTGCGCCGCGTCGCCCGTTTCTGCGCGTCTTCGCCTTGCTGGATCTGCACCTTCGCGATTTCGAGATACCAATCGCAGAACTCGTCCCATGCGAACTGATAGATCGCGTTGGCAACGTTGTCGAGCCGGTACTCATCGAAACCCTTGGCGACATCGGCTTCGACGCGCTGCAACCGCGAGCTGATCCAGCGATCGGCCTGGCTGAATTTCAGATAGCCGTGCGCAGGGCCGCCGACAGCGCATTCTTCCTTCGTGTGTTCACGGAGGCCGCAGTCCTGGCCTTCGCAATTCATGAGCACGAAGCGAGTGGCGTTCCAGAGCTTGTTGCAGAAGTTGCGGTAGCCTTCGCAGCGCTTGGCGTCGAAGTTGATGCTGCGGCCCAGCGAGGCGAGCGATGCGAAGGTGAAGCGCAGCGCGTCGGCGCCGAAGGCCGGGATGCCGTCCGGGAATTCCTTCTGAGTGTTCTTTCGGACCGTCGGTGCCGTCTCCGGCCGGCGCAGCCCCTGCGTACGCTTTTCGAGCAGTTCGGGCAACGCGATCCCGTCGATCAGGTCGACGGGATCGAGCACATTGCCTTCCGACTTGCTCATCTTCTTGCCATGCGAGTCGCGGACCAGCCCATGGATGTAGACGTGCTTGAAAGGCACCTTGCCGGTGAAATGCTTGGTCATCATGATCATCCGGGCGACCCAGAAGAAGATGATGTCGTAGCCTGTGACAAGCACGGTCGAGGGCAGGTACAGATCGAGGTCCTGCGTCTTCTCGGGCCAGCCGAGCGAAGAGAAGGGCACCAGCGCCGACGAGTACCACGTGTCCAGCACGTCTTCATCGCGCGTGAGTGTCTTTCCGACGGCCTGCGCTTGCGCTTCGGCTTCGCTGGCTGCGACGTAGACCTTGCCGTCTTCGTCATACCAGGCGGGGATCTGGTGGCCCCACCAGAGCTGGCGGGAGATGGTCCAGTCCTGGATGTTTTCCATCCAGTGGTTGTAGGTATTGATCCAGTTTTCCGGAACGAAAGTGACCTCGCCCGAGCGCACCGCATCGATGGCTTTCTGCGCAATCGACTGGCCGCTGGCGTCTGGCTTGGTCATGGCGACGAACCACTGATCGGTGAGCATCGGCTCGACCACCGCACCTGTGCGCGCACAGCGCGGCACCATCAGCTTGTGCTTCTTGGTCTCGATCAGCAGGCCCAGCACCTCCAGGTCGGCAATGACAGCCTTGCGTGCCACGAACCGATCCAGACCGCGGTACTTCTCGGGAGCGTTGTCGTTGATGGTGGCATCGAGCGTCAATACGCCGATGACCTCAAGGCCGTGGCGCAGGCCCACTGCATAGTCGTTGTGGTCGTGCGCCGGCGTGACCTTGACGACGCCGGTGCCGAATTCCTTGTCGACGTAGTCGTCGGCAATCACCGGGATCAGTCGGTCGACCAACGGCAGCCTGACCCGCTGGCCAATCAGATGTTTGTAGCGCTCATCATCGGGATGCACCATCACGGCAACGTCACCCAGCATGGTTTCAGGGCGAGTGGTCGCAACGGTGAGAGAGCCGGAACCGTCTTCCAGCGGATAGGCGATATGCCAGAGAGAGCCGTCTTCCTCCTCGCTTTCGACTTCGAGATCGCTCACCGCTGTCTTGAGCACCGGGTCCCAGTTGACCAGACGCTTGCCGCGATAGATCAAGCCTTCGTTGTAGAGCTGAACGAAGGTCTGCGTGACAACGCTGGAGAGCGTCTCGTCCATCGTGAAGTACTCGCGGCTCCAATCGACCGAGTCGCCCATGCGGCGCATCTGGCCCGTGATCGTGTTGCCGGACTTCTCTTTCCATTCCCAGACGCGAGCGACGAAATTCTTGCGGCCGAGATCGTGCCGGCTGATCTTCTGTTCCTGCAGTTGGCGTTCAACGACGATCTGCGTGGCGATGCCCGCGTGGTCGGTGCCGGGCAGCCACAGGGTGTTGTCGCCTGCCATCCGGTGGTAGCGTGTGAGGCTGTCCATGATGGTCTGGTTGAACGCATGCCCCATGTGAAGCGTGCCAGTGACGTTCGGCGGCGGAAGCTGAATCGCGAAGGATGGCGCGCCTTCCTTGGCCTTCTGCGTGCCGCGGAAGCCAGCGGCCGAATAGCCGCGCCGCTCCCACTCGGGACCCCAATGCGCCTCGATGGCAACGGGTTCGAAGGATTTGGAAAGGCTCTCGAGGCCGGGTTGGGGCAAGGTTTCGCTCATGGCGGTACAAAGACGAACGGCATCCCGCAGGATGCCGCTTGTGGGTGGAAGTGGGCGGATTTTATTCGACTGAGAGTGTGCCGCGATCAATGCGGCGCTGCATAGTTGACGGGCACCCATGCATAGCCGGCACCTTGGGACCGGACGTGGCCGATGCCCGGAAAAGAAAGATGCGCGCCAGCGACAAGGTAGCCGTCGCGGGCAGCCTCGACATAGGCTTTTTTGCGCTGGACAGCGGCGGCCTTGGAATCGGAGTCGAACTGGATGGTGACCGACGGACGTTCGAACTGCACCGCGGCGACGTGCATCAGGTCGCCCCAGAATGCGATCCTCTCGCCCTTGCTTTCGGCGATGAAGATCGAGTGCCCCGCCGTGTGACCGTGTGCGGCCCTTGCGCGGATGCCCGGCGCGAGTTCCGTGTTTCCGTCGAACGGCTTGAACTTGCCCGCGGCGATGTAGGGATTGAGCGACGCCATTGCACCGCGGAAGAAGTCTTTGGAGGCGTCCGGTGCCTTGTCCAGGTTTGCCTGGCTCAACCAAAAATCGGCGTCGCGCTTGTCGGCCCGGACGATCGCGTTTGGAAATGTCAGCTTGTCACCTGACATGAGGCCGCCGACGTGGTCCGGATGCATGTGGGTGATATAGACCTCGTCGACCTGCTCAGGTTGGTATCCGGCGGCTTTCAGGTTGCCCGTCAGTTTCCCGAGCGTGGGGCCAAACAGGCCAGCGGCTCCGGTGTCGACCAGGATCAGCTTGCTGCCTGTATTGATCAGAAATCCGTTCACCGAGGTTTCGAGCGGCAAACTGAGGGAGAACTTGGCCAACGCCTTCTTGACCTCGCCTTGGGTGGTGTTCGTGAGAAGCTGATCCACTGGCAGCGCGACGGTGCCGTCCGCGAGTGCGGTAATCTCGAAGTCACCCACCATCAGCCGGTAGAAGCCGGGAGCCTGTTCCTTGGCGAAGGGCGCTGCGGCCCCGGCAGGCAGCGACGTCAAAAACGCGCTGCTTGCACAGGCGGCGGCAAGAACGAAAGCACCGGTTCGCAGCAAAGAGGCAGCCTTCATCGTGGGTCTCCAGAACGGTCGTGTTGCAATGAACCGCGCACTCTATACCGCTTTCTCGCCCCAGCGCCGCGCCGCACATAATTGAACGATGCTGTTTTTGCTGTCTCCTGCCAAGTCTCTCGACTACGAAACTCCGGTATCTGAAACGGTACCGTCCACCCAGGCCCGCTTCGAAGGGCCCCGAAGCCCGGCGTCAGAACTCATCAAGCTCCTGCGCGAGAAGTCGCCACAGCAGGTCGCGGAGTTGATGAATTTGTCCGATAAGCTTTCCGCGCTCAACGTGGCGCGCTATGCGGCCTGGGCTTCCAGGGGAACCGAGCGGAACGCAAAGCAGGCCGCGCTCGCATTCGATGGCGATGTCTACGGCGGGCTCGACGCAAGAACGATGAGTGAGGCACAGCTTGCCTGGGCGCAGGACCATGTCTGCATCCTGAGCGGGCTCTACGGCGTGCTGCGGCCGCTGGATCTGCTGCAACCTTATCGGCTCGAGATGGGAACGCAACTTGCAAATCGCCACGGCAAGGACCTGTACGCCTTCTGGGGAGCGCGGATCGCGGCGCATCTCAACGAGCGGTTGGTCGCTGATCGCACGCCGGTTGTCATTAACCTGGCTTCGCAGGAATACTTCAAGTCGGTCGACCAGAGCGTTCTCAAGGCTCGCGTGGTGGAGTGTGTCTTTGAAGAGTGGAAAGGCAGCACTGGCGCCAAGGGTGATGAAGGACGCTACAAGATTGTGAGCTTCTTCGCCAAGCGCGCGCGGGGCCTCATGGCGCGATGGGCCATCCTTCACAAGGCTGCCACGCCCAAGGTGCTGGAGAAGTTCGACCTCGAGGGGTACGGATTCGATGCCGCGGCGTCCAAGCCCGAGCGCCTCGTCTTTCGACGGAGATCATCATGAGTCATGGACAGGCGATCAGTCCTGAACTTCGCGAATGGGTCGCCACGCAAGTGGCGGCGGGCCATACGGTTGCGAGCCTGCGTGCATCGATGCGCGCAGCCGGATGGCAAGACGCCGCGGCAGACGCAGCTCTGGCGGAAGTCGAGCTCAAATCGGCCGGGACCTCGGCGGTTGCCGAGCCGAGCAAGCCGATGCCTGGGCCGGATCTGTCGGCCGCACCGCTCTACATCGAAGCCGGTGACCGTCGCGTGCAAGTCCTCCAGACAATGCGCAACCCGCGCGTGATCGTGTTCGGAAATCTCGTGGCCGATGAAGAGTGCGACGCGTTGATCGCCACAGCGCGCCAGCGTCTCGCGCGGTCGCTCACGGTCGAAACGCAAACCGGTGGCGAGGCGCTCAATGTCGATCGAACCAGCGACGGCATGTTCTTCGAGCGCGGAGAGAACCCCGTGGTTGCGCGATTGGAGCAACGCATCGCCAGGCTGCTTCAATGGCCTCTCGAATTCGGCGAAGGCCTGCAGATCCTGCGATACGCGCCGGGCGCGCAATATCGGCCGCACTACGACTACTTCGACCCGGGCGAGCTCGGCACGCCGCTCATTCTTCGGCGCGGTGGGCAGCGGGTGGCCACGCTGGTCATGTACCTGCAGGAGCCGCAACAGGGTGGGGCGACGACCTTCCCCGATGTCGGCCTCGAAGTGGCGCCCAAACGTGGAACGGGGGTGTTTTTCAGCTACGACCGTCCTGATCCTGCAACGCGCACCTTGCATGGAGGTGCGCCCGTGCTTTCCGGCGAAAAGTGGGTCGCGACCAAGTGGCTGCGCGAACGCGAGTTCATCTGATCCGGATGCTCCGGACAACATGATTCCCTTTCAAAAGTCAGCTGAAGGACGCCCATGAGCCTTGACAACACCCCGGAACAATCGCAGTTGGGCCGCGCCTCGGCGTACGTTGACCAATACGACGCCAGTCTGCTGTTCCCGATCTCGCGCGCGACGCAACGTGAAGCCATGGGCATCGATGGCAGTGCGCTTCCGTTCTTTGGTGCCGATCTGTGGACAGCCTTCGAGCTCAGCTGGCTCAACGCACGAGGCAAGCCACAGTTGGCCATCGCGCACTTCACGATCCCTTGCGAGACGCCCAACATCATCGAAAGCAAGTCGTTCAAGCTGTACCTGAACAGCTTCAACAGTACCGTGTTTCCCGATTCAGCGGCCGTCAGGGAGCGGCTTCGCGCTGACCTGAGCGAGGCGGTCTGGCGCGGCAGTGGCCGGGTGGCGAGCATCGGGGTGAAGTTGTTGGCGCCCGCGGCGTTCGATCAAGTTCCTGTGCATGAACTGGACGGCCTCGACTTGGACCGCCTCGATATCGAATGCATTCAATACCAGCCAGCGCCCGAACTGCTCACGAGCGACTTCGCGCAAGCGCCCGTTACCGAGGCGCTGACCAGTCGATTGCTCAAGAGCAATTGCCTCGTAACAGGGCAGCCCGATTGGGGCAGCGTGCAGATCCGCTACAACGGGCCCCCCATCGACCAAGCAGGTCTCCTAGCGTACATCGTGAGCTTTCGCAATCACAACGAGTTCCATGAACCCTGTGTGGAGCGCATCTTCACGGATGTGTGGCGCCGCTGCCGTCCAACCAAGTTGGCTGTCTACGCCCGCTACACTCGCCGCGGCGGCTTGGACATCAACCCGTTCCGCACAAGCTGGCCTCAGGCCCTTCCGGACAACGTGCGTACCGCGCGCCAGTAGATGCGTCTACGAGAAAGTTCGCAAAGTGTTGCCCGCAGCCGAAAAGCGATGGCATAATCGCGGGCTTCGCTAAACACGGATCTCGGCGAGTCTTTATAAGACGGTCGAGGTGAGCGGAGGCAAAAGAGTAAATAGAGCGGGTTTTAAAAAAACTTCTTTATGTTTTCAAAGCCTCTAAAAACCGTGTCATAATCGAAGGCTCCGCTAAACACGGATCTTGATGTTGCTCTCCGGGGTGGTATTGAGATGAGCGGAGAGGGGGAAGAAAAAAACTTCAAAAGTTTTTCGAATCTTCTGAAAATCGTGTAATAATAGAGGGCTTCGC